>NZ_AVPI01000004.1 GCF_000768675.1 Knoellia flava TL1 | reverse complement strand
GACCGCGGCCGCCGCCCACCAGCGCCGGCCCGCGGACCTGTGCTCGGGACCCGAGGCCTCGACGAGGATGGCGTCGAGCCGCGACGACGGGCGGACCTCGCGGGCCCGGTCGTCGAGCGCCGCACGCAGCTCGCGCTCGGTCCGCGACTCGTCCTGGTGCGTCGTCATGGCCGTGCCTCCATCTCGGTGCGCAGGGCGGCGAGGCCGCGATGGGCGTGGGCCTTGACCGACCCGGGGGCGATGCCGAGCGCGTCGGCGATCTGCGCCTCGCTGAGGTCGAGGTAGTAGCGAAGCACGAGGACCTCTCGTTGTCGCGCCGGCAGGCGCTGCAGCCGCCGGAAGAGGTCGGCGGACCCGGCCGCCGAGATCGCCGCGTCCTCTGCGCTCACCAGCGTGGGGTGGACCCGCCGGTCCCTGAGCGAGTCGAGGTAGCGCTGCTCGACCTTGGAGTGCCGCAGCGCGGAGCGCGCCCCGTTGACGACGCACTGTCTGAGGTATGCCGGCCCGCGACCCTCCTCGACGTCGTGCCACTTCCGGTGGAGCGAGACGAACGCGTCCTGCGCGATCTCCTCGGCGAGGAGGTCGTCGTGGACGAAGAGCCAGGCGAGCCGGACCATGGGAGCCCAGTGCACGGCATACAGGCTCGACACGCCGTCATCGGCGGCTGCGCGCGCTGCTGCGTCACGTCGGGACCCCACGAGTGCCATTGTCACGTCCGGAGGACGCCCGAGGAGGCCGTTCGGTTTACTGTCGGAGCATGAGCGCCGCGACCACGGACCCGGACTGCCTCTTCTGCTCGATCGTCGCCGGGAGGGTGCCGGCCGACGTGGCCGGTGAGAGCGAGTACAGCCTGGCGTTCCGTGACGTCAACCCGCAGGCACCCACTCACGTCCTCGTCGTGCCCCGCCGGCACGTCGCCAACGCCGGCGAGCTGGCGGAGGTGTCGGCCGACGAGCTCGGGGACGTCGTGCTCCTCGCACGCACCGTGGCGGAGCAGGAGGACCTGGGCGGCGACTACCGGCTCGTCTTCAACACGGGGGAGGGCGCGGGGCAGAGCGTCTTCCACGCCCACCTCCACCTGCTCGGTGGACGGTCAATGAAATGGCCTCCCGGCTGAGCCGAACCGTAGACTTGTCGACGACATGACAGACGCACCGCATACGCCCACCTCCGACAGCTCGCCGAAGCACACGCCGGTCCACACCGTCACGATCCCGGGGGACGTGTCGATGGTGGCCCTGCTCGGGCCACGCGACGAGCTCCTGCGCACCATCGAGCGCAACGTCCCGCTCACCGCGATCCACGTGCGCGGCAACGAGTTCCACATCTCCGGCCCGAGCGCCGAGGTCGCGCTCGTCGAGCGCGTCATCGACGAGCTGCTCGCCGTCATCGACGGCGGCCAGCCGCTCAACCGCGACGCCGTCGAGCGCTCGATCGCCATGCTCCGGGCCCAGACGAGCGAGCGCCCCGCCGACGTCCTCACGATGAACATCGTGTCCTCGCGCGGCCGCACGATCCGGCCGAAGACGTTGGGGCAGAAGCGCTACGTCGACGCGATCGACGAGCACACGATCACCTTCGGCATCGGACCGGCCGGCACGGGCAAGACCTACCTCGCCATGGCCAAGGCCGTCGCCGCGCTGCAGGCCAAGCAGGTCAACCGGATCATCCTCACCCGCCCGGCCGTCGAGGCGGGGGAGCGGCTGGGCTTCCTGCCGGGCACGCTCAACGACAAGATCGACCCCTACCTGCGCCCGCTCTACGACGCGCTGCACGACATGGTCGACCCGGACTCGATCCCGCGGCTCATGGCGGCGGGGACGATCGAGGTCGCCCCGCTGGCCTTCATGCGCGGCCGCTCGATCAACGACTCCTTCGTCATCCTCGACGAGGCGCAGAACACCACTCCCGAGCAGATGAAGATGTTCCTCACCCGGCTCGGGTTCGGCTCCAAGATGGTCGTCACCGGCGACGTCACCCAGGTCGACCTGCCCGGCGGCACCCAGAGCGGGCTGCGCGTCGTGCGCGAGATCCTCCAGAGCCTCGACGACGTCCACTTCGCCGAGCTGAGCGCGCAGGACGTCGTCCGCCACCGCCTCGTCGGCGAGATCGTCGACGCCTACGGCCGGTGGGACGCCCGGCATCAGCCGCGCAGCACCGCCTCTCCGAAGCGCGTGACGCGCCGTCCCCGCAAGGCTGCGCACGACGCCGGCGACGTCTCTCCCGAGGCCGTGGAGGGGGACGCGTGAGCATCGACGTCCTCAACGAGACCGAGTTCGAGCTCGACGAGCTCGAGCTCGTCGCCTGCGCCCGCTACGTCATGGGCGAGATGAAGGTCCACCCGCAGGCCGACCTCTGCCTGCGCCTCGTCGACGAGGCCGCCATGGAGACCCTCCACGTGCAGTGGATGGACCTGCCCGGTCCGACCGACGTCATGAGCTTCCCGATGGACGAGCTGCGGCCCGGCCACGACGGCGAGGAGCCCGAGGAGGGCGTCCTCGGCGACATCGTGCTGTGCCCGAGCGTCGCCGAGAAGCAGGCGGCCACGGCGGGGCACGCGACCGAGGAGGAGCTCCTGCTCCTCACCACGCACGGCATCCTGCACCTGCTCGGCTACGACCACGCCGAGCCCGAGGAGGAGAAGGAGATGTTCGAGCTCCAGCGCCAGCTGCTCCTCACCTTCCTCGCGACGAGGGGCCGTCCCGGTGCCTGACCCAGCCGGTCCCGGCGCCCGCGTGGTGCCGGGAACCCCAGGGCGGCCGTCGTGACGCGGCTCGTCGTCCTCACCGTCGTCGGTGTCGTCCTCTCCTTCGTCCTCTCGGCCGCCGAGGCCGCCCTGCACCGCATGTCCCGCGTGCGCGCCCAAGAGCTGCTCGACGAGGGCCGCGCCGGTTCGCAGGCCCTCGCCAAGGTCGTCGGCGACAGCGCGGCCTACCTCTCCGTCCTCTCCTTCGTCCGGGTCATCGCCGAGATGACGACCGCCGTCCTCGTGACGACCGCGGTCTACCGCGTCGTCGACGGCACGTGGAAGCCGCTGCTCATCGCGATCGCCGTGCTCGCCGTCGTCTCGTTCGCCCTCGTCGGGGTCTCGCCGCGCACGCTGGGCGGCCAGCACGCGTCCCGGGTCTCGCTCGTCGCCGCACCGGTCGCCATCTGGCTGCGCCGGGTCCTCGGTCCCCTCGCGCGCCTGCTCGTCCTCCTCGCCAACGCGATGACGCCGGGCAGGGGCTACCGGGACGGTCCCTTCGACAGCGAGTCCGAGCTGCGCGACCTCGTCGACCTCGCGGGGGAGTCCTCGCTCATCGAGGCCGAGGAACGCCAGATGATCCACTCGGTCTTCGAGCTCGGCGACACCCTCGCCCGCGAGGTCATGGTGCCGCGCACCGACATGGTGACCATCGGCGGCGACCGCGTCGCGAAGCAGGCGATGAACCTCTTCCTCCGCAGCGGCTACTCGCGCATCCCGGTCACGGGCGAGGACTCCGACGACGTGCTCGGCCTGCTCTACTTCAAGGACGTCGTGCGTCGCGTCACCGCCGACCCGGCGAGCGCCGCGACCCCGGTCGTCGACCTCATGCGGCCGATGCCCTTCATCCCCGAGTCCAAGCCCGTCGACGCCCTGCTGCGCGAGATGCAGCGCGACCAGACGCACTTCGCGCTCGTCGTCGACGAGTGGGGTGGCACCGCCGGGCTCGTGACGATCGAGGACATCATCGAGGAGATCGTCGGTGAGATCGCCGACGAGTACGACCGCGAGACGCCTGACCTCGAGGACCTCGGCGACGGACGCTGGCGGGTCGACGCCACGATGGACATCGACGACCTCGAGGAGGAGCTCGGCGTCACGATCGACGAGGACGAGGTCGACACCGTCGGCGGCCTCATCGGCAAGACGATCGGCCGGGTCCCCATCCTCGGCTCGACCTGCGAGGTCGCCGGGCTCCGGCTCACGGCCGAGCGCATGGCCGGACGACGCCACCGCATCGCGACGGTCATCGTCGAGCGCGTGGCCCCCGTGCAGCACGACATGATGGAGCCAGCCGAGACCGGGAGTGCCCATGAGTGACGACGCCGCAGCCGAGGCTGCACCCGACGCCGCGCCCACGGGCGCGCCCTCCGGCACGCTCCCCGACGCGCCGAGCGGCTCACCCTCCGCGGGGGAGGAACGACCGTATGCCGCGGGGTTCGCCTGTCTCGTCGGCCGCCCCAACGCGGGCAAGTCGACCCTGACGAACGCGCTCGTCGGCGAGAAGGTCGCCATCACGTCGAGCAAGCCGCAGACGACCCGGCACACGATCCGCGGCATCGTCACGGCGCCCACGAGCCAGCTCGTCCTCGTCGACACGCCCGGCCTGCACAAGCCCCGAACCCTGCTGGGTGAGCGGCTCAACGACCTCGTCCGCGAGACCCTGCTCGACGTGGACGTCGTCGGGTTCTGCCTGCCGTCGGACCAGCGCATCGGTCCGGGTGACCAGTTCATCGCCCGCGAGCTCGCCGAGCTCCGCCAGGCCAAGCGCACGCCCGTCGTCGCGATCGCGACGAAGTCCGACAAGGTCGACCGCAAGCGCCTCGCCGAGCACCTCATCGCCATCGACCAGCTCGGCGACTGGGCCGAGATCGTGCCGTGCTCGGCGAGCCGCGGCGACCAGGTCGACACTGTGTCGAGCGTCCTCGCGAGCTACCTGCCGCCGTCGCCCGGTCCGCTCTATCCCGACGACGTCCTCACCGACGAGCCCGAGGTGGTCATGATCGCCGAGCTCGTGCGCGAGGCCGCGCTCGAGGGTGTGCGCGACGAGCTGCCGCACTCCATCGCGGTCGTCGTCGAGGAGATGGTCCCGCGCGCCGACCGGCCCGAGGGCAAGCCCCTCATGGACGTGCGGGTCAACGTCTTCGTCGAGCGGTCGTCGCAGAAGGCGATCATCATCGGGCGCGGCGGCTCACGGCTGCGCGACGTCGGAGCCACGGCCCGACAGGGCATCGAGAAGCTGCTCGGCCAGCGCATCCACCTCGACCTCCACGTCAAGATCGCCAAGGACTGGCAGCGCGACCCGAAGCAGCTGCAGCGACTGGGTTTCTGAGCCTCCCCGGGCTCCATAGGCACGTTCTCGCCGTCACGTCCAGTTTGCGACCGCAGGGTCACCTTCGGCATGGTGGACAGGTTGCACGCTGACCTGAACCACACGGCATACACGCCGCACACGTAACTGACGAGAACGAACGAAGGAGCGGCGTCCGCGCCGAATCACCCGTGACCACGAAACTCATGAAGACAGGCCCGACCGCGCCGGGGGACGCCGCGGGAGAGCGCGACATCCTCGACGGACCGCTGCACGACGAGCCGCCCCACCCCGCCCTCGACCACGACGTCGAGGAGCACGCCGCGGAGGAACCGCAGAAGCTCGACACCGTCGTCTTCGGCGTCACCGCCCTCATCGCCATCGGCTTCGTCGTCTGGGGGTTCGTCAGCACCGAGACCCTCGGCTCCGCGTCGAGCGCCGGGCTCGGCTGGGTCGTCCACAACATGGGGTGGCTCTTCTCGCTCGTCGCCTCCGGCTTCGTCGTCTTCGTCATCTGGCTGGCCGCCGGCAAGTTCGGCCGCATCCCGCTGGGACGCGACGACGAGCAGCCCGAGTTCCGCACGGTCTCGTGGATCGCGATGATGTTCTCCGCCGGCATGGGCATCGGCCTCATGTTCTACGGCGTCTCAGAGCCCGTCGCGCACTTCGTCACCCCACCGCCGGGCACCGGTGCTGAGGGCAACCCGCAGGCGGTCCAGACCGCGATGGCGACGACGCTGTTCCACTGGACGCTGCACCCGTGGGCGATCTACGCGGTCGTCGGCCTCGCCGTCGCCTACGGCGTCTTCCGTCGTGGACGCTCGCTGCTCATCAGCTCGGCCTTCACGCCGCTGCTCGGTGAGCGCCGCGCCGCCGGCCCCGCCGGTCGCGTCATCGACATGCTCGCGATCTTCGCCACGCTGTTCGGCTCGGCCGCCTCGCTCGGCCTCGGCGCGCTCCAGATCGGCTCCGGCCTCGAGATCGTCGCCGGGCTCGACCGCACCGGCAACGGCATCCTCGTCGCGATCATCACCGTGCTCACGCTGTGCTTCATCCTGTCGGCGGTCTCCGGTGTCTCCAAGGGCATCCAGTGGCTGTCGAACACCAACATGGTGCTCGCGCTCGTCCTCGCGGTCTTCGTCTTCGTCATCGGCCCGACGGTCTTCATCCTCAACCTCGTCCCGACGGCCGTCGGCAGCTACTTCCAGGACCTCGCGATGATGTCCGCGCGCACCGACGCGGCCGGTGGCGACGCCATGCAGACGTGGCTGTCGGGCTGGACGATCTTCTACTGGGCCTGGTGGGTCTCGTGGACCCCGTTCGTCGGCATGTTCATCGCCCGCATCTCGCGTGGCCGCACGATCCGCCAGTTCGTCACCGGCGTCCTCCTCGTGCCGAGCCTCGTCTCGCTCGTGTGGTTCGCCATCTTCGGCGGCGCGGGCATCGCCACCCAGCGTGGCGGCACCGACCTCGCCGGCGCCGAGACGCCCGAGGCGACGCTCTTCGGGATGCTCGAGACGATGCCGCTGTCGACGGTCACCTCGATCCTCGTCATGGTCCTCGTCGCGATCTTCTTCGTCTCCGGCGCCGACGCCGCGTCGATCGTCATGGGCACGCTCTCCGAGCGCGGCACCCTCGTGCCGAGCCGCCCGACGGTGATCTTCTGGGGCGCCGCGACCGGTGCCGTCGCCGCGGTGATGCTCCTCGTCGGAGGCGCCGACGCGCTCTCCGGCCTGCAGAACATCACGATCGTCGCCGCCCTGCCCTTCCTCCTCGTCATGGTGGGACTCGCGGTCGCGCTCGTGAAGGACCTGTCGAGCGACCCGCTCGTCGTCCGTCGTGCGTATGCCGTCGCGGCCGTCGAGCAGGCGGTCGTCGCCGGTGTGACCGAGCACGGTGACGACTTCACCCTCACGTTCGAGGAGGCCGCGCCCGGTGAGGGCGTGGGTGAGCTCGTCACCCTGCCCGGCTCCTCGAACGGCTCCAACGGTCCGAACGGCGCGTCCGAGAGGGCCGACGAGGCCGGCGTCGACGACGTCGTCGCGCGGCCGACGCCCACGACCTGAGCGCCTGACGCACCCGACTCGCATGGCTCCTAGACTCGGAGCCATGCGAGTCGGTGTCTTCGGTGCGACCGGTCAGGTCGGCAATGTCATGCGTGCCCTCCTCGAGGAGCGCGACTTCCCGGTCGAGCAGATGCGCTACTTCGCGTCCGCCCGGTCGGCCGGAACGACGCTGCGGTGGAAGGGCACGGAGGTCACCGTCGAGGACACCGCGACCGCGGACTTCGCCGGGCTCGACATCGCGCTGTTCTCCAACGGCGGGTCGACGTCGAAGGAGTGGGCGCCGCGCGTCGCCGCCGCAGGCGCGACCGTCGTCGACAACTCCTCGGCCTGGCGCAAGGACCCCGAGGTCCCGCTCGTCGTCGCCGAGGTGAACCCCGACGACCTCGACTCGATCCCCAAGGGCATCGTCGCCAACCCCAACTGCACGACGATGGCCGCGATGCCGGTCCTCAAGCCGCTGCACGACGTCGCCGGTCTCGTCCGGCTCCACGTCTCCTCATACCAAGCCGTCTCCGGCTCCGGTGGCAAGGGCGTCCAGGAGCTCGACGGCCAGCTGCGTGGTGCGTATGCCGCGGGGTCGCCCGCCGACCTCGCGCTCGACGGCCGGGCCGTCGCCGTCCCGGACCCCACCGTGTATGCCGTCCCGGTCGCCTTCAACGTCGTCCCGCTCGCCGGCTCGATCGTCGACGACGGGTCACTCGAGACGGACGAGGAGCAGAAGCTCCGCAACGAGTCCCGCAAGATCCTCCACGCCCCCGACCTGCGGGTCAGCGGGACGTGCGTGCGCGTGCCCGTCTTCACCGGCCACTCGCTCGCGATCCACGCCGAGTTCGCCGACGACCTCTCGCCCGAGCGTGCCCTCGAGCTGCTCGGCAAGGCGCCCGGCGTCGTCGTCACCGACGTGCCCAACCCGCTCGACGCCGCTGGTCGCGACGAGGTCTTCGTCGGACGCGTCCGCGTCGACCAGGCGGCTCCTGAGGGCAAGGGGCTCGTGCTCTTCGTCGTCGGTGACAACCTGCGCAAGGGCGCGGCTCTCAACGCCGTGCAGGTCGCCGAGGAGCTCCTCCGACGCCGGTGACCGCGCCGATGCACGACCGTCGGGCGGGCGCTGCGCGGATGCGTCGCGCCGCCGTGCTGCTGCCGCTGCTCGCCGCCTTGTCGGCCTGCACCTCCGGCTCCTCCGGTCCGTCCGGCACGTCGTCGTCGGGCACCTCGACGGCGGGTGCGGGGGACGCGGGAGGTGGGCGGACGGCAGACGCCGTGCCGGACTCGTGCGCGGCGCTGTCGGCTGACGCCGGTGCGACGTTGCCGGGTCCGGCCGTCGCCCCGTGCTGGCGGGACGCCCTCACGGCCCACGGGTCGGTGCGCGCCTGGACGAGCGGACCGCCGGAGATGGAGGCCGAGGTCCAGCTCGCATCGCCGTCCCGGCTGCGGACGACGGCCTCGGACGGTCGCGTGGTCGTCGTCGCCGACGGCTCGGCGTTCTCGCTCGTCGACGGGCGCTGGGTGGCGGGCGTGCTCAACTCCGAGGAGGAGGAGGCGGCGCTCGCCGCGGCGACGGGGGAGTTCGCGACGGTGGCCTTCTCGCCGCAGGGGATGGCGCAGGGCGTGGGGGAGTGCCCGTCGTGGCGGGTCGGTGCCGAGCGCGAGGCCGTCGCCCTGCGCGACGGCCAGGAGCAGCAGGGACTCGTTCGGCTCGACTGCACGGCGCGGTTCGACCTGTCGGGGGCGACGACCTCCGCCGCCACGCTGTGGGTCCGTGAGGACTGGACGCCGGTGCGGCACACCGCGACCCTGTCGATCTCGGGCGTCGCGACCGAGACGGTGCGCGAGTTCGCGGATCACGGGACGGCCTTCGGCATCCCGACGCCGGGCTGAACGGCAGCGGGTCAGAGGTCGGTCATCCAGTGCCGCCACGTCTGCGTGACGTGCATGCCGACGTGCTCGTAGAGCCCGAGGGCGCCGGTGCGTGAGTCGGTGGAGAGCTCGCTGACGGTGGCTCCGTGCTGTCGCGCGCGGGAGAACGCGTCCGCGAGCAGCGCGCGGGCGAGGCCGAGCCCGCGCTGGTCGCGGCGGACCGCGATCGCGTCGACGTAGCCGGTGTCGCCGGCGTGGATCGTGTAGCAGACGCCGACGTCGGTGCCGTCCGGGTCCGTGACGAAGCGGATCTGCCACGGCTGGAAGCCCGGCCGCAGCGGCCCGCGCGGCGCCCAGTCGTCGTAGGTCGCGGGGTCGCGGCCCGGCCACTCGCTGAAGGCGTCGTCGATGAGCCGGAAGGCGATCCTGCCGTCCTCGCCGCCCGCGAACTCGCGCAGCGAGTAGCCCGTCGGCAAGGACTGGGGCTCGATCGCGGTGCCCGACGGCAGCTGGAGCACCCACGACGTCCAGCCCTCGCGGTAGCCACGGGCGCGGAAGAAGTCCTCGGCGTTGCTCGGGGAGGGGACCGTCTGCCCGACGAGCGTCGAGCCGCTCGACCGCGCACAGTCCTCGACCCAGTCGGCGAGCCACGTGCCCAGCCCGCGGCCGCGGTGCTCGGGGTGCACGCCGCCGTCCGCCCGGCGGCCCTTGAACACCTCGGCGGCGGCGACGAGCCGGTCGCCGTCCCAGAGGCCGATGCTCTCGGTGGCGAGGTCGAAGCTGCTGCGCGCCCAGTCGCCCTGGATGTCCTCGACCTCGATGGCCGCCGCGCCGGCGTCGACGACCTCGGTCGCGGCGACGAGGTCGCACACCGCCTGCGCGTCGTCGAGGACGTGGGGACGCGCGACGAGCCCGTCGGGCAGGGGCTTGAGGTCCATAGGGTGAGCGTGCCCGAGGCCGCGGGTGGCTGTCATGGGATTTACGGGGGTGGCGGTGGTGCGGCAGTCGGCCTGCTCGGCGAGTGGGTCGGCATCGGTCCGACGATGGCCTCGCCGCTGTCGGCGGGACCCTGTCGGTCCTCTGGCTCCTCGGGTCACCGATTCCGGGCACACGCACCATCGAGGAGTTCGACGACCGGTTCCCGGACCCGGCGCCGCAGTCCGTCTGAGCGCACGTAGGGTCGCCCCGTGACCCGTCGTACCGCCCTCGTCCGCCGTCCCGGTCCGCGCCTCGCCGACGGGCTCGTCACCCACCTCGAGAAGTCGGTCATCGACCTCGACCTCGCGCGGGAGCAGTGGGAGGCGTATGCCGGGTGCTTGCGTTCCGCGGGCTGGGAGACCGTCGAGGTCCCCGCCGCCGACGACTGCCCCGACGCCGTGTTCATCGAGGACGCCGTCGTCGTCGCCGGCGACCTGGCCGTGCTCACGAATCCCGGTGCGGCAGAGCGCAAACCAGAGGTGGCCGCGGTCGAGGGCGTCGTCCGCGACCTCGGCTACCGAGTCGAGCGGATCACCGACCCCGGAACGCTCGACGGTGGAGACGTCCTCAAGGTCGGCGACACGGCATACGTGGGGCTCGGCGGCCGCACGAACGGTGCGGGGATCCAGCAGCTCGCGGGGCACTTCGCCACCGTCGGCATGCGGACCCAGGCGGTCACCGTCGAACGTGCGCTGCACCTCAAGTCCGCGGTGACCGCGCTTCCAGACGGCACCGTCATCGGCTGGGACCCGGTCGTCGACTGGCCCGGAGCGTTCCCGACCTACGAGGGGATGCCGGAGGAGGGTGGTGCGCACGTCGTGCTGCTCGACGAGTCGACGGTCCTCATGGCCGCCAGCGCGCCGCGGACGGCCGACCTCCTGCGCGGCCGTGGGCTCGACGTCGTCACCGTCGACATCAGCGAGTTCGAGAAGCTCGAGGGCTGCGTCACCTGCCTCTCGGTCCGCTGCCGCGGCTGACTCCGCCGCACGACTGCGTGCGTCCGGCACGGTGACGCCCTGGCCCCCACGGCTGCGGACGCAAGAGGCGTGCGGTGACCAGAGTGCGGACCGGACAGGTCGCGGCGGTGGGCGGACGGCATACTCTGGTCTCGTGCGTTCCACGCGACTCCTCCTTCTCTGCCGCGGCGAGGCCTAGACATCGGCCCTCCTCGTCGCGGAGCTCGCTGTGCCCCGGCTGAGCACTTCGACGAGTAGGAAGCAGAGAAGATGATCCACCCGCAGCAGACCTCGGGGATGCCGGCGACGAAGTACGTCCCGTTCCAGGAGCAGATCGCCGTCCACCTGCCCGACCGCACGTGGCCCGACCAGGTGATGACGAAGGCGCCTCGCTGGTGCGCGGTCGACCTGCGTGACGGCAACCAGGCGCTCATCGACCCGATGGACGCCGAGCGCAAGATGCGGATGTTCAAACTGCTCGTCAAGATGGGCTACAAGGAGATCGAGGTCGGCTTCCCGAGCGCGAGCCAGACCGACTTCGACTTCTGCCGCGAGCTCATCGACGGCGGGCACATCCCCGACGACGTCACGATCCAGGTGCTCACCCAGTGCCGCGACCACCTCGTCGAGCGCACCTTCGACGCGATCCGCGGCAGCAAGCAGGCGATCGTCCACTTCTACAACTCGACGTCGGTGCTCCAGCGGCGGGTCGTCTTCGACCTGCCCGAGGAGGGCATCATCGACATCGCGCTGCAGGGCGCGCGGCTGTGCAAGAAGCTCGAGGAGACGATTCCCGAGACGACGGTCTACTACGAGTACTCGCCCGAGTCCTACACCGGCACCGAGCTCGAGTTCGCCGTCCGCGTGTGCAACGAGGTCATCGCCGTCATCGACCCGACGCCGGACCACAAGATGATCGTCAACCTGCCGGCGACGGTCGAGATGGCGACGCCCAACGTCTACGCCGACTCGATCGAGTGGATGATTCGTCACCTCGACCGGCGCGAGTCGCTCGTCGTCAGCCTGCACCCGCACAACGACCGCGGCGAGGGCGTCGCGGCGGCCGAGCTCGGCTACCTCGCCGGCGCCGACCGCATCGAGGGCTGCCTCTTCGGCAACGGCGAGCGCACCGGCAACGTCTGCCTCGTCACGCTCGGCATGAACCTCTACAGCCAAGGCATCGACCCGCAGGTCGACTTCTCCGACATGGCCGAGATCCGGCGCACCGTCGAGTACTGCAACCAACTGCCCGTCCACGAACGGCACCCGTGGGGCGGCGACCTCGTCTACACGGCCTTCTCCGGCTCCCACCAGGACGCCATCAAGAAGGGCTTCGAGGACATGGAGCGCCGCGGCCGCGCCGCCGGCAAGACCGTCGACGAGCTCGACTGGGGCGTGCCCTACCTCCCGATCGACCCGCACGACATCGGCCGGTCCTACGAGGCGGTCGTCCGCGTCAACAGCCAGTCGGGCAAGGGCGGCTCGGCCTACCTCCTCAAGGCCGAGCACGGGCTCGACCTGCCGCGCCGGCTCCAGATGGAGTTCAGCCAGGTCGTCCAGCGCCGCGCCGACGAGCAGGGCGGCGAGGTCACGGCCAAGGAGCTGTGGTCGATCTTCCGCGACGAGTACCTCCCGGCCAAGCCCGGCAAGCGCAACGACTGGGGCCGGTTCACCCCCGTGAGCCACACCCTCGTCAGCGCCGGCGACGGGCGCGACCACATCACCGCGGTCATGCTCGACCACGGCCAGGAGATCACTGTCGACGGCTACGGCAACGGCCCGATCGCCGCCTTCATCGACGCGCTCTCGACCGTCGGCGTCGATGTCCGTGTCCTCGACTACTCCGAGCACGCGCTCTCCTCCGGTGGCGACGCCAAGGCCGCGGCCTACGTCGAGTGCGCCGTCGCCGACCGCGTCCTCTGGGGCGTCGGCATGCACTCCTCGATCGTGCGCGCCTCGCTCACGGCGGTGCTCTCGGCGGTCAACCGCGCCGAGCGCGACGCCGCCTCGGCCTGACGCCGAGCGGCTCAGCGGCACGACCGGAGGGAACCTTCGGGGTCCGGAGGGGAATGTTCCCTCCGGACCCCGAACCTTCCCTCATGGGGAGCAAAAGCGGTGGGTATGCCGTCCGCAGCCCAGGGCGGGATTCTCTGCGGTTGCCGTCAGCGGATGCCGCGGGGCCTGAACTGGATCGAGATCCGGGGTCCGACGGGCTTGCTCGTCTTGGGGATCGCGTGGTCCCAGGTTCGCTGGCACGACCCGCCCATGACGACGAGGTCGCCGTGCCCGAGTGAGAAGCCGATCGAGGCGCCGCCACCGCGGGGCCGGAGCATGAGCGAGCGGGCCGAGCCGACCGAGAGGATCGCGACCATCGTGTCCATGTCGCGGGCCCGGCCGATCCGGTCGCCGTGCCACGCGACCGAGTCGCGGCCGTCGCGGTAGAGGCACATCCCGGCGGAGACGAAGGGCTCACCCAGCTCGCCGGCATACCTGTGCGACAGCGCATTTCGCGCCTGCGCGAGGACAGGGTGGGGGAGCGGTTCGCCCTCCTCGTAGAACTTGAGGAGGCGGGGGACGTCGACGACGCGTTCGTACATCTCGCGTCGCTCGGCCTTCCACGGGACGTCGTGGTGGAGGGCGTCGAAGAGCAGGTCGGCGCCGGCCAGCCACGCCGGCTGGTAGTCGACCCAGGCGCCGCGGTCGAGGACGGTGCGCGTGGGCGCCACCGGACCGAGCTCGATGGAGTCCCCGGTGTCGAAGAGCGAGTGCTGCAGGACCGCGTCCATGCCACCGAGACTAGCGCAGATCGAACACCTGTTCTAGCCCCGGCGGAAGGGTCGGCGCGCCGGAACACGCAGCGTCGTGCGTCAGATCGTCAGCTTGGCCCAGGTGCGCGGGCCGATGATGCCGTCGGCGACGAGCCCGCGGCTCGTCTGGAACGCCTTCGCCTTGCTCACCGACACGGACCCGAAGACACCGTCGGCGGTGAGCGAGTAGCCGCGCGCCGTGAGCGCCTTCTGCGCGGCGACGACCGCCTGCCCGGTCGAGCCGTTCTGCACGGTGACGACGAGTGCGGCCCATGTCTTCGGACCGACGATCCCGTCGGCGTAGAGACCGCGGGAGGACTGGAACGCCTTGACCTTGCTCGCGGTGACCGACCCGAAGACGCCGTCGACGGTGAGCGACTGGCCACGGGCGCGCAGCAGGTGCTGGACCACGGTGACCCGGAAGCCGGTGGCGCCGGAGCGCACCGTCGACCACGTGATCGTCGGCGCGGGGTCGGGCGACCCACCGATCTTCGCGACGAGCGGTGCGATGCGAGAGTCGCCGGGACGGACGTTGATCTCGAAGTGCATCTCGTCCTTGCGGCCCGAGTAGTCGCCACCCCAGCGCACGACACCGTTGCAGGAGCTGAGGATCGAGCGGATCCGGCTCACCTGGGTCGAGCTGAACGTGCCGGACGCACCGAGCGGGTGCCGCGGGGCGTTGACGTCGATGGCGGTGCCGGAGGCGTGGTTCGACAGGCTCGTGCTGCCGGAGATGACGCGGTAGTTGTAGCCCCAGTTGCCGGGAGTCACGAGGGCCTCGACCTCGTTGTGGAAGCGGCGGGCGACGTAGCCGAGGATCGTGTGGACCTGTCCACCCCGTACCCCCGACGGGAAGGCGTGGCCCGCGACCGTCAGACCGGTGATGCCGATCGCGCTCGGGCTGCTGCTCGCCGGCCAGCCGTTCTGCGACGTGGCGGCCTGCGCGGCGCCGGCGCCCGCGACGACGAGGCCACCGCCCAGCAGCATCCCGCCGGCGCCGCGCACGAGCGCCCGTCTTCCCACGTCGGGCGTCTCCGCGAACGCCTCGTCCGGTCCCTGCTCGTGGTGCTGCTCGCACATGGTCGTGTCCCCTCGCTCGCGTGTCGGTCGGCTGCTGCCGGACCCGAACCTAGAAGTGCGGGCGTCACGCGTACATGGGGAGCGCTACCCCTCACCTCCGGTGGCAGGACCCTGCGGAGGCGTGTATGCGGTCCCCGCCCAGGGCGCGTAGCCGACCCACGTGAACTCCTCACCGTGGGCGTCGGGGAGCGGCCACAGCTCACGGGCCCGCGATGCCGCAGCGCGGATCGAGGCGAGGTCGAGTGGCACGAAGGTCTCCGGCACACCCACGGCCTCCCACTCGAGCACGAGCTCGGCATCTCCCTCCGGGACCGGTGAGACCCACCACGACTGTTGGACGCGCAGTTCGCCCGCACCGCCGCCGTTCTGGACGTAGAGCGGCGGTCCGCCATCGCCGGGGAGGTCCGGTGCGACGTCCGGGGAAGTGCCGGGGTCGCCGGCGCCGAGTCGGGTGCCGTCACCTAGGAGCAGGCCGACCCGCGGCTCGTCGGGCATGCCGAACGACTCGAGGACGGCAACCGCCGAGTCCGGGTGGAGCCATGCCTCGATCCGATGAGCATCCCGCGGTCGTAGACGCGGACTTCCGCCACCCTGGCCACGACCGCCTCGGTGGCGACGACCTCCAGGTCCGCCGCGAGAAGTGCCGGGACGACGTTGAGTGGTGGCATCCACGGGTGGTTGACGAAACGTCGAGGCGCGCTCGGCTCGTCGCCCGGGGGCCGACGCGGTTCGAAGAACGGTTCGCGGTCGCTCATGGCGACACCGTAGGCCTCCGGGCGGCACGGCATACGGGGATTGTCGGAGGCTCGGGGGACAATGGGGTGTGCCGCTCTACCGTGACCAGGGGATCGTTCTGCGCACCCACAAGCTGGGTGAGGCGGACCGCATCATCACGGTCCTCACGCGCAGCCTCGGCAAGGTCCGCACGGTCGGCAAGGGCGTGCGCCGCACGAAGTCGCGCTTCGGCGCCCGGCTCGAGCCGGGGATGCTCGTCGACCTCCAGTGCTACGAGGGGCGCAACCTCGACACGGTGACCCAGGCCGAGACGCTCGAGTCGTGGGGCGACGTCTGCGCCCGCGACTACGACGCGTGGACCGCGGCCAACGCCGTCCTCGAGACCTGCGACCGGCTCACCGAGGAGCGCGAGCCGGCCCTCCAGCAGTACCTCCTCGTCACCGGCGCGCTGCGTTCGCTCGCCGGCAAGGAGCACGACCCCAACCTCGTCCTCGATGCCTACCTCCTGCGCGCGCTCGCGATCGCCGGCTGGGCGCCGAGCTTCCACGACTGCGCGAAGTGCGGCGCCGAGGGTCCGCACCGCGCGTTCCACGTCGTCTCCGGTGGCGCCGTCTGCTCCGTATGCCGTCCGCCCGGCTCGAGCGCCCCGGCGCCGGAGACGCTCCGGTTGCTCGCTGCGCTGCTCGCCGGCGACTGGATGATCGCCGACGGTTCCAAGCTCAGGCACCGCCGCGAGGGCAGCGGGCTGACGACCGCGTTCCTCCAGTGGCACCTCGAACGCGGGGTGCGCTCGCTCCGTATGGTGGAGCGGTGACGAGCCGTCCCTTCCCGCACCCGAGCGGCGCGCAAGCCCCGTCCATCCCGGCGCAGCAGGTTCCCGGTCACGTCGCCATCGTCATGGACGGCAACGGTCGCTGGGCCAACCAGCGCGGGTTGCCGCGCACCAAGGGTCACGAGGCCGGCGAGGGCGCCCTGCTCGACGTCGTCGCGGGGGCGATCGAGGCGGGCGTGACGCACCTGTCGGCCTATGCCTTCTCGACGGAGAACTGGCGGCGCTCGCCCGAGGAGGTCCGCTTCCTCATGGGCTTCAACCGGGACGTCATCCGCCGCCGCCGCGACCAGCTGCACGACTGGGGGGTCCGGATGCGCTGGGTCGGTCGGCGCCCGCGGCTGTGGAGCTCGGTCATCAAGGAGCTCGAGGTCGCCCAGGAGCTCACCCAGCACAACACCGGTCTCACCCTCTACTTCTGCGTCAACTACGGCGGGCGGGCCGAGCTCGGCGATGCCGCCCGGGCGATGGCCGAGGACGTGGCTCGCGGCCGGCTGAAGCCCCGCAACGTCGACGAGAAGGCGCTCGCGCGCTACCTGCCGGAGCCCGGCATGCCCGACGTCGACCTCTTCGTCCGGAGCTCAGGGGAGCAGCGCACGAGCAACTTCCTGCTGTGGCAGAGCGCCTACGCAGAGATGGTCTTCCTCGACACGCTGTGGCCCGACTTCGACCGGCGCGACCTGTGGCGGGCCATCGAGATCTACGCCGACCGCGACCGCCGCTACGGCGGCGCCGTCGACTCGGCCGCCACGCCGACCGGCCCGGACGAGACCTCGACCGAGTCGAGATAGCACGACACGCCGCACGGGCGCGCCGTCCCCGTCATGTCCTGCTACCTCGACCGGTCCGGATAGTCGCCGACGATGACGGTGCCGTGCTGCTCCGCCAGCGCGACAAGGGCCTCGGGGTCGGCCAGGAGAGCCTCCTCGCCGCGCTCGGCGACCTCGGCAAAGATCTGCTCGAAACCCGGCGGGGAGATGATCGTGAGCATCCGGACGGGGGACGTGCCGAGACGCCGTAGTCCGTGCACAACTCCGCGGGGAACCGTGATGAACGCGCCCGGTCCCGCGGTGCTGGTCCGCCCGGCGACGTGCAGCTCGACGTCGCCGTCGAGGACGTAGAAGGACTCCTCGGCTGCGACGTGTGTGTGGAGCGGGGTCGAGTCGGACCAGAAGGTCTCCTCCATGAGGGAGTAGGCGCCGCCCACCGCGGTGCCGTCCGTCTTGGTGACGTACGTCGACCCGAGGGCCGTGACCTCCGGGCCTCCGGGGCCGCTCAGGAAGAACGACGTCACGACGAGCACCTCCCGACGTCCAGGTCTGGGACGCCTCGGACGCTACTCCCGTCGCGATGGCTGAGGGCTCGACCGGCGTGGCAGGCCTCCGACTCGTTGCGACTTCGCAGAGCCGTTCGCTGGGCTGACAACTCTGCGAAGTCGCAATCAGTCGGGGTGGGGGTCAGTGGGAGGTGCAGGTCCCGAAGAGCTCGATGGTGTGGGTGACGTCGCTGAAGCCGTTCTGCCGAGCGACCTCGGCCGCCCACTTCTCGACCGCCGGACCCTCGACCTCGACGGTGCGGCCGCACTCGCGACACACGAGGTGGTGGTGGTGGGCGTCGGTGCCGCACGAGCGGTAGACGCACTCGCCGTCGTCGGTGCGCAGGACGTCGACGTCGCCGTCGGCGGCCATCGCCTGGAGGTTGCGGTAGACCGTCGCGAGCCCGACCGACTCGCCGCGCTGCTGGAGGCGGCCGTGGAGGTCCTGGGCCGAGAGGAACTCGGTCGTGGTCGACATGAGGTCGGCCAGTGCCGCCCGCTGTCGAGTGGGCCGGCGGGCTGCGGTCCCGGCCGCGGTCCCGGCCGCTGTCCCGGCTGCGGTTTCGGTGTGCGCTGGGCTCATCGCACGACCTCCTCGTGCTCGTCGTGCCCGTCGTGCCGGGCGTGTGCCTCGTGCTCGTCGTAGTGGTCGCGGTGCGGGGCGTGACGGTGCCCGTCGTGGAGGTAGTCGACGTGGCCGTCGTGCGGGATCGCCGGGTGGCCGCAGGCGGGCCCGTGCTCGTGGTCGTGCCGCTCGGCCCGCTCGTGCGCGGCCCGCCGCGCCCGGGCCACGGCGCCGGAGACGACGCTCACGACGAGGAAGGCGGCGATGGCGAGCAGCACAATCGTCCCGCCCGACGGGGTCTCGGCATAGAACGACGAGACGACCCCGCCGACGCTGGCCAGCACCCCGAGCAACGACGCCCAGAGCAGGCTGCTGCGGAAGCTGCGCGAGACGAGCTGGGCCGTCGCGTTGGGGATGATCATGAGCGCGGTGATGAGCAGGAGGCCGACGACCCGCATCGACACGACGACGGTCACGGCGGTGAGCACCGACAGTGCGATGTTGTAGCCCATGACCGGCAGTCCGACCGCACGGGCGAACTCCTCGTCGTTGGCCACCGCGAAGAAGCGCTGGCGCAGCACCCATGTCACCGCGGCGACGACGACGGCCAGCGCGGCGAAGACGACGATGTCACTCGTGCTCGTCGTGAGGATGGCGCCGAAGAGGTAGCCGGTGAGGTTGGCGGGTGAGGTCGCGCTCGACTTCGAGATGAGGACGACACCGAGCGCGATGCCGCCGTAGAACATCACGGCGAGCGCGATGTCACCGCTCGTGCGGCCGGCCGCGCGGATGAGCTCGACCCCGACGGCCGCGGCGACCGCGGCGACGAGTGCGGTGAGGACGGGCATCGAGCCGGTGAGGATGCCGACCGCGACGCCGGCGAGGGCCACGTGCCCGATGCCGTCGCCGATGAGCGACATCCGGCGCTGGACGAGGAACGCGCCGACGAGGGGGGCGGCGAGGCCGACGAGCACGGCGGCGACCAGGGCCTGGCGCATGAAGTCGAGGGCGAGGAGGTCGCTCACGGCTGGACCTCCCTCGGCGGCAGCGGGTCGGTGAGGATCGCCGCGATGCCCGGGGCGGGGTGGTCGTGGGACGGCGACTCGTGGTGGTGGCCGTCGCCGAGCTCGTGACCGCGGTGACCGCGGGCGTAGGCGCTGGGACTGCCGTCGAAGTCGACGTGCCCGCCGTCCATGCAGACGATGCGGGTGACGACGTCGCGCAGGGCGGCGAGCTCGTGGGTGACGACGAGCATCGAGGTGCCGCGCGCAGCGAGGCGCCCGAGGACCTCCGCGAGCACCCGCTGGTTGTCGATGTCGACGCCGGCCGTCGGCTCGTCCATGACGAGCACGTCCGGCTGGGCGACGAGTGCCCGGGCGATGAGGACGCGGCGCTGCTGTCCTCCGCTCAGGGCGGCGACGTCCTCACGCTCGCGGTCGCGCAGGCCCACGGCGTCGAGGGCCTCGTCGACGAGCCGGGCGTCCTCGGTTCCGGATGGACGCCACCAGGGGCGCAGCGGCAGTCGGCCGACCTCGACGATCTCGCGGACGGTCGCCCGCACCGACGTCGACAGCGAGTGGCGCTGCGGGACGTAGCCGATGCGAGGCCGCTCACGGAACCGGTCGAGCGGCGTGCCGAAGAGGCTCACCTCGCCGCCGAGGTGCTCGGAGAGGCCGAGCAGGCCCTTGACGAGCGTCGTCTTGCCCGAGCCGTTCGGGCCGAGGAGCGCGATGACCTCGCCCGGCCCCTGGTCGAGCGAGACGCCGTCCACCACCTTGCGGTCGGCGTAGCCGAAGGAGGCCGACCGCAGGGAGATGAGGGCGCCCTCGCTCATCGGCAGCCCTGGCCCTTCTTGAGCGTGGCGAGGTTGGAGCGCATGACCTCAAGGTAGTTGCTGCCCGCCGACGCGTCGCTCAGCCCTTCGATCGGGTCGAGGACGGCGACGGTCGCGCCCGTCTCCTTGGCGATGGTGTCGGCGAGGTCGCGGCCGACGAGCGTCTCGGCATAGATCGTCGTCACCTTGTGCTCGCGCACGTGCTCGACGATCTCCTTCATGGCAGCGGCGTTGGGCTCGGCGTCGGGGGAGAGGCCGGCGATGCCTGACTGGTGGAAGTCGTAGCGGTCCGCGAGGTAGGCGAAGGCGACGTGTCCGGTGACGAGGTCGCGGTTGGCGCAGCTCGCCAGACCCGTCCGGAACTCCTCGTCGAGCGTGGTCAGCTCCGCGACGAACGCGTCCGCGTTCTCCTTGTATGCCGTCGCGCCGTCCGGGTCGACCTCGGACAGCCGGTCGGCGATCGCCCCGGCCGCCTTCGCATAGCGGGTGGGGTCGAGCCAGAAGTGGGGGTCGATCGCGCCGCCGGTCGGGCTCGGCTCCTCGGCGTGCTCCTCGCCGCCGTGGTCGTGCCCGTCCTCGCTCGCCTCGATGGAGAGGTCGACCGCGGTGGAGACGTCGAGCGCCTTCTCGCCGTCGACCCTCTCGACGGCCTCGTCGACAGCCGGCTGGAAGCCCTTCTCGACGACGACGAGGTCGGCCTTCGCGAGGCCGGCGACGTCCTTCGGGGTGAGCTCGACGTCGTGCGGCTCCGCGCCCGGCTTGGTGAGGTTCGCGACGCTGACGCGGTCCCCACCGACGCGCTCCACGGCATACGCGAGGGGGTAGAAGGCGGCGGTGACGGCGACCGCGTCGTCCGAGCCGGACGCCCCCGAGGCGTTGGCGCTCGAGCCCGAGCCGCAGCCGGTGAGGGCGAGCAGGCCGAGCAGGGGCAGGGCGGCGAGGGGTCGCTTCATGACAATCATTCTCAACTCAGATGAGAATGATTGTCAAACAGCGTCTCTCAGCGCGGGATGGCCTGCGTGATCGTGATGGCGACGGCGATGGCGACGACGGCGATCCGCATGAGCCGCTCGGGAGCGGTGAGCCGCGGCCAGCCGAGGACGAGCAGCCACGCGAGGAAGAGCGTGACGAGCGCGAGGAGGACCCAGCCCCAGCCCGGGATGAGCGCCCCGGCGACCATGAGGCCGAGGATGACGAGGAAGGGGACGGCGCGGGGGAGCGAGGCGATCGTCCGCAGGGCGGGCGCGCTCGCGTTCTCGAGGGACTCGCGAAGGCTGGGCACGAGCGCAGAGCCTACGGGAGCGGCACGACGCGAAGGTCGCGCGCCTGGCGACCGCCGGCGCCCAAACCGGTGCGGGAACGCTTCCCCGCGGACCGTATCCTTGCGCGCATGGCCAAGGAGACCTCCACCGTCGATACCGTCGTCAACCTCTGCAAGCGGCGAGGTTTCGTCTTCCCCAGTGGTGAGATCTACGGCGGCACCCGCTCGGCCTGGGACTACGGGCCGCTCGGTGTCGAGCTCAAGGAGAACATCCGCCGGCAGTGGTGGAAGGCAATGGTCATCGGTCGCGACGACGTCGTCGGCCTCGACTCCTCGATCATCCTGCCGCGTGAGACGTGGGTCGCCTCGGGTCACGTCGGCACGTTCACCGACCCGCTCACGGAGTGCCTCAGCTGCCACAAGCGCTTCCGCGTCGACCACATGCAGGAAGCCATCGCGGCGAAGAAGAACATCGAGGACCCCGACTCGATCCCGCTCACCGACATCGCCTGCCCGAACTGCGGCACGCGCGGCCAGTGGACCGAGGCGCGCGAGTTCAACATGATGCTCAAGACCCACCTCGGCGTCATCGAGGACGAGTCCGGCCTGCACTACCTTCGTCCCGAGACCGCCCAGGGCATCTTCGTCAACTTCCTCAACGTCATGCAGACGTCGCGCAAGAAGCCGCCGTTCGGCATCGCCCAGACCGGCAAGAGCTTCCGCAACGAGATCACGCCGGGCAACTTCATCTTCCGCACGCGCGAGTTCGAGCAGATGGAGATGGAGTTCTTCGTCAAGCCCGGCGAGGACGACGAGTGGTTCCAGTACTGGATCGACGAGCGCACCCGCTGGTACGTCGACCTCGGCATCAAGCCCGAGAACCTGCGCCACTACGAGCACCCGGCCGACAAGCTGTCGCACTACTCCAAGCGCACCGTCGACATCGAGTACCGCTTCAACTTCGCCGGCAGCGAGTGGGGCGAGCTCGAGGGCATCGCCAACCGCACCGACTTCGACCTCGGCACGCACTCGAAGCACTCCGGCACCGACCTCGTCTACTTCGACCAGACGAGCGGCGAGCGCTACACGCCCTACGTCATCGAGCCCGCGGCCGGTCTCTCGCGCAGCCTCATGACCTTCCTCGTCGACGCCTACGCCGAGGACGAGGCACCCAACACCAAGGGCGGCGTCGACAAGCGCGTCGTTCTCCGTCTCGACCGTCGCCTCGCCCCGGTCAAGGCGGCCGTGCTCCCGCTGAGCCGCAACGCCGACCTCTCGCCCAAGGCCCGCGACCTCGCCGCGACCCTGCGCCGCAGCTGGAACGTCGAGTTCGACGACGCCGGTGCGATCGGCAAGCGCTACCGCCGCCAGGACGAGATCGGCACGCCGTTCTGCATCACCGTCGACTTCGACACCCTCGAGGACGACGCCGTGACGATCCGCGAGCGCGACACGATGGCCCAGGAGCGGGTTTCGCTCGACCAGGTCGAGGGCTACCTCGCCCAGCGGCTCGTCGGCTGCTGATGCGGTCGCCGCGCCGGGTCGGCGCCTGACGTGGTGAGGGGCGGGGCCGCGCCCACGGAAGCAACCTCACGCCGCAACGCCGGGCTGCTCCTCACGCTCGTCCTCGCCGGCATGGCGATGCTCGGACCGTTCTCGATCGACACGCCCTTCCCGGCGTTCGCCCAGATGCGCGGCGAGTTCGGGGTCGGCATCGACGAGATGCAGCTCGTCGTCAGCACCTACATGCTGGCCTTCGCGGTCATGACGCCGTTCCACGGACCGCTCTCGGACGCCGTCGGACGCAAGCCCGTCGTCATCGGCGCGCTCGCGTCCTACACGCTGGCGAGCATCGGCTGCGCCCTGTCGCCCAACCTCGGCGTGCTCCTCTTCTTCCGCGTCCTCCAGGGGCTCTCGGCGGGTGGCTCGACGATCATCGGCCGCACGATCATCCGCGACCTCTTCGACGGCGCCGAGGCGCAGCGGGTCATGAGCCGCGTCATGATGATCTTCGGCCTCGCCCCAGCGGTGGCGCCGATCATCGGGGGTCTCCTCCTCGGGCTCGGTCCGTGGCCGACGATCTTCTGGTTCATCGGCGCCTTCGCCCTCGTCCTCGCCGGCGTCGTCCTCGTCGTCGTCCCCGAGACCCACCCGCGCGAGCGTCGTCGGCCGCTGCGGCTCGCGCCGATGCTGCGCGACCTCGTGCGCGTCGCGCGCGACGGCCAGTTCGAGCGCATGGGCTGGGCCATCACCCTCGTCTTCGCCGGGCAGTTCATCTACATCGGCGGTGCCGCGATCTTCGTCGTCGACCTCCTCGGCAAGGGCGAGGGCGACTTCTGGCAGTTCTTCGTCCCGATGATCAGCGGCGTCATCGTCGGCTCGTGGGTGAGCGGTCGCGCGGCCGGCCGGGTGGACACCCGAAGGCTCATCACGTGGTCCTTCGCCGTGTCGGTCCTCGCCGCCGTCCTCAACGTCGGCCTGGCCATCGCGTTCGGACCCGAGCTGCCGTGGGCCGTGGTCGGGCCGAGCCTCATCGCCGTCGGCACGGGCACGGCCTTCCCGACGATCCAGGTCGCCCTGCTCGACCTCTTCCCGCACGTGCGTGGTGCGGCCGCCTCGGTCGCGGGGGTCATGCCGCTCGCGACCAACGCCGTCGTCGCCGCCCTCCTCACCCCGCTCGTCACCGGCTCTGTGACGACGCTGGCCGTCGCGAGCCTCGTCCTCGTCGTCCTCGGCTGCCTCATGTGGGTCTGGCACCTCGTCGCCGACGCAGGCCCGGCGCGCGTGCCCGAACCCTCGCGCTCCTGACGCCGTTGCCCTTCTCGCCGGTTATCGTCGGCGCATGGCTGACACCGGCGACGAGGGCGTCGTCGAGCAGGCCGTCGCCGACGCCGCCAGACGCCTGTATGCCGTCCCGCTCGCCGACTTCGTCGCGTCGCGCAAGGCGCTGGCCACCGAGGTGAAGGCGGCTGCCGGTCCGGCCGCCTCGAAGGCGGTGCTGGCCCTGCGCAAGCCCACCCTGCCTGCGTGGGCGATGAACCTCGTCCCACGGGGGGACTCGTCCGCGCTCGCGGACCTGGTCGGGCTGGGGGCTCGGATGCGTGCCGCCCAGTCCCGGCTCGACACGGCGACCCTCACGTCGGTGAGGGGGGAGCGTGACGCCGCGCTCACGGCATACGTCGAGGCGGTGGCGGGCGCCGCGGACGGTGAGGGCGCGAGCCTCTCGGCGGCGGCGCGCGAGGAGGTGCGCGCCTCGGCGATCGCGGCGCTCGCCGACGAGAGCGCCTCGGACGCCCTGGCCTCCGGGCAGCTGACCCGGGCGCTGAGCTACAGCGGGTTCGGCGAGGTCGACCTCTCGGGTGCGGTCGGAGTGACGAGCTCGGGCTCGGTCGTCTCGGTGCTGCCGGGCGGGGCGATCCTGTCGGGGACCTCGACGGAGGAGGCTGGCGAGGCCGACGACGAAGAGGCCGACGACGGGGACGAGCTCACCGAGGAGGAGCTCGCCCGTGCGGTCGCCGAGGCCAAGGAGGCCAAGGCGAGGGCGCGCGCCCGCGAGAAGGAGCAGCGACGGGCCGCGACCGAGCTCGCCGAGGCGCAGGCCGAGATGTCCGCAGCGCAGGCGTCCCTCGACGAGGCCGAGAAGGCGGCTCGCGCCGCACGGCGCGCGGTCGTCGACGCCCAGTCGCGGCTCGACGCAGCCCGGGCCACGGTCGCTGCAGTGGACGCCGAGGACGGCTGACGCTTTCAGGGAACGTCCAGCCGTCTCCGTAGGATGTGCGCATGGATCGCCCTCGAAGTACCGGCCGGAACCTCCGTGAGCACGTCGCGAGGAGGTTCCGGTGAACCAGGACACCGCACTCGCCTTCGGGCTCGTGCTGCTCTTCGTCCTCGTCGGGGGGATCTTCGCCGCGACCGAGCTGGCGCTGGTCTCCCTGCGTGAGACCCAGCTCGGCGCCATGGAGCGCAGCGGCGCCCGCGGCGCCAGGGTCGCTCGGCTGGCGCGCGACCCCAACACCTTCCTCGCCGCGGTCCAGATCGGCGTCACCGTGGCCGGCTTCCTCTCGGCGGCCTACGGCGCGACGACGATCGCGCCCGATGTGGCCCCTCTGCTGGAGCGGGCCGGGGTGCCCGAGGGCGCGGCCGGGTCGGTCGCGCTCGTCCTCATGACGCTCGTCATCGCCTACCTCTCGCTCGTCTTCGGTGAGCTCGTGCCGAAGCGACTCGCGCTCCAGCGGGCTCCCGCCATCGCGCTCGCCGTGGCGCCGCCGCTGTCCCGCTTCGCGACGCTCATGAAGCCGGTCATCTGGCTGCTGTCGCGCTCGACCAACGCCGTCGTCCGCCTCCTCGGTGGCAACCCCGACGCCGCGGGCGACGAGATGAGCGAGGAGGAGCTGCGCCACCTCGTCGGCCACCACAAGGACCTCGAGGCCGACGAGCGGCAGATCCTCCAGGACGTCTTCGCCGCAACCGACCGCAACCTCAAGGAGGTCATGCGGCCCCGTGGCGAGGTCGACTTCCTCGACGCCTCGGCGACGCTGGCGCAGGCCCGCGAGGTCATCGCCCGCACCCCGCACTCGCGCTTCCCGGTGACCCGTCGCCACTCGGTCGACGACATCGTCGGCTTCGTCCACGTGCGTGACATCCTCTCGGCCGACGACTCCGAGACGGGCGAGGCCACCATCGCCCCGCTCGTCCGCGAGATCACCGTGCTGCCGAGCAGTGGCCGCGTGCTCGCGGCCCTGACGCGGATGCGCGAGGGCGTGCACATGGCACTCGTCGTCGACGAGTACGGCGGCACCGACGGCATCGTCACCCTCGAGGACATCGTCGAGGAGCTCGTCGGCGACATCCGTGACGAGTACGACCCGGAGGGCGACGGCCCGGACGCCTCCCAGCCGCCCACGGGGGAGCTGCCCCTCGACGCGACGACCGAGATCGACGGCGGCATGCACCTCGCCGACTACGCCGATCTCACCGGGACCGAGGTCGCTGTCGAGCGCTTCTCGACCGTCGCGGGCCTCGTCCTCGAGCACCTCCAGGACATTCCCGTCGTCGGCGACAGCGTCACGGTCGACGGGCGCACCCTCACCGTCCTCGAGATGGACGGGCGCCGGATCGCGCGGCTGCGCGTCGGTGCAGTCGATCGCCACCCCGACCCGTCCGCAGGCTCCTCCGCGGGTGCCGCCGCGGACTGACGTGCTGCTCACCCGCGGCCGGTGCGCGCGGAGCGGGCCGCCCGCGTGTGCGCGCGGGAATGTCGGCGAGGCTGCTCCCGTTCAGGTAGATGAATCGTCAACTAATCAGTCGAAGGAGCGAATGGCATGGAGTTCGGCATCTTCACCGTCGGGGACGTCACGATGGACCCGACCACCGGCAGGACGCCCTCGGAGAACGAGCGCATCAAGGCCACGGTGGCCATCGCGAAGAAGGCCGAGGAGGTGGGCCTCGACGTCGTCGCGACCGGTGAGCACCACAACCCGCCGTTCGCCGCTCCTGCCAACCCGCCGGTGCTCCTGGCTCACCTCGCGGCCGTGACCGAGCGCGTCGTCCTCTCGACGAGCACGACCCTCATCACCACGAACGACCCCGTGCGCCTCGCGGAGGACTACGCCTACCTCCAGCACCTGGCCGACGGTCGGATGGACCTCATGATGGGCCGCGGCAACACCGGCCCCGTCTACCCGTGGTTCGGCAAGGACATCCGTGACGGCCTCGACCTCGCCATCGAGAACTACGCACTGCTGCACCGCCTGTGGCGCGAGGAGGCCGTGACCTGGCAGGGCAAGTTCCGCACGCCCCTCCAGGGGTTCACCTCGACGCCCCGACCGCTCGACGGCATACCTCCGTTCGTCTGGCACGGCTCGATCCGCAGCCCCGAGATCGCGGAGCAGGCCGCCTACTACGGTGACGGCTTCTTCCACAACAACATCTTCTGGCCGCTGTCGCACACGAAGCAGATGGTCAACCTCTACCGCCGCCGCTACCAGCACCACGGCCACGGCAAGCACGACCAGGCGATCGTCGGCCTCGGCGGCCAGGTCTTCATGCACAGGAACAGCCAGGACGCGGTGCGCGAGTTCCGCCCCTACTTCGACAACGCGCCGGTCTACGGTCACGGGCCCTCGCTCGAGGAGTTCACCCGCGAGACCCCGCTCACCGTCGGCTCCCCGCAGCAGGTCATCGAGCGCTACGCCACGATGGCCGACCACGTCGGCGACTACCAGCGCCAGCTCTTCCTCATGGACCACGCCGGTCTGCCGCTCACGACGGTCCTCGAGCAGATCGAGCTCCTCGGCGGCGAGGTCGTCCCGGAGCTGCGTCGGATCGCCGACGCGCGCCGCCCTGCCCACGTGCCCGCCACGGCACCCCGTCACGCCGAGCGCCTCGTCGCGCTCGACGGCACCCCTGTGGAGGTCTGACATGACGCGTCGCATCGTCGCGGTGACGGCCGGGCTGTCCGAGCCCAGCTCGACCCGGCTGCTCACCGACCGCCTCACCGAGGCCGTGGCGCGCCACGTCACCGCCCACGGTGAGGAGGCCGTGGTCGAGGTCGTCGAGCTGCGCCCGCTGGCCCGGCTCATCACCGACCAGATGCTCACCCGCTTCCCGAGCGGGGAGCTGGCCGCGGCCATCGAGAAGGTCATCTCGGCCGATGCTCTCGTCGCCGTCTCCCCGGTCTTCTCCGGCTCCTACAGCGGGCTGTTCAAGGCGTTCTTCGACAACCTCGACGTCGACGCGCTCGACGGCAAGCCGGTCCTCGTCGCCGCCACCGGTGGCTCGTCGCGGCACTCGCTCATGCTCGACCATGCGATGCGTCCGCTCTTCTCCTACCTGCACGCCTCGGTCGTCCCGACCGGCGTCATGGCCGCGACCGACGACTTCGGCACGCCCGGCCTCGACCGCCGGGTCGACCGCGCGGCGGCCGAGCTCGTCGCGGCCCTCCTCGGGTCGGCGGCGGGTGCGGCGGCGGGGCGGTCCGGCTTCCTGCCGGCCGAGGGGGAGCAGCGCGAGGCCGGCTTCACCGACCGGTTCGGCGACGTCACCGACTTCGGCGAGCTGCTGCGGCGCGCGTCCTCCTGACCTCGCCGACCGACCCGACTTGCTGCGCGATGGGGCGCCGACGTGGATGCGCTGATACCGTTGTCCATGTTGCCTTTCAGGCGGCACCTGAGTTCTCCATACGGGAGCGCTCGCAACACACAGATAGGCAACACCAGTGGCAACCGGCACCGTGAAGTGGTTCAACAGCGAAAAGGGCTTCGGCTTCATCGAGCAGGACGGTGGCGGCGCTGACGTCTTCGTCCACTACTCGGCGATCGAGAGCAGCGGCTACCGCGAGCTCACCGAGGGCCAGAAGGTCGAGTTCGACGTCACGCAGGGCCCCAAGGGTCCGCAGGCCGAGAAGGTCAAGGGTCTCTGACCCAGGACCACCTTCGAGACTCCGCTCTCGCCGAAGCCCCCCGACCGGATGGTCGGGGGGTTTTCGTATGCCGTGTGCCCGCCGCCTCTTTGCGCTTGGCCTCGGGCGTTGGACAGTGGGAGGGTGAGCGGCCCACCACGCGAGGCCGGCGACGAGTTCGCCGACTACGTCCGCGCCCGGCAGGAGCAGCTGCTGCGCGCGGCCTATCTGGTCTGCGGCGACCTCGCCCTCGCCGACGAGGTCACGCAGGACGCCTTCGGCGCGCTGCTGCTGCGGTGGCGGCGGATGCGGGACGACGACCCCGACACGTTCGTGCGACGCGAGGCCTACCGCGCGGCGACGGTGCGGCGCGTCCGTCGGCGCGAGGGGTCGGGGTCGGGGCCGGACCTGCCGCCCGGGCTCGCCGCGCTCACCCGGCGGCAGCGCGCCGTGGCCGTCCTCCTTCGCTACGAGGAGCGGGGAGAGGTCGAGGCGGCCGAGGTGCTGGGCCTGTCGGTGGCGTCGCTGCGGCGACAGCTGCCGGCCGTGACCCGCGACGACCTGCTCGACGCCGCCTCGCCGGTGCCGGACCGGGACTACGTCGACCGGGCCCGGCTCGGTGCCCTGGGCCGGCGTCGGCACGCCTGGCGCCGGTGGGCCGGGACGGTCGCCGCGGGTGCCGTCCTCGTCGGAGCGGTCATCGCCCTGCCCGACGGCTCCGGTCGGTCGGTCGCCCCCGCACCCTCGGCGACACCCTCGGCATCGGGTGCGAGCGCGACGTCGCGGTGGGACGGCTCGGCGTTCGCGCTGCTCGGCACGGTGGCCCAGGTCGGCCCGAGCGAGGAGCAGGTCTCCTTGCTGCCGACCGTCGACGACCTCACCCGGGGGCAGCTCGCCCTGCCCGAGGTGCTGTCCTTCGGCCCGCGCACCCGGATGCGCACCCTGAGCGAGCTCGGCCCGAGCAGCGCACCCGTGCGAGCGGTCCTTCTGCGGCACGAGTCCGACGGTTTCCGGGCGGTGCTCGTGCGTCCCACGCTCGAGGACCAGTTCGTCGTCGTCGACACGCTGCCGCTCGTCCCCAACGTCGACGAGGCGGGTCGGGCCAGCCCGCCGCTCGAGGTCACCGCGGTCGCCGAGGACCGACGTCACGTCCTCTTCCTGCAGCCGGGGAGGGTCGTCGTGCTCGACGCCTACTCGGGGGAGGTGCGCACCCATCCGGTGGCGGACAGGTACCTCGACCACGGCGGCTGGACACCGACGTCAGTCATCGCCTGGTCGGAGACGGCACGCTGGCGCATCGACCGGAGGACCGGACAGGTGACCCGCCTGTCGCAGTCGTCGCACCTGGGTCCGCACCGGGTCACCGTGGAGGCTGGGGACGAGGTGCGCGTCCACACGTTCGACGTCAACGGGTCCAACCAGGCGACCCGCGGGGGGCCGGGCGTCCTCAGCGGCACGTGGGGGACGACCCTGACGAGCCCATCCGGACGGGTCGCGACCGGCGGTTTCCTCGGGCGCGACGCAGCGCTCGCGGCGAACCAGCGCCGCCCCGAGCGACTCTTCCAGGGAGTGCTCGCCCTACCCGGCGAGGGCACCGCCACTGACGAAGGCTCCGTTGAGGCCACGGACGGAAGCGCCCCCCGGCTCCTCGTTGCGCCGTTGAGCGAAGGCGTCTCCGTCGGGTGCTGCGAGGTTCTCGGCTGGGCCTACAACGACCAGGTGCTCGTCCGCTGGAGGACGACCCACCTCCTGTCGTGGAACGCCTCCACCGGATCCCTCGTCAGGGTCTCCACCCTGCCCGGTCGTGGGGGCAGCGCGCCCGGAACGGCCGCCGTCTCAGTCGCGATCGCTCCCTGACCCCGTCGCCACGGGCCGCGTGGGGTCGGTGATCCAGTGGCTCCACGACCCGATGTAGGGCGTGGCGTCGACCCCGGCGAGGTGCAGGGCCAGGGCCGTGTGGGCCGCTGTCACGCCCGAGCCGCAGGTCGTCCCCACCTCGGCGCCGGCCGTGGCTCCCAGCTGCGCGAAGTAGGAACGGAGTTCGTCGGCCGAGCGGAAGCGGCCGTCGGGCGCGAGCTGCTCGCCCATCGGGGCGTTGCGGGCGCCGGGGACGTGACCGGCGACGGCGTCGATCGGCTCGGTCTCGCCGCGGAACCGTTCGCCGGCCCGCGAGTCGAGGAGGACGCCCTCGCGCGCCACGCGGGCCGCCCCGTCGGCGTCGAGCACCGGCACCGAACCGGGACGCACGACGACGTCGCCCTCCTCGGGCTCGGGGACCTCGGTGGACACCGGCAGGCCCTCCGCCCGCCACGCGGCGAGGCCGCCGTCGAGAACGCGGACGTCGGCCACGCCGGCCCACCGCAGCACCCACCACGCGCGGGCCGAGGCCAGCGACGTCTGCTGGTCGTAGACGACGACCGTCTCGCCCTCGCGCAGCCCGACCGCGCGCAGCCCGGCTTCGAGGACTTCCGGGTCGGGCAGGGGATGACGCCCGCCGGCGCCGGGCGGCCCGGCCAGGACCGCGTCGAGGTCGAGGTGCGGGACCCCGGGAAGGTGCGCCACGGCATACAGGGTCGGTCCGTCACCGGCGAGCGAGTACTGGACGTCGAGCACCCGCACCTCGCCGGCCTCCATGGCGGCTGCGAGCTGTGCAGGGGTGAGGAGCGTGGACATGGCGCCAGTCAACCAGTGGGAGAATCGCTGGGTCATGACTGCTCCAGCCGAGTCCACCACGTCGCCCGTCCTGCCACCGTTGCAGATCGGGCGCCACACGATCGAGTCACCCGTCGTGCTCGCGCCGATGGCGGGCATCACCAACCGCGCCTTCCGGCGACTGTGCCGCGAGTACGGCTCCGCCGGTGCCGCCGCGGGCGGGGCGAGCGGTGCGACGAGCCTCTACGTCAACGAGATGGTGACCTCCCGCGCCCTCGTCGAGCGCACCCCCGAGACGATGCGGCTCATCAGCCACGGACCCGAGGAGCACCCGCGCTCGGTCCAGCTCTACTCGGTCGACCCGGCGACGGCCGGCCTCGCCGCGCGCATGCTCGTCACCGAGGACCTCGCCGACCACATCGACCTCAACTTCGGCTGCCCGGTCCCCAAGGTGACGCGCAAGGGTGGCGGTGCGGCGCTGCCGTGGAAGACCGAGCTCTTCCGGGGGATCGTCAGCAACGTCGTCCGCGAGGCGAGCCCCTACGACGTGCCGGTCACGGTCAAGATGCGCATCGGCATCGACGCGGACCACATCACCTACCTCGACGCCGGGAGGATCGCGGAGGGCGAGGGCGCCGCCGCGGTCGCGCTGCACGGTCGGACCGCCTCGCAGGCCTACTCCGGCCAGGCCGACTGGTCGGCCATCGCCCGGCTCAAGGAGGCCGTGACGACTGTGCCGGTCCTCGGCAACGGCGACATCTGGTCGGCCGAGGACGCGCTGCGCATGGTCGCCGAGACCGGTTGCGACGGCGTCGTCGTCGGCCGCGGCTGCCTCGGCCGGCCGTGGCTCTTCACCGACCTCGCGGCCGCGTTCGCCGGCACGACGGCACGCGTCCAGCCCGGGCTGCGCGAGGTCACCGAGACGCTGCGCCGGCACGCGGCCTACCTCGTCGACTTCTACGACGGCGACGAGCTGCGCGGATGCCGCGACATCCGCAAGCACATCGCGTGGTACCTCAAGGGCTTCCCGGCGGGCTCGACGGTACGCAACCAGCTCGCCCTCGTCGACAGCCTCCAGGCGCTCGACGACCTCATCGGGACCATGGACCTCGACGCGCCGTGGCCGGGGGAGCCGGCCGAGGGCCAGCGCGGCCGGGCAGGCTCGCCGCGGGTGGTCGCGCTGCCCGAGAACTGGTTGCGCTCGCGCGACCTCGACGAGGCGCAGCGGGCGCAGATCGCGCACGCGGAGCTGTCGGTCTCGGGCGGCTGACCGGCAAGCACGCGGCGCGCGGTGCGCGGCGGCGCGCGGACGGCATACGCGCTTCGTGTCGCGGGCGCGAGCGCCCACGCGCGTGGGTCAGCCCGGACCGCTGGAGAGGACCTCGGAGCCGGCGATCTTGAGCACCCCGTCCTCGTCGACGAGCCGGAACCGCGTGCGCTCGACGTCGACCCGGCCGTTCTCGTAGGTGTAGCGCAGGGTGGCCTCGACCTCGTCCGGTGGCCGCGCCCTGACGTCGCTCACGCGGACGTCGTCGATGCGGCCCCAGAAGGACTCGAAGGAGTCGCGGCCGCCGCTGGGACTGCGCTGGTATCCCGCCGTGAGGCGCGACCACGCCGCATCGGTGTCGTCCGGCAGCAGGGCGTAGTAGCTCGAGATCGCCGAGGAGAGCTGCTGCGGCCGGCTCGCCGGTGGCGAGGCGCTGGGCGACGACGTCGACGGGGTCGGCCGGCTGGTCGGGGTCTGCGACGGCGACGACGCGGTGGGTGACGGCGTGGTCGAGCGTGAGGGCGTGTCCGATGTGGCCGAGGTGCTCGGCGCGGTGCTCGGCGAGGTGTCGCGCGCCTCGCCGGCGTCGGAGCCGCCCGGGAGGTTGCCGGTGAGCGCGGCCACCAGCACGGCCACGGCCACCGCGGCTGCGCCCAGGAGCAGCAGGGCCCGGCCGCGTCGCCGAGGCTCCCGGTCGGCCGCTCCGCTGGGCGCTCCCGACGCTCCCGACGATCCCGGGGCTCCCGGCCCGTCGTGGGCGTCCCCATCGTCAGGGTCCGGTGGGAACCACGGCAGGACGTCGTCGCGCTCGCCGTGCTCGTCGTGCCGGGGCAGGACCGCGGTCGGCGCCACGGGCGGCATCGCCCGGTCGAGGTCCTCCTCCTCGGGCAGCCGGGCGAGGCGGTCGGCGACCTCGCGCATCGTGGGGCGGGCGGCCGGATCCGGCGAGAGCATGTCGAGGAGGAACCCGGTGAGCGGCCCGGCGTTCGTCGGCGCGGGGACATCGGCGGCAGCGACCTTGTGCAGCAGCGCGATCGAGTTCTCGTCGGAGCCGAACGGCGGCGCGCCCTCGAGCGCAGCGAACAGCGTCGAGCCCAGCGAGAAGACGTCGGCAGGGTAGGACGCCTCCTCGCCGCGGGCCGCCTCCGGCGCGAGATAGGCCGGCGTGCCGTGCAGCAACCCGGTCCGGGTCAGTGTCGCGTCGCCGAGGGCGTGCGAGATCCCGAAGTCGCTGATGTGCGAAGCGCCGTCGGCGGTGAGGAGGATGTTGCCGGGCTTGACGTCACGGTGGACGATGCCGAGGTCGTGCGCGGCGGCCAGCGCCGTGGCGACCTCGTGCCCCACCCGTGCCACGGTCGCGACGGGCAGCGGTCCCAGCTCCTTGAGCCTCGCCGACAGCGGGGTCGACGGGATCAGCTCCATGACGAGGCACGGCCGGCCCTCGTGCTCGACGACGTCGAAGACCGTGACGGCGTGCGGGTGGTGCAACCGGGCGGTGATGCGTGCCTCGCGCATGGCGCGGTCCTTGGCGAGCTGCGCCTCCGCCTCCGGCACCCCGGAGAGCGTGTGCAGCAGCTTGACCGCCACGCGCCGCTGGAGGCGTTCGTCGAACCCCTCCCACACGACACCCATCCCGCCGGTGGCGATGACCCGGTCGAGGCGGTAGCGCCCGGCCACGAGCGTCTCCGGCACAGTCAACGAGGTCCTCCTTGCACGGCGTGGCTTTCGGTCGGTCGGCCTCACGAGCCTACGGGTCGACGCGCCGCGCGGTGCATCTGTCGGTTCCCGCTGCGAAACTCCTACCCATGCCTGACATCGGTATGCCGGGTGGTTCCGCCGCGCGCCCGGCGCTCTTCTTCCGTGACGCGTCGGAGTTCCGGGCCTGGCTCGAGGAGCACCACGAGACCGCGACCGAGCTGTGGATGGGGCTGCACAAGAAGCACGTCACCGACCGCGGCCTCACCTGGGAGGAGGCTGTGCCCGTGGCGCTCTGCTTCGGGTGGATCGACAGCGTGTCGCAGCGGATCGACGACGACTCGCGCCGTCAGCGGTGGACGCCGCGCAAGCCGTCGAGCGTCTGGAGCGCGGCCAACATCGCCCACGTCGAGCGGCTCACCGCGGCTGGTCTCATGCGCCCCGCAGGGCTCGCGGCGTTCGAGCGCCGCCGACCCGGGGACAGCGGCTACTCCTACGAGACGCGGCTCCAGCTGGACGAGGGGCAGCGGGCCCGCCTGCTCGCCGACCCCGCAGCCGCGGCGTTCTGGGAGGCCGCGACGGAGTCCTACCGTCGGGTCGCCGAGAACTGGGTGGTCAGCGCCAAGCGCGAGGAGACGCGCGAGAGCAGGCTGGCCCAGCTCATCGACGACAGCGCCCACGGGCGGCTCATCCCGAGCCAGCGCTACGGCACGGTGCCGAAGTGGGTGGAGCGTGCGGCTGCCGCCGCGGAGGCAGCCCGAGGCACGCAGTCGTCGGACTCGTAGGCGGTCGGCTCAGTCGCCGTCGACGAGGGCCGGCGGTGGGGCCAATGCCTCGACCGCGAGTCCCCACGACGTGAAGGTCGACGTCGTCACCTCGTCGTCGGCCGTGACGACGAGCTCGAGCGGCCGGCGGTCACCGTCGACGCAGATCCGCGCGGACTGGGGGGTCGGCCCGTCGCCATCGCCGGCGGTGGCACCCGGCCCCAGGGTGAGCGAGTGGCAGGTCGCCGCAGTGCCGGCCACGGTGGCCTTCTCGGTCTTCGTGATCCTCGAGGCCCAGTCGATGACGCCGAGCAGGCCGTCGAGCGTGACATCCTCGAGCCGCTCGGTCGTTTCGGCCGCCGACAGGCGCTGCCAGCGGTTCGCCGACTTCCTCTCGCTCTGGTCCTTGAGGTAGCCGATGCCATCGACGACGTCGAGGGTCCAGATCTCCTCGCCGACGTGGAGCACCCGTCCCGAAGGCGGCTCGGTGAGCTCGACCTCGATCTCCTCCTGCGTGATCCGGTCGCCAGCGTCGCCCGGACGGACCGTGCGCGTCACGGCGACCGACCCGGCCGCCAGCGCCGCGTCCTTGATCGGGCCGGTGGTGTCCGCGGGCTTCGCCTCCCGTGGCGTGTCGCTCGTGCCGGTGCCGTCGTCGGACCCGCCCCCGTCGCCGCCTCCGGAGCACCCGGCGGCGATCAGCGCGACGGCCACGGCGGCAGCCACCTGTCGCGCGAGTCGTCCCTGCACCGTCACCTCTGGTCCTTTGCCTCTGCGTCGTGGGGGACTGCTGTCCCGCGCCGGGTGCAACCCTAAGCGTGCGACTGGCCACCCTCTAGTGTCGTGCGAGTGACGTACACCGCGCGGGACCGTGAGCGCTGGGTCGCGGAGGACCCCGCGCACAAGCGAGCCGACCGCGACGACTTCGCCCGGGACCGCGCCCGGCTCGTGCACTCGGCCTCGCTGCGCCGGCTGTCCGCCAAGACCCAGGTGCTCCAGCCGGGCAGCGACGACTTCGTCCGCAACCGGCTCACCCACAGCCTCGAGGTCGCCCAGATCGGCCGCGAGTTCGGCGGGGCACTGGGCTGCGACGCCGACGTCGTCGACACGGCCTGCCTCGCCCACGACCTCGGCCACCCACCGTTCGGCCACAACGGCGAGACCGCGCTCAACGAGGTCGCGGCCGGCATCGGCGGGTTCGAGGGCAACGCCCAGACCCTGCGGATCCTCACCCGGCTCGAACCCAAGCGCTTCCACGCGGACGGCCGCCCGGCCGGGCTCAACCTCACCCGGGCCAGCCTCGACGCGACGACGAAGTACCCGTGGGCCCGCGGCGAGGGGCCCTCGCCCCCGCCGAAGTTCGGGGTCTACGCAGACGACCTGCCCGTCTTCGCGTGGTTCCGTCAAGGAGCGGTCGAGGGCCGCCGTGCCTTCGAGGCCGAGGTCATGGACTGGTCCGACGACGTCGCCTACTCGGTCCACGACGTCGAGGACGCCATCGCCTCCGGTCGGCTCGACCCGCGCCGGCTGCGCGACGCCACCGACGTGGACGTCGTCCTCGAGGTCGCCACCGCCTCCTACGCCGTCGACCTCGACCGCGACGAGCTCGGCTGCGCGCTGGAACGGCTGCTCGCCACGGGCACGGTGCCGACGGCATACGAGGGCAGTCGCGGTGACCTCGCAGGGCTCAAGGACATGACCTCGCGCATCATCGGCCGCTTCGTCCACTCGGTGGAGAAGGCGACACGCGATCGGCACGGTTCCGGTGCGCTCGTGCGCCACGAGGCCGACCTCGTCGTGCCCGTCGGGACGCGCGCGGAGTGCGCCGTGCTCAAGGCGGTCGCTGCGCACTTCGTCATGAACGTCGCCGAGCGCGTCGAGCTCATGGCGGGGGAGCGGGCCGTCATCGCCGATCTCGTCGAGGCCTACCGGGAGGACCCCTCCCGCCTCGACGCCGACCTGCTGGCCGATTACGAGGCCGCAGCCGACGACGGGTCAGCACTGCGTGTCGTCGTCGACCAGGTCGCCTCCCTCACCGACGTCCGCGCGCTCGAGCTGCACCGCCGCTGGTGCTGAGCGCTCGCCGTCTCAACGCACGACGTCGAGAACGTTGAGCTGGACCCCGTTGCCGTATGCCGCGTGCTCGCTGAGCGTGAGCCGCGCCTTTGCGGCGTCGGTCGCGAAGAGACGCTTACCGCTGCCGAGGAGGACGGGGAAGACGAGCAGGTGGTAGCGGTCGACGAGCCCGGCCGCCGCCAGACCCTGCGCGAGCGTGGGGCTCGCGTGGACGAGGATCGTGCCCGGCTCGTCCGACTCCTTGAGCGCGGCGACGTCGTCGAGGCTGCGCAGGACGGTGGTGTTGTGCCACTCCGGGTCGGTGAGGGTGCTCGACACGACGCACTTCGGCATCGCGTTGTAGTCGGCGAACTCGTCCATCGTGGGCCAGACGGGAGCGAACTCGTCATAGGTCTGGCGGCCGAGCAGGAGGCACCCGGCGTCGGCCTGCTCGCGGCCCTTGATCTCGTAGGCCGCCTCGTCGAACTCGACGTCCTTGAAGGTCCAGCCGGCGTGGGGGTGGTCGCCGCCCCCGGGGGAGTCGACGACACCGTCGAGGGAGATGAACTCGGAGACGATGAGGGTGCGCATGGTGGTGTCCTTGTGCTTCGAGGGGGGGAGGGTCATCCTCTCCACGAACGGGGTCGCACGGATACGACATCCCACCCGACGTTTTCTTCACACCGCGTCCAGCGGCGGGGTCACCAGTCGACGCGCGCCTTGTAGGCGTGGTGGTCGGAGCCGAACGTCTGGACCTGGTGGGACTTCGTGGCCACGGCGTTGTCGGGGACGTAGATCTCGTCGATCGTGTAGCCGGCGACGTCCTTGACGTCGAGGATCCGCAGCCCGGACAGGTTCTCGGCGCGGCGTCGGTTGAAGTCACCGACGACCACCGGCGCTTTGTGCAGCCGGCGCAGGCGGGTGATCTCGGACTCGAGGACGTCGAGGTGACGGAGCCAGCGACCCTGCCGGTTCGGGTGCTTGCCGTTCCACGCGCCCGAGATGAGGTGGGTGCTGACGAAGGCGAGCTTCTTGCCGGTCTGCTTGTTCCTGAGCACGACGGCGTTGACGAAGCGGGCGCGGTCGACAGGGTCGTTGACCTCCTGCCAGCCGATGACCCCGGCGAACGCCGGGAAGCTGCCGTCGCCGTAGTGCGTGTGGTCCAGCGGCGCCCGCCGCGGTCGGTCCGGGGCGGGCGCGCCACCCTCGGCCGCGTCGCTGCGAAACCGCTGCGATTCCGGTGCGGTCGCACCACCGTGCCCCGTGTGGACACGGCTCCGCCCTGGGGAAGGGCGCCCGCGCGCCCGGGTGGGCAGACGGCATACTGAAGCCCTCACAGGAGCGGACGAGGACCGGAGGTGCGCGTGGCGGGGCGGATCAACGCAGACGACGTGCAGTCCGTCAAGGAACGCTCCTCCATCGAGGACGTCGTGCGTGACCACGTGACGCTCCGTCCGGCCGGTGTCGGCTCGCTCAAGGGCCTGTGCCCGTTCCACGACGAGAAGACCCCGTCGTTCACCGTGCGCCCGGCCGTCGGCGCCTACCACTGCTTCGGCTGCGGCGAGGGCGGGGACGTCATCTCCTTCGTCCAGAAGGTGGAGCACCTCACCTTCGCCGAGTCGGTCGAGCGGCTGGCGGCCAAGATCGGGATGGAGCTGCGCTACGAGGAGGGTGGAGGGCCGCGCGCCGAGGGTGGCCTGGGGCGGCGCTCGCGGCTCATCGAGGCGCACCGCGTCGCCGAGGAGTTCTACGCCTCGGTCCTCATCGGGCGGCCCGATGCGCGACCCGGCCGCGACTTCATGCGCGACCGCGGGTTCGACAGCAAGGTCGCCGAGCGCTTCGGCGTCGGCTTCGCCCCACGCGGCGGCGAGGAGCTCACCCGCCACCTGCGTGAGAAGGGGTTCACCGAGGACGAGATGGTCACCGCGGGGCTGTCCGGCCGGGGGAGCCGCGGCCTCTACGACCGCTTCCGCGGACGGCTCGTCTGGCCGATCCGCGACGTCATCGGCGACACCGTCGGGTTCGGCGCCCGGCGCCTCCTCGACGACGACCGCATCGCCGCGAAGTACCTCAACACCTCGGAGACCCCCATCTACAAGAAGTCGATGGTCCTCTACGGCCTCGACGCCGCGAAGAAGTCGATCGCGACCGAGCGGCGGGCCGTCATCGTCGAGGGCTACACCGACGTCATGGCCGCGCAGCTCTCCGGCGTCGAGGGGGCGGTCGCGACGTGCGGCACCGCGTTCGGTGTCGACCACATCAAGATCCTGCGGCGCATCATGCGCGACGAGACCGACGGGGCGCCGGCCAAGGTCGTCTTCACCTTCGACGGCGACGCCGCCGGACAGAAGGCCGCGATGAAGGCCTTCGGCGAGGACCAGCGCTGGGCCTCGCAGTCGTTCGTCGCCGTCGCACCCGACGGCATGGACCCGTGCGACCTGCGCCTCGCCAAGGGCGACGAGGCGGTCAAGGCGCTCGTCGACGACGCCGTGCCGATGTTCGAGTTCGCGGTGCGCACGACGATCCGCCGCTTCGATCTCGAGACCGCCGAGGGGCGTGTCCAGGCGATGCGTGCGGTCGCACCCATCATCAACTCGATCCGCGACTCGTCGCTGCGGCCCGAGTACATGCGGACGGTCGCCGGCATGCTCGGCGTCGAGGTCGAGCAGGTCCGCAGCGAGGTCCAGCGCGCCGGGCGCATCGCCGCCCGGGACGCGTCGTCCGGCGCGCCGGGCCGGCCGGGGGACCGCACGCCCGCGTCCACCGACGACGTGCCCGAGCCCGACGCGCGCGAAGATGCCGCGGCGATGCCCGCGCCCAACCTGCGCGACCCCGTCGTCAACACCGAGCGTCAGCTCCTCCAAGCCCTGCTGCAGTACCCCACGCGGTTCAGCACCGAGACGATCGACGCCCTCCCGTCGGTGGCGTTCACCGCCCCCGCGCACGCGGCGATCTTCGACGGGGTGCGGGCCGTCGCGGCGCGCGCCTCCCAGCTCTCGACCGCCGGCTGGACTGCGGCCGTCGCCGAGGCCGGGCCGCTCGCCGTGCGCGGGCTGCTCGCCGAGCTGAGCGTCGCGCCGCTGCCCACAAAGGTCGACCCGACGACGGGCCTGCCGCCCCAGCGCTACCTCGACTCGCTCGTCATCGGCGTCCACGACGCCGGCCTGAGCCGCCAGATCGCCGACGAGACCGCCGCGATCCGCCGCCTGCAGAACTCACCCGACCCGGAACCGGAGGCCATCCGTGAACGTTCCCGCAAGCTCATCGAGCTCGAGATGAGCCGGGCCCGGCTGCGCGATCGGCTCGTGACGTGAGGCTCCCTCGGCTCGGCCGCCGCGGGCCCGAGGTGCCGGCCGAGGTCGCGGGGGCGCTCGGCGAGCGGGGGCGCGAGGTGCTCAGCGTCGCGCAGGACGAGCGCTCAGGGTCGTGGGTCGTCGCCACCACGACCCACGTGTATGCCGTCCGCGACGGTTCCGTGGTCATCGAGCGTCCGTGGCACATGGTCGACACCGGCTCGTGGGACGACCAGACGCGCCGGCTCACCGTGCAGTGGGTCGACCGCGCGCCCGCGACGGTGTGGCAGATCCAGCTGCCCTCGACGTTCCCGCAGGTCTTCCGCGAGCGGGTCCAGGCGAGCGTCGTGCTCTCCGACGAGGTCGACCTCGGCGACAAGCGGCGCGCCCGGGTCGTCGTCCGCAAGGACCTGGAGACGCAGGCGCTGCTCGGCCAGACGATCCTCGGACGGGGCGTGAGGTCGAGCGACCCGGGGGTGCGCGAGCAGACCGCGGCCGCCCTCGGCCGGCTCCGTGAGCAGGTCGGGCTCGACTGATCCCGACCCCAGCGGCGGGGTGGGGGAGCCGTTTTCGTGACTGGCCCCTCCCTTTGCTATCGTTGCGCAGCGCGCCGCCCCCGGGTGGCCGCGCACCGGTGTCAGCACCGATGCATTGCATTCCCCTGTAGCTCAATTGGCAGAGCAGCCGACTGTTAATCGGCAGGTTGTTGGTTCGAGTCCAACCGGGGGAGCATCGCGGATGTCGACCGACATCCACCCCAGCCGGACCCGCGTGAGTGGGTCCGGCTGATGCGTTTCTCGCGCTGGGCCGTGCGGCGCGATCGCGGACACCCCTACGCGGTCGCATCCCGAACTCGCAAGGGCCGTGACCGGCAGACGGAGCGTCTCGGGCCTTTATGCTGCCCGGGTGTCTGACGTGTTGATGTCCGGAAGGCTGGGCAGGTTGCTCGAGGCCGCGGAGGCGGTCTCGCCCGTGGAGGCAGTCCAGTCCGTGGCCCGTGAGCTCGGCGAGGCCTTCGGTGCCACCGAGGTGTCGTTCCTCATCGCCGACCTGTCTGGACGGGCCCTCGTCCGGCTCGCCCACGCCCCGCTCGAGGAGGACGCGGAGCCGGGCAGCGCCCCCTCGCTGGCCGCCCACCAACGTCAGGCCGACGAGGAGCGCGCCACCACACTCCCCTTCGACGGAGGACATGGCGAGCAGGCCGTGCGCACGCAGACCATCCAGGTGGTCGCGCCCGGTGCCTCTGACTCGGGCACGGCCGCACGTCTGTGGACGCTCCTCGCGCCGATCACGGAGCGGGGCGAGGTCATCGGGGTGCTCGAGATGCTCCTGCCGAAGGAGCCCGACGAGGACACCCGTTCGGCAGCGGGGCAGCTGGCGCACTTCCTCGGCTTCGTCGTCATCGCCAACCGCCGCCACACCGACCTGTTTGAGTGGGGCCAGCGCAGCCGTCCCGCGAGCCTGTCCGCCGAGATCCAGCAGCGGCTCCTGCCCGCGTCGCGCACGTGCGAGGCCGGAGCCTTCACCCTGTCCGCCTGGCTCGAGCCGGCGAGCGACATCGCCGGTGACAGCTTCGACTACAGCCTGGCCCGCGACCACCTCCACCTGTCCGTCACCGACGCCATGGGTCATGGGGTGGGTGCGGCCCTCACGGCGTCGCTGAGCGTGGGCGCCCTGCGGGGTGCCCGCCGGCGTGGGGCGTCGCTCCTCGAGCAGATGGCCGCCACGAACACCGCCCTGGTCGAGCACTCCGACGCCCGCGGTGCCGACGACTACGTCACCGGGGTGGGCGGTCGACTGGACCTCGAGACCGGCACGCTCGACCTCGTCAATGCCGGCCACGTCCCGCCCTACCTCGCACGCAATGGCCGCGTCGAGGTCGTCGACCTGCCGCCGGACCTGCCGATCGGTCTCTTCCCGGGCACCCGCTACCGGAGCACGCGGGTCGCCCTTGAGCCCGGCGACCGGCTCGTCGTCGTCACCGACGGCATGCTCGACCGCAACGCGGCCGGCCTCGACCTCACGGCGGTCATCGGTGAGACCCACGACCTGCATCCGCGCGAGGCAGCTCGACACATGGCCGACCGCGTCCTCGACGCCACGGGACACAACCTCAAGGACGACGCCACGATCCTCGTTCTCGACTGGTACGGAGGCCATGGCCGGGATCGGACGACGGTCTCGGGAGCTGACCCGGGCCGCGCCAGCGCGCGACTGTCCTGACCCTCCGCCCGTCCGGCCAGTCACACCTTTCCCGCCCGATGTGGCAAACGTGCACCGGGCCCGGCGACAGTCGCCGGGCCCGGTGCACGCTTCACGCTCGCATTCGGAGGTCGCGACTACGCCGGGGTTGCGTCCGCTGGTGCGCCTCCCGGAAGCGGTGCCGCGGCGACCGCGCCGCCGGCGGTCTTGCCCCGGCGGTTGAGCCGCTTCTCCACCGTCACCGCGAGGCGGGAGAGCAGGTAGTTCATCGTGATGAAGAGGATCGCCGCGACGATGTAGGCCGGCACCGTGTTGGTGAACGCGGACCCCAGAGTCTTGGACCACGTGAGCAACTCGGTGTAGGTGATCGCCGTGCCGAGCGCCGAGTCCTTGAGGATCGTGACGAACTGGCCGATGAGCGCCGGCAGCATGGCGGTGAGGGCCTGCGGGAGCTGGATCGAGCGCAGCACCTGGCCGGTCGTCAGGCCGACGGCGAGGCCGGCCTCGCCCTGACCCTTGGGGAGGGAGTGGACACCGGAACGAACCAGTTCCGCGATGACCGCGCCGTTGTAGAGCGTGAGCGCCGTGACGACCGCCGCGAGGGGGTTGAGGTCGTTGGCGAAGACGCCGTTGCGGGTGTAGACGCCGAACGCAAAGATCATCATGATGAGCACCGGGACGGCCCGGAAGAACTCGACGACGACGCTGCACACCCACCGCACGGGGCGGATGGTGGAGAGCCGGCCGACGCCGAAGACCAGGCCGAAGACCGCGGCGAAGACGATCGAGATGAGCGCGGCCTTGATCGTGCCCCAGAGGCCCTTGAGCAGGTAGTCGCGCCACACCGACCGGTCGGTGAGGAACGGCTCCCACATGTAGCCCTGGAGCTGGTTGGCCGTCTGCATCTTGCGGACGACGACGTAGAGCGCCACCACCGCGAGCACGGCGCCGACGACCGCGAGGATCGCGTGCCGGCGACGGGCCTTGGGGCCCGGGGCGTCGAAGAGGACGGACTGGGCGCTCATCGCTTCACCGCCAGACGCCGCGACATGCTCGTGAAGAACAGTCCGAGGGGCAGGGTGAGGATGACGAAGCCGATCGCGAAGACGAGGAACACGCTGAACCGGCTGCCCTCGTTCTCGATGACGGTCGACATGAGGTTGGCCGCCTCCCCGCCACCGATGACGGCGGCCACGGTGCTGTTCTTGATGAGGGCGATGATCGTCGACCCGATGGGGGCGATCGAGCCGCGGAACGCCTGCGGCAGCAGCACGTGCTGCATGCTCTGGCCGAAGGTGAGCCCGATCGCGCGGGCCGCCTCCGCCTGTCCCGCCGGCACCGTGTTGACGCCCGAGCGCAGTGCCTCGCAGATGAAGGCGCCGTGGTAGACGGCGAGCATCACCGCGGCCCAGCGAAAGGCGTTGCTGTTGAGGTCCTGGGTGTTGAGCTGGAGACCGAGGATGAAGGTCAGCCCGAGGATGCTGAAGACCATGAGCAGGGTCAGCGGGGTGTTGCGGAAGGTGTTGACGTACCAGGAGCCGATCCACTGGAAGACCCGCACGGGGGAGAGCCGCAGGACGGCGACGATGGTGCCGAGCACCAGCGCCCCGAACGTCCCGAGGAGCGACAGCTTGATGGTGCCCCAGAACGCGGCGAGCACGTCGTAGTTGCTGAGGATCTCACCCATGCAGAGACCTTTCCTTGCCGTGGTCGTTCCGGCACTCGGGTATGCCGTCCGCCCGGGTGAGCGGACGGCATACCCGAGACGCCGTGGTCGTGGAGCGGATCAGGAGCAGGCGTCCGGCTTCGGCGGGTTCACCGCGGTGTCGACCTTGAAGCCGGCCGGGCCGAGGTTGGCGTCGACGGCCTTCTGCCAGTCGCCGGAGTCGACCATCTTGGTGAGCGCCGTGTTGATCTTCTCGCAGAGGGCGGTGTCGCCCTTCTTGATGCCGACGCCGTAGCGCTCTTCGGAGAAGGTCTTGCCGACGACCTTGAGCTTGCCCTTGTACTGCTCCTGCGAGGCGTAGCCGGCGAGGATCGTGTTGTCCGTCGTCAGGGCGTCGACGCCCTTGGAGACGAGGGCCGCGACGCACTCGGAGTAGGTGCCGAACTCCTGGAGCTGGACGCCGGGGTACTTGTCCTTGACCTTCTGGGCAGAGGTGGAGCCGGTGACCGAGCAGAGCTTCTTGCCGGTGAGCGTCTCGGGGCCGGTGATCGAGCTGTCGTCACCGCGGACGAGGAGGTCCTGGCCGGCAATGAAGTACGGACCGGCGAAGGAGACGGTCTCCTTGCGCTTGTCGGTGATCGAGTAGGTCGCGAAGATCATGTCGACCTGGCCGGTCGAGATGAGGGTCTCGCGCTGGGCGGAGGGCGCCTGCACCCACGTGATGTCACCCTCGCCGCTGCCGAGCTCCTTGGCGACGTACTTCGCGACGTCGACGTCGAGGCCGGTGTAGTCCTCGCCCTGCTTGAGGCCGAGGCCGGGCTGGTCGAACTTGATGCCGATCTTCACGGCCTTGCCGGTGCCGCCGCTGGCGTCGCCACCGGAGCCCGAGTCCGAGTCGTTGGCGCTGTCGCCGCAGGCGGCGAGACCGAGCGTGAGCACCGAAGCCGCGAGAACCGCGCCGATCTGACGAACCTTCATTGTTTCCTCCTGTGTGGGTCTGACATCAGTGGGTGAGGATCTTGCCGAGGAAGTCCTTGGCGCGGTCGCTCTTGGCGTTGGTGAAGAACTCCTCGGGCGTGTTCTCCTCGACGATCTGGCCGTCGGCCATGAAGACGACGCGGTTCGCGGCCTTGCGGGCGAAGCCCATCTCGTGGGTGACGACGATCATCGTCATGCCCTCCTTGGCGAGGCCGACCATGACGTCGAGGACCTCGTTGATCATCTCGGGGTCGAGCGCAGACGTCGGCTCGTCGAAGAGCATGACCTTGGGGTCCATGGCGAGGGAGCGGGCGATGGCGACGCGCTGCTGCTGGCCGCCCGAGAGCTGGGCGGGGAACTTCTGGGCCTGGTGGGCGACACCGACGCGCTCGAGCAGCTCCATGGCGCGCTTCTCGGCGGCAGCCTTCTTCTGCTTGCGCACCTTGATCGGGCCGAGGGTGACGTTGTCGAGGATCGTCTTGTGCGCGAAGAGGTTGAACGACTGGAAGACCATGCCGACGTCGGCACGCAGCTGCGCGAGCTCCTTGCCCTCCTCGGGCAGGGTCTTGCCGTCGATGGTGATCGTCCCGGACTCGATCGTCTCGAGCCGGTTGATGGCGCGGCACAGCGTCGACTTGCCCGAGCCGGACGGCCCGATGACGACGACGACCTCTCCCTTGCCGATCTCCAGGTCGATGTCCTTGAGGACGTGGAGGTCGCCGAAGTGCTTCTGGACGTCCTTGAGGACGACGAGGGGCTCAGTCATGGGGCGAAACCTACCGCCATGTGCCGTCCGCCACGCACGACTGGGCCGATGCGACACCGATTCGCAACGCAGTCCGGGCTGTCGACGGCGTATGCCGGCCGCTCCGCACCCGCGGGTAGGCTCGGCTCCGCTTCACGGGGCGGTAGCTCAGTCGGTCAGAGCAGCGGACTCATAATCCGTCGGTCCTGGGTTCAAGCCCCAGCCGCCCCACCCCGGCCACGCAGGAGGGGCCGGTCCGATGCCGGACCGGCCCCTCCTGTCATCGCGTCAGCAGCTCTTCGACTTGCCCTTGCAGGTCGTCGACGTGGTGGAGGGCGCCGGCACCGCGTTGGTGTTGAGCCCGTCGACCTTGCGGATGGTGGCGTTGAGACGCTCGCCGAGGTAGATCGTGCCGTTGTGGACGCCGATCGACCAGGCGTATTCGGGCACGGTGGTCAGGCCCTGCCAGCTGAGGCCGTCCGCGCTGCGGTAGACGCCGGCGCGAGAGAGGGCGTAGATGTAGCCATCGCCCGGGATGTCGAAGTCAAGAACGTTCCAGCCGTCGGTGTTGAGAACGGTGGTCGCGGTCTTGCCGTCGAAGGCGACCACTCCGCGCCCGTAGTTGGTGCAGATGATGTTGCCTTTGAAGACCTCGACAGCCCGTGACTCCACGGTGTTGCAGGGGTTGAGGGACAGGGTCGACCACGAGGTCCCATTGAAGATACGCAGCGGCGCCCCTTCCGCAACGTTGTGCGCTTGTAGGTACATCTTCCCGTTGATGGCGGCCGCCCAGTAATAGCGCTCGTAGCCCGTTTCGACGTTCGACGTGTCGGCGGCAACCAACGTCCACGTCGCGCCGCGATCGGTGGATCGGTACGCCGCTGCACCGCCCTTGCCACTGACGACGTTCTTGGCAGAACCGACCATCCACAGGTCGGTGCCGTTGAGCGAAGCAACGTCGTAGACGTGCTCGGCGGGAGCCTTGAACTCGTTCGTCCAGGTCCCGCTCGCGTTGGTCGAGAAGCCCTGGTTGGCGGTGGCCGATCCGGTCGGGTCGGTCCACGGCGCATAGAGCTTGCCGTTGATCCGGCGGAAGGTCGTGACCTCCTCGGTGGGCGCGGTGAGCCCCGTCTCGGCGAAGGTGCGCGTCGCGGGGTCGAACGTGGTCACCTTCGTTGGCCCGCCGTTCTCGAGGTAGTCGCCGTAGCCGACGAAGAACCTGCCGTTGTCGAGGGTGAGGCTGCGAATAGTGCGGCCTGAATCGTTGGGCTTCTCCATCGCCTGGGGGCTCACCCCGACGATGCTGGTCGGATACGTCGGCATCGTGGTGGACGTGAGCGCGGGTGCGGGCTTCCTGCTCTTGACGGCGTTCGCCGGCGTGGCTGTCAGGGCGACGACGCACCCGAGACTGGTGACTGTTGCGGCCAGCGCGGCGAGAGCCGGGCGGGCGACGTGGCGGGATCCCATCGAGGGCGCTCCTAGGTTGGAGGGGGTGACCCGAACGGGTCAGGCACGCCCATAGTCAAGGTGGGTCGTACCGTAGGCAACTCAGAACCACCAAATGACTCGAAAGGACTATAAGGTTCGCTCGCGGCTCTCGGGGCATTCTCGAGCCGTCTCACATCGTGACGCGTGTTCGTGGTGGTGCGACTGGGGTTCATGCGGCATGATGTGGCCCACGGTTCACGAGTTCGCTCGTGAGGCGACAAACAGCGGCGCCGCGGGCGCCCTCACAGCGAGCTGGCCGGCATACAGATCTGTTGCCTCCGGACCACGTGCGACGGCGTTGGGGAAGACGTCCCTTGCACACCAAGGAGGCCAGGATGTCTGTCGCGACGCGACGTGTGTCGACCCGGGGAGTGGTGTTCATCCACTCGGCCCCGGCAGCGCTGTGCCCGCACATCACCTGGGCACTCGAGAAGGCCACGGGCTCCCGTGTGGTCATCGACTGGACCGAGCAGCCGATCGCGCCAGGGCTGCGCCGCGGCGAGTGGTCGTGGATCGGCGAGCAGGGGACGGGCGCGCACATCGCCTCGACGCTGCGCGGCTGGCAGGGCGTCCGCTACGAGGTCACCGAGGACCCGAGCGCCGGCTGCGACGGCTCGCGCTGGTCCTACACGCCGAGCCTGGGCATCCACCACGCGACGACGTCCGCGAGTGGCGACGCCGTCGTCGGCGAGGAGCGGCTCAAGGAGATCCTCATGCTCGCGCAGGGCTCACCCGACGCGATCGAGGAGATGCTCGAGGAGGTCCTCGGCACCGAGTGGGACGCCGAGCTCGAACCCTTCCGGTATGCCGGTGACGGGGCGTCCGTGCGCTGGCTCCACCAGGTCGGATAGGCCGGCCGACAACCCGCACACGTCACGAGGCCCGCTCCGGTACAGGGGGAGCGGGCCTCGTGCTGTGTCCGGCACCATGCGGAGGAAACCTCGAGGGTCCGGAGGGAAATGTTCCCTCCGGACCCTCAACGTTCCCGCATGCGGAGCAAAAGCTGAGGCGGCTAGAGGGGGATGTTGCCGTGCTGACCGCGCCGCTGGGGCGCCTCGGCGATGGCCCTGGCGAGGGCGGACCGGGTCGCGGTCGGCTCGACGATCTCGTCGACGACGCCGATCTCCACGGCACGGGGCAGGCCGCCACTGAGGCGGTCGTGCTCCTCCGCGAGCTCCTGCTCGACCGCCGCGCGCTCGGCGTCGTCGACCTCGGCGAGCCGGCGGCGGTGCAGGATGCGGATCGCGGCGACCGAGCCCATGACGGCGACGTGGGCGGTCGGCCACGCGAAGACCTTGGTCGCCCCGAGCGAGCGCGAGTTCATCGCGATGTAGGCACCGCCGTAGGTCTTGCGGGTGACGAGGGTGACGCGCGGGACCGTGGCCTCGGCGAAGGCGTGGAGCAGCTTGGCGCCACGGCGCACGACCCCGTCCCACTCCTGGCCCACGCCGGGGAGGTAGCCCGGCACGTCGACGAGGACGATGAGCGGCACACCGAACGCGTCGCACATGCGCACGAAGCGGGCCGCCTTCTCGGCGCTGGGGGAGTCCAGACAGCCACCGAGACGCATGGGGTTGTTGGCGATGACACCGACCGTGCGGCCGCCGAAGCGACCGAGCTGGGTGACGATGTTCGGAGCCCAGCGCGGGTGCAGCTCGACGGAGTCGGCACCCTTGTCGAGGACGTTGTCGACGACGGGGTGCACGTCGTAGGCGCGCTTGGCCGACTCGGGGAAGGTCTCCTCGAGGTCGATGTCCTCGATGCCCGTCGCGTCGAGCGTGCCCTGGTCGGCAAGGAGGGAGCAGAGCTGGCGCCCGCGCTCGTAGGCCTCCTCGGTCGACTCGGTGACGACGTGGACGACGCCGCTGCGACGGCCGTGCGGCTCGGGGCCGCCGAGGCGCAGCGCGTCGACGGCCTCGCCGGTGACGGAGCGGACGACGTCGGGGCCGGTGACGAAGATGCGGCCGTCGGGCGCGAGCACGACGATGTCGGTGAGGGCAGGTCCGTAGGCCGCGCCGCCCGCAGCAGCGCCGATGACGACCGAGATCTGCGGGACCTTGCCGGACGCGCGGGTCATGATCGCGAAGACCTCGCCGACCGCGTGCAGGCTCACGACACCCTCGGGAAGGCGTGCGCCCCCGGAGTGCCAGATGCCGACGACCGGTATGCCGTCCGCGAGCGCCCGCTCGTAGGCCTCGAGGATCACCTTGCAGCCGGCGACGCCCATCGCGCCGCCCATGATCGTGGCGTCGGAGCAGAAGGCGGCGACGCGGGTGCCCTGGCAAGTGCCGACGGCGGCGAGCATGCCGGAGTCGTCCTCGGGGGTGATGAGCTCGAGCGAGCCCTCGTCGAAGAAGGCGGCGAGTCGCAGGCGCGGGTTGCGAGGGTCCGTGGCGCGGTCGGGCTTGGGCTTGGTGGCGGCCGACGCGGTGGCGGACGCCTCGTTGGGCTGGTGCGCCATCAGAGGCTCTTCACCGCGAGGGCGACGTTGTGGCCACCGAAGCCGAACGAGTTGTTGAGCGCCGCGATGTCGCCCTCGGGGAGCTTGCGGTGCTCGCCGCGCACGACGTCAAGCGAGATCTCGGGGTCGAGGTTCTCGATGTTGATCGTGGCGGGGGCGATCCGGTGGTGCACGGAGAGGATCGTGAAGAGCGCCTCGAGGGCACCGGCGGCACCCAAGAGGTGGCCGGTCATCGACTTCGTGCCGCTGACGCACATGCCGTCGGTGGCGTCACCGAAGGCGCGGCGGATGGCGTTGGCCTCCGCGACGTCGCCGACGGGGGTCGAGGTGGCGTGGGCGTTGATGTGGACGATGTCCGCGGGCGTGATGCCCGCGCGCTGCACGGCCTCTCGCATGGCGCGGGACGCTCCCGCGCCCTCGGGCTCGGGGGCGGTGATGTGGTGCGCGTCCGAGGACATGCCGGCGGGAGCGAGCTCGGCGTAGATCCGGGCACCGCGCGCCTTGGCGTGCTCCTCGGACTCGAGCACGATGACGGCCGCACCCTCACCCATGACGAAGCCGTCGCGACCCGTGTCGTAGGGCCGGGAGGCGTGGGCCGGGTCGTCGTTGCGGGTCGAGAGAGCCTGCATCTGGGCGAACCCGGCGAAGGGCAGCGGGTGGATGGCGGCCTCGGTGCCGCCGGCGATGACGATGTCGGCGCGACCGGACAGGATCTGGTCGACGGCCAGGCCCATCGACTCGGCGCCGGACGCGCACGCCGACACCGCGGTGTGCGCGCCTGCACGCGCACCGAGGGCGAGGGAGACGTTGCCGCTGCTCGTGTTGGGCATGAGCATTGGGACGGCGAGGGGGAAGACCCGTCGAACGCCCTTTTCCCGCAGGTTGTCCCACTGGGTCAGGAGGGTGTGGACGCCGCCGATGCCGGTGCCGATGGCGACCATGAAGCGCTCGGGGTCGACCTCGGGGCTTCCTGCGTCGGCCCAGGCCTCGCGCGAGGCCACCATGGCGTACTGCGCGCTCGGGTCCATCCGGCGGCACTCGACCTTGGTGAGCACCTCCTCGGGCGAGGTGTGGATCGTGGCGGCGAAGGTGACGGGGAGCTCGTACTGCTCGACCCAGTCCTGCGCGAGCGGCCGCGCGCCGGGGGTGCCGGCGAGGATGGCGTCCCACGTCTCGGTGATCGTCCCACCGAGGGGTGTGGTGGCTCCGAGTCCGGTGACGACGACGCGACGTTCGGTGCTCATGTTCGATGACTCCTTGGCGTGGGACTGGTCCCGACCTATTGCGCTTTCGTGCGTCCTGCGGGCGGTGAACCGCCCCTGGACCGGCACGAAAGCGCAATAGGTCGAGAGGGGATCAGCTCTGGTTGGACTGGATGAACGAGACGGCGTCGCCGACGGTGCGCAGGTTCTTGACCTCGTCGTCGGGGATGCGCACGCCGAACTTCTCCTCGGCGTTGACGACGATCGTCATCATCGACAGCGAGTCGATGTCGAGGTCGTCGGTGAAGGCCTTGTCGCTCTGGACGCTCTCGGGGTCGAGGCCGGTCTCTTCGTTGACGATCTCCGCGAGACCCGCGAGGATCTCCTGCTCGCTCTGAGCCATGTCCTGCTCCTTTGTCGTTCGGTCCGCCGGGTGCGGACTCTCTGGTGGGGTGGTGCGGGTGGTGCTGTGGTCCGAGGTGACCCGTGGACCGCGGGAGTCCCTAGGGGAGCGTCACGACCTGCGCGGCATACGAGAGGCCGGCGCCGAAGCCGATCTGGAGCGCGAGGCCGCCACGCGGGGCGAGGCCCTCGCGCAGGAGGCGCTCGGTGGCGAGGGGAACCGACGCCGCCGAGGTGTTGGCCGAGTCGACGATGTCGCGCGCGACGGCGACGTGGTCGGGCACCTTGAGCTGCTTGCACATCGCGTCGATGATGCGGACGTTGGCCTGGTGCGGGATGAAGGCGTCGAGCTGGTCGACGGTGACCCCCGCGGCGTCGAGCGCCTGCTGGGCCACGGGCGCCATGCTCCAGACGGCCCAGCGGAAGACGCTCTGGCCCTGCATGCCGATCGTCGGCCAGTCGAGCTTCTGCTCGTGGACGTCGATCCAGCTCTCGTTCTGGGCGATGACGTCCCACTTGTCGCCCTCGGAGCCCCAAACGGTCGGGCCGATGCCGGGCGAGTCCGCCGCGGTGACGATGGCGGAGCCGGCGCCGTCACCGAAGATGAAGGCGGTCCCGCGGTCGGTGCGGCTGGTGAAGTCCGAGAGCCGCTCGACGCCGATGACGGCGACGTTGCGGGCGCTGCCACCGCGGACCATGTCGCTGGCGATCGCGATGCCGTGGCAGTAGCCCGCGCAGGCGGCCGAGATGTCGAAGGCGACCGGCTTGCCCATGCCCATGCGGTCGGCGAGGGCCGGTGCGGCAGCCGGGGTCTGGTAGGGGTGCGAGACGGTGGCGAGGACGACCGCGTCGATCTCGCCGGCCTCCATGCCGGCCATGTCGAGGGCGTCGCGCGTGGCGGCCTCGGACATGTCGATGATGCTCTCGCCCTCACCGGCGAAGTGGCGGGTCTTGATGCCCGAGCGCTCCTGGATCCACTCGTCCGAGGAGTCGATGGCGTCGACGATCTCGGAGTTCGGCACGACGCGGCGCGGACGGTAGGCGCCGACGCCGACGATGCGGGCGTGGGCCGCCCCCGTGGAGGGGGTGATGCTGCCGGACACGTCAGCCCTCCTGCGGGTGCAGGCGGAGGACGGGCTGGCCGGGGGAGACGGGGTCGCCGTCCTCCACGAGCCACTCGACGACGCGGCCCCCGTGCGGGGCGACGACCTCATAGGTGTCGCGCAGGGTGCCGACGGTGGCGACGACGCTGCCCGCCTCGACCGCGGTGCCGACCTCGCTGTGGGTGAACGACACCATGCCCTTGGCGGGGCTGATGACGAGGCGCCACGTCGGGTCCTGGGCCACGCCCGAGGACTTGCCGTGCTCCTTGACCATGCGGTGGGCCTGCTCGAGGTCGTCCGGGCTCTTGAGCGCGAGGATCTCGACGTCCTTGAGGACGCGCTTCGCGAGACCGGCGAGGGTTCCGGCCGGCGGGATCTCGATGATGCCCGTGACGCCGAGCTCCTTGAACGTCTCCATCGTGAGGTCCCAGCGCACCGGGTTGCTCACCTGGCTGACGAGGCGGCCGAGGACCTCGCGGCCGCTGTGGACGACGGCGCCGTCGCGGTTGGAGACGAGCGGCACCCGCGCGTCGTGGGTCGACATCGCCTTGGCGTAGCCGGCGAGGACGTCGACGGCGGGCGCCATGTGCTGCGTGTGGAACGCGCCGGCGACCTTGAGCGGGATGACCCGGGCCTTGGCGGGCGGCTCGGCGGCGAGGGCCGCGAGCTGCTCCATCGTCCCTGCGGCGACGACCTGGCCGGCGCCGTTGATGTTGGCGGGGGTGAGTCCGTGGCGCTCGATCGTCGCGGTGACGTCGTCGGGGTCGCCGCCCATGACGGCGCTCATGCCGGTCGGGGTGACGGCGCTGGCCTCGGCCATCGCGCGACCGCGCTCGCGGACGAACACCATGGCCTGCTCGGCGGAGATGACGCCCCCGGCAGCGGCGGCCGTGATCTCACCGACCGAGTGCCCGGCGCCCGCGCCGACGAGGCGGAAGCCGTCGGCCGGGTGCTCGAAGAGCGCGAGGAGCGACACGAGCCCCGACGCCACGATGAGCGGCTGGGCGACGGCCGTGTCCTTGATGGTCTCCTCGTCGGACTCGGTGCCGTGCGTGACGAGGTCCATGCCGGCGACGGCCGAGAGCCAGCCGAGCCGTTCGCGCACGCCGGGGATGGCGAGCCAGGGGGAGAGGAAGCCGGGGGTCTGGGAGCCCTGTCCAGGGCAGACGATCACGAGCACCCCTTCAGCGTGTCCGTCCGGGGGCCCGCTCGGCGCGAGCGGCGGAGACGAACCTCACCGCAGACTTCTGTAGGGTTCCTACAACGCCCGGGCGGAGGGCCGGGTGACGCGCGTCGCGGGCTCGGGGGCTACCCGCCCGTAGGCGAGGGCGAGCCGCACGGTCTGCGCGTCGTGCGGGTCGGTGAGGTCGTAGCCGATGGTGTCGGCGATCTTGGCGAGGCGGTAGCGGACCGTGTTGGGGTGGACGAAGAGGGTGCGTGCCGTGCCCTCGAGCCCGAGCCCGCCGTCGAGGTAGGCCGCCGCGGTCTCGAGGAGGTTGCCACCGCCGCTCGCCGACAGCGGCGCATAGACCCGCGAGACGAGCGAGGCCCGGGCCGGCAGGTCGCCGAGCAGTGCGCGCTCGGCGAGGAGGTCGTCGCTGCGCACCGGCCGGGGCGCGGTGGGCCAGGCCGGGGCTGCCGTGTGGCCCGAGAGCGCGGCCCGCGCGCTGCGCCCCGCGGCATACAGGTGGGGGACGACGGGACCGACGACGATCGGGCCGTCACCGAAGTGGCTCCCGAGGTGGGAGGCGGTCTCGAGCGCGTCCGAGACCCGGCCCGCGATGCAGACGACGCGCCGGCCGTGGATGGCGACGAGCACCTCGACGCCGACCCGCTTCGCGCCACGGTGGAGCAGGTCCACCACCTGTGCGGCACCCGTGCTCGGGGTGGACCCGACGATGACGCACACGTCGCTCGTCGTGCCCCAGCCGAGGGCGGAGGCGCGCGACTGCATGGAGTCGTCGGCCTCGCCACGGATGACGGCGTCGACGACGAGCGCCTCGAGCCGGGCGTCCCACGCGCCACGCGCCTCGGCGGCGTGGGCATAGACCTCCGCCGCGGAGAAGGCGATCTCGCGCGAGTAGAGAAGGACGGCCTCGCGGACCTTGACCTCGTCGTCGCCGGCGGCCAGCCCCATCGACTCGCGCTCGACGACCTCGACGACGGTGCGGACGAGGTCGAGGGTCTGGCCGAGGCTGATCGAGCGGGTCAGCTCACGCGGCGCCGTGCCGAAGACATCGGCGGTGACGTGGGCCTGGTCCTGGCTGCCGGTGAACCACTCGATGAACGAGCGGATGCCGGCCTGCGCGACGAGGCCGACCCACGACCGGTCCTCGGGCGGGAGCGCGCGGTACCACTCGTGCGAGCTCTCCATCTGCTGGACGGCGGCGGCGCCCAGATCGCCGGCTGCGCGCTCGACCCGTCGTCGGGTCGCCGCCGAGGGGCGCGTTCGCGTCGTGGCCACGTCGGCAGTCTATTTGTATGCCGTGCACAACGCGTATACCGTCCCGTGACCTTCGCGTCGTGTCACGTCGCGCGAGCTCAGGCCTGCCATCCGAGGAGCGACTCCCCGAGCGTCATCGTCAGCCACCACACGGCTGCGGCGACGAACGGCATGGCCAGGACCCACCACGGGCGCCGGGTGAACCACCGGATCGCGAGGACGAGCAGCACGAGCCAGAAGGCGAGCAGGAGCACGACGGCCCAGAGCGGGGCGGCCAGCCCGGAGGCGACGTAGAACGGCAGCACGCCGATGAGCCCCAGCACGCCGAGCGTCGCGACAACGCGCTCGAGGATCCGTCGGTTGTCCATGGTCGATCTCCCGTCCGTCCGCGACTCATTGCCCTTCCCGGACATCCTCGCTGGCGTGGGACGTCCCGAAAGGGCAATCAGTCGAAACGGGTCAGTCGGTGCCGAACTCCATGGCGGCCGCGTCGAGCGCGTTGTCGTCGGGCCCGGAGGCCGCCGGGTTGTCGGTGATGCGGTCGTAGCCACCGGCCGGCAGGTCGCCGAAGAGCGTGCCGTTCTCGACGAGGAGCTGGCCCTGGTCGACCGGCTGCTCGGCATAGAGCTCGAGCTTGGCCCGGCTGTCGGCGATGTCGAGGTTGCGCATCGTCAGCTGCCCGATCCGGTCGAGCGGCCCGAAGGCGGCGTTCTCGACCCGCTCCATCGACAGCTTGTCCGGGTGGTAGCTGAAGTTCTCGCCCCGGGTGTCGACGATCGAGTAGTCGTCGCCGCGCCGCAGCCGCAGGGTGACCTCGCCGGAGACGACGGACGCGATCCAGCGCTGGATGGCCTCGCGGAGCATGAGGCTCTGCGGGTCGAGCCACCGGCCCTCGTAGAGCAGGCGGCCGAGGCGGCGGCCCTCCGCGTGGTAGTTCGCGATCGTGTCCTCGTTGTGGACGGCGTTGAGCAGCCGCTCGTAGGCGATGTGGAGCAGGGCCATGCCCGGCGCCTCGTAGATGCCCCGCGACTTCGCCTCGATGATCCGGTTCTCGATCTGGTCGGACATGCCGAGGCCGTGGCGCCCGCCGATGGTGTTGGCGAGGTCGACGAGGGCGACCGGGTCGAGGGACTCGCCGTTGATGGCGACCGGGCGACCCTGGACGAAGCGGACCGTGACGTCCTCGGACTCGATGACGACCGAGGGGTCCCAGTGCTTGACGCCCATGATCGGCTCGACGATCTCCATCGACTCGTCGAGGTGCTCGAGGGTCTTGGCCTCGTGCGTCGCGCCCCAGATGTTGGCGTCGGTCGAGTAGGCCTTCTCGGCGCTCGCCCGGTAGGGGAGGTCGCGCTGGGTGAGCCACTCGCTCATCTCGTGCCGGCCACCGAGCTCGCTGACGAAGGCCGGGTCGAGCCACGGCTTGTAGATCCGCAGGTCCGGGTTGGCGAGCAGGCCGTAGCGGTAGAACCGCTCGATGTCGTTGCCCTTGAACGTCGAGCCGTCGCCCCAGATCGAGACGTCGTCGGCCTGCATGGCGCGCACGAGCAGGGTGCCGGTGACGGCGCGGCCGAGGGGAGTGGTGTTGAAGTAGGTCTTGCCACCGCTCCGGATGTGGAAGGCGCCGCACGCGAGCGCGGACAGGCCCTCCTCGACGAGCGCGCTGCGGCAGTCGACGAGCCGGGCCACCTCGGCGCCGTAGTCGCCGGCCCGGTCGGGCACGGTGTCGATCTCGGGCTCGTCGTACTGACCGAGGTCGGCCGTGTAGGTGCAGGGAACGGCGCCTCGCTCGCGCATCCACGCAACGGCGACGGAGGTGTCGAGACCTCCGGAGAAGGCGATGCCGACGCGCTGGCCGACGGGAAGGGACGTGAGGACCTTGGACACGTTGCAAGACTATACATTCGAGCGCATAACCACAAATCCCTTCGTATGCCGTCGTTCGCCGGACGTGCCCCGGTCACCTGTCGTCCACGTCCTCGACAGGCGGCATCACCCGAACCGCCCTACGTTGGCGGACATGATGAGACCTCTGATCTCCGTAGTCCTCGCGGCCGGTGTGGCCCTCACGTCCGTCGCGGTGACGGCTCCCGCCGGAGCCGACGCACCCCCGTCGTCGAACGGGCGGGCGAAGCTCACCGAGCCCCTCGTGCACGCCCACCGCGGCGCGTCCGGCTATCGCCCCGAGCACACCCTCGCCGCTTACCGGCTCGCCGTGCAGCAGGGCGCGGACTACATCGAGCCGGACCTCGTCATGACGAAGGACGGCGTCCTCGTCGACCGCCACGAGCCCGAGATCGGTGGCACGACCGACGTCGCCGCGCACCCTGAGTTCGCCGGTCGTCGCGTGACCAAGATGCTCGACGGCAGGGCGACGACCGGCTGGTGGGTGGAGGACTTCACTCTCGCCGAGCTCAAGACGCTGCGGGCCGAGGAGCGGATCCCGGCAGTCCGCACCGAGAGCGCGAGCTACGACGGCCGGTTCGAGGTGCCGACGCTGAGTGAGGTGCTCGCGCTGCGCGAGCAGCTGAGCGCCGAGACCGGCCGCACGATCGGAGTCATCCCCGAGATCAAGCACTCGACCTTCCTCCACGATGCGGGCTTCGACCCCGAGGTCGCCCTGCTCGAGGAGCTCGAGGCGTTCGGGCTCAACCGGCCCAACGCCGCCGTCTGGGTGCAGAGCTTCGAGCTCACCCCTCTCGTCCGGCTCGACGACGAGCTCGGCTACAAGGCCAACCTCGTCTTCCTCGTGAGCGCGAGCGGCCGGCCCTACGACCTCGAGGCCCAGGGTGACCCGCGCACCTACACCGACCTCATCGCACCGGCGAGCCTCAAGCAGCTCGTCAAGGACGTCGACGGTCTCGGCGTCGAGAAGAGCCGGGTCATCCCGCGCCGCAGCGACGGCACCCTCGGCACGCCGACCTCGCTCGTCACCGACGCGCACCGGGTCGGGCTCGACGTCACGCCGTGGACCTTCCGCGCCGAGAACCAGTTCCTCCCGGTCGACTACCGCGTCGGCACCGACCCGGCCACGCACGGCCGCATGGGTGACGAGGTCACGAGGTACTTCGAGGCCGGCGTCGACGGCGTCTTCTGCGACCAGCCCGACATCTGCGTCGCTGCCCGCTCGGAGTTCCTCGCCCGCTGACCCCTGACAGATGTCACGGCGAGGTCGTGGCGTCCGGCACTGTCACCGACACCGGTCCGCGGCGGAGCCTTGATGCATGACCTCACCACAGCACCCGGCCGTCGAGCTGACGGCCATCACCAAGTCGTTCCCCGGCCGCGCGGGCACCGTCCGCGCGGTCCGGGGGATCGACCTCACGATCGCGACCGGCGAGGTCGTCGCCCTGCTCGGACCCAACGGTGCCGGCAAGACGACGACCCTCGACCTGCTCCTCGGTCTCACGACACCCACCTCCGGCGAGGTCAGGGTCCTCGGCGGGTCGCCGCGCGAGGCCGTGCGCGCCGGCCGCATCGCGGCCGTCCTCCAGACCGGCGGGCTCCTTCGCGACCTCACGGTGCGCGAGACCGTCGAGCTCGTCGCGAGCACGTATGCCGTCCACGTCCCGGTCGAGGACGTCCTGCGCCGCGCGAGCCTGACGGCGATCGCCGGGCGCCGCGTCTCGCTCTGCTCCGGCGGCGAGCAGCAGCGTCTCCGCTTCGCGCTCGCCCTCCTGCCCGACCCCGAGCTGCTCGTCCTCGACGAGCCGACGGCCGGCATGGACGTCGCCGCCCGCCGCGCCTTCTGGGACGCGATGCACGCCGAGGCCGCACAGGGCCGCACCGTCGTCTTCGCCACGCACTACCTCGAGGAGGCCGACGACTTCGCCAGCCGGATCGTCCTCGTCGCGGGTGGCCGGGTCGTCGCCGACGGGCCCGCGGACGTCATCCGCTCCACGGCGCTCGGCCGCACGGTCGCCGCGCGGCTCGCCCCCGAGGTGGTCGGCCCCGCGGCCACCGAGCTGCGCGCCCTCGCCGTCGTGCACGACGTGCGCGTCGACGGCGACCGGCTCACCGTGACGACGGCGGACTCCGACGCCGTCGCACGCATCCTCCTCACCACGCTCGACGCCAGGGACGTCGAGATCACCACCGGCTCGCTGGAGTCGGCCTTCCTCACCCTCACCGGGTCGACCCCGTCGACCGGGTCCACGACCCCCGCCACCGAAGGAGCAGCGGCATGAGCGCCATGACGACCACGCGAGGCGAGCGGACGGCATACGCACGGATCGAGCTGCGGCGGACGCTGCGCAACGTCGTGGCGATGTTCTTCGTCGTCGGGCTCCCCGGCTTCATGTACCTCCTCTTCGGCGCGAGCGCGGGCTACTCGCAGGAGCGCGCGGGCAACGGCAACGTCGCCCTCTACGTGATGATCTCGATGGCCGCCTACGGCGCGGTGACCGCGACCGTCGGCATCGGCGGCTCGGCCGCGGTCGAGCGGATGCAGGGGTGGGGCCGCCAGCTCGGGCTCACGCCGCTGCGCGACAGCACCTACGTCGCCACCAAGGCGCTCGTCGCGCTGGCCGTCGCGGCCCTGCCGATCCTCGTCGTCTACGTCCTCGGGCTCCTCACCGGTGCCGAGGGCACGCCCGGCGCGTGGCTGGGCAGCGCGGTCATCCTCGTCGTCGGGGCCCTGCTCTTCGCCCTCTACGGGCTCGTCTTCGGGCTGGCGTTCCGGTCGGAGGCGGCGGTCTCGGCGGCGTCCGGCTCGCTCGTCGTCCTGGGCTTCCTCGGCAACATCTTCTTCCCGCTGAGCGGGGTGCTGCTCGACGTCGCCCGGTTCACCCCCCTCTACGGCTACGTGTCGCTCGCCCGCTACCCGCTCACCGAGGGCTCGGTCATCGATGCCGACGGGAACCTCGCCTCCGAGGCGCTGTGGATGTCGGTGGCTAACGTGGCGGCGTGGACGACGATTCTCGCGGTGCTCGCGACCTGGCTCGTGCGACGCAGCCGCGGACGGCAGTGACCGGCCCCGGCTCGGCGGCGAACCCGCCCGTGGCCCATCCCTGGCAGCGCTGGGGATGGGTCATGGGCGGGGTCTGGCTCGTCTTCCTCGCCTTCCCCGTCGCCGGCGTGGTCGACAGCGGCGCGAGCCGCCCACGGGTGGTCGCGGGGGTCGCCCTCTTCGTCCTCTTCGCGGTCGTCTACCTGCACGGCTTTCAGGCGATGGGCCGTGCCCGCTCCGAGCGCGAGGTGGTCCGTGGCGGACTCGCCCACCTCGGCGTGCTCGTCGCGATCTGCGTCGTGATCCACGCGCTCGTGGGTTCGGCGTCGGTGGGCGGCGGGCCCTACCTCGTCGCGCTCGCGATGTTCGTCCTGCCGATGTGGGCGGCCGTGGGCCTCACCGTCGTCGTCGTCGGGCTCACGCTGTGGCTCACCTCGGTCTCGAGCGAGCTGGCGGACACGTGGTACCTCCCCGGCATCGTCATCCTCGTCGCCGTCGTCACCGCCGTGGTGCGGACCATCGAGCGGCGCAGCATCCTGCACGACGAGCTCGCCGCCGAGCTCACCGTGTCGGCGGAACGAGACCGGCTCGCGCGCGACGTCCACGACGTCGTCGGGCACACCCTCACGGCGATGAGCCTCAAGGCCGACGTCGCCGAGCGGCTCGTGGCCGCCGACCCGGAGCGCGCGCGGCGCGAGATCGCCGAGGTCGCCGCCCTGAGCCGGCAGGCGCTCGCCGAGGTGCGTGCCGCCGTGGGCGGCATCCGTTCCGCCCGGCTGGACGACGAGATCGCCTCTGCCGCACGGGTCCTCGCCGCCGCCGGGATCACGGCGCAGCTGCCCGAGGACCTCACCGTCGTCGACCCGCGCCACCGTGTCGTCCTCGCCTGGGTGCTGCGCGAGGCGGTCACCAACGTCGTGCGCCACAGCGGAGCCTCCGTATGCCGCGTGGCCCTGGGCCCGTCGTCCCTCACCGTCGAGGACGACGGACGGGGACCTTCGGGGCTGCGCGAGGGCAACGGGCTGCGCGGCGTGCGCGAACGTGTCGACGCCGCGGGGGGAGTGCTGCGAGTGGCCGACGCGGCCCCGGGCACGAGGCTCGAGGTGACCCTGTGAGCGACGTCGGACCGGTCATCCGGGTCCTCGTCGCCGACGACCAGGCGCTGGTGCGTGGTGCGATCGTCACGCTGCTCGACCTCGAGCCGGACCTCACCGTCGTCGCCGAGGCGGGGCGTGGGGACGAGGTGCTCGCCCTGCTGCCCGAGCACGAGGTCGACGTCGCGCTCGTCGACGTGGAGATGCCCGGCCTCGACGGCATCGAGGTGTGCCGGGCCATCGCTGCCTCGGGCCTGCCGACGCGGGCCCTCGTCGTGACGACGTTCGGACGCCCCGGGTTCGTCCGCCGGGCGCTCGAGGCGGGTGCGGCCGGCTTCGTCGTGAAGGACACCCCCGCCTCCGAGCTCGCTGCCGCCGTGCGGCGGGTGCACGCGGGGGAGCGGGTCGTCGACGGCGCACTGGCGGCCGAGTCGCTCATCGAGGGCGCGAACCCGCTCACGCCGCGCGAGCAGGACGTCCTGCGGGCGACGCTCGGTGGTGCGCCCATCGCCGTCGTGGCGCGCGCCGTCCACCTCTCGGAGGGGACGGTTCGCAACCACCTCTCCTCGGCGATGGCCAAGACGGGCACGTCGACCCGAGGCGAGGCGGCCGTCCACGCCCGCGACCGCGGCTGGCTCTGAGAGGCGAGCGGACGGCATACCCGCCCTGCTTGGGTCAGGCAGCCCGAGCGAGCCACATCGTGGTGAGCGACGCAGCCAGGCGTGGCTCGCTCTCCCACCTGTGGCTCGCTCGCCGGTGACGGGCGCACGGAAGGCGTGGCACGGCATACGAGAAGCGGCTGCGCCCGCCACCACGGAGGGTGACGGGCGCAGGCGACCGTGGGGCGAGGGTCAGGCGTCGCCGCCCTCGTTGCCGCTCGTGCCGGCGCGAACGTCGAGGAGCTGGTACTTCTCGGCGGCCTTGCCGGGGACGTCGGCCGGGACCTCTCCACGCGCGGCGAGCACCTGGAGGGTGCGGACCGCGAGCGAGGGGCCGTCGACGTGGAAGAACCGACGCGCGGCCGGACGGGTGTCGGCGAAGCCGAATCCGTCGGTGCCGAGCGAGTGGAACTCGCCGGGGACCCACTGGGCGATCTGGTCGGGGACGGCGCGCATGTAGTCGGAGGTCGCGAGCACCGGGCCCTCGACGTTCTTGAGCTTCTGCGCGACGTAGGGGACGCGGGCCTCGTTCTCCGGGTGGAGGAAGGCCTCCTCGTCGCACGACAGGCCGTCGCGGCGGAGCTCTCCCCAGGACGTCACCGACCAGACGTCGGCCGCGACGCCCCAGTGGTCGGCGAGGAGCCGCTGCGCCTCGAGCGCCCACGGCACGCCCACGCCGGACGCGAGCAGCTGCGCGCGCGCCGGGGTGTGGGTCCAGCTCGACGTGTCGGCCTTCTCGAGGAGGTACATGCCGCGCAGGATGCCCTCGGTGTCGACGCCCTCGGGCTCGGCCGGCTGGACGATCGGCTCGTTGTAGACGGTGAGGTAGTAGATGAGGTCCTCGGGGCTCTCGCCGTACATCCGCTCGAGACCGTCGCGCATGATGTGCCCGATCTCGTAGCCGTAGGCCGGGTCGTAGGCGACGACGGCGGGGTTGGTCGAGGCGAGCAGCGGCGAGTGACCGTCGGCGTGCTGCGTGCCCTCACCGGTGAGCGTCGTGCGACCCGCGGTCGCACCGATGAGGAAGCCGCGGGCCATCTGGTCTGCGGCCGCCCAGATGGAGTCGCCGGTGCGCTGGAACCCGAACATCGAGTAGAAGATGTAGATCGGGATCATCGGCTCGCCGTGCGTCGAGTAGCTCGTCGCGGCGGCGGTGAAGGCGGCGACCGACCCGGCCTCGTTGATGCCGAGGTGGAGGATCTGGCCCTGCTCGGACTCGCGGTAGCTGAGCATGAGGTCGTGGTCGACCGGGGTGTAGTTCTGCCCGTGCGGGTTGTAGATCTTCAGCGTCGGGAAGAAGCTGTCCATGCCGAACGTGCGGGCCTCGTCGGGGATGATCGGCACGATGCGCTTGCCGAACTCCTTGTCGCGCATGAGGTCCTTGAGCAGCCGGACGAACGCCATCGTCGTCGCGATGGTCTGCTTGCCCGAGCCCTTCTTGACCTGCTTGTAGGCGTCGTCGCCCGGGAGCGAGATCTGGGTGTACTTGCTGCGGCGCTCGGGGATCGGTCCGCCCAGCGCGCGACGACGCTCGAGCATGTACTGCAGCGTCGGGTCGTTCTCGCCGGGGTGGAAGTACGGCGGCTGGTAGGGGTTCTCCTCGATCTGCGCGTCCGTGATCGGCAGGCGCAGGACGTCGCGGTAGCCCTTGAGGTCGTCGACCGTCATCTTCTTCATCTGGTGCGTCGCGTTGCGGCCGGCGAAGCCCTTGCCGAGCGAGTAGCCCTTGATGGTGTGGGCGAGGATGACCGTCGGCTGCCCGGTGTGGTGGACCGCGGCCTGGTAGCCGGCGTAGACCTTGCGGTAGTCGTGGCCACCGCGCTGGAGGTCGTGCCAGATCTGGTCGTCGGTGAGGCCTTCGACCATCTTGCGGGTGCGCGGGTCGCGGCCGAAGAAGTGCTCGCGGACGTAGGCGCCGTCGTTGGCGCGGAACGTCTGGTAGTCGCCGTCGGTCGTCGTGTTCATGATGTGCCGCAGCGCGTGGTCGCGGTCGGCAGCGAGCAGCGGGTCCCAGCCGCGGCCCCAGATGACCTTGACGACGTTCCAGCCGGCGCCCCGGAAGAACGCCTCGAGCTCCTGGATGATCTTGCCGTTGCCGCGGACCGGGCCGTCCAGCCGCTGCAGGTTGCAGTTGACGACGAACGTGAGGTTGTCGAGCTCCTCGTATGCCGCGAGCTGCAGGAGACCGCGCGCCTCCGGCTCGTCCATCTCGCCATCGCCGAGGAAGGCCCAGACGCGCTGGTCGCTCGTGTCCTTGATGCCACGGCCGTGGAGGTACTTGTTGAACTGCGCCTGGTAGATCGCGTTCATCGGGCCGATGCCCATCGACACCGTCGGGAACTGCCAGTAGTCCGGCATCATCCGCGGGTGCGGGTAGGACGACAGGGCCCGGATGCGGCCGTCGACGAGGTGGCTCTTCTCCTGGCGGAAGCCGTCGAGGTCGGTCTCGCCGAGGTGGCCCTCGAGGAAGCTGCGGGCGTACATACCGGGGGAGGCGTGGCCCTGGAAGAAGATCTGGTCGCCGCCGCCGGGGTGGTCCTGGCCCCGCCAGAAGTGGTTGAAGCCGACCTCGTAGAGGGTCGCGGCCGACGCGTAGGTCGAGATGTGGCCGCCGACTCCGACGCCCGGGCGCTGGGCGCGGTGCACCATGACCGCGGCGTTCCAGCGGATCCAGCGGCGGTACTGGCGCTCGACCTCCTCGTCACCGGGGAACCAGGGCTCCTGCTCCTGGTCGATGGTGTTGACGTAGTCGGTCGCGGTGAGTGACGGGACCCCGATCTGGTTCTCGCGGGCGCGCTCGAGGAGGCGCAGCATGAGGTAGCGCGCCCGTTGCCGGCCACCCTCGTCGATCACCTGGTCCAGCGAGTCCAACCACTCCGAGGTCTCCTCGGGGTCGATGTCGGTGAGGCTGCTCGGGAGGCCATTGAGGATCGGGCCGGCTTCCTCGCGAAACGTCACGACGATGTCCCTTCTGCTTGCGGATTCGACCAAGAGGTCGTCCCGACCATCCTGTCACTCGGGAGTGGCCGTCGTCACACGCGGGTCGGCTGGCAGGCTGTGGCCATGACCTCCGCGCTCGACCCGGACGCCGTGACCCTCCGCGGGGACGAGCTGCCGTGGCGCCCCGTGAGCCCCGCGCTGCGCACCGTCCGGCTCATCACCCTGTCGGTGTGGCTCGTGCCGTTCGTCCTCGCCTTCGTGGTCCTGGCCGTGCTCCTGTGGCCGTGGTTCTGGATCGGCGCCGTCGTGGTCGCCGCCCTCCTCGCGTGGGGGGTCTGGCTCATCGGCCGCCAGGTGTCGGCGATCTCGTGGATCGAGCTCCCCGACGAGATCGTCATCCGCAAGGGCCGCGTCTTCCGGTCGCTCGTGAGCATCCCCTACGGCCGGCTCCAGTACATCGACGTCCAGTCCGGGCCGCTCATGCGCTCCCGGGGGATCGCGTCGTGCGAGTTCCACACCGCATCGCCCGAGAGTGGCGGAACCCTTCCGGGCCTTCCGCTGGAGGAGGCCGAGGCGCTCCGTGGTCGTCTCGCGGCCCGTGGCGAGGCGCAGCGAGCAGGCCTGTGACCGAACAGGATCCGCGTATGCCGGTGTCGGACCCGCGAATGCCGGCGCCGGACCCGCGTATGCCGGCGGCCAACCCTGGGCTGCCCCGTCAGGTCGTGCCGGAGTCGCGTCCGGGGTCGAATACCCCGCTCAACGAGTGGCAGCACCTCCACCCGCTCTCGCCGCTCGTCCGCGGGGGCGTCGTCGGCATCGCCGTCATCGGTTATGCCGCGACGCAGTTCGTCGACGACCTCTTACGCGGCATGGGTGGCGGCGAGCCCGAGGACCCCTCGGAGGGCGGCATCCGCGACGGCCTCGGGTTCCTGCTCGACCACCCGCTCGCGACGAGTGGCGTCCTGCTGCTCGCGCTCCTCGTCGTCGGTCTCGTCGGCTGGCTCTCGTGGCGCTTCGCGAAGTTCCGGGTGGCCGCCGGGCAGATCGAGCTGCGCAAGGGGTGGCTCTTCCGTGAGCACCGGCAGGTGCCGCTGGAGCGGGTCCAGGCCATCGAGATCAGCCGACCGTTGCTCGCCCAGCTCACCGGCCTGTCGCAGGTCATCGTCCAGTCCGCGGGCGGCGGCGACTCGCACCTCAAGCTCGCCTTCCTCGGCGCCCGCCGCGCCGACGAGGTGCGCCGCGAGCTCATCGCGCTCGCGGGCCGCCGGGACGAGGTGCGCCCCGCGGTGCGCGTCGACGGCACCGACCCGAGCGGCGCCACGCCGAGCGGCACCCCCGCCACCGCCTCGGTCCCCTCGGCCATCGACCCCGCCACCGGCCGACCGGCGACCGTCCCGTCGACCGGCCTGCTCGACCCCGACGAGGGTCGAGAGGTGCTGCGCGTCCCGAACTCGCGGCTCTTCGTCGCGACGATCCTCCACGGCGGCACGATCTTCCTGGGCGCGGTGGCGCTCGTCGCAGCGAGCCTCGCGCTCGCGGCATACGGGTCGTCGCTCGAGGTCCTCACGGGTGCCGCGATCGCGCTGCCGGCCATCGGACCCTTGGCGTTCGGCATCGTGGTCAACCGCGTGGGTGAGCTGCTCAAGCACGGCAACTTCCGCCTCGGCGACACGGGCACGGCCGCCCGGGTCCAGCACGGGCTCACCGACAAGCGCACGACGACGATCCCCCTGCACCGCATCCAGGCCGTCGCCATGGTGCAGCCGCTGTGGTGGCGCCCGTTCGGGTGGTGGCGCGTCAACGTCAACGTCGCGGGCATCGGCCACGACCCGACGGGCGAGGCCGGTGGTGACGACACGACCGTCCTGCCCGTGGGGACGCTCGACCAGGCGCTCGAGGTGCTCGCGCTGCTCGACCCCGTCATCTCGGCCGACGACCTGCGTCAGGCGGCGCTCGGTGAGGGCGGCGAGCCCGGCTGGACGACGGTCTCGGAGCGAGCCCGGTCCCTCGACCCGCTGGGCTGGCGCCGCAACGGGTTTGCCGTGTCCGCGCACTCGCTCATGGTCCGCACCGGCCGGCTGTGGCGGCGCGTCTCGGTCATGCCGCACGCCCGCGTCCAGTCGCTCACCCTCTCGCAGGGCCCTCTCGACCGGCGCCTCGACCTCGCGACCGTGACCCTCGTGTCGACGCCCGGACCCGTGTCCGTGCAGGTCCAGCACCTGGAGGCGGGCACCGCGGCGGGCCTGCTGCGCGACGAGGCAGCGAGGTCGCGCGCCGCACGGCAAATCTCGGGAAGCGCTTGCACGACGCCCGAGGTTCCTAGTCAACTAGAGCCCCCACCACCACACGAGGAGAGGTAGCCGACCGTGAACACCCCCGCAGCACCTGCCGCCGAACCCGGGTCCGACGGCTCGGGCACCGTCGGACGCCTCGGCTTCGTCGCCGAGCAGATCGTGCAGGAGCTCGGCTGGGACGAGGACGTCGACGACGACTTCCGGTTTGCCGTCGAGGACGTCATCGGTTCCGACCTCGAGGACGACGACTACACGGGCGAGACCGACGCAGTCCTCCTCTGGTGGCGGGCCGGCGACGGCGACCTCACCGACGCACTCGTCGACCTCGTCGGGGTGCTCCAGGAGGGCGGCTTCGTCGTCGCGCTCACCCCCAAGAACCGCGAGAACGGCGCGGTCGACCCGTCCGAGATCGACGAGGCGGCCGGCACCGCTGGCCTCCACACCGCCGGCGCCTTCCACGCGTCACCGGACTGGCGGGCGACCAAGCTCGTCGCCCCCAAGGGACGCCGCTGACCCCTCCTGCGGCAGACTGCTCGTCATGGACGACGTGCTGACCGGCCTTCCCGTGGGGGAGCAGGCCCCGATGTTCACGCTGCGTGACCAGAACGGCCAGGACGTCTCGCTGGCCGACCACCTCGGTGACCGCCACGTCCTCCTCGTCTTCTTCCCGTGGGCCTTCTCGGGCATCTGCACCGGCGAGCTCACCGAGATCCGTGACAACCTCGGCGCCTTCGTCACCGAGGACGTCCAGGTCCTCACCGTCTCGTGCGACGCGATGTTCTCGCTGCGGGCCTACGCCGACCGCGACGCCTACTTCTTCCCGCTGCTCTCCGACTTCTGGCCGCACGGCGAGGTCGCCCGCGCCTACGGCGTCTTCGACGAGAAGGCGGGCGTCGCCCGCCGCGGCACCTTCCTCATCGGGCCCGACGGGGTCATCCGCTGGTCGCTCGTCACCGCTATCGGCGAGCGTCGGGACTTCAGCGGCTACCACGACGCGCTCGCCCGAGCCTGACCGAGTCGCGGGGCCGGGCCGGGCCCGGTCCCGACTCCTGACACAATGGGCGACCGCACACGGCCGGGCGCCGTGTCGGGGCCTGTAGCTCAGTTGGTAGAGCACCGCGTTTACACCGCGGGTGTCGTCGGTTCGAGGCCGGCCGGGCCCACGTGACCGCCACCCTCCGGGACGTCGTCGACGTCCTCGACCGCCTCTACCCGCCCGCCACCGCCCAGTCCTGGGATCAGGTCGGCCTCGTGACCGGCGACCCGGAGCAGCCGGTGGAGCGTGCCCTCCTCGCCGTCGACCCGACGCTCGCGGTCATCGACGAGGCTCGCGAGCTCCACGCCGACCTCCTCGTCACACACCACCCGCTCCTCCTGCGCGGTGTCCACTCGGTCGCGACGACGAGCGCCAAGGGGGCGAGCGTCACCGGCCTCGTCGTCGGCGACATCGCCCTCTACGTCGCGCACACCAACGCCGACGTCGCGGCCGCCGGGGTCGCCGAGGCCCTCGCCGCCGCGGCGGGACTGCAGGACACCCGGCCCCTCGCGGTGGTCGAGGACCAGCCGCTCGGCCGCGTCGGGCGCCTCGCCTCGCCGACGACGCTCGGCGCCTTCGCCACCGCC
>NZ_AVPI01000003.1 GCF_000768675.1 Knoellia flava TL1 | reverse complement strand
TATGCCGTCCTCCCACCCGCCGCCGGCGGGCTGCGGGTCGCGGGCCCGGCCGACGCGCCGGTCGAGACGGTGGCGGTCCTCGGAGGCGCCGGCGACGACCAGCTCGACGCGGTCCGCGCGAGCGGCGCCGACGTCTACGTCACCGCCGACCTGCGCCACCACCCGGCGCTCGAGGCTCGCGAGGAGGCGCGCGGGGGAGCGCCCTACCTCGTCGACGCCGGCCACTGGTCGAGCGAGGCCGTCTGGCTGACGACGCTGCGGGACGCGCTCGGGGCTGCCCTTAGGCTGGACATCGACATCAGCACAGTGCGCACCGACCCGTGGACCTTCACGGTCGGGGCGGAGAACCTCGGAGGTAACGCGTGAAGGCCGATCCGACCCGCCAGTCCAGGCTGCTCGACCTCCAGGCCCTCGACACGCGCCTGTCCCAGATCGACCACGCGCGCCGCACCATCCCGCAGCTGGCCGAGATCGCCGACCTCGAGGGCAAGGCGCGCCTGCTCGACGACCAGCTCGTCCGGTCGCGCACCGAGCTCGGTGACGTCCAGCGCGAGATCCGCAAGGCCGAGGCCGACGTGCAGCAGGTCCGCGACCGTGCGACGCGTGACCAGCAGCGGTTGGACTCCGGCGTCGGCACCGCCAAGGACCTTACGGCGCTCCAGCACGAGCTCGAGTCCCTCGCCCGCCGCCAGGGCGAGCTCGAGGAGGTCGAGCTCGAGGTCATGGAGCGGGCCGAGGCCATCGAGTCCGACGTGGCCGAGCTCGAGCGCGGCCGCGCCGAGCTCACCGAGCGGCTGACGACCCTCGAGGCGGCGCGCGACGAGCGCCTCGCCGAGCTCGGGGCAGAGGAGAGCACCGTCGCCGCTCCGCGCGACACCGTCGTCGCCGAGGTCGGCGACGACCTCGTCGCGCTCTACGAGAAGATCCGCGCCACGAGCGGCACCGGCGCCGCGGCCCTGCGCCAGCGTCGCTGCGGCGGGTGCCAGCTCGAGCTCAACCCCGTCGAGCTGCGGACCATCAAGGAGGCTCCCGAGGACGAGGTGCTGCGCTGCGAGGAGTGCCGCCGGATCCTGGTGCGCACCCCGGAGTCCGGTCTCTGAACGACCCGCGTCCGTGGGACCGCGCGAGCCTAGGCTGACGCGCATGACCTATGCCGGTGACGTCACCCCCACCGAGGCGTATGCCGCGGTGACCGCCTCCGAGGACGCCGTCCTCGTCGACGTGCGCACCCGGGCCGAGTGGTCCTACGTCGGGGTGCCGCTGCTCGCGGACGGGAGCCTCCCGGTCCTCGTCGAGTGGCAGCGCTACCCCGACGGCAGCGTCAACGAGGCGTTCGTCGACGACCTCCGCGCGGCCGGTGTGGGCGAGGGCGTCCGGATCTACTTCGTGTGCCGCTCCGGCGTCCGGTCGATCGCGGCCGCGGAGGCGGCGACGGCCGCGGGTCTGGGGCCGGCATACAACGTCCTCGAGGGGTTCGAGGGACCGCACGACGCCGAAGGACACCGGACGGTGTCCGGGTGGAAGGTCGCCGGCCTCCCGTGGAAGCAGGGCTGAGGTGAGCGACGAGGCCGGGCGCTCCTTCCGTCCCGAGACCCTCGCGGTGCGGGGAGGGCTGTCCCGCAGCGGTTTCGACGAGACGAGCGAGGCGATGTTCCTCACCTCGGGGTTCGTCTACGAGTCCGCCGAACAGGCCGAGGCAGCCTTCAAGGACGAGATCGACAAGTTCATCTACAGCCGCTACGGCAACCCCACGGTCTCGATGTTCGAGGAGCGGCTGCGCCGGCTCGAGGGGGCAGAGGCGTGCTTCGCGACGTCCTCGGGGATGTCGGCCGTGTGGGTGGCGCTGGCCGCGCTGTGCGGTCAGGGCGACCGGATCGTGGCATCGCGTGCCCTCTTCGGCTCGTGCTTCGTCATCATCGACGAGATCCTCCCGAGGTTCGGCGTCGAGGCGGTCTTCGTCGACGGTCCCGACTTGGCTCAGTGGGAGGCGGCGCTCTCCGAGCCGACGGCAGCCGTCTTCTTCGAGACGCCGAGCAACCCGATGCAGGAGCTCGTCGACATCGAGGCGGTCTCTCGTCTCGCCCACGCAGCCGGGGCCAAGGTCGTCGTCGACAACGTCTTCGGCACACCCGTCTTCTCGCGGCCGCTCGAGCACGGCGCCGACGTCGTCGTCTACTCCGCCACCAAGCACATCGACGGACAGGGACGCGTCCTCGGCGGCGCGGTCCTCGGCCCGTCGGAGTTCGTCGACGGCCCGGTGAAGAACCTCATGCGCCACACCGGCCCGGCGATGTCACCCTTCAACGCGTGGGTGCTCGTCAAGGGCCTCGAGACCATGGCGCTGCGCGTGCGGCAGATGGCCGACAACGCGCTCACACTCGCTCGCCACCTCGAGGGTCGCCACGGTGTCGTCCGGGTCGTCCACCCGTTCCTCGAGAGCCACCCGCAGCACGAGCTCGCCAAGCGCCAGATGACCGGGGGAGGCACCGTCGTCACCTTCGAGGTCGAGGGCGGCAAGGACGTCGCCTTCCGGGTCATGAACGCCCTCCAGCTCGTCGACATCTCCAACAACCTCGGCGACGCCAAGTCGCTCGTCACCCACCCGGCGACGACGACCCACCGGCGGCTCACCGAGGAGGCTCGGGCGGCGGTCGGCATCACCGACGGCACGATCCGCATCTCGGTGGGACTCGAGTCGGTGCTCGACCTCGTCGAGGACGTCGAGGCGGCACTGGCCGGAGCGCTCCCGGGCTGATGCCGTCCTACCGCGTCACGGTCGACATCGTCGACGTGCGGCCCGGGGTGCCGCCGCAGGACGTCCTGCCCGCCGCGGAGGCGATCCTCGCCAAGACGCACGTCGTCGAGGACCGGCTGCTCGACGTCGCCGACCCCGCCTCCGCCCGCCCCCGGCCGCAGGTCCACCTGCGGTTCGCTGTGCCGTCGTCGGAGCGGCACTCCGAGGACGCCGAGGCGCAGGCGGTGGTGCGCCTGCTCGTCAACGAGCTCGATGCCTTCGCCCGCTGCGGGGCCTGGCTGCTCCGGCGTGGTCCCGGCCGGCGCTGGACCCCGGTCGCCTCCGGCGGGACGACCTAGCGAGCGGTGACGTCGAGCACCCAGGGGCGGCCGCGTCGGGCCGGCGGGGCGAGTGCGACGTCGAACGCCTCGCCGACGACCTCCGCCAGCCTCTGGGGCGTGCGCGCCCGCTGACCGGTCACGCAGAGGTGCCGGGCGACGAGGCCACGCGTGTGCTTCGCCATGTGGCTCGCGCCCGGCACGCGGACCTGCACCCAGCGCTCGGCGACCTCGCCCGTGGGAGTCCAGGCGACGGCATACGTCGAGCTTCGGCAGTCGACGACGACCTCGCGTCCGGCGGCGGGCGCGAGCACGTCGTCGAGGACCGGTCGCCAGGCGGAGGCCACCGGTCCGAGACCGGGCAGGTTGACGTCCATCGACAGCCGGTATGCCGTGATCCGGTCCTTGGGTCGCACGGCGCCGTGGAGGGCCGAGACGACGACGAGCCACGCGTTGGCCCGGCGGCGCGCCGCGGGGTCCATCGAGGCAAGGTCGAGCGCGTCGTAGAGCACGCCGGTGTAGACCTCGGCGGCGGGTGTCGCGGGGGCGGAGTCGAGGACGAGGTTGCGGGCGACCTCGTCGGCCAGACCGGGTGAGACGCCGAGATCGGCTGTGGCAGTGGGGGAGCCGCTCACGTCGCGCAGGTGTCCGGCGACGCGGGCTCGGGTCTCGGCGAGCTCTGGGAACGACCAGGTCGACGGGTCGGCCGGCCTGCCCCGGCGCCGGTTCGACTTGGACTCCGACGGTGGCAGGAGGATGAGCACGCGGACACCCTATGCGGGTGGCGCTTGGGTAGGTTGACGGGCATGCGCAAGCGCCAGATCAGCCTCCCGCCGACCGACGCCACCACCTCCGCGAGCGTGCGCGAGGCGCTGCTCGCGCGCTTCGCGGCGATCCGTGCGGAGCTCGAGCTGGATGAGGAGTTCCCGCCGGAGGTGACGGCCGAGGCCGAGAGGGTCGCCGCCGCGCCGGTCGACCTGCCCGAGCGCGACGAGACGGCGGTGCCGTTCTTCACGATGGACCCGGCGAGCTCGATGGACCTCGACCAGGCGATGCACCTCGAGCGCGACGGTGACGGCTACCGCGTCCGATACGCCATCGCCGACGTCCCGGCCTTCGTGGCGCCCGGTGGTGCGATCGACGCCGAGGCGCGTCGCCGGGGGCAGACCGTCTACTGCCCCGACAAGCGGCTCCCGCTCCATCCGACCGTCATGAGCGAGGGCGCGGCGAGCCTCCTCCCGGGCGAGGTCCGCCCAGCCTTCGTCTGGGACATGCGGCTCGACGCAGAGGGTGAGGGCACGAGCGCAGAGGTCTACCGCGCGATGGTGCGCTCCGTCGAGCGGTTCGACTATGTCGGGGTGCAGGAGCAGGTCGACGCCGGCATCGACGACGAGCGGTGGGTGCTGCTGGGCGAGGTCGGGGAGAAGCGAATCCGCCAGGAGCAGCTGCGCGGCGGCGCGAGCCTGCCGATGCCGGAGCAGGAGGTCCACCTCGGCGAGGACGGCGACTTCACGCTCGACTTCCGGCCCCCGCGCACCGTCGAGGAGTGGAACGCCCAGATCTCGCTCCTCACCGGCATGGCGGCCGCCGACATGATGCTGCACGCACGCGTCGGCATCCTGCGCACGATGCCCGAGGCCGAGCACAACGCCGTCGCCCGCTTCCGTCGGCAGGCCAAGGCCCTCGGGGCGCCGTGGCCCGCCGAGCAGTCCTACGGCGACTTCCTCCGCAGCCTCGACCGGACCAACCCGAAGCACCTGGCCCTCATCTACGACGCCACCTCGCTCTTCCGCGGTGCCGGCTACACGCCCTTCGACGGCGACGTCCCCGAGCAGGTCGAGCAGGCCGCGGTCGCCGACGCCTACGCGCACGTCACGGCACCGCTGCGCCGCCTCGTCGACCGCTTCGGTCTCGTCATCTGCGAGGCCATCAGCAGTGGGGCCGAGGTGCCGGCGTGGGTGCGCGAGGCACTGCCCACGCTGCCCGCGACGATGAAGGAGTCCGACCGGCGAGCGGGCGCGGCCGAGCGCATGTGCGCGGACGCCGTCGAGGCCGCCGTCCTCCACCCGAGGGTCGGCGAGAGCTTCTCGGCCGTCGTCGTCGACCGCGACGAGAAGGGCCTCGAGGTCCAGCTCCTCGACGTCCCCGTCGTCGCCCGGGCCACCGGCGAGGCCGAGCTCGGAGCGACCGTCGACGTGCGGCTCGAGTCGGCCGACGTCGCGACGGGTCAGGTGAGGTTCGTCGTCGCTTGAGGGACGGCATACGCCGTCTTTTCGGTATGCCGTCCGCCCGCCCCTATGCTGTGCGTGCGGACGAGTCAGTCCGACGGTCGCGACGCGGGCAACCGCATCGAGGAAAGTCCGGGCTCCACAGGGCAGGGTGGTGGCCAACAGCCACCCGGGGCGACCCGCGGGACAGTGCCACAGAGAACAGACCGCCTCCCGGCTCCGGCCGGGCGGCAAGGGTGAAACGGTGGTGTAAGAGACCACCAGCGACTCCGGTGACGGAGCCGGCTAGGTAAACCCCACCCGGAGCAAGCTCAGACAGTGTGCGTTCGAGGGCGGCCCGCCCGAGCACACGGGTAGAGCGCTGGAGGCCCCTGGCAACAGTGGTCCGAGATGGATGACCGTCAGCGTGACCCGGGCAACCGGCCACGTGACAGAACCCGGCTTATGACTGACTCGTCCGCCCCACTCCCGCCGCGCCACCGGCATACGGTGAAGGCATGAGACTCACGCACCTCGGGCACGCGTGCCTCCTCGTCGAGATCGCCGGGGAGCGGATCCTCATCGACCCGGGTGGGTGGACGCCGGGTTTCGAGGGGCTGCGCGACCTCTCCGCCGTCGTCGTCACCCACCAGCACGCGGACCACCTCGACCAGCGCCGGCTGCCGATCCTCATGACGCACAACCCGAGGGCTCGCCTGCTCGCCGACCCCGGCAGTGTCGAGGTGCTCTCGGGCCTGGGCCTCGACGCCGAGGTCCGCACCGAGCCGACGAAGGTCGGGTCGGTGTCGGTCCTGCCCGTCGGCGAGACCCACGCGCTCATCCACGACGACATTCCGCGGATCCCCAACGTCGGCGTCGTCCTGCGTGCGCTCGGCGAGGCGAGCCTCTACCACCCCGGCGACAGCCTCGACGGCGACCCGGGGGAGGTCGACGTCGTCGCGTTCCCCCTCAACGCCCCCTGGCAGGCGAGCCGTGACATGGCCGGGTTCCTGCGGAGGCTCAACCCGCCGGTGGCGGTGCCGATCCACGACGCGCTGCTGAGCGGCGAGGGGCGTGAGCTCTACCTCAAGCAGGCGGACTCGCTCGGCGGGACCGACACCGAGGTCCGCGACCTCGCCGCCCGGGGCGCGGTCGAGCTCTCCCCGGCCTGAGCCCGCACCCCGGTCGAGAGGATACGACGCGCCGCTCGGGCCCGGCGGCCGACGGCGTGTTCTCTCCTGTCGACCCGGAGGCGCGCCCGGGTCGTGGACCAGGTTTGGCGAGTTAGGTAAGGCTCACCTACTCTCGCCGGGTGCCCAAGGTCGCCGCGAAGAAGAAGTGCTGCAAGGACAAGCCTCGTTGCAAGGCGTGTCCGGTGGTCCTCATGCGCCTGACCAAGATGGGCTACGCCGAGCAGCTCACGCCCGGCAAGAAGGCGAAGTACGCCGTCGACAAGAACGTCCCCAAGAAGGCGATGGTCCTGGCGCGCCAGCGCTGACCTGCCGCAGGACGGTTCGCGAACCACGGAGCTGCTCGCGAGCCGGTTCGGACAGGCTCGGGAGCCACGTCACGGTTCGCGAACCGCGACGGTCAGGACCGATCCACCCGTCAGTGCGAGTCGTGGTACTCCTGCGCGAGGTGGGCGGCGCCGATGATTCCGGCCTTGTTCTCGAGCACCGCGGGCACGATCTTCGTGCGCAGGTCGAGCAACGGCAGGAACTCCTCGTGGTCCTTCGAGACGCCGCCGCCGACGACGATGAGGTCCGGCCAGAGCAGGTTCTCGAGGTGGCTGTAGTAGCGCTGGAGCCGCTTGGCCCACTCGGGGTAGCTGAGCCCCTCGACGTCCTTGATCGACGAGGCGGCGCGCTTCTCGGCGTCGAACCCGTCGAGCTCGAGGTGGCCGAGCTCGGAGTTCGGGATGAGCGTCCCGTTGTGGATGAGCGCGGTCCCGATCCCGGTGCCGAGGGTCGTGAGGATGACGAGGCCCTTCTGGCCCTTGGCGGCGCCGTAGTGGAGCTCGGCGACGCCGGCCGCGTCCGCGTCGTTGACGAGGACGATGTCGTGTCCGAGCTTCTTCTCGAGCATCGGCTCGGCGTCGAAGTCGAGCCACGACTTGTCGATGTTGGCCGCGGACCGGACGACGCCGTGGGTGACGACGCCCGGGACGGTGATCCCGATGGGGGAGTCGCCCCGGACGTCGTCGAAGTGGTCGACGATCTGGTCGATGACGTCGGCGACGGCCTCCGGGGTGGACCGCTCGGGGGTGTCGATGCGCTTGCGCTTGGCCGCGAACGCGCCCTTGGACAGGTCGACCGGGGCGCCCTTGATGCCGCTCCCGCCCACGTCGATGCCCAGCGGCAGACCGGTCTTTGTGCTCATGGGGACTCCTTCGTCCGAGGTGGGGCGGTCATGGGAGGGTGAGGATCTCGTTGCCGTGGTCGGTGATGAGGATCGTGTGCTCGAACTGGGCCGAGCGGCGGCGGTCGCGGGTGACGACGGTCCACTCGTCGTCCCACATGTCCCACGCCTCCGTGCCGAGGTTGAGCATCGGCTCGATGGTGAAGGTCATGCCCGGTTCGATGACGGTGTCGTAGGACGGCGCCGCGTCGTAGTGCGGGATGATGAGACCGGAGTGGAACGAGCGCCCGATGCCGTGGCCGGTGAAGTCGCGCACGACGCCGTAGCCGAACCGCTTGGCATAGCTCTCGATGACCCGACCGATGACGTTGACCTGGCGGCCCGGCACGGCGGCCTTGATGCCGCGCATCATCGCCTCGCGGGTCCGCTCGACGAGCAGCCGCGACTCCTCGTCGACGTCGCCGCAGAGGTAGGTCGCGTCGGTGTCCCCGTGGACCCCGCCGATGTAGGCGGTGATGTCGATGTTGACGATGTCGCCGTCCTCGAGCGGGCGCGAGTCCGGGATGCCGTGGCAGACGACCTCGTTGACCGACGTGCACAGCGACTTCGGGAAGCCGCGGTAGCCCAGCGTCGAGGGGTAGGCGCCGTGGTCGAGGAGGAACTCGTGGCCGACGCGGTCGATCTCGTCGGTCGTCACGCCGGGGGCGATGACCGCGGCAGCGGCCTCCATCGCCTGCGCGGCCAGCCGGCCCGCGACCCTCATGAGCTCGATCGTCTCGTCGTCCTTGACCTCCGGGGAGAGGTTCTTGTCCGGCGTCGCCTTGTCGACGTACTCGGGGCGCTCGATCGAGGCGGGGACGGGCCGCCGCGCGGAGACCTCTCCCGGAGCGACACTTCCGTACGTCAGCGGCATACGGTGGAGTCTAGGCAGAGCGCCGACCGCGACACCGAGGAGGACGACATGGCGTACTGGTACAACATCCAGACCAAGCAGGTCGAGACCGACGAGAACCGCAGTCGCAACGACGACGTCATGGGTCCCTACGAGACCGAGGCCGAGGCGAGCAACGCCATCGCCTCCGCCCAGCAGAACACCGAGAAGTGGGACGCCGAGGACCGCGCCTGGGAGGGTGAGGACGACCTCGAGGACTGACGCTCCGGCGCAGCGACGAGCACGAAAGGCGGTATGCCGGGTGCGCACCCGGCATACCCACCGCATCTGATTGCCCGTTCCGGCGCGCGACGTGCACCTCGCTGGAACGGGCAATCAGTTGCGAGAGAGCGAAACGGCCTACTGCTCGAAGGAGTGCTCCGAGGCCGGGAAGGCGCCTGAGGCGACCTCCGCGGCATAGCTGCGGGCGGCGTTGCCGAGGTCGGTGCGCATGTCGAGGTACTTCTTGACGAAGCGCGGGGCGCGGCCGCCACGGAGTCCGGCCATGTCCTGCCAGACGAGGACCTGGGCGTCGCAGTGCGGGCCCGCGCCGATGCCGATCGTCGGGATGCGCAGCGCCTCGGTGACCTTGGCGGCGACGGGCGCAGGGACCATCTCCATGACGACCGAGAAGCAGCCGGCCTCCTCGAGGGCGAGCGCGTCCTCGAGGAGCCGGTCGGCGCCGTCACCGCGGCCCTGGACGCGGTAGCCGCCGAGGACGTGCTCGCTCTGTGGGGTGAAGCCGATGTGGCCCATGACCGGGATGCCCGCGCGGACGAGCAGCTCGACCTCGGGGACCATCGGCTTGCCGCCCTCGAGCTTCACCGCGTGGGCCATGCCCTCCTTCATGAAGCGGGTCGCGGTGGCGAGCGCCTGCTGCGGGCTCGCCTGGTAGGAGCCGAAGGGCAGGTCGGCGACGACCATGGCGTGCCGCGCGGCCGACGTCACGGCGCGGCAGAGCGGGACGAGGTGGTCGACGGTGACGGGCACGGTCGTCTCGAAGCCGTAGACGTTGTTGCCGGCGGAGTCGCCGACGAGGAGGACCGGGATGCCGGCCTCGTCGAAGATCTCGGCGGCATACATGTCGTAGGCCGTGAGCATCGCCCACTTCTCCCCGGTCTCCTTCATCTTCTGGAGGTGGGGGACGCGGATGCGCTTCTGCGGGGCCGCCTGGGCGCCCGTGCCGTAGGGGTTCGTCGTCTCCGCGGCTGGGGTCGGCTGATCGCTCATGGGGCGATCCTGTCAGAGTGCCCCGGATGCCGGTCCGGAGGTGTGCGGTGGCCGACACCGCTCGTGCGTGGAAGGTAAAAGGCAGGTAAAAACAACCCCACAAACCATTGTGCAATTGGATTGCACATGTTTCTCTGCAAAGGCCACGCCTGACCCCTGGCTGGCGATCACACCCGGAGGAACAGTGACCACACGACACAGTCGTGCCCTCGCCGCCCTTGCTGGCGCGGCGTTGGTAGTGAGCCTCGCGCCCATGGGCGCCCAGGCGACAGAATCCGCCCCACCTGCCGACGGCCCGTCGAAGGCCCACAAGCAGGACGACCTGCCCAACCCGCTCGGCGACGCCGCGCGCGCCCTGCGCAAGGAGGCCGTCGACAAGCTCGTCAAGGGCGAGGCGACGACCGAGACCCGCGGTGGCCAGCGCGTCATCAAGCTCGCCGGCAACAAGAAGGCCGCGAAGGGCTCGAAGGCCGCGCAGGACCGCTACGTGTCCTACCCGGTCGAGCGCGAGGAGGACATCTTCACGATCCTCGCCGAGTTCGGCACGCAGACCAACGCGACCACCGGTGGCACCGCGGGCCCGGTCCGCAACCAGATCCCAGAGCCGGACCGCAACTGGGACGGTGGCGCGACCGACAACAACTCGACCGAGTGGACCGAGGACTTCGACCGCCAGCACTACCAGGACCTCATGTTCGGTGACGGCGAGTCGTTCAAGGACTTCTACCTCAAGCAGTCCAACGGCAAGTTCCTCGCCAAGGGTGACGTCTCCGACTGGGTGAAGGTGCCCTTCAACGAGGCCCGCTACGGCAGCAACAAGATCAGCGACGCCGCGGGCGCCTGGCCGTTCATCCAGGACTCGGCGACCGCCTGGTACAACGCCGAGAAGGCCGCCGGCAAGACCGACGCGCAGATCAAGACCTACCTCCAGCAGTTCGACCGCGTCGACCGCTACGACTTCGACGGCGACGGCAACTTCAACGAGCCGGACGGCTACATCGACCACTTCCAGGCGATCCACGCCGGTGAGGGCGAGGAGGCCGGTGGCGGTGCCCAGGGCGAGGACGCCATCTGGAGCCACCGCTGGTACGCCTACTCCACCAACATCGGCAAGACCGGCCCGGAGCAGAACAAGGCCGGCGGTGTCCAGCTCGGCACGTCCGGCATCTGGATCGGTGACTACACCACCGAGCCCGAGAACGGCGGCCTCGGCGTCTTCACCCACGAGTTCGGCCACGACCTCGGTCTGCCGGACTACTACGACACCCAGGGTGGCGACAACGGCACCGGCTTCTGGACCCTCATGTCCGGCGGCTCCTGGCTCAACGACGGCACCGTCGACATCGGCTCGAAGCCGGGCTACATGGGCCCGCTCGAGAAGCTGCAGCTCGGCTGGCTCGACTACAAGGTCGTCCCCTACGGCCAGGACATGACCGTCAACCTCGGCCCGGCCGACAAGCCCGCGAGCCGGTCCGACTACCAGGCCATCGCGGTCCCGCTGCCCGGCAAGACGGTCACCGAGGACTACAACAAGCCGCGCTCCGGCGCGACCGAGTGGTGGAGCGGTGCGGCCGACGGCCTCCAGAACACCCTGACCCGCTCGATCGACCTCACCGGCAAGACGTCCGCCTCCGTCGCGGCCTGGATGCAGTACAACATCGAGGTCGACTACGACTACCTCTACGGCGAGGTCAGCACCGACGGTGGCTCGACGTGGAACCAGGTCGGCACGCCGATCGACGGTCCTGAAGGCAACGAGGGCCTGTCCGACTGGACGCAGAAGTCGTTCGACCTCAGCGCCTACGCCGGCAAGAACGTCCAGTTCCGCTTCCGTTACGCGACCGACGGTGGTCTGCACTACGAGGGCGCGTTCCTCGACGACATCACCGTCACCGCCGATGGTGCGACGCTCCTGTCCGACGACGTCGAGTCCGGCGACAACGGCTGGACCGCCAGCGGCTTCACCCGCATGGGTGGCTCGACCTCCGAGGTCGTCAGTCACTACTACCTCGCGGAGAACCGCACCTACACCGGCTACGACTCGACGCTCAGGACGGGCCCGTACAACTTCGGGTTCTCGAACACGAAGCCCGACTGGGTGGAGCGCTTCCCCTACCAGAACGGCATGCTCGTCTGGTACGTCGACGGTGAGTACGGCGACAACAACACCTCCGCCCACCCGGGTGGCGGCCAGGCCCTGCCGGTCGACGCCCGCCCGGCGCCGGTCACCTTCCCCGGTGGCTACCTGCTCGGGAACCGTCGCCAGCCGTTCGACGCCACTTTCGGCCTCGAGCGCACCGACGAGGTCACCTTCCACCGCAACGGCGTCCCCTCGACCGTGAAGTCCTCGGCCGGCATCCCGACCTTCGACGACTCGGACCCGAACCGCTACTGGGACGCGAAGAACCCGTGGAGCTCGGTCAAGGTCGCGGGCTCCGGCACCGTGATGAAGGTCAACAAGTCCAGCGCCGACGGCAACCAGCTGCAGGTGCAGGTCTCCTTCAAGTGACCTGACCGGACAACGGTGGGTGCAGCCTCCCTGAGCTGACCCACAGTGCGAGACAAGGGCCCCGGAGCGAGATGCTCCGGGGCCCTTGCCGTCCCGACCCATAGGATGCCGAGCATGGACCGTCAGCAGGAGTTCGTGCTCCGCACCATCGAGGAGCGGGACATCCGCTTCGTCCGCCTCTGGTTCACCGACGTGCTCGGTGCGCTCAAGTCCGTCGCCGTCGCGCCGGCCGAGCTCGAGGGGGCGTTCGCCGAGGGCATCGGCTTCGACGGCTCGGTCATCGAGGGCTTCGCGCGGGTCTACGAGGCCGACATGCTCGCCAAGCCCGACCCCTCGACGTTCCAGGTCCTCCCGTGGCGTGGTGAGAGCCCCGGCACCGCCCGGATGTTCTGCGACATCACGCTCCCCGACGGGTCGCCGAGCATGGCCGACCCACGCCACGTCCTGCAGCGCACCCTCGCCCGCGCCGCCGACCAGGGGTTCACCTTCTACACCCACCCCGAGATCGAGTTCTTCCTCTTCGAGAAGGGCTGGCGGCCGGGCGAGACCCCGACGCCGATCGACCAGGCCGGCTACTTCGACCACGTGCCGCACGGCACCGCCCAGGACTTCCGCCGGGCCGCGATCACGATGCTCGAGTCGATGGGCATCAGCGTCGAGTTCAGCCACCACGAGGGCGCCCCCGGCCAGAACGAGATCGACCTGCGCTACGCCGACGCGCTCTCGACGGCCGACAACATCATGACCTTCCGGACGGTCATCAAGGAGGTCGCGCTCGAGCAGGGCATCTACGCGTCCTTCATGCCCAAGCCGCTCGCCGACCACCCGGGCTCGGGCATGCACACGCACATGTCGCTCTTCGACGGCGACAGCAACGCCTTCTACGAGGCGGGCGCGCCCTACCAGCTCTCGAAGACCGGGCGCCAGTTCATCGCCGGCCTGCTCCACCACGGCGCCGAGATCACCGCCGTCACCAACCAGTGGGTCAACAGCTACAAGCGTCTCTGGGGCGGGGGAGAGGCGCCGGCCCACCTCACGTGGGGCCACAACAACCGCTCCGCCATGGTGCGCGTCCCGATGTACAAGCCCAACAAGGGCCAGAGCAGCCGCGTCGAGGTGCGCTCGGTCGACTCCGCGTGCAACCCCTACCTCGCCTTCGCCGTCCTCCTCGCCGCCGGACTCAAGGGCATCGAGGAGGGCTACGAGCTCGCACCCGAGACCGAGGACGACGTCTGGGGCCTCACCGACTCCGAGCGCAAGGCGATGGGCATCAAGCCGCTGCCCGCGTCGCTCAGCGAGGCCATCGAGGTCATGGAGGAGAGCGAGCTCGTCGCCGAGACGCTCGGCGAGCACACCTTCGACTTCTTCCTGCGCAACAAGCGTGCCGAGTGGGCCGACTACCGCGGCCAGGTGACCGCGTTCGAGCTCGATCGGTACCTCCCGCGCCTGTGAGGCGCGCGTCATGACCGCCCGTATGCCGTCCCTCCCGGGCGACCTCACCCGGCTCGGCTTCTCCGACCCCCGTCGCGCGGACACGCTGCTCCGGGACCGCTCGCTGGCGCCGCTCATCAAGGACCGGGAGCGCGTCGAGTCCGACGGTCTCGCCGTGTCGCTGTCGCGGGTGGCCGACCCCGACCAGGCGCTGCTGGCCCTCGTGCGGCTGCTCGACGCGGTGGCGACACCCGCGAACGACGCGTTCCGGGACGACCTCGTCGAGGCCCTGCGCGAGCCGGGCCGGGCCCGCGACCGGCTGCTCGCGGTGCTGGGGTCCTCCACCGCCCTGGGCGACCACCTCGTCGCGAGGCCCGAGCACTGGACCGCCGTCGCCGACGCCTTCCCGCTCGAGGTCGAGGAGCGGATCGAGCTGCTCACCACTGCCGTCCGCGAGCCCGCCGCCGTCACCCCCGAGGACGCCCTGCGGCTCGAGTACCGCAGGCAGCTCCTCGGGATCGCTGCGCTCGACGTCTCCCGCCCCGACCCCCAGGCCCGCCTGTCCGAGGTCGCGTCGTCGCTCGCCGACCTCGCCGAGGCGGCGCTCGAGGCCGCGCTCGTCGTCGCCCGTGCCCAGGTCGGCGACGCCGCGGACCGCTGCCGCTTCGCCGTCATCGGGATGGGCAAGACCGGCGGGCGCGAGCTCAACTACATCAGCGACGTCGACGTCATCTTCGTCGCCGAGCCGGCCGACGGAGCCGACGAGGACGCAGCGCTGGCGGTCGGCACCGACCTCGCGACCCGGCTCATCCGGATCTGCTCGAGCGCGACGACGGCCGGATCGCTGTGGCAGGTCGACCCCGCGCTGCGGCCCGAGGGCAAGAACGGCCCGCTCGTGCGCACCCTCGAGTCGCACGTCTCCTACTACGAGCGGTGGGCCAAGACCTGGGAGTTCCAGGCCCTGCTCAAGGCCCGCCCGGTGGCCGGCGACCGTGCGCTCGGGCGTGCCTACGTCGAGGCCGTCGCGCCGTTCGTCTGGCAGGCGGCCAGCCGCGAGAACTTCGTCGAGGACGTGCAGGCGATGCGACGCCGGGTCGAGGACAACGTGCCCTCCGGTGAGGCCGACCGCCAGCTCAAGCTCGGCCCGGGCGGTCTGCGCGACATCGAGTTCAGCGTCCAGCTGCTCCAGCTCGTCCACGGCCGGGCCGACCGCTCCCTGCGCTCGGGGACCACCCTCACCGCGCTCGCGGCCCTGTCCCAGGGTGGCTACGTGGGGCGAGAGGACGCTCAGACGCTCGCCACGGCATACCGGCTCCTGCGGACGCTCGAGCACCGGATCCAGCTGCACCGGCTGCGCCGCACCCACCTCATGCCGACGTCCGCGTCCGACCTGCGCTGCCTCGGGCGCGCTCTCGGGCACCAGCGCGACCCCGAGGAGGCGGTCGTCACGCAGTGGCGCACGGCCGCGCGCGAGGTGCGCCGGCTGCACCAGCGGATCTTCTACCGCCCGCTGCTCTCCGCCGTCGCCCGGCTCGGGCCCGACGAGGTCCGGCTCACGCCCGAGGCGGCCCGTGAGCGGCTCGCGGCCCTCGGCTTCCGCGACCCCAAGGGCGCCCTGCGCCATCTCGAGGCGCTCACCGACGGGGTGAGCCGCCGCGCCGCGATCCAGCGCCAGCTCCTGCCGGTCATGCTCGGCTGGTTCGCCGACGAGGCCGACCCCGACGCGGGCCTGCTCGCGTTCCGCCGGATCAGCGACGAGCTCGGCACGACACCGTGGTTCCTCCGGCTGCTCCGCGACGAGGGCAGCGCCGCCGAGCGGCTGGCCCACACTCTCGGCCGCAGCCGCTACGCCGCCGAGCTGCTCGAGCAGGGGCCCGAGTCGGTGCAGTTCCTCGGCGACTCCGGCGGCCTGCGTCCCCGGACCCGCGACGAGGTGCAGGGCCGGATGCGCGCGGCGGCGAAGCGCAAGGACGAGCCGCAGCCGGCGGTCCTCGCGGCCCGGGCCGTTCGCCGCTCCGAGCTCTTCCGCCTCGCCGTGGCCTCGCTGCTCGGCCAGGTCGGGCTCGACGAGCTGGGCCGCGCGCTCGCCGACCTCAACGGCGCCCTCGTCGACGTGACCCTTGAGGTCGTCCTCAGAGGCGTCGAGGAGCAGACCGGGCAGCCGCCGCTGAGCCGCCACCTCGTCGTCGGCATGGGCCGGCTGGGGGGAGGGGAGTCGTCCTTCGGCAGCGACGCCGACGTGCTCTTCGTCCACGACCCCGTCGAGGGAGCGGAGACGCGGGCGGCCCAGGAGCAGGCGCTCGAGGTCGTCAAGGAGCTCATCAGGCTTCTCGGTGTTGCCGCGCCCGACCCGCGGCTCGAGGTCGACGCCGGCCTGCGGCCCGAGGGCAAGAACGGGCCGCTCACCCGCTCGCTCGAGTCCTACCGCGCCTACTACGAGCGCTGGTCTCTCGTCTGGGAGGCGCAGGCCCTGCTGCGCGCCGCGCCCGTCGCCGGCGACGCCGACCTCGGCGCCGCGTTCGTCGAGCTCATCGACCCGCTGCGCTGGCCCGAGGGCGGGCTCGACGCAAAGCAGGTGCGCGAGATCCGCACCCTCAAGGCCCGGATGGAGTCGGAGCGGCTGCCGCGCGGCGCCGACCGCAAGACCCACTTCAAGCTCGGGCACGGCGGCCTCAGCGACGTCGAGTGGACGGTCCAGCTCATCCAGCTCGAGCACGCCCACGAGCACGAGTCGCTGCGCACGACGTCGACGATGGGGGCGCTCGAGGCGGCCCGGTCAGCCGGGTTCGTCGACGCCGAGGACGCGGTCGCGCTCGCCGAGGCATGGCGCCTCGCGTCGCAGATGCGCAACGCCGGCATGCTCTCGCGTGGCCGAGCCGTGGACTCGGTGCCGTCGGACCTCAAGGACGCCGACGGCATGGCCCGGATCATGGGGCTGCCCCCGAAGTCGGGCCAGGAGCTCGCCAACCGCTACCGACGCGTCGCGCGCCGTGCCCGGCACGCGGCCGAGAAGGTCTTCTACGAGGCCTAGCGGGTCCCGGCGGGACCGGGCTCGGGAGGCGGACGGGCGCCGGGGCACTCCCTGCCACGAAATAGACTGGCGACCATGATCCCCGTTCTCGACCTGCGAGGCCGCGCGCCCGGAGTCCGTGAGCTCCGCGCCACCCTCCCTCGTGCCGAGCTCGACGTCGAGGCCGCCGTCGCCACGGTCCGCCCGATCTGCGACGACGTCGCCGCTCGCGGTGCCGAGGCCGTCCTCGACGCCGCCGAGCGCTTCGACGGCGTCCGGCCCTCGTCGCTGCGCGTGCCCGCCGACGTCGTCGCCGCCGCCCTCCAGGGACTGGACCCCGAGGTCCGGGCCGCGCTCGAGGAGTCCATCCGCCGCGCCCGCATCGTCCACGCCGACCAGCGCCGGACCGAGACGACGACGACCGTCGTGCCCGGCGGCACCGTCACCGAGCGGTGGGTGCCCGTCGACCGCGTCGGTCTCTACGTCCCCGGTGGCCGCGCCGTCTACCCGAGCAGCGTCGTCATGAACGTCGTCCCGGCCCTGCTCGCCGAGGTGGGCTCGCTCGCGGTCGCCAGCCCGCCGCAGAAGGACCACGGCGGCTGGCCGCACCCGACGATCCTCGCCGCCTGCGCGCTCCTCGGCGTCGACGAGGTCTGGGCGATGGGCGGCGCCCAGGCCGTCGCCGCGTTCGCGCACGGCCTCGACGGCGACGAGCCGCTCGAGCCGGTCAACCTCGTCACCGGCCCGGGCAACATCTGGGTCGCCGCCGCCAAGCGCCTGCTCAAGGGGCTCATCGGCATCGACTCCGAGGCCGGGCCCACCGAGATCGCGATCCTCGCGGACGCGTCCGCCGACCCCGAGCACGTCGCGGCCGACCTCATCAGCCAGGCCGAGCACGACCCGCTCGCCGCCGCCGTCCTCGTCACCGACAGCCCCGACCTCGCCGACGCCGTGCAGGCAGCCGTCGTCCGCCGGGCGGGGGAGACCAAGCACGCCGAGCGCGTCGCCGAGTCGCTCACCGGGCGCCAGTCCGCGGTCGTCCTCGTCGACGACGTCGAGGTCGGACTCGACGTGGTCAACGCCTATGCCGCCGAGCACCTCGAGATCCACACCGTCGACGCCCCGACCGTCGCAGCGCGCGTGCGCAACGCGGGCGCCGTCTTCGTCGGCACGTGGTCGCCGGTGAGCCTGGGCGACTACTGCGCCGGCTCCAACCACGTGCTGCCCACCGGCGGCTGCGCGACCCACTCGAGCGGCCTGTCGGTGCAGTCGTTCCTCCGCGGCATCCACGTCGTCGAGTACTCCGAGGCGGCGCTGCGCGACGTCGGCGCCCACGTCGTCACCCTGGCGCGAGCCGAGGACCTCCCCGCGCACGGTGACGCCGTCATCGCCCGCCTCCCCGAGCTTCGATGAGCGCCATCGAGGAGCTGCTCCGGGAGGACCTCCGGGGCAGGACGGCATACGGCGCCCCCCAGCTCGACGTGCCCGTGGCCCTCAACACGAACGAGAGCTCGTATGCCGTGCCACCGGAGGTCGTCGACGAGATCGTCGCCGCCGTCGCGGCGGTCGCTCCGGGGCTCAACCGCTACCCGGACCGGGAGTTCACCGACCTGCGGACCGACCTCGCCGACTACCTCTCGCGCAGCGGCACGACCGTGCGCGCCGAGCAGGTCTGGGCCGGCAACGGGTCCAACGAGGTCCTCCTGCACCTGCTCCAGGCGTTCGGCGGGCAGGGGCGCACCGCGCTCGGCTTCACGCCGGCCTACTCGATGCACCCGATCATCACGGCGACCACCGGCACGACGTGGGTCGACGGGATGCGCGGCGTCGGCGCCTCGGACCGGCGTGGTGGGGCGCCGTTCGACCTCTCCGTCGAGTCCGCCGTCGAGCAGGTCGAGCGGCACGACCCGCACGTCGTCTTCCTCTGCTCGCCCAACAACCCGACGGGCACCGCCCTCACGCTCGACGTCGTCACCGCCGTCCACGACGCCGCACCGCGTGCCGTCGTCGTCGTCGACGAGGCCTACGCCGAGTTCGCCCGGGCCGGGACCCCGAGCGCGCTCACGCTGCTCGAGGGACGGCCGCGGCTCGTCGTCACGCGCACGATGAGCAAGGCGTTCGCCTTCGCCGGCGGGCGGCTCGGCTACCTCGCCGCCGACCCCGAGCTCGTCGACGCCCTCCGCCTCGTCCGGATGCCCTACCACCTGTCCTCACCCGCGCAGGCGATCGCCCGCGCGGCGCTGCGCCACGCCGACACGATGCTCGGCACGGTCGACGCCATCAAGGAGCAGCGCGACCGGATCGTCGAGTCGCTGCCCGGACTCGGGCTCGACCCGGTCCCCAGCGACGCGAACTTCGTCCTCTTCGGGGGCCTGCGCGACAGCGCCACGACGTGGCAGGCGCTGCTCGACCGGGGGGTTCTCGTTCGGGACGTGGGGATCGACCACTATCTTCGAGTGACCGCCGGGACCCCGGAGGAGACGACCGCGTTCCTCGACGCCGTCGCCGGCCTCGGGCCCGACCACCTGGAAGGACAGCCGTGACCAGCAACCGCACCGCGACGGTGACGCGTTCCACCTCCGAGTCCAGCGTCGAGCTCACCCTCGACCTCGACGGCACCGGCGTCGGCGAGGTGAGCACCGGGGTCCGCTTCTACGACCACATGCTCCTGTCCTTCGCCAAGCACTCGCTCATCGACCTGCGGGTCAAGGCGACCGGTGACGTCGACGTCGACGCGCACCACACGGTCGAGGACGTCGCGATCGTCCTCGGCGACGCGCTGCGGGAGGCCCTCGGCGACAAGAGCGGCATCTCGCGCTTCGGCGACGCCACGGTGCCGCTCGACGAGGCGCTCGTCCACGCGGTCGTCGACGTCGCCGGGCGCCCCTACGTCGTCCACACCGGCGAGCCCGCGGGCCAGGAGTATGCCGTGATTGGCGGCAACTACATCGGCTCGCTCACCCGTCACGTCCTCGAGTCCTTCGCCCACCACGCCGGCATCGCCCTGCACGTGCGCGTCCTCGGCGGCCGCGACCCCCACCACGTCGTCGAGGCCCAGTTCAAGGCGGTCGCGCGGGCGCTGCGTGCGGCGGTCGAGCGCGACCCCCGCGTCGTCGGCATCCCCAGCGCCAAGGGTGCGCTCTGAGCCGATGGGCGACGACCAGACCCCGCTGACCGGGCACGGGCTCGTCCTCGTGCGCGGCAGCGCCGCCGCGTCCGCGCGGTGGGTGAGGCGCGGCCTCGCGGCCGTGCGGGTGTGCCCGCTCCAGGGCTGGACCGGCGTGTGCCTCGCGGAGGACCGAGCGCGTGCCGTCGCGCCCTACGACGTCGGCCTCGAGATCCTCGCCGCCCGTCACGTGCCGACGCGGCACCGCCCGGCCATCGGGCTCTTCGTCATCGACGGCTGCGCGGTCGTCACCGTGCAGGCGCGCGGGTGGCGTCTGGAGCAGCGCTGGCTCGTGTGGGAGCCCGGTCGTGGCGTGCGTCGCACCCCCGACCTGCCGGCACTCCCGGCCGCCCTGGTCGTCGACGTCGCCGGCGCCCGCTCGCGGACGACGCCGGCGGAGGTAACCGAGCACTTCGCCGACCCCGGGGGCGAGCCGCTCGACGTCCTCGTCGGGCTCATGCGCCTCCTCGGCCTGCCCGGCGAGGAGCTGCTGCGTGACGGCGCCGACGAGAGCCACCTGCGCGTCGACCCCAGCCCACGATCCATCGCTGCCTTCGACGCGCTCGTCGCCGAGGAGTCGGCCCACCGAGCGGAGCAGGACCTGTGAGCGGGCGCAGGGTCATCGTCCTCGACCACGGCAGCGGCAACGTGCACAGCGCCGTCCGCGCCCTCGAGCGGGTCGGCGCCACGGTCGAGCTCACCGCCGACCGCCAGCGCGCCCTCGACGCGCACGGCCTGCTGCTGCCCGGCGTCGGCAACTTCCACGCGTGCGTCCGCGGCATGCGCGCGGCCGACGCGCCCCGCATCGTCGACGTCCGGCTTTCCGGCGGTCGCCCGGTCCTCGGCATCTGCGTCGGCATGCAGGCGCTCTTCGAGTCGTCGACCGAGCCGAGTGGCACGACCGAGGACGGTCTCGCCGAGTGGCCCGGGACGGTCGAGCGGCTGCAGGCACCCGTCGTCCCGCACATGGGCTGGACCGAGGTCGAGGTCTCGAGCGGCTCGACCCTCTTCGCCGGCGTCGAGGCCGAGCGCTTCTACTTCGTCCACTCGTATGCCGTCCGGTCCTGGACGCTCGCCGAGCCCAGCGGGCACTTCGCGGCGGTCGCCCCGAAGGTGACGACCGCGACCCACGGTGAGCGTTTCGTCGCCGCGGTCGAGAACGGCCCGCTCTCGGCCACCCAGTTCCACCCCGAGAAGTCGGGCGAGGCCGGGCTGCAGCTCCTCGAGAACTGGGTCCGCTCGCTCTGACCGTGTCGACCACCAGCAACACCCGCAAGCCCCACCCCCGAGAACGTGAAGGTGCCATGACCTCCCCCCGCCTCCAGCTCCTGCCCGCCGTCGACGTCGCCGGGGGGCGCGCCGTCCAGCTCGTCCAGGGGGTCGCCGGCAGCGGCGGCGAGTTCGGCGAGCCGCTCGAGGCCGCGATGCGCTGGCAGGAGCAGGGCGCCGAGTGGCTCCACCTCGTCGACCTCGACGCGGCCTTCGGTCGCGGCGACAACGCCGAGCTGCTCGAGGCGATCGTGGGGACGCTCGACATCCAGGTCGAGATGAGCGGTGGCATCCGCGACGCCGAGACGCTCGAGCGCGCCCTCGCCACCGGCTGCCGCCGTGTCAACCTCGGCACCGCCGCGCTCGAGGACCCGGAGTGGACGGCCTCGGCGATCGCCGAGCACGGTGACCGCATCGCCGTCGGGCTCGACGTGCGCGGCACGACTCTCGCCGCCCGCGGCTGGACCCAGGAGGGCGGCGACCTCTGGGAGACCCTCGAGCGCCTCGACCGCGAGGGCTGCGCCCGCTACGTCGTGACCGACGTCAACAAGGACGGCATGCTCGCCGGACCCAACGTCGAGCTGCTCCGCGACGTCTGCGCCCGCACCGACCGCCCGGTCATCGCGTCGGGCGGTGTGTCGACGCTCGACGACATCGCCGTCCTCCGCACGATGGTTCCCGAGGGCGTCGAGGGTGCCATCACCGGCTCTGCGCTCTACCGCGGTGCGTTCACGCTGCCCGAGGCACTCGACGTCGCGGGCCGCCCGTGACGCGCGACCTCGTCTTCACCGGGTTCGAGGGCGACGACGGGTCCGCGCAGCCCGGACTCACCGGCGCGCTGGCCGACGGTGACCCCGCCGGCCTCATGGCCGAGCTCGCCACCGCGCGGCTCCTCGTCCCGATCGTCGCCGAGCCCGTCGAGACGGCGGTCGAGGGCGGGCTCACCGTCGACAAGCAGACCGACATGGCCGCGGTGACCCTCGTCGCCCCCGACGGCGAGCGCGCCCTGCCGGTCTTCAGCAGCCTCGACGCCCTCGCCGCCTGGGACCCTGCGGCCCGTCCCGTCCCCGTGACCGCAGCCCGGGCCGGGCAGGCGGCGGTGAGCGAGCGCTGCGACGTCGTCGTCGTCGACGTCGCGGGTCCGGTGACCCGGGTCCTGCGCCCCTCCATGGTCTGGGCGCTCGCGCAGGAGCGCGCCTGGTTGCCGCCGCACCTCGACGAGTTCGTGGCCACCGGCGTCGCGCGGGCGGTCGCCGAGGAGCCCGACGTCGTCTCGCACCACGTCGAGGAGGGGGCTCCGGCCGGTCAGGGTGTCCTCGGCGTCGTCCTCGAGCTGCGCGAGGGCCTCGCGGGCGACGAGGTCCAGGCCGTCGCGACCCGGGTGGGGGAGCGGCTCGCCACCGACGGCGAGCTCCGCGCCCGCATCGACGGCCTCGCCTTCCGCATCCGCTGACGGCATCACGCGGTCCGGGTGGAGGATCCCCGGGACCATGACCCCCGCGATCCTCCACCCGGGCCACCGAGGTGCGCGGTCCGCACGGGTGAGCAGCCGGCATACGGCGATTTCGCCCGTCGGCGGCCGGCTGCTAACCTTGTGCGCTGACCGGCTGTGTCCCCCGGGACACGGTGCGCAAGTGAAGCTCGCTTCCACCCGCGACGACCCCAGGGTCGCCGGGTTCTTCTCCACCACGGTCACGGCATACGTGTATGCCGTGGGCACCGGTGGACGGGTGAGGGCTTCTCGTGCGCGGCGCGAGGAGCCTCTTCTCATGTCCGGGCCAGCACGAGACCGTCGTTCCCAGACACAAGGAGCATGACATCAGCGAGCCTCGCATCAACGACCGCATCCGGGTTCCGGAGGTGCGGTTGGTCGGCCCCAACGGGGAGCAGGTCGGCATCGTCCGCGTCGAGGATGCCCTGCGCCTCGCGGCCGAGGCTGACCTCGACCTGGTCGAGGTGGCCCCCATGGCCAAGCCGCCCGTCGCCAAGCTCATGGACTTCGGCAAGTACAAGTACGAAGCCGCCATGAAGGCCCGGGAAGCACGCAAGAACCAGGTCAACACGGTCATCAAAGAGATCAAGCTCCGCCCGAAGATCGACCCGCACGACTACGCCACCAAGAAGGGGCACGTCGTCCGGTTCCTGGGTGGCGGCGACAAGGTCAAGGTGACGATCATGTTCCGCGGTCGCGAGCAGTCGCGCCCGGAGCTCGGCTACCGCCTCCTCCAGAAGCTGGCCGAGGACGTCGTCGAGCTGGGCACGGTCGAGTCCGCGCCCAAGCAGGACGGCCGCAACATGATCATGGTCCTCGCGCCGACGAAGAAGAAGTCCGAGGCCCGCGCCGAGCAGCGCCGCAAGAAGGACAGCGCCGCCGCTTCCGCCGAGGCACCGGCCGACGCGTCCACCGAGGCTGCGGCCCCGGCCGAGGAGACGGTCGCCGCCGAGTAGGCGGCACCCCCACGTTTTCCCCAGAGCAGCACCACAGCAGCACCGACAGCGAAGGAGATCGGCAGCCATGCCGAAGAACAAGACCCACAGCGGCACCAAGAAGCGCTTCCGCGTCACCGGTTCCGGCAAGGTCATGCGCGAGCAGGCCGGTCACGTCCACAAGTTCCACGAGAAGACCCCGCAGAAGGCCCGCGCCCTCTCCAAGGACGTCCTCGTTTCCAAGGCCGACGTCAAGAAGGTCAAGAAGCTTCTCGGCATCTGAGCCGAACCCCCGAACGTCCAAGACTGAACAAGGAGTACTCACGTGGCACGCGTGAAGCGGGCGGTCAACGCCCAGAAGAAGCGCCGGGTCGTCCTCGAGCGCGCGAGCGGCTACCGCGGTCAGCGGTCCCGTCTCTACCGCAAGGCCAAGGAGCAGGTCACCCACTCCCTCGGCTACGCCTACCGCGACCGTCGCGCCCGCAAGGGTGACTTCCGTCGCCTGTGGATCCAGCGCATCAACGCTGCGGCCCGCGCCAACGGCATGACCTACAACCGCCTCATCCAGGGCCTCAAGGCCGCCGAGATCGAGGTCGACCGCCGCATGCTCGCCGAGCTCGCGGTCAACGACGAGGCCGCCTTCGCCGCCCTCGTCGAGGTCGCCAAGGCCAACGTCCCCGCGCAGCCGGTCGCCGAGAAGGCCTCCGCCTGAGCCTGCGAGACCCCTCGCACATCACGAGCGCCGGGAGAGCCGTGCTGACGAACGTCCGATCCGATCGGGTCAGGTCAGTGCGATCGCTCTCCCGGCGCTCGGTGCGTGAGCGGACGGGTCGCTTCGTCGTCGACGGTCCGCAGGGCGTGCGCGAGGCGATCCGGTATGCCGTTGAACGGGTCGACGACCTCTACGTCACCACCGCGGCCCTCGAGCGCCACGCCGACCTCGTCGACGCGGCCCGGCAGGTGGGCATCCGGGTGCACGAGACCGACGACGCCGTCCTCGCGGCGATGTCCGACACCGAGTCCCCGCAGGGGCTGCTCGCCGTCGTCGCCTCCGCGCCCGTCACCCTCGCCGCCGTCCTCGCGTCCGCGCCGCGCCTGCTCGTGCTGCTCAGCAACGTGCGCGACCCCGGCAACGCGGGCACCGTCATCCGTGGCGCCGACGCGTTCGGCGCCGACGCGGTGCTCGTCACCGACGGCTCGGTCGACGTCCTCGCGCCCAAGGTCGTCCGCTCGACGGTCGGCTCGATCTTCCACCTGCCGGTCGTCGCCGGCCTCGACGTCGCGGCGACGCTCGACGCGCTGGCCGCCGCCGGCATACGCACCCTCGCGGCGGACGGCACGGGGGAGACGCTGCTCCCCGACGTAGACACGAGGACCCCGCACGCGTGGGTCATGGGCAACGAGGCGTGGGGGCTGCCGGCCGAGATCCGCGACCGCTGCACCGACGTCGTCCGGGTCCCGATCTCCGAGCGGGTCGAGTCGCTCAACCTCGCGATGGCCGCCACGGTGTGCCTCGCTGCGTCGTCCGGGGCGACTCACCGCGGCTGACGTGGTGGGATGTGGTCATGGACCCGAAGACGCCACCGGTCGATGACGTCCTCACCGTGCCCGATCCCGTCGCCGCGGCGGCTGCCGCGATGCTGCCCGACGGGCTCGTCGCCGCCGGCGCCGACGGCATCGTCACGTCGGTCAACCCTCGGGCCGCGCAGATGCTGCGCCAGCCGGCGGACGCCTTCGTCGGGCTCGACATCCGTGAGGCGCTGCCCCTCGAGACCCGCAACGGCGAGTCCTGGTGGGCGATGACCGACCCGTGGAACGGCCTGCGCACCCGCACCGGCCACCGCGAGAAGCTCCTCCAGCTGCCGAGCGGTCTCGAGCTGCTCGTCACCGCCCGCTACCTGCGCAGCGGTCGCGCCGGACCGCTGAGCGCCGTCCTCGTCTCGCTGCGCGATGCCGAGGGCCGTCGCCGGGCCGAGCTCGACCACGCGGCGCTCATCTCGACGATCGCCCACGAGCTGCGCTCGCCGCTCACCGGCGTCAAGGGCTTCACCTCGACGCTGCGCCGCCGCTGGTCGCAGTTCACCGAGGAGCAGCGGCTGACGATGCTCGAGGCGATCGACGCCGACGCCGACCGCCTCACCCGGCTCATCACCGACCTGCTCGACGTCTCGCGGATCGACGCCGGCAGGCTGCGCATCCACGAGGTGCCGCTCACGACGCGCGACATCCTCACCCGCCACGTCGAGCGGCACGTCAACGCGGGGCAGGACGCCCAGGACTTCACGGTCACCGTCGCCGCGGGGGCCGAGGAGATCTATGCCGACCCCGACCGGCTCGACCAGGTCCTCTCCAACCTCCTCGAGAACGCCGTGCGACACAAGGCCGCGTGCGTCACGCTCGAGGCAGCACCGTGGGAGGGGCCGACCGGCCCGGGCGTCATGCTCAGTGTGAGCGACGACGGCACCGGCATCCCGTCGGAGCAGCGGCGCGCCGTCTTCAGCCGCTTCTGGCACGGGCCCAGCGGTGGTGGCACGGGGCTCGGCCTCTACATCGTGCGCGGTGTCGTCGAGGCCCACGGCGGGTGGGCCGAGATCGACGATGCACCCGGTGGCGGTGCGGTCGTCCGCGCGTTCTTCCCGGGGGAGATGGTCTAGTCGCTCGCACCCGGCGCCGAGGCGTGTCGAGCGCGCCGCCGGGACGCGTCCGCGGGAGAGGCGGGGGACGACCTACCCTGTCCCTCGGGCCGTGCCAGGGGTGCGCGGCCGGGAGGAGCATCGTGTCGGTCGTGTCGGTGGCGCCCTACCGCGCCGCGCTCGCCAGCCCCGGCCTGCGGTCGGCCCTCGTCCTCGGGGCGTTCGTGCGGATCCCGGTCTTCTCGGCCGGCGTCCTGCTCACCGTGCACGTCGTGACGACCCTCGGGGAGACGTATGCCGCGGCGGGCCTCCTCGCCGCCGTCGCCACCGTGGCCATCGCGGTGAGCGGCCCGTGGCGCGGGCGGCTCCTCGACCGCATCGGGCTGCGCCGGGTCGTCCTGCCGTCCACGCTGGTCGCCCTCGTCTGCTGGTCGGTCGCGCCGTGGGTGGGCTACCTGCCGCTGCTCGTCCTCGCCGGGCTCGCCGGACTCTTCGTCATCCCGACGTTCTCGATCATCCGGCAGGCCGTCATCGCCGCCGTCCCGCCGACGGAGCGCCGGACCGCGATCTCGCTCGACTCGGTCGCCGTCGAGATCTCGTTCATCGTCGGCCCGGCGGTCTCGATCTGGGCGGCCGCTCACTGGGACACCCGCTGGGTGCTCTTCGTCATCCAGATGCTCGGCGTGGTGGGCGGCGCCATCCTGTGGGTCGTCAACCCGGTGCTGCGGAGCGAGGCCGACGACGCCGAGGAGGCGGTGCGGCCCAGGCGCGCGGACTGGTTCGGGCTGCCCTTCGTCGCCGTGTGCCTCGCCGCCTCGTGCGCGACCTTCGTGCTGTCCGGGACCGACCTCGGGATCGTGGCCCGCATGCGCGAGCTCGACCAGCCGACGGCGATCGGCCTCGTCCTCGCCCTCTGGGGACTGGGCTCGCTCGTCGGTGCCCTCGTCTACGGCGGCCTCAGCCGGTCGATCTCCACCTTCTGGCTGCTCGGGGCACTCGCCCTCGTCACCTTCCCGATGGCGCTCGCGGCCGGCGCCCTCGCCCTCGGCGGCCTCGGGTTCGTGGCCGGCCTGCTCTGCGCGCCCACCATCACCGCGAGCGTCGACCAGGCGAGCCGGATGGTGCCGGCATCGGCCCGCGGAGAGGCGATGGGGTGGCACGGGTCCGCACTCACCCTCGGTGGCGCGCTCGGTGCCCCGTTCGCCGGGGTGGCCATCGACCGCTTCGGCGGGGCGGGCGGCTTCGTCGCGCCCGCCGCGGTCGGTCTCGTCGTCGCGGTGCTCGGGGCCGGGGCCGCCCAAACCCGGCGGCGACGCTCGGCGCCCGCGCGATAGGCTGGGCCCATGTCGCCCACCGCAGGCTCCCGCACCCCCCGTGCCGTGCGCCGATTTACCGTGCCCTCGGGTGCGGTGACGCCTGCCTGAGCCCCGGCAACCCGGGCGCACGGCGTCCACCACTGCCCGAGGGCCGCGACCCCAGCCGTCCCAGACCCTCCGGCGCGATCTCGTCGCGCCCGTGACGAGAGTGGAACCCATGTCAGGACCCAACACGAACTACGACCCGGTGGAGGTCGCCGTGCTCGACCCCGAGGCCGTCGACGCCGCCGTGGCGAGCGCGCTCGACGCGGTCGCCGGCGCCACGTCGCTCGACGAGCTCAAGGCGCTCCGGGCGACCCACCAGGGGGACAAGTCCGCGCTCGCCCTCGCCAACCGCGAGATCGGTGCGCTCCCGCCCAGCGCCAAGGCCGAGGCCGGCAAGCGCGTCGGCCAGGCGCGCGGACGCGTCAACCAGGCGTTCGCCGCGCGCCAGCTCGAGCTCGAGGCCGAGCGCGACGAGCGCATCCTCACCGAGGAGGCCGTCGACGTCACGCTGCCGACGGGCCGCCGACCGCTCGGTCGCCGCCACCCCATCGAGCTCATGTCCGAGCGGATCGCCGACCTCTTCGTCGGCATGGGCTGGGAGATCGCCGAGGGGCCGGAGATCGAGGCGGAGTGGTTCAACTTCGACGCGCTCAACTTCGACGCCGACCACCCGGCGCGCCAGATGCAGGACACGTTCTACGTCGACCCGCCCGAGGCCGGGCTCGTCCTGCGCACGCACACGTCACCGGTGCAGGCACGCACGCTGCTCGACCGTGGTGTGCCCGTCTACGTCGCCGCGATCGGCCGGGTGTTCCGGACCGACGAGCTCGACGCGACCCACATGCCGGCCTTCCATCAGGTCGAGGGGCTCGCCGTCGACGAGGGCATCACCATGGCCCACCTCAAGGGCACCCTCGACCGGCTCGCGAGCGAGCTCTTCGGCGACGGCATCACGACCCGGCTCCGCCCGTCCTACTTCCCCTTCACCGAGCCCAGCGCCGAGATGGACCTGCGCTGCTTCGTCTGCCGTGGCGAGGACCCCGACTGCCGCACCTGCAAGGGCACCGGGTGGATCGAGTGGGGTGGCTGCGGGATGGTCAACCGCAACGTGCTCACCGCCTGCGGTGTCGACCCCGACCGCTACACCGGCTTCGCGTTCGGCATGGGCATCGACCGCGCGCTCATGTTCCGCACCGGCGTGAGCGACATGCGGGACATGATCGAGGGCGACGTCCGCTTCGACGCGCAGTTCGGTTGGGAGATCTGATGCTGGGCCAGTCGACCCGGGCACCCCACGCCGGTGCCACGTTCTCCGTCGGAAGGGAGATCTGACATGCGCGTACCCGTCGAGTGGATGCGTGAGTACGTCGCGGTCCCGCAGGACGCCACGGGCGTCGACATCGCCGCCGACCTCGTGAGCGTCGGCCTCGAGGAAGAGGGCCTGCACACCGGTGGTGTCACCGGCCCGCTCGTCGTGGGCCGGGTGCTCTCGCGCGAGCCGGAGCCGCAGAAGAACGGCAAGACGATCAACTGGTGCTCCGTCGACGTCGGCGACGCCAACGGCACCGGCGAGCCGCAGGGCATCGTCTGCGGTGCCCACAACTTCGAGCCCGGCGACCTCGTCGTCGTCATCCTCCCGGGCGGTGTCCTCACCACTCCGCAGGGGCCGCTCGAGGTGAGCGCGCGCAAGACCTACGGCCACGTGTCCGCCGGCATGATCTGCTCCGAGCGCGAGCTCGGCATCGGCGACGACCACGACGGCATCCTCGTCCTCGACCGCCGGTTCGCCGGCGAGCCGGACCTCCTCGCCCGCCTCACGCCGGGCACCGACGCCATCCCGCTCCTCGGGCTCGATCGCGAGACCGTCGAGGTTAACGTCACGCCGGACCGGGGCTACTGCTTCTCGGTCCGTGGTGTGGCCCGCGAGTACGGACACGCCACCGGGGCGAACTTCACCGACCCGGTGGTCGACCTCGACGCCAGGGCGCCCCAGCCGACCGAGGGCGGCTTCCCCGTGGAGCTGCGCGACGACGCCCCGATCCGCGGCCTCGACGGGTGCGACCGCTACGTCGCCCGCGTCGTGCGCGGCATCGACGTCGCGGCCCCGACGCCGCCCTGGATGGCGACCCGGCTCACCGAGGCGGGCATGCGCCCGATCTCGCTGCCCGTCGACGTGACGAACTACGTCATGCTCGGCCTCGGCCAGCCGCTCCACGCGTTCGACCTCGCCACCCTCGAGGCGCCCATCGTCGTCCGCCGCGCCCGCGCCGGCGAGCGGCTCACGACCCTCGACGACGCCGACCGGGCCCTCGACACCGGGGACCTGCTCATCACCGACCGCGGTGGCGAGCGGCCCGTGGCCATCGCCGGGGTCATGGGCGGCGCCGCCACCGAGGTCGGCGCGGAGACTCGCGACGTCCTCATCGAGGCCGCGCACTTCGAGCCGGTGAGCATCGCTCGCTCCGCCCGCCGCCACAAGCTCCCGTCGGAGGCCTCCCGTCGCTTCGAGCGCGGCGTCGACACGGCGCTCGCGGCAGCGGCCGCCCAGCTCGCCGTCGACCTCCTCGTCGAGCACGGTGGTGGTGTCGCGGACGAGGACGTCACCGACGTGGGCACGCCCGCCGCGCCTGCTGCGGTGTCGATGCCCGTCGGCTTCCCGTCGGTCATCGCCGGGGTCGACTACCCCGAGGCGGACGTCGTGCGGATCCTCGAGGAGATCGGCTGCGCCGTGACCCGCGAGGCGGACGTCCTCTCCGTCCTCCCGCCGACGTGGCGACCCGACCTCACGACCGCGCCCGACCTCGTCGAGGAGGTCGCGCGCATCCATGGCTACGACGAGATCCCGTCCGTCCTGCCCACCCCGCCGGGAGGGTCGGGCCTCACGCACGGCCAGCGCGTCCGGCGGACGGTCGCGGACGTCCTCGCCGGTCAGGGCCTCTCGGAGGTGTGGAGCGCGCCCTTCGTCGGTGCCGACCGCTACGCCGCCCTGGGCCTCGACGTCGACGCAGAGGTGGCTCGCTCCGTGCGGCTCGCCAACCCGCTCTCGGACGAGCAGCCGCTCATGCGCACCCGCCTGCTCGCCACGATGGTCGACGCACTGCGGCGCAACGTTGCCCGCGGCACCCGTGATGTCGCGCTCTTCGAGATCGGCCTCGTCGTCGACTCCGACGGCGAGCGGCGCCCGGCGCCGACGGAGGAGGTCGGCGTCCGGCCGTCCGACGAGGTGCTCGACGCGATCCGTGCCGCCGTCCCCAGCCAGCCGCGTCACATCGGCCTGCTCCTCGCCGGTGACCGCGACCGCGCCGGCTGGTGGGGAGCCGGCCGTGCCGCCGACGTCACCGACGTCATCGACCTCGCCCGGGTCCTCGGTGAGGCCCTCGGCGTCGCGGTGCGCACGGCCCGCGACACCGTCGCGCCGTTCCACCCCGGACGCTGCGCCCGCGTCGAGCTTGCCGACGGCACCGTCGTCGGTCACGTCGGTGAGCTGCACCCCAAGGTCGTCGCCGCGCTCGGGCTCCCGGCCCGCACCGTGGCGGGCGAGCTCGACCTCGACGTCCTCACCCGGGCGGCCGAGGCGACGGTCCAGGCGCGGACGCTGACAACGTTCCCCATGGCGCAGAGCGACGTGGCCCTCGTCGTCGACGAGGCGGTCGAGGCCGTCGCGGTCGAAGGGGCGCTGCGCGCCGGCGCCGGCCCGACGCTCGAGTCGCTGGGCCTCTTCGACGTCTACCACGGTGACCAGCTCGAGGCGGGCCGCAAGTCCCTCGCCTACCGCCTCACCTTCCGCGCCCCGGACCGCACCCTCACGACCGACGAGGTGTCGGGCCTGCGCGACTCGGCGGTCGCTGCCGCGGCCACCCGCACGGGAGCGGTCCAGCGGTGATCGCCCCCGTCGCGGTCGTCACCGGTGCCTCCCGGGGCATCGGCGCGCACCTCGCGACGGCACTCGAGAACGACGGGTATGCCGTGGAGCGCGGCTCGCGCTCCACGGCCGAGGTCACCGACCGGGCCGCGGTCGAGGCCTGGGTCGGTGACGTCGTGGCCCGCCACGGCCGGGTGGACCTGCTCGTCAACAACGCCGGCGTCATCGACGCCGAGGTGCCGCTGGGTGAGAGCGACCCCGACGAGTGGTGGAGCACGGTCGAGACCAACGTGCGCGGCCCCTACCTGGTGACGCGCACGGTCCTGCCCCACCTCACCCCGGGCACCGGCCGCATCGTCAACCTCACGTCGGGCGCGGCCTACCGCAACGCCGACAGCGCGACGGCATACAACCTCAGCAAGGCGGCGTTGTCGCGGATCACCGCGCAGCTCGGGCTCGGGCCGCAACGCACCGCGCTCGTCTTCGACCTCGCGCCCGGGGTCGTGCGCACCGACATGACGCTCTCGATGCGGATGCACGAGGGGCGCACGGAGTGGACCTCGCCCGACGAGGTGAGCGACCTCGTGCTCGCCATGGCACGCGGCGACCTCGACGCATGGAGCGGCCGGATGGTGCGGGCCGGCGTCGACACGGTCGCCTCGCTCCTCGCCCGCGCCGAGGCCGGGCTGGGCGAGCGCGACCGCACGCTCGGCCTCGTCCCGTGGGGGCCGGACGACCCGCTGGGCTGAGGCCCTCAGCTGCCGTTGACGCGCAGGCGCGCGAGCACCTCGTCGTCGAGGGCGGCTCGTAGCCGCAGGCACGTCCCCCAGAGCAGGGGGGCGTCGGCGCGGCTGCCCGGCGGCCAGCCGGTGACGTCCCCGGGGTCGGACTCGGACACCTCCAGCAGCGTCCGCGTGTCGTGAGGGTCCACCGAGGGCCACGGGCCCGCGCAGGTGCGGGCGCGCGCGACGAGCTGCACGGCATACCCTCCGTCACGCAGCCGCGACCACGACGAGACCGTCGCGGGTGTGGTGGCCGTGAGGTCCCCGACGGTGCGCACGCCACGCTCGGCGAGGAGGTCCGCCCAGCGCGCCCCGACGCCGCGCAGCGCCCGCACCGACAGCGAGGCGACGACGTCCGCGGCGTCCCTCCCGGCGGGTTCCCCGGGCAGCGAGCCTTCGTCGCGCACGGTGCCGCTCGGGAGCATGACGACCTCGGCCTGCCAGACGACGTCCTCCCAGGCGACCGTCGCCGAGGCGGGACGCGAGCCGATCCGGCCGACGACGCGTTCGACGGTGAGGATACCGGCTGCGTCAACCGCCCGCAGGGCGCCCGCGACCCCTGCGTCGGCCTCGCGGGCGACGAGGGCGGCGAGCTCGGCCGGCCCCACCTCAGGCCTCCGTCCGGAAGCGGATCTCGATCTCGCCGAAGACGTCGGCCTTCTCCGCCGGCTCACCGGGTTCGGGTGAGGTGACGGGCGGTCGGACACGCAGCCGCAGGTCCCGGATGCCGTCGAGCACCTCGGGCCGGAGCACCGTGGCGCGTGGCCCTATGAGGTCCCCGATGCGGCTGGCGGGCAGGCCGCCGAGGACGGAGCGCGTCAGCGAGGGAGAGAGGCCGGGGGACGCGGCGCGGGCCGGCGTCGGTGGGGTGGCCTTGCTGCGGGTCGTGCTGAAGGCGAGCTTGGCCCGCAGCGTGCCCCCGTCGACGACGACGCGGGGCACGCCCTTGCGGCGCACCTCCTGCACCGACTCGAGGTGACGGCGGGCGAGGAAGAGGGCGACGGCGTTGCGGACGGCCCCGACGTCGCCGCTCGTGAGGCCGCCGTCGCGGTCCGGGACCTTGGCACCCAGCTCGGCGAGCGTCTCCGGCGACGGGACGGGGCCTCCGACGACGACGGTGGTGCCGCCCTTGCCGTCGGGGAACAGCTCGACGAGCGTGAGGTCGACCATGCCCGCGGTGATCGACGTCGCGGCGACCTCCTCGGGCGTGACGTCGGCGGCCGCGTCGAGGGCCCGCAGGCGGTCCTCCTGGCTCGCGTGGGAGGCCACGATCGAGTCGAGGGTCTCCACGAGGAGGACCGCCACGAACTCCGCGAAGCCGACGTCCGAGACATCGCTGTCAGGCATGGCTCTGGCTCCGTTCGGGATCGGGCGTCAGGGGGTGTCGAGCGGCAGGTAGTCGGTCTTGAAGTTGATCTTCACGCCGCCGGTGATGGTGACGTCGACGCCCGAGCTCGAGCCGCTCGCGGTGTTGCTCGTGCTGACGTTGACCGACGTGTAGGCGGTGCTCGCCGACGCCTTGACCCACGCCGACAGGATGCTGCCGGTCTGCGCGTTCGCCTTGAGCTGGAACTGCTGGCTCGAGTAGCGGCTGGAGTTGTTGCGCAGGAAGTCCGAGCCGTAGGAGTGGAAGTTGAGCCCACTCTCGATGGTGCCGTCGGTGACGACGAGGCGGAGCATGCCGAGCTTGACCATCTCCTTGAGCAGCGTGTACTTGTTCGCGGCGATCCGTTGAGCCACCGCCGCGGTGATGGCGTCGACCGCGTCCTTGTCGAGCGTCGCCTTGGCCGGCTTGGGGTCGGACACGACGGCACCGGTCGACGGGTCCGTGATCGCCACCGCCTTGTTGACGGTCTCCACCTCGGTCGGGCTCAGCTTGCCCCCCTCGATGATCGCCGTCGGGCTGTTGCTCGTCGCTACCGTGTCCTTGTTGCGCGGCGCGACCGCCGTGAGGAGCTGCATGATCTCGCCGGGACCGATGTCGTCCTTGGTCTCGTTGACGTAGGCCGTGAGCGACTTGCTCGTCGCCTGGAGCAGCTCGATGAACGCCTGCTGCTGCCGCAGGTTCGAGGCGACGAGCGTGTCGAAGACGTCGCTCACGAGCTTCGTCGTGAACTCGACGAAGCCGATCTCGCCCAGGCGCGTGGCCGCGCCGATGGCGTCGTTGACACCAGCCATGGTGGTTCCCCCTCAGGTCGTCGGCGCCACCCGGTGCGGCGCCGTCACGGGGGAGGAGAGGGGAGAGGAGAGGCTGATACGCGCTGAACGAAATTGCATACAGTTGTGACGTCATGCAAGACTATGCACATGCTGAGAGTCGCGGTCGCCGGTGCGAGCGGGTACGCCGGGGGAGAGGTCCTCCGGTGGCTGCTGCAGCACCCCGAGGTCGAGGTCGGTGCCGTCACGGCCGGTGGCAACGCCGGCGCCCGTCTCGGCACGATCCACCCCCACCTCTTCGCGCTCGCCGACCGCGTCCTCGGCGACACGACGCCCGAGGTCCTCGGCGGCCACGACGCCGTCGTCCTCGCGCTGCCGCACGGCCACTCGGCGGCCGTCGCCGCCGCGCTCGGGGAGGGCACGACGGTCATCGACTGCGCCGCGGACTTCCGCCTCCGCGACGCCGAGGCGTGGACCACCTTCTACGACACCCCGTATGCCGGCTCGTGGGCCTACGGTCTCCCGGAGCTCCCGCTCGCCGGCGGCTCCAAGGCCCGCGCGGCGCTCGCCGGAGCGGACCGGGTCGCCGTGCCCGGGTGCTACCCGACGGCCGTCTCGCTCGCCCTCGCTCCCGGTCTCGCCGCCGGTGTCGTCGAGCCCGACGACGTCGTCGTCGTCGCCGCCTCGGGGACCTCGGGCGCCGGCAAGGCGCTCAAGCCGCACCTGCTCGGGTCCGAAGTCATGGGCTCGATGTCGCCCTACGGCGTCGGCGGGGTGCACCGGCACACCCCCGAGATCGAGCAGAACCTCACGTCCGCGGCGGGCGCCCCCGTCACCGTCTCGTTCACCCCCACGCTCGCACCCATGCCGCGGGGCATCCTCGCCACGTGCACGGCACGCGTGGCCCCCGGCACGACCCCGGAGGCGGTCCGGGAGGCGTGGCAGACGGCATACGAGGGGGAGTCCTTCGTCCACCTCCTCGAGCCCGGCGCGTGGCCGACCACGGCGGCGGTCGTCGGGAGCAACCACGTCACCGTCCAGGTCGCGCTCGACGAGCGTGCCGGTCGCGTCGTCGCCGTCGCGGCGGTCGACAACCTCGCCAAGGGCACGGCCGGCGCCGCCGTCCAGTGCCTCAACCTGTCCGCCGGCCTGCCCGAGGCGACCGGCCTTCTCGGATCGGGGGTGGCGCCGTGAGCGCCATGCCACTGCACCTCATGACCCATCCCGAGCCGCTCGCCGTGGCCCGCCTCGACGCCGGGGCCGACGTGTCGTGGGACTGGACCCAAGGGCCGTTCGCGTCCCTGAGCCGCACGCCCCAGGAGACGTCGGTCGTCGGGCTCGCCGAGCTCGTGCCCGACGGCGTCCTCACCGAGGGCCCGTTCCGCGGGGTCGAGGTCGCCGGTCCACTCGCGTTCGACGCCGTCGGCGTCATGGCCGAGATCCTCGCGCCGCTCGTGTCGGCGGGCATCAGCGTGCTCGCGATGTCGACCTTCGACACCGACTGGGTGCTCGTGCCGGAGCAGCACATCGCGACGGCGTCCGAGGCGTGGCGCAAGGCCGGGCTCATCGTCACCCCGACGGTCCTCACCGGACGGACCGACGCGTGAGCGTCACTGTGGCACAGGGCTTCCGGGCATCGGGGGCGACCGCCGGGCTCAAGGCGTCCGGGTCATCCGACGTCGCCCTCGTCGTCAACGACGGACCCGACCACCACGTCGCCGCCGTCTTCACGTCCAACCGCGTCGAGGCGGCGCCGGTGACGTGGTCGCGGCAGGCCGTGCAGGACGGGCGCGCCGACGCGGTCTTCCTCAACTCGGGAGGCGCCAACGCGTGCACCGGCGCCCGTGGCTTCCAGGACACCCACCGCACTGCCGAGCTCGTCGCCGACACCCTCGGGTGCAGCGCCCTCGACGTCGTCGTCTGCTCGACCGGGCTCATCGGCGAGTACCTCCCGATGGACCGCATCGAGGCCGGCATCGGGCTCACGGCGGAGGGGCTCGGGCGTGAGGGCGGCGAGGCCGCGGCGCGCGCGATCATGACGACCGACTCCGTGCCCAAGCAGGCGTCGGTCACGCGCGACGGGTGGTCCGTCGGCGGCATGGCCAAGGGCGCCGGGATGCTCGCGCCGGGGCTCGCGACGATGCTCTGCGTCGTCACGACCGACGCGGTCACGGACGCGGCGACGCTCGACGCCGCGCTGCGGGCGGCCACGTCGACGACCTTCGACCGGGTCGACTCCGACGGCTGCATGTCGACCAACGACACCGTCGTCCTCATGGCCTCCGGCGCTTCGGGGGTGCCGGTCGACGCCGACGCCCTCACCGCCGCGGTGACCGAGGTCTGCGCCTCGCTCGCCCGCCAGCTCGTCGCCGACGCCGAGGGTGCGAGCCACGACATCGCGGTCGAGGTGCGCTCGGCCGCCACCGAGGCGGACGCCGTCGAGGTCGCCCGCTCGGTGACCCGAAGCAACCTCTTCAAGGCCGCGGTCTTCGGCGGAGACCCCAACTGGGGCCGGGTGCTCGCCGCGGTCGGCACGACGCAGGCGGCCTTCGACCCCACGACGCTCGACGTCGCCATCAACGGCGTCCAGGTGTGCCGGTCGGCGGGGGTCGGCGACGACCGCGACCTCGTCGACCTCGGCCCGCGCGAGGTCAGGGTCGTGGTCGACCTCCACGCCGGCGACGCCACCGCGACCGTGTGGACCAACGACCTCACCCACGACTACGTCCACGAGAACTCCGCCTACAGCACGTGAGGACCGACGTGACCGACGACCTGACCCGGCTCAAGGCGAGCACCCTCGTCGAGGCGCTTCCGTGGCTCGAGCGCTTCCGCGGCGCCCTCGTCGTCGTCAAGTACGGCGGCAACGCGATGGTCGACGACGACCTCAAGCTCGCCTTCGCGCAGGACGTCGCCTTCCTCCGGTATGCCGGCCTGCGACCGGTCGTCGTCCACGGCGGCGGTCCGCAGATCAAGGCGATGCTCGACCGGCTCGGGCTCGAGAGCGAGTTCAAGGCGGGCCTGCGGGTGACGACGCCCGAGGTCATGGACGTCGTGCGGATGGTGCTCACCGGCCAGGTCGGGCGCGAGCTCGTCGGCCTGCTCAACCAGCACGGCCCGCTCGCGGTGGGGCTCTCCGGCGAGGACGGGGCCCTCTTCGGCGCACGTCGCAAGGGGGTCGTCGTCGACGGCGTCGAGGAGGACCTCGGGCTCGTCGGCGACGTCGTGTCGGTCAACACGCAGGCGGTCGTCGACCTGCTCGACGCGGGCCGCATCCCTGTGGTGTCGACGGTCGCTCCGGACCTCGACCACGAGGGCCAGGTGCTCAACGTCAACGCCGACACCGCCGCCGCGGCGCTCGCCGCCGCCCTCGGCGCACGCAAGCTCGTCGTCCTCACCGACGTCGAAGGCGTGTATGCCGCGTGGCCCGACCGGTCCTCGCTCCTCTCCACCCTGCCCCTGAGCCGTGCACGCGAGCTGCTCGGCGAGGTCGACGCCGGGATGATCCCCAAGCTCGAGGCCTGCATCCGCGCGGTCGAGGACGGCGTGCCGCAGGCGCACGTCATCGACGGCCGCGAACCCCACTCGCTGCTCCTCGAGGTCTTCACCTCCGAGGGCATCGGCACCCTCATCGAGGAGGACGCACCATGAGCGCAACCCACGACGTCCCGCCGAACAGCCAGGACGAGCTGCTCGACCGCTACTCGCACTCGCTCATCCCCGTCTTCGGCCGCCCGCAGCTCGTCCTCGAGCGCGGCGACGGAGCCTGGGTCTGGGACACCGACGGCAAGCGCTACCTCGACCTCGTCGGCGGGATCGCCGTCAACGCCCTGGGCCACAACCACCCTGCCCTCGTCGCGGCGGTGTCGAAGCAGGTCGCCGAGATGGCGCACATCTCGAACTTCTACACCTCGCGCGTTCAGGTCGAGCTCGCCGAGCAGGTGCTGCGGATCGCCGGCGCGCCCGAGGGCTCGGGCGTCTTCTTCGCGAACTCCGGCGCCGAGGCGGTCGAGGGCGCGATCAAGCTCTCCCGCCGCACCGGCCGCACGGGGCTCGTCGCCGCCGAGGGCGCCTTCCACGGACGCACCACGGGCGCTCTGGCGCTCACGCACAAGGCCGCCTACCGCGAGCCCTTCGCGCCGCTCATTCCCGACGTCACGCACGTCCCCTACAACGACATCGAGGCCCTGCGAGCGGCCGTCACGACCGAGACCGCCGCCGTCGTCCTCGAACCCGTCCAGGGTGAGGCGGGAGCTGTCGTCGCGGACCCGGCATACCTGCGGGCCGCGCGCGAGGTGACCACGGCGGTGGGTGCGCTGCTCGTCATCGACGAGGTGCAGACCGGCATCGGCCGCACGGGCGACTGGTTCGGCTTCCAGGAGAGCGGGATCGTGCCCGACGCGATCACCCTCGCCAAGGGTCTCGGCGGCGGTCTGCCGATCGGCGCGCTCGTGACCTTCGGACCCGGGGTCACCGGGCTGCTCACCGCCGGGCAGCACGGCTCGACCTTCAGCGGCAACCCGCTCGTCGCCGCAGCCGGGCTCAGCGTCCTGTCGACGATCGAGGCCGAGGGGCTGCTCGACCACGTCCAGGCGATGGGGGAGCACCTCGTCGCGGCGGTCGCCGCCCTCGACCACCCGGACGTCGCCGGCGTCCGCGGCCGGGGGCTGCTGCGCGCGATCGTCCTGCGCTCCGACCTCTCGGCGGGCGTCGCCGCAGCCGCACGCGACGCGGGCTTCCTCGTCAACGCCGTCGCGCCGGACGCGATCCGTCTCGTGCCACCGCTCGTCGTCACCCGCGACGAGCTCGACCTCTTCGTCGCGGCCCTGCCCGCTCTTATCGCCACCGCCACCACCAGCGCCACCGCCGCCAAGGAGCACACGCCATGACCGCCACCCCGAGGCACTTCCTCCGCGACGACGACGTCACCCCCGCCGAGCAGGCCGAGATCCTCGAGCGTGCAGCGTCGATCAAGGCACGCCCGTTCAGCGACCGGTGCCTCGAAGGGCCCGAGGTCGTCGCGGTGCTCTTCGACAAGCAGACGCTGCGCACCCAGGTGTCCTTCGCCGCGGCGATCGCGCACCTCGGCGGGTTCCCGCTCGTCATCGACGGCAAGCTCGCCCAGGTCGGCGTGCGCGAGTCGATCGCCGACGTCGCCCGCGTCCTCACGCGCGAGGCCAAGGTGATCGTGTGGCGGACCTACGGCCAGGAGCGGATCGAGGAGATGGCCGCCCACTCGAGCGTGCCCGTCGTCAACGCCCTCACCGACGAGTTCCACCCGTGCCAGGTCCTCGCCGACCTCCTCACGATCAAGGAGCACAAGGGCACGCTGGCCGGGCTCACCTTCGCCTACGTCGGCGACGGCGCCAACAACATGAGCCACAGCTACCTCCTCGGCGGCGCCACCGCCGGGCTGCACGTCCGCATCGGCACGCCCGCGGGCTACCAGCCGTCGCCGCCGCTCCTGGCCCGCGCACAGGAGATCGCGGCCACGACCGGCGGGTCGGTGACGATCGTCGAGGACCCCGTCGAGGCCGTGACGGGGGCCGACGTCGTGGCCACCGACACGTGGGTCTCGATGGGCTTCGAGAAGGAGAAGAAGTCGCGCCAGGGCTCGGCGAGCCCGTTCGCCCGCTACGCCGTGAGCGCCGAGCTCATGGCGCAGGCCAAGCCCGACGCGGTCTTCCTCCACTGCCTGCCGGCCTACCGCGGGTTCGAGGTCGACGCCGCCGTCATCGACGGCCCCCAGTCGGTCGTCTGGGACGAGTCCGAGAACCGGCTCCACGCACAGAAGGCCGTACTCTCGTGGCTCCTGGAGAAGAGCGGAGGGGAGCGACGGTGACCGTGTCGTCCAGCCGCACCGGACGGCAGCGGCGGATCGTCGAGATCCTCTCGAGCCGCCCCGTGCGATCGCAGACCGAGCTGCTCGGCATCCTCGGCGAGGACGGCATCGACGTCACCCAGGCCACCCTGTCGCGCGACCTCGTCGACGTCGGAGCCGAGAAGGTCCGCGTCGGCAAGAACCTCGTGTATGCCGTCCCCGGAGAAGGCGGTGACCGCACCGTCCGCGTCGCTCCCGACGAGGTCGAGACCTCCAACCGGCTGGCCCAGCGGTGCCACGAGCTCCTCGTCACCGCCGAGGCCTCGGGCAACCTCGTCGTCCTGCGCACCCCGCCCGGGGCGGCGAACTTCCTCGCGTCGGCCATCGACCACACGAGCGTCCCCGGGGTGGTCGGCACGATCGCGGGCGACGACACCATCATGGTCATCACGACGGGCGCGGCGGCCTCCCGCAAGGTCACCGCCCGCCTGCTGGCCTACACCCGCAAGGAGAACGTGTGAGCGACACCGGTCCGGACCGCCTCAGCCTCTGGGGAGGCCGCTTCACCGGCGGACCCGCCGACGCCCTCGCGGAGCTGTCGCGCTCGACCCACTTCGACTGGCGGCTCGCGCTGCACGACGTCGCCGGCTCGCGCGCGCACGCCCGCGTCCTCCACGCTGCGGGGCTGCTCGACGACGCCGACCTCGCAGCGATGCTCGACGCCCTCGACCGGCTCGCCGCCGACGTCGAGTCCGGTGCGTTCGTCCCCGCGCCCGACGACGAGGACGTCCACACCGCCCTCGAGCGCGGCCTCATCGAGCGGGCCGGCGCCGACGTCGGCGGACGGCTCCGGGCCGGGCGCTCGCGCAACGACCAGGTCGCGACCCTCGTCCGGATGTACCTCCGCGAGCACGCCCGCACCCTCGCCGGCCTCGTCCTCGACGTCGTCGACGCGCTCGTCGCGCAGGCCCAGCGGCACCCCACCGTCGCCATGCCCGGCCGCACCCACCTCCAGCACGCCCAGCCGGTCCTCCTCGCCCACCACCTCCTCGCCCACGCGTGGCCGTTGCTGCGCGACGTCGAGCGCCTGCGCGACTGGGACGCCCGGGCCGCGCTGAGCCCCTACGGCTCCGGCGCCCTCGCCGGCAGCTCGCTCGGCCTCGACCCCGAGGCGGTCGCCGCCGACCTCGGCTTCGACGGCTCGGTCGAGAACTCGATCGACGGCACCGCCGCCCGCGACGTCGTCGCCGAGTTCGCGTTCGTCACGGCGATGGTCGCGGTGGACCTGTCACGCATCGCCGAGGAGGTCATCCTCTGGGCGACCAAGGAGTTCGGCTTCGTCACGCTCGACGACTCCTACTCGACCGGGTCGAGCATCATGCCGCAGAAGAAGAACCCCGACGTCGCCGAGCTCGCCCGCGGCAAGGCGGGTCGCCTCGTGGGCAACCTCGGTGGACTCCTCACGACGCTCAAGGGTCTGCCGCTCGCCTACAACCGCGACCTCCAGGAGGACAAGGAGCCGGTCTTCGACTCCATCGACACCCTCGAGGTCCTGCTCCCGGCGTTCAGCGGCATGGTCGACACGCTCGTCTTCGACACCGAGCGGCTCGAGTCCCTTGCCCCGCAGGGCTTCTCGCTCGCCACCGACATCGCCGAGTGGCTCGTGCGCGAGGGCGTGGCGTTCCGGGTGGCCCACGAGGTCGCGGGGGAGTGCGTGCGCGTCTGCGAGTCGCGCGACATCGAGCTGTGGGACCTCACCGACGACGACCTGTCGGCGGTCTCCGAGCACCTCACCCCGGCGGTCCGTGACGTCCTCTCGGTCGAGGGCTCGCTCGCCTCGCGCGACGCCAAGGGCGGCACCGCACCGGCCCGCGTGGCGGAGCAGCTGTCCCGGGCCTCGGCCCAGCGCGACGCCGCGCGCGAGTGGGCGTCCTCGCTGCCCGTGGTGCGGTGAGCCTGCCGCGCTCGTTCTTCGCCCGGCCGGCGCTCGTCGTCGCGCCCGAGCTGCTCGGCTGCCTGCTCACGCACGAGGGCGTCACCGTTCGGCTCACCGAGGTCGAGGCGTATGCCGGCGAGGGCGCCGACCCGGGCTCACACGCCTTCCGGGGGCGCACGCCGCGCACCGAGGTGATGTTCGGCGAGGCCGGCCACCTCTACGTCTACTTCAGCTACGGCATGCACTGGTGCGCCAACGCCGTCTGCGGCGACGAGGGCGTGGCGCAGGCCGTCCTGCTCCGGGCCGGTGAGGTCGTCGCAGGGAACGAGCTCGCGGCGTCCCGGCGCCCGGGCCTGCGTGAGCGCGACTGGGCGCGCGGCCCGGCCCGTCTCACCCGGACCCTCGGCATCGACCGCGCCCACGACGGCATCGACGTCTGCGCCGGTGGGTCGGTGTCGTTCGCCGCGCCACCCGAGTCCGTCGACCCGGCCCGGGTGCGGACGGGTCCCCGGGTGGGGGTGAGCGGTCCCGGTGGTGATGGGACGGCATACCCCTACCGCTTCTGGATCGACGGGGAGCCGACCGTGAGCGCCTACCGCCCGGCGGTCACTCGCCGGCGTACGCGCTGATCTCGTCCTTCACGCGGCGCTTGACGTCCTCGGGGGCGAAGCTCACGTCGACCGCGGTCGCCGCGAGCTCGGCCAGGCCGGGCTCGTCGAGGTCGAGCAGGTCGGCGGCGATGGCGTACTCGTCGTTGAGCGTGGTCCCGAACATCGGCGGGTCGTCGCTGTTGACGGTGACGACGACGCCGGCGTCGCGCAGCGCGCGCAGCGGGTGGTCCTCGAGGCCCTCGACGCACCGGGTGGCGATGTTGGACGTCGGGCAGACCTCCAGCGGGATGCGCTCGGCGACGAGGCGCTCGACGAGCCGCGGGTCGTCGATGGAGCGGATGCCGTGGCCGATGCGCTCGGCGCCGAGCGCGTCGAGGGCGTCCCAGACCGACTGTGCGTCGGTCGACTCACCGGCGTGGGGGACCGGGCGGAGCCCGGCGGCGCGGGCGCGCTCGAAGTGCTCGCGGAACTGCGGCCGCGGCACCTCCGGGCCGCCGAGGCCGAAGCCGAGCAGGGTCTCGGGACCGTGCTCCACGGCATACGAGAGCGTCGCGTCGGCGGAGGCGAGGCCGGCCTCGCCGGGGATGTCGTAGATCCAGCGCAGGACGATCCCGTGGTCGCGCTCGGCGGCGCGGCGCGCGTCCTCGATCGCCTCGGTGTAGGCCTCGATCGGGATGCCCATGCGCACGCTCGTGAAGGGTGTCATCGTCAGCTCGGCGTAGCGAACCCGCTGTGCCGCAAGGCCTTCGGCGACCTCGTAGGTGAGCAGGTGGATGTCCTCGGGCGTGCGCAGCAGCGAGACGACGGCGAGGTAGACGTCGATGAAGTGGTCGAAGTCCGAGAACGTGTAGAAGTCGCGCAGCGCCTCGATGTCCTGTGGCACACCGGAGTCCGGGTGCCGCTGCGCCAGGCGCGCGACGGTCTCTGGGAGCGCGGACCCCACGTGGTGCACGTGCAGCTCTGCCTTCGGCAGCCCTGCGATGAATCCCTCGTATGCCGTCCGCTCACCCATGCGCCGCAGTCTCCCAGTCCTCGAGGACCTCGGCGACGGCGCGGGCCCCGAGCGGGGCGAGACCGTGCCCCCGGGGTGCGTAGATCCAGTGCGCGAAGCAGCCCTGGATGGCGGCGCACGCGCGGCCCCACGCCCAGGCGACGTCGTCGACGTCGAGCAGGTCGCGGAAGCGCTGGCGTCCCGTCGTGTCGAGCACCCACCAGGCCGGGGTGAGGTCGGTGGCGGCGTAGCCGGTCGTGAGAGTCCCGAAGTCGAGCAACCCGACGAGGTGGTTGCCCCGGGCGACGAGGTTGCCCGGGATGAGGTCGGCGTGCAGGAGGACCCGCCGGTCGTCCGGGGCGCCGGCGGCGAGGGCGTCGTCGACGACGTGGCGGATGTGCGAGGAGTCGAGAGGTCCGGAGACGGCGTCGTCGGAGTCGTCGAGACCCTCAGCCCGCTCGCTGAGGTGACCGCCCCGAGAGCCGACCGGCCACTCCGCGGGTGGGAGCGCCTCGAGGTCGACGTCGCGCAGGGCCGCGATCGTCTCGGCCAGCGTGTCCGCCCAGGCGAGGGGGACGTCGCCCGCGAGGACCCGTCCGGCCACGTCCTCGCCCTCGATCCAGCGGTTGACGCTCCACGCGTGCGGGTTGTCCTCGCGGGGCTCGCCGACGTGCTCGACCACGGGGATGTCGAGGGGGAGGCGCCCGTGCAGCCGCGGGAGCCAGTCGAGCTCCTTGCGCAGCCCGGTCTCGGCATCGGCGTTGCGAGGGATCCGGACGAGCAGCTCATCGCCGAGCCGGTAGGTGATGTGCTCGGTGCCCGACGTCGTCATGGCACGCAGCGGCAGGTGTCGCCAGCGGGGGCACTGGTCGTCGACGAGGGAGCGCACGAGGTCGTCCGTCACCGGGGTCTCGCCGTCGAAGAGAGCAGGCATGCGCCATATCCCACAGGGCGACGTGCTGCACCGTCCACCGAGTTCCCCGTGGCAGGCTTTCGCCCGTGAACGACATCCTTGCCGAACTCCAGTGGCGCGGCCTCGTGGCGCAGACGACCGACGAGCAGGCCCTGCGCGAGGCCCTCACGAGTGGCCCGATCACCGCCTACTGCGGCTTCGACCCCACGGCTCCCTCGCTCCACTTCGGCAACCTCGTCCAGCTCATCGTGCTGCGCCACCTCCAGCGCGCCGGCCACCGGGTCATCTGCCTCGTCGGCGGGTCGACGGGACTCATCGGAGACCCCCGGCCCAGCTCGGAGCGCGTGCTCAAGACCAAGGAGCAGACGGCCGAGTGGGTCGCCCGCATCCAGCAGCAGGTGCAGCCCTTCCTCGACTTCGAGGGCGACAACGCCGCGACGATGGTCAACAACCTCGACTGGACGGCGCCGATGTCGGCGCTCGACTTCCTGCGCGACATCGGCAAGCACTTCCGCGTCAACCAGATGGTCCGCAAGGACGCGGTCGCCGCGCGGCTCAACTCCGACGAGGGCATCTCCTACACGGAGTTCAGCTACCAGATCCTCCAGGGCCTCGACTTCCTCGAGCTCTACCGCACGCACGGGTGCACGCTCCAGACCGGTGGGCAGGACCAGTGGGGCAACCTCACGGCCGGCTCGGACCTCATCCACAAGGTGGAGGCGGAGTCGGTGCACCTGCTGACGACACCGCTGGTCACCGACGCCGCCGGCAACAAGTTCGGCAAGAGCGAGGGGAACGCCGTCTGGCTCTCGGCCGACATGACGAGCCCCTACGCCTTCTACCAGTACTGGCTCAACGTCGAGGACGCCTCGGTCGTCAAGCTGCTGCGGATCTTCACCGACCGCACGCAGGACGAGGTCGCCGAGCTCGAGCGGCAGGTCGCCGAGGAGCCGTTCCGGCGGGCCGCGCAGCGCACCCTGGCCGCCGACGTCACGACCCTCGTGCACGGGGCCGAGGCCACGGCCTCCGTGCAGGCCGCGTCCGAGGCGCTCTTCGGCAAGGGCGACCTCGCGGCCCTCGACGCGCGCACTCTCGGGGACGCGACGGCGGAGCTGCCCGGGGGAGAGGTGTCCCCGGGGATGTCGATGACGGACGCGCTCGTGGCCGTCGGTCTCGTCGAGTCGCGCAACGCGGCACGCCGGGCCATCGGCGACGGGGGAGCGTCGGTCAACGGGGAGAAGGTCACCGACCCCGAGTTCACGCTGTCCGAGGAGCACTTCCTCCACGGTTCCGTGGCGATCCTGCGGCGTGGGCGCAAGTCGATGGCTGCCGGCCGGCGACCCTGAGCGCTTCTGGTCGCGGGCTCTCGGATGTGCCGTTCGCGGCGCTCCGGGCGAGGTCTGGAGGCGCAGCCCGAGGCCGATTTGGAGATGCGCGAGAACGTCGTCTACTGTTCTCGACGTCAGCCCGAGAGGGAGGAACGGACACCACGGTGCAGGCCTCACGGCCGGCACGACGTAGGCCGGTCCCTGGTGCTGACCCCAACGACTTCGGTCCTCGCAAGAGTGCCGGACGGAGCATGCCCCCGGGTGTGCGAGAGTTGGGAGTGACCCACCGTGACGGACCTGCTGAGAAGCGGGTTTGGAACGCGGCCGAGAGGCTGCTACGGTAGGCGCCCCGCGAAGATCCAAGTGCGGTCGAATCGGTCGGAAGGCCGGGTTTGACGCCCAAGTGTGGCCGCGGGTA
>NZ_AVPI01000002.1 GCF_000768675.1 Knoellia flava TL1 | reverse complement strand
CGGCCGCTGTGCGGGCTGGCCCACGGCGCCTCCGGCATCGTCTGGGCGCTCGCCGAGGCCGCGGCGGCGTGGCCCCGGCTCGCCTCCTCCGCCCTCGAACTCGCGGCCGAAGGGCTGGAGTGGGAGGCGACCTGGTCCGAGCCCGTGCGGGGCGGGTGGCCGGACCTGCGTGAGGACGGGGTGTCGTGGCCCGACCTGTGGTGCCACGGTTCGGCCGGGGCGGGAGCGGTGCGGCTGCGGCTGCTCGAGCTCGTCGACGCCGGGCTCGACGTGCCGTGGTCGGTGGAGACCACTCGGGCCGAGGCCGAGATGGCGGTCCAGCGGTGCGGACGCGCGATGGGGGACGCCGCCGACCGTGCGGTGGAGGGTGGCGCGGGTGCGGTCGTCGCCGGGTGGACGCTCTGCCACGGCGCGGGCGGTCCGGCCGGTCTCGTCGCCCTGGCCGCCGACGTCCTCGGCGTCCCCGAGCACCGCGACGAGGCACTCTCGGCCGCGGCGGCGTTCGTCGCGTCGGCACCGACCGACCCCGAGCTCTGGCCGTCGGGCCTGCGCGGCGCGGACGGCGACGTCTCGCTCGCCACGGGCGTGGCTGGGACCGCCGTGCTGCTCACCGACCTCGCCGTGCCCGGTGTCGTGCCCTCGCTGCCGCTGCTCGGGGCAGGCGGGGTGCGCGGGACGCGCTGACTCGCGGGCTCCGGGAGCTCTGGGCGACAGCGGCGATGCGCGTCAGCGTCGGGTCGCGGAGCCCCAGGGGTCCTCGTCGCCCCCGGCGGACCGGGCCACCCAGGGGTCGCCGCCCGTCGTGCGGTCACGGCCGTTGCTCACCTGCGACGGGACGGTGCGGGAGGCGCGCAGCTTCTCGCTCGTGGCCTTGGCGGCGTCCGCGACGAAGTCGGCGACGACAGGAGCGGCCTTGGTGCGGGCGCCTTCCTTGGCGGCGGTGACCTGCTTCTGCACGGGACCGCTCTGCCACACCTTGCCGGAGACGGTCTTGATCTGGTCGTAGCGCTGCTTGCCGGCGCGGGCGCCGAGGACGTAGCCGGCTGCGAGGCCGACCCAGAAGCTCATTCGAGGCATGGGTGGATGTGTCCCTTCCGTTGACCTCCGACCCTACCTGCCGGGCGCGGTGGTGCGGGTTCAGCGCCAGGGGCGCTCCCGGCATACGCTGTCCTCCGGTCGCCGCCCCGGCGGTGACCGTGGCGGGTTCGCATAGTGGCCGAGTGCAGTCGCCTTGAAAGCGACCAGAGGGAGACCTCTCGTGGGTTCAAATCCCACACCCGCCGCCCTCCCCGAAGGCGCGCGCGAACCGTGCGCGTCGTGCGCGCGCGGGCGCGACCCCCGCGTCTCACGATCCGAGTCCTCCGGTTGACGTACCCACGGGTCTGCCCTTGGATCACTGCTGACAACGTTGTCATATCCGGGGAGACCTCCATGCCACTGTCCGTCCGTCCACGTCTGCGCCGCCGCCGCGGCGCCGTCCTGCTCGCCGTCGCCGTCCTCACCGCCCTCGGTGTCGCGCCGGCAGCGGCCGACACCCCGCAGCACCGACCGGCCTACCACTTCAGCCCGGCGAAGAACTGGATGAACGACCCCAACGGGCTCGTCTTCCACAAGGGCGTCTACCACCTCTTCTTCCAGTACAACCCGCTCGGCGACCGCTGGGGCAACATGTCCTGGGGCCACGCGACGAGCCGCGACCTCGTCCACTGGGAGGAGCAGCCGGTCGCCATCCCGTTCGACGCGAACGAGGGTGTCTTCTCCGGCTCGGTCGTCGTCGACACGACGAACAGCTCGGGCCTCGGAACCGCCGCCAACCCGCCGATGGTCGCGATGTACACGAGCGCCTACACGCAGGCGAGCGGGCGCGACGGCATCCAGGCGCAGTCGCTCGCGTACTCCACCGACGACGGCCTGACGTGGACGAAGTACTCGGGCAACCCGGTCATCGACATCGGGTCGCGTGAATTCCGCGACCCGAAGGTGTTCTGGTACGAGCCCGCCAAGGAGTGGCGCATGGTCGCCGTCATCGCCAACGAGCACAAGGTCCTCATCTGGCGCTCGGCCGACCTCAAGGCGTGGACTCGCCTCTCGGAGTTCGGTCCTCGCAACGCCACCGGTGGCGTCTGGGAGTGCCCCGACCTCTTCCCACTCGCCGTCGACGGCGACCCGGGCAACGTCAAGTGGGTCATGCTCGTCAGCCTCAACCCGGGCGGCATCGCCGGCGGGTCGGGCACGCAGTACTTCGTCGGCGACTTCGACGGGACCACCTTCACCGCCGACGGGCCCGCGACGTACGAGCCGCCCGCCGGCACTCTCCTCCAGGGCTTCGAGAACGGGTATGCCGGCTGGACCGCGACCGGGACCGCGTTCGGCTCCCAGCCCGCGGCCGGGACCCTGCCGGGCCAGCAGACCGTCTCGGGCTACGTGGGCGAGCGGCTCGTCAACAGCTTCCTCGACTTCGACGCGTCGCAGGGCACGCTGACCTCGCCCGAGTTCACCATCGACCGGCCGCACCTCAACTTCCTCGTCGGTGGCGGCCGCCACCCGGCCGTGCCCGGGGCGACCCAGGGCGATCCGGGCGGAGAGGTCTTCACCGACTTCGAGACGCTCGACCCGGCCACGCACCTGCCGGCCGGCTGGAGCGCGACCGGCGAGTTCGTCGGCTACGGCGCGACGAGCTCCGGGCTGCCCTACCACCAGGGCGACAAGGTGCTCGACACCTGCGTCGTGCCGGACCGGTGCGACCCCGCGACCGGCACGTTCGTCTCGCCCGAGTTCACGGTGACGCGCGACTGGGTCAACCTGCTCATCGCCGGCGGCAACCACCCGCTCGGCGCGAGCGGACCGACCGTCGTCGAGCTCGTCTCCGGTGGTGTAATCGTCGGGTCGGTGTCCGGCAACAGCTCGGGCGACATGGACTGGCGGCACATCGACGCACGCTCGGTGGTGGGCGAGAAGGCCCGCATCGTCGTGCGCGACGACAACAGCAGCGGAGACTGGGGTCACCTCATGGTCGACGACATCCGCTTCTCCGACACCGCCGCCGGCCCTCGTGACACGCAGACGACGGTCAACCTCGTCGTCGGCGGCGAGGTCGTCCGGTCGGCGACCGGCTCCGACAGCGAGGCCCTCGACTGGACGTCGTGGGACCTGTCCGACCTCCAGGGGCGGACGGCCCAGGTGCGGATCGTCGACCACAGCTCTGGAGGCTGGGGTCACGTCCTCGCCGACCAGTTCATGCTCGCCGACGCGCCGGCGAGGAACGGCACCGAGCGTGCGAGCTGGGTGGACCACGGCCGCGACAACTACGCCGGCGTGACGTTCAACGGCCTGCCCGACTCCCAGCGCACGACCCTGTCGTGGATGAACAACTGGCAGTACGCGCAGGACGTGCCGACGAGCCCCTGGCGCGGGCAGATGACGATGCCGCGCACGCTGTCGCTCGTGTCCGCTGACGGTGGGCCGCAGCTGCGGCAGACGCCCGTCGCCGCCGTCGAGAAGGCGCTCGTCAACCGTGACAAGGAGCAGGCCAAGGTCCGCGGTGTGGCTGCGGGTGAGCGGTCGACCGGGCTCGACACCACCGTGGCGCGGGTCGAGGTCCGCGTCGCCCTGGGCTCCGCGCAGGAGGCCGGCGTCGTGCTGCGGCGCAGCGCCGACGGTGCGGTCGGCACCCGGGTGGGGGTGCGGCGCGACGGCACCCTCGTCGTCGACCGGACTCGCAGCGGCGACGTCGGGTTCAACGCGCTCTTCGCCAGCGTCGAGGAGGCGCCGGTGACGGTGCGCGACGGCGAGGCGACGTTCACGGCATACCTCGACCGCAGCTCGGTGGAGGTGCTCGCCGAGGGCGGGCAGCGTTCGGTGACCGACCTCATCTACCCGCCGGCGTCGGCCACTGGGGTCGCGGCCTACGCGGTGGGTGGCACGGCCAAGGCCGTCGACGTCAAGGTGACGCCCCTGCGACCCTGACCAGCCACCCTCACTCCCGACTGATTGCGCGGGAGCGACGTCAAGGGCCCGGATGTGCCCGGGTTCGCGTCGCTCCTGCGCAATCAGTCCGAGGGCGGGATCTCGCCGGACCCCCGGACGACGAGCGTCGGCTCGACGACGATCCGCTGCGGGGGCCGCTCGTCACCGTCGAGCCGGGCGACGAGCAGGTCGGCGGTGAGGCGCCCGATCCGGACGACGTCCTGGCGGATGACGGTGAGCGGTGGCGTGAGCAGGTCGGCGAGCGGGAAGTCGTCGAACCCGACGATCGCCACCGAGTCACCGAGCCCGCGCCGACGCAGGGCACGCACCGCACCCTGTGCGAGGTCGTTGCGGCCGGCGAAGATCGCCGTCGGCGGGCGGTCGAGGTCGAGCAGTCGTGACACCGCCGCCTCGCCCGCGGCGGGGCCACGCAGCCCGGTCACCGTGAGTCGTTCGTCGGGGTGCACCCCGCGCGCCCGGTGGGCGTCGACGAAGCCCTGAAGCCGCTGCTGGGCGGTCGAGATGTCGGGCAGGTCGGTGAGGCAGGCGATGCGCCGATGTCCCTGTGCGAGAAGGTGTTCGGTGCCCATGACGGCGCCCTCGACGTTCTCGACGGTCACTGAGTCGGCGGCGATGCCACGCGGCTCGCGGTCGACGAAGACGACGGGCATGCCGGCCCGCACCTCGGAGGAGAGGTAGTCCTGGCGGTCCGTCGAGGGCATGAGGACGAGGCCGTCGACCCGCCGCGTCACGAGGTCGTGGACGAGGGTGCGCTCGCGCTCGGGCTCCTCGTCGAGGCTCGCCGAGAGGATGGCGGTGCCTCGCGCCCGGGCGGCGTCCTCGAGCGACCGGAGGAGGGCGGCGGAGAAGCTGTTGCCGACGTCCTGGAGCAGGGCGCCGATGAGACCGCTGCGTCCGCCTCCGCGACGGAGGTTGCTCGCCGCGAGGTGGTGGCGGTAGTCGAGCCGGTCGACCGCGTCCTGGACGCGCATCCGGACCTGCTCGGCCACGCCCGGCTCGTCGTTGACGACCCGCGACACCGTCTTGATGCTCACGCCCGCGAGGGCGGCGACATCGCGCATCGTCGCGCGCCCGACCCGCTCAGTCATGGCGCCGCCGCTGCGGCGGGCGGTTGGACAACGATGTCACCGTCATGTCACGAGTTGTACGCCATCCCTTGACCTCAAGGCAAGCAAGCCCTATAAATGGCTTTGACAACGTTGTCATCGGACACTCAAAGGAGAGACATCCATGCGCACCACCTCACGCGCCTCACGCGCCCTCGTCCTCGCCGTGGCGGCCTCGACGGCACTCGGCCTCTCGGCCTGCAACCGGTCCAGCGACTCCGACACCGGGAGTGGCGGTGAGGCGGCAGTGGGTGTCGCCCTCATCACCAAGGACTCGACGAACCCGTTCTTCGTCGCCATGCAGCAGGGCGCCAAGGCGGACGCCCAGAAGAACAACGTCAAGCTCACGGTCGCCTCCGGCAAGCAGGAGGGTGACGACCAGGGCCAGATCACCGCGATCGAGGACGCCATCGCCCGCGGCGACAAGGGCATCCTCATCACCCCGATGAGCACCGGCGTCAACGCGGCGATCAAGAAGGCCCGCGACGCCGGCCTCTACGTCATCGCGCTCGACACCCCGCCCGACCCGGCCGACACCGTCGACATCACCTTCGCCACCGACAACCGCGAGGCCGGCAAGCTCATCGGCCAGTGGGCGGCGGCGCAGATGGCCGGCAAGCCGGCGACGATCGCCCTGCTCGACCTCTTCAACGACAAGATCGTCTCGGTCGACTACAACCGTGACCAGGGCTTCCTCGAGGGCATGGGCATCGACGTCAAGGACGGCAAGAAGAACGGCGACGAGGCCAAGACGGGCAAGTACTCCGCCTCCGGTGGTGGCGACTACACGATCGTCTGCAACGAGGCCGGCAACGGCGCCGAGGACGGTGGCCGCTCCGCCATGGAGAAGTGCCTCGCCAAGAACCCCAACATCAACCTCGTCTACACGATCAACGAGCCGACGGCCGTCGGCGCCAACGCCGCGCTCAAGGCGGCCGGCAAGACCGCGACGATCGTCTCGGTCGACGGTGGCTGCGCCGGCGTCGCGTCGGTGAAGTCCGGCGTCATCGGTGCGACCGCCCAGCAGTACCCGCTCAAGATGGCGACCGAAGGCATGGCCGCCATCGCGTCGGTCGCCCGCGGCGGCGAGAAGCCGCAGCCCGACTCCGGCCTCGACTTCAAGAACACCGGTGTCGCGCTCGTGACCGACAAGCCGGCCGACGGCGTCGAGAGCATCACCTCCGACGAGGGCTCCAAGATCTGCTGGGGCAACTGACGATGTCTGCCGACGTCTCCTCTGCTGCCGCCGAGTTCGCTCGGCGGCAGCAGTCCCCGGTGCAGAGGCTGCAGCACCAGCTCCACGGCAAGCCGTGGCTGAGCCCGCTCTTCCTCCTGCTGGTCGCCTTCATCGCCTTCTTCATCTCGACGCCGACGTTCCTCACGGCGAACTCGATGGGCATCCTGCTCCAGCAGACCGCGGTCGTCGCGGCTCTTGCGGTGGGGCAGACCCTCGTCATCCTCACGGCCGGCATCGACCTGTCGTGCGGCGCGATCATGGTGCTCTCGATGATGGTCATGGCCTCGCTGTCCAAGGACGACGGCATGCCGAGCCTCATCGGGCTGCTGCTCGGTGTCCTGCTCGCGACCGGGGCCGGCCTGCTCAACGGCTTCCTCGTCACCCGCATCAACCTGCCGCCGTTCATCGTCACACTCGGCACGCTGAGCATCTTCACGGCCATCGCGCTGCTCTACTCGGGCGGCTCGAGCATCCAGGCCGACCGGCTCCCGGACCTGCTCAACTTCCTCGGCAAGGGCTTCGGCATCGGCCAGTTCCGGCTCACGTGGGGCATCGTCGTCGTCATCCTCATCTACGCGGTGATGGCCTACGTCCTGTCCCAGACCGCCTGGGGCCGCTACGTGTATGCCGTCGGCGACGACGCGGAGTCGGCGCGCCTCTCCGGTGTGCCGAGCAAGCGGATCCTCCTCGCCGTCTACACGGTGGCTGGTCTCATCTACGGCATCGCAGCGTGGATCCTCATCGGTCGCGCAGGCGCGGCGACGCCCAACGCCATCCCCGACGCCAACCTCGCAAGCATCACCGCGGTCGTCATCGGCGGCACGAGCCTCTTCGGTGGACGCGGCCGCCTCATTGGCACGCTCATCGGGGCCCTCATCGTCCAGACGTTCGCGTTCGGGCTCTCGCAGCTCGGTGTCGACCAGCAGTGGCGCGTCCTCGCCACCGGCATCCTCGTCATCGTCGCGGTCGCCATCGACCAGTGGATCCGAAAGGTCAAGTCATGACAGTCACCGACCTCGAGGTCGCGTACGGCGGCGTCCCCTCCGGCAAGGAGCACATCTACGAGCAGGAGCCCGTGCTCTCGGCCCGCAACCTCGTCATCACCTTCGGTCGCGTCGTCGGCCTCGACGGGGTCGACCTCGACCTCTACCCCGGCGAGGTCCTCGCGGTCATCGGCGACAACGGCGCCGGCAAGTCGACGCTCATCAAGTGCCTCACCGGGGCCTACGTCCCCGACTCCGGCACGATCACGATGAATGGCGAGCCGGTCCACTTCAAGCGCCCGCAGGACGCTCGCGAGGCGGGGATCGAGACGGTCTACCAACAGCTGGCCGTCATCCCCGCGCTCGACATCGCGAGCAACCTCTACCTCGCCCGCGAGGAACGCCGCAAGGGCCCGCTCGGGTCGGTGTTCCGGATGCTCGACAAGAAGGGGATGGAGAAGCGCGCCGGCGAGTCGGTGCAGAACCTCGGCATCCAGACGATCCAGAACATGGGTCAGGCCGTCGAGACCCTCTCCGGTGGCCAGCGCCAGGCCGTCGCCGTGGCCCGTGCCGCGGCGTTCGGCAGCAAGGTCGTCGTCCTCGACGAGCCGACGGCGGCGCTCGGCGTCAAGGAGTCGGGGATGGTCCTCGACATGGTCAAGCAGCTGAGGGACAAGGGCCTGTCGGTCATCCTCATCTCGCACAACATGCCGCACGTGTGGGAGGTCGCCGACCGCATCCACATCCAGCGGCTCGGCGGCCGGGCCGGCGTCGTCACCCCTGAGACCCACGACATGGGTGAGGGCGTGGCGATCATGACCGGCGCCAAGAAGCTGGCGGACGGGTCATGACCATCGTTGTCGGCTACATCCCCAGCCCGCAGGGCCTGGCGGCCGTCGACGCGGCGATCGAGGAGGCCGAGCGCCGCAGCGACCGGCTCGTCGTCGTCAACTCGGGTGTGCTCGGCGACTACTCGGGACCGAGCTTCGCCGACCCGAAGGACCTCGACGCCCTCGACGCCCAGCTCAGCGAGAAGGGCATCGACCACGAGGTCCGTCAGTCGACCCGGGGCCTCGCCCCGGCCGAGGAGATCCTGTCCGTCGCCGCGGAGGTGAACGCCGACCTCATCGTCATCGGGGTCCGCAAGCGCTCACCGCTCGGCAAGGTCGTCACCGGCAGCACGGCCCAGCAGGTGCTGCTCGACGCGGCCTGCGCGGTGCTCGCGGTCAAGGCCTGACGAAACGAACGAGAGGTATGCCGGGAAGCCGCCTTCCCGGCATACCTCTCGTCTTGTTCTCGCTGCGTGAACATTCGGCGACTCGGGTCCGCTGAGCGGGCGCGTGCGCGGGGTTTGCTGGTAGGTTTCGAAGCGGTTGCACAACAGCAGTTCCTCGCAGGTCGCAGTACGCGCCCGTCTCGCTTCCACAGAAGGCGGGCGTTGATGTGTCTGAGCCGGTTCCCGGCTCTGGGGTTTGGCCGGACGTGCAGCCGATGGGCGCCGCGATTCTGCTGCGTCCGAGTGCTACACACAGGAAAGAGTTACCCCACATGGCACAGGGCACCGTGAAGTGGTTCAACGCTGAGAAGGGCTTTGGTTTCATCGCCCAGGACGGCGGCGGACCCGACGTGTTCGTTCACTACTCCGCCATCGACACCCAGGGCTACCGCAGCCTCGACGAGAACCAGCAGGTCGAGTTCGAGGTCACCCAGGGTCCGAAGGGTCCGCAGGCCGAGCAGGTCCGCCCCCTCTGATCGAGGACTCCCCACAGTCTTTGAGCGAGGCCCTCACCGCACTGCGGTGAGGGCCTCGTCACGTTCCGGGCCCCGTTCCGTGCACCGCCGGCCCGGATCACTGGGGCATGTCAGGCGCCTCCCAGACTCGGCCCCTACACTCGATGGCGCCGCGTCCGGAGGGGAGCCGGGGGCGGCTTTGGGATGAACCGACGACGAGGACTGCATGGACGTGGACGAGCGCGACGAACGAGGTGACCAGGGAGGGCACGGGCCGGGCTCCGGCACCCGTGCCGCGCTCCGTGGGCATCGCGCGGAGCGAGCCCGCCGGCGTCGACGTCGCGGGCTCTCCGTCCTCGGCATCGTCGCTGCCCTGCTCGTCGTCGGCATGATCGGCACCTACGCCAAGCTCAACGGCAACATCGACCGGCTCGACGTGTCGAAGATGGTCGGCAAGGACCGACCCACCCCGTCCGGAGACGTCTCGAGCGGGCCGCTCAACATCCTGCTCATCGGCTCCGACGTCCGCACGGGCGAGGGCAACGAGGACTACGGCAACGGCGAGTGGGAGCCCGGGCAGCACTCCGACACCAACATCCTCATGCACATCTCGGGGGACCGGAAGTCCGTGACGATGGTGTCGATCCCGCGGGACTCGATGGTCCCGTCACCGGTCGACTGCGACGGCAACGCGCCGGAGAACCAGTGGCGCGTCCACCAGTGGAACCAGAACTTCACCAAGGGCGGGCCGGGCTGCGTCATCCGCACCCTCGAGGGCAACACCGACGTCTTCGTCAACCACTTTGCCGTCGTCGACTTCGCCGGCTTCAAGGACATGGTCGACGCGCTCGGCGGGGTCCCCGCCTGCACGCCGTTCGACATCGACGACCCCAAGGCGAACTTCACGCTCAAGGCGGGCCGGCACATCCTCGACGGTGAGCAGGCGCTCGGCTACGTCCGCACTCGCAAGAGCGTGGGCGACGGCTCGGACATCCAGCGGATCAAGCGCCAGCAGGCGTTCCTCTCCTCCGTCGCGCAGAAGGCGACCGACACCAAGCTGCTGCTCCGCCCCGACCGGCTCCTCCGCTTCCTCGGCGCGGCGACGAGCTCGCTCCAGATGGACCCCGACTTCGGCCTCGGGCCCATGAAGGACATCGCCGAGAGCGTCAAGGGCATCGGCGTCGACAAGATCAAGTTCGTCACCGTGCCGACGCAGGCCTACCCCCAGGACCTCAACCGGGTGCAGTGGGCACCCGAGGCCGAGGAGCTGTGGGAGGCCATCCGCGCCGACCGCGAGCTCGGTGCCCCGAGCCCGACGCCGAGCCCGACGTCGACCGAGCCGCTCACCGTCACCCCTGACGAGATCTCGGTCGAGGTCGTCAACGCCTCGGGCGTCGTGGGCCTCGCCAAGCAGGCCGTCGGTGCGCTACGCGTCCAGGGCTTCGCCGACGTCGTGTCGAGCAACGGTGACGCCGTCACCAAGGGCGCGACCGTCGAGTACTCCGGCGACAACGAGGAGGCGGCTCGGACCGTCGCGGCAGCGTTCCCGGGTGCGACGATCGCGAAGGCCCAGCGCGACCTCGGCCAGCAGGTCCGCGTCACCCTCGGTGTGGGTGCCCCCGACGTCGTCGAGGTGCCCAACCGTCTCGGCGAGGAGCCCCTGCCGAAGCCGACCCTCTCGTCCACGCCGTCGTCGAGCGTGCTCCAGCCGCGCAAGGCGAGCGACGACATCTGCTCCTGACGGGCGCTCCCGGGCTCGCCTGCCGTCAGAAGAGGCGCGCCTCGGCGGCCTCGGCGGGCTCCTCGATCTCGAGCAGCCGTGCCTTGCGCTCCAGCCCGCCGGCGTAGCCCGTGAGCGAGCCGTCGGCCCCGACGACCCGGTGGCACGGGATGAGGACGCTCACCGGGTTGCGTCCCACGGCCTGTCCGACGCGCTGGGCGAGGCGGGGGTTGCCGAGCTCGCGGGCGATGGCGCCGTAGGTCGTCGTCTCGCCGTAGGGGATGCCCATGAGCAGGTCCCACACGCGCTCGGAGAAGGCGTCGCCGTGGGTGACGGTGGGCACGGTGAAGGTCGTGCGCTCCCTGCGGACGTACTCCGCGAGCTGGGTGCGAGTGGCCTCGAAGACCGGGTCGCCCGTCGCGGAGACCTCGGGACCGGTCGAACCAGCCGCCGGCGGGTGCCAGTGGCGGGGGAAGTAGAGGCCCGCGAGCGCGTCACCCTCGGCGACGGCGAGCAGGTCGCCGAGCTCGGTCGCCAGCGTCGTGTGGCGCCGGGTCGAGGTGGGCGGGGGCGAGGTCGTCATCATGTCCATTCAACGCGAGGACGCCGACATGCGTGAGCGGTCTCGCAGGTTCTCCTCCAGCCGCGCCAGGCCGGTGGGTTCGAAGAGGTGTGCGGGCCAGGCGAACATGACCGGGGACCCGACCTGCTGGAGGAAGACCCAGTCCGCCACGCGGCGCATGGAGGCGATCCCGTCGAAGGAGAGGGTGGTCTGGGTCCAGGGTCCGTTGAGCACGACGGTCCGCTCGCCGACGCCGCCCTCGAGTGTCACGCCCTCGCCGAGCCGCCTGCGGAAGGTCCGCAGGGTGAGGAGGTGTCCCACGACGAGAGTGAGGAGCGCACAGACCACGGTCGGCACCACGGCATACAGCGGGGCGAAGACCAGTCGGGTCGCCAGGCCGTATCGGTCGTCGAACCCCAGGCCGATGGCGAGTGCGAAGCCGAGCTCGAGCACCAGCACGAAGGCCCACCAACGGCGACGCCCCAAGGTGAGACGGGTGAAGGCGCGGGCCGCCTCGTTCGCCGAACGGCGAGTCGCAACCCAGCGGCGCATCGGGGGTGTGTCGCTCACCGGGACAGTGTGCCGTGGGCAGGGGGTGTGCGCACCGAAAAGGGCCCTGGTCGCGGTGCGACCAGGGCCCTTTCGGTGTGCGGAGGCGGAGGGATTTGAACCCTCGATGGGCGGTTAGCCCAAACCGCATTAGCAGTGCGGCGCCATAGACCGGACTAGGCGACGCCTCCTCAGCCGCAACAGGGTAACCGCCGGGCCGCGCGCCGGGCAAAGCGACCCCCCGGCAGGCCCACCGAGCGGACAGCCGGGTGGAGGATCGCGGGGACCATGACCCCTGCGATCCTCCACCCCAACGGTGGCCGGGTCTAGCGGGCCAGGCTGTGCTGGTCGCCGGTCACCTGTGCGGCGGCCACGGGCGCCGCGTCCTCGACGGGCGCGTGCCCTGCCCCGTCCGCCGACGTGGTGGCGAAGATCCACGTCCGCATGAGCACGAACTTCAGCACCGTCGACACCGCCGTCATCACCGCGACGGCTGCGGTCTCGACCCACGTCGGCGCCGATGGCGTCACGGCGTGGAGCAGCCCGAGGCCGGCGGTCGTCAGGGCGAGTGTGGTTCCGAAGACGACGAGCGCCTGGACCTGCTGGCGGGCGGCGCCCACCCGCCCCCGCACCCCGAACGTCCACCGCCGGTTCCACGAGGTGTTGACCATCGTCGCGACGAGCAGGGCGACGGCGTTGGCGAGCGCGGCCGACGCTACTCCCTGACGGAGCAGCGCGAAGAGCCCGAGGTGGAGCACGGTCGAGGCGACCCCGACGAGCGCGAAGGCGGTGGCCTGGCGCGGGAGGTGGGCGCGGGGCCCACCGCCCGGGTGGGACGGCACACGACGTCCGTGGCGTTCGGCGAGGGCGCGGACCGGTTCCGACGAGGCACCCAGGGTGCGTCGCATCCGCCAGACGCCGCGGAGGTCGTCGCGCGCGGTGCTGACGATGTCGACCCGGCTGTCGGGGTCGTCGACCCAGTCGACCGGCACCTCGTGGATCCGCAGCCCGGCGCGCTGGGCGAGGACGAGCAGCTCCGTGTCGAAGAACCACGTCGGGTCCTCGACGAGCGGCAGCAGGTCGCGCGCGACGTCGGCGCGCAGCGCCTTGAACCCGCACTGGGCGTCGGTGAACCGGGCCCCGAGCGTGCCGCGAAGGACGAGGTTGTAGCCGCGCGAGATGACCTCGCGCCTCGGGCCGCGCACGACCCGAGCGCCCCGGGCCAGCCGGGACCCAATGGCGATGTCGGAGTGGCCGGACAGCAGCGGCGCGACGAGCGGTGCAAGTGCGGCCAGGTCGGTCGAGAGGTCGACGTCCATGTAGGCGACGACGTCGGCGTCGGACGCGAGCCACACCTGCTTGAGCGCACGACCCCGGCCCTTCTGCGCCAGGTGCACCGCGTGCACGCCGTCGAGCTCCGCGACGAGCTCCTGGGCGACGAGCCACGTCGCGTCGGTGCTCGCGTTGTCGGCGACGGTGATCCGGAACGGGTGGGGGAAGTTCGCATTCAGGTGGGCGTGGAGACGTCGCACGCTCCTTGCGAGCGACCGCTCCTCGTCGTGCACCGGGACGACGACCTCGAGCACGGGGCTCACACCGTCACCACCGTCGTGGACGTCGCGAAGTCGGTCGACGTGGCCGAGCCGGCCGGGGCCGTGAGGTCGTAGAACGTGGAGCCGTCGATCGTCACGGCGGTGAAGTTCGCCTGCACCCACGCCGAGATCTCCGACGCGGTGCTGGTGCCTCCCATGCCGCCGCGGCCACCCATCCCGCCGCCGGCGGCGAACCAGTGGATGAGCCCTTGGTCGACGTACGCCTGGAACTGCGCGAGCGTCGGGCTCGGGTCGGAGCCGTTGAACCCGCCGATCGCCATGACGGGCAGCTCCGTGCCGAGCTGGAGGCCTGCGGCGTTCTGCGAGCCGATCGCGGCGGCGACCCAGCGATAGCTGCTCGCGTCCTCGGACACTGCCGCCACGACGTCGGTGCTCGGCGTGGTGGCGTCGAGGAGGCCGCCCATGCCGCCGCCGGCGCCGCGGGCGGTGCCGCCGGTCGTCCCACCCGGTGCGCCGTTCGGCGCGCCACCGGGGAAGCCTCCACCGGGGAAGCCCCCGGCCGCGCCACCCGGCATCGCGCCCTGCGGGCCATCCTGCGGAGGTGCGCCGCCCGGCATCCCGCGACCACCCGGCATACCTCGTCCGCCTGGACCGGCACCCACGGTGGCGGGACCCGCCGTGACGATCGAACCGGTGTGGCCCGTCGAGACCGTCGTGAGGCTGTATGCCGTCGGGCCGGCCAGCGCCGCGACGAGGGCTCCGATGACGACCGCGAGGACCGCGCGGCGCGGGATCCGGGTGACGACGAGGAGGCCGACCGCGGCCGCGAGACCGACGACGAGGACGAGTCCGGGAAGCCAACCCCCGTATGCCGTCGTGCGACCGAGCAGGACGAAGCCCCAGACCGCGGCTGCTCCCGTCGCGAGGGCGAGGGCACTGCTGCCGAGGAGGGTGTCCCGCCGTTCCCAGGCCTCGGCCGAGCCCATGCCGACGAGCGCGGCGACGGCGGGGGCGAGGGCGACGGTGTAGTACTCGTGGAAGATCCCGGCCATGAGCGAGAAGGTCAGCATCGTCACGACGAGCCAGCCGCCCCAGACGACGTAGCCGGCGCGGCGCAGGTCGGTTCGGGGAGCGCGGCCGCGCAGGACGAGCCCGACGACGAGCAGGATGACGGCACTCGGGATGAGCCACGAGATCTGGCCGCCGATGGACGCGGTGAACATGCGGCCCAGGCCGGTCTCGCCCCAGCCGTTGCCGCCGCCGACGGAGCCGGTCTCGTCGCCGTTGAGCCGTCCGAGGCCGTTGTAGCCGAAGGTGAGCTCGAGGAAGGAGTTGGTCTGGCTGCCGCCGATGTAGGGGCGCATGCTCGCCGGGACGAGCTCGACGACGGCGACCCACCAGCCGGCCGAGAGAACCATGGCGGCCACGCCCGTCACGGCGCCGACGATGCGGCGGCGCAGGGTCGTGTCGGCGGCGACGAGGTAGGCGATGCCGAAGAACGGCACGACGAGCAGGACCTGGAGGGTCTTGGTGAGGAAGCCGAGCCCGATGAAGACGCCGACGACGGCCATCCAGCGGGCCGAGCCCTGCTCGATCGAGCGCATCGTTGCCCACGCGCCGAGCGCCATGAGGAGGACGAGGAGCGCGTCGGGGTTGTTGAAGCGGAACATGAGGACCGCGACGGGGGTGAGCGCCATGACCGCACCGGCGACGAGCCCGGCGGCGTGGCCCCAGTGACGGCGCACCGTGGCAGCGACCACGGCGACGGTCCCGACGCCCATGAGCACCTCGGGCAGGAGGATCGAGAACGAGCTGAGGCCGAGGAGGCGCACGCTCAGCGCCATGACCCAGAGGGCGGCAGGGGGCTTGTCGACCGTGATCGAGCTGCCGGCGTCGGAGGCGCCGTAGAAGAAGGCCTTCCACGACTCGCTGCCGGCCTGCGCAGCGGCCGAGTAGAAGCTGTTGGCCCACCCGTTGCTCGTGAGGTTCCACGTGTAGAGCACGGTGGTGAGGGCGAGCAGGCCGAGGAGGGCGGGGCGGGCCCACGACGGGTCCTCGGAGCCGCCGCGCACGAGTCGGCGGAGGCGGTCCGCGAGGGCGGAGCCGCGGTCGGCGGGCACCGTCCGGGCGCGCGGCGCGTCGGCGTCGGCGGGGCCGGGGGAGTAGGTCAGCGCGTTCATGCCGACCACGCTCGGGCCGGCGGCTGTGCGGGTGCTGTGGTGTTGCTGTCGCACGGAGATGAGCCGTCGCTGGCGTCACCGCCGTCGCTGCATCAGCGCCGTCACGAAAGGCTGTGGCGCGACGGGCCGCCCCGCGCCGGATGGGCGAGTCGGGCTGCGGCGCGCTCAGGCGGGCGAGGCAGGAAGCTCGACGGTGAAGGTCGTCGAGCCGGGGCGGCTGTCGAGTGCGACGCGGCCACCGTGCGACTTCGAGACGGCGTCGACGATCGACAGCCCGAGACCGGTCGACCCGCCGGCCCGGTTGCGTGCCTCGTCACCGCGCGAGAAGCGCTCGAAGACGCTGTCCTGCAACGTCTCCGGCACTCCGGGGCCGTCGTCGTGGACGGCGAGCCGGACGTGGTCGCCGTCACGACGGAGAGAGGTGACGACGCGCGTGCCGGGAGGCGTGTGGGTCCGGGCGTTGGCGAGGAGGTTCGCGACGACCTGGTGGAGCCGGGCGCGGTCGCCCGGCACCTCGACCGGCTCGTCGGGCAGGTCGAGCTCCCACACGTGGTCCGGGGCGGCGGCGTGGGCGTCCGAGACGGCGTCCATGGCGAGCAGCGAGAGGTCGACCGGCTCGCTCTCGAGGGGGCGGCCTGCGTCGAGCCGGGCCAGGAGCAGGAGGTCCTCGACGAGCCCCTGCATCCGCAGGGACTCCGACTCGACGCGGGTGAGGGCATGCGTGACCGACGGGGGCACGGGCTCGCGCTCACGGCGCGACAGCTCGGCGTAGCCGCGGATCGAGGCGAGCGGGGTCCGCAGCTCGTGCGACGCGTCGGCGACGAACTGGCGCACCTGCGTCTCCGACTCGTGCCGGGCCTTGAGCGCGCCCTCGACGTTGTCGAGCATGTTGTTGAGCGCCAGCCCCACCTGGCCCACCTCCGTGCGCGGGTCGGTGTCGGCCGCGGGCAAGCGTTGGGCGAGGGCGACGGCGCCGGAGTCGAGCTCGAGCCGGCTCACCTGTGTCGCCGTGTGCGCGACCCTCTGGAGGGGAGCGAGGTTGCGTCGGATGAGCCACTGTCCGCCGAGGGCCACGAGCGCGAGACCGGCGATGGTCGTGCCGATGACGAGTCCGAGGACGGCGTCGACGATCTTGTCGATGCCGGCCATCGGCAGTCCCGAGACGACGGTGGCGCCACCCTGTCGCGCAGCCGCGACGCGGTAGTCGCCCAGTCCCTCGATCTCGACCGTCCGCGGCGTCGGGCCGAGCCCGGCGCGGCTGAGAGCCACGAGCTGCTGGGTGCTCAGCTCGCCGATCGTGCGCCCGCTCTCGAGCCGGTTGACGACGACCTCGCCGTCACGACGGACGACGAGCAGCGACTCGCCACCACCGCCGGGGATCGGGCCGCCGTTGCCACCGCCCGGGCCTCGCGGTCCGCCCGCGCGCACGAGGCTCGACGTGACGTCCTGGTCGATCTGGTTGAGCAGGTGGTTCTCGAGCGCGATGACGGTGAACGTCGAGGTGGCCACCGTGATGACGAGGAAGAGCCCGACGACGGCGGCGACGAGCTTCGTCGTCAGCGACCACCCGGACGGGTCGAGCCAGGACCGGGCCTGCGTGGTCCCGGACGCGGTCACGGTGCCGGCTTGAGGACGTAGCCCACGCCGCGCATCGTGTGGATCATCGGCTCGCGCCCGGCGTCGATCTTCTTGCGCAGGTAGGAGATGTAGAGCTCGACGACGTTGGCCTGGCCGCCGAAATCGTAGTTCCACACCCGGTCGAGGATCTGCGCCTTGGAGAGCACGCGCTTGGGGTTGCGCATGAGGTAGCGCAGCAGCTCGAACTCGGTGGCCGTCAGGGCGATCTCGACACCGCCGCGGGTCACCTCGTGGCTGTCCTCGTCCATCGTGAGGTCACCGACGACCAGCAGCGACGAGGACTCCTCGGCGACGACGGTCGTGCGCCGCATGAGGGCACGGAGCCGGGCGACGACCTCCTCCAGACTGAAGGGCTTGGTGACGTAGTCGTCGCCACCGGCGGTGAGCCCGGCGACCCGGTCCTCGACGGCGTCCTTCGCGGTGAGGAAGAGCACCGGCACCGCGTCGTTGTCGGCGCGCATCCGGCGCAGCACCTCGAGCCCGTCGAAGTCGGGGAGCATCATGTCCAGCACGACGGCGTCGGGCTGGAACTCGCGCGCGGCCTTGACCGCCTTGAGCCCGGTGCCGGCGGCGCGGACCTCCCACCCCTCGTAGCGCAGGGCCATCGACAGCAGCTCGGTGAGGTTCGACTCGTCGTCGACGACGAGCACCCGGACGGGGGTGCCGTCGGGTCGCTGCAGCTTGACGGCGGAGGTCGGACTCGTGCTCATGGTGACCAGTAGACCGGCGCGGGCTCGGACCCGTCCATGAGTCCCCTGTGCGAATCCTGTGAGTGGGACCGGCGAGGAGCAGAGGGTCAGCGCACGACGGCGAGCGGGATGTCGCGCTCGTCCGCCCACTCCTGCCACTCGCGCGCCGGACGCGTCGCGAAGACCTCGGCGAGCCGCTCGCGGGTGAGCTCTTCGGGGGCGAGCTCGACCGCCTCGGCGAGCCGGGTGACGAAGTGCGGCTCGAGCGCGGCGAGTGCGACGTGCCCCTGCGCCGCGGCATACACGTCGTAGACGGGGAGACCGCCACCGATCGGCCCGTCGGGAGAGGTGAGCCCGTGGACGACCGGTCGGGCGAGGGCGTCGGCGACGTCGGAGAGCGCGACCTCGCGACGCGAGCCGCGTCCGGTGCGCGCCCGCTCGACGAGCGAGGCGCACACTTCGGCGACGACCCGCTCGGCGCCGGCGAGGTCGACGAAGGTCGTGGACGGCATACGTCCGTCGCGCAGGAGCCCGGCGCCGGCCTGGTAGGTGAGGTCGTGACCGGGGACCTCGGCTGCCGCTCCCGGCTGGCCGACGACGTCGACCTGGCAGAGCCGCGTATGCCGTCCGCCCACCGTCGCGTGGTCGAGGCCGAGCCGGGCGAGCGCCGAGGGGCGCGAGCTCGTGACGAGGACGTCGGCCTCGCCGAGGATGGCGTCGAGCCGGGCCCGGCCCTCGTCGTCCTTGAGGTCGAGGCGCTCGACGTCCTGGCCGGCGTGCAGTTCGGCGAAGTAGGCGGGGGCGTAGGTCTCGACCGGGTCGCCCGACGGCGGCAGGACGGTCGTCACGCTCGCGCCGAGCGAGGCCAGGCGCGCGACGGCGGCCGGCCCCGGCAGGTTGATCGCGACAGAGACGACGCGCACGCCGTCGAGCGGACCGGTCACGTCAGGCCCCGGCGTCCACGAGCGTCCCCGACTCCGCGCGCTCGCGCAGCCACGCGGACGGGCGGAACCGCTCGCCGTAGGTGTCGGCGAGCTCGTCGGCCCGGGCCACGAAGCCGGCGAGGCCGCCCTCGAAGTTCGTCATGAACGTCGCCGGCCCGCCGGTGTGCGGCGGGAAGCCGATGCCGAAGATGCCGCCGATGTTGGCCGACGGGGTGTCGCCCAGGACGCCCTCCTCGAAGCACGCGGCGGTCTCGAGCGCCATGCGGAAGAGGTAGCGGTCCTGCAGGTCGCGCATCGGGACCTGCGTGCCGCGGCCCCAGCGCTCGCGCAGGCCCGGCCACAGCACCTTGGGCTCGCCCTCGGGGTAGTCGTACATCCCGGAGCCCGCCGCGCGGCCCTTGCGTCCGAGCTCGACCATGGCGTCGATGAGCTCCTCGCCGGCGGACCGCTCGATGGTGCGCCCCTCCGCCGCCGCGGCCTTCTCGGCCTCGGTGCGGATGTGCTGGGTGAGCGTGAGCGACACCTCGTCGAGCATGGCCAGCGGCGGTGCGGGGAAGCCCGCTGTCGTGGCGGCCCGCTCGACGACCATCGGGTCGACGCCCTCGGCCAGGGCGTTGGCGCCCTCCACGATGAGCGTCCCGAAGACCCGGCTCGTGAAGAAGCCGCGCCCGTCGCCGACGACGACCGGGATCTTGCGGATCTGCTGGACGAGGTCGACGGCGCGGGCCGTCGCCTCGTCGGACGTGTGCTCGCCGCGGATGATCTCGACGAGCTTCATCCTGTCGACGGGTGAGAAGAAGTGCAGCCCGATGACGTCCTCCGGCCGGCTGCTGAACCCCTGGAGGCCGGTGATCGGCAGCGTCGACGTGTTGGAGCAGAGAAGGGTGTCGGGTCCGACGACCGCCTCGACTTCGGCGAAGACCCTGGCCTTGAGGTCCTGGTCCTCGAAGACGGCCTCGACGACGACGTCGACCCCGGCGAGGTCGGCGGCGTCGGCGGTCGGGGTGATGCGGGCGAGGACCGCGTCGCGCTCCTCCTCGCTCAGCCGGCCCTTCGCGACCTTGGCGTCGAGCAGCTGGGCCGCGTGGGCCTTGCCCTTCTCGGCGCCCTCGAGGCTCACGTCCTTGAGGACGACCTCGATGCCCGAGGTGGCGCAGGCGTGGGCGATGCCGGCACCCATCATCCCGGCGCCGAGGATGCCGACCCGGGTGACCCTGCGCTTCTCGACGCCCGCAGGCCGGAGCGCCCCGCTGTTGATCGCCTGGAGGTCGAAGAAGAACGCCTGGATCATCGCCGTCGACTCGCGTCCCGCGGCGAGCCCGGCGAAGTAGCGGGACTCGATGCGACTGGCTGTGTCGACGTCGACCTGGGCACCCTCGACGGCCGCCGAGAGGATGGCGCGCGGCGACCGGACCGGGCTGCCCTTGAGCTGCTTGCGCAGGGTGGCCGGGAACGCCGGGAGGTTCGCGGCGAAGGCCGGGGTCGTCGGCGTGCCACCGGGGATCCGGAAGCCCTTGACGTCCCACGGCTGCGTGGCCGCGCCCTCGTCATCGGCGTGCTCGCGGATCCACTTCTTGGCGGCGGGCACGAGCTCCTCGCGGGTGGCGACGAGCTCGTCGACGACGCCCTTGGCGTGCGCGTCCCCGGGGGTGCGCTGCTGGCCCTGGAGCAGCCAGTCCATGAGCGCCTCCGAGATGCCGAGCATGCGCACGAGCCGGGTGACACCGCCGCCGCCGGGCAGGAGGCCGAGCGTCACCTCGGGCAGCCCGAGCTTGATGCGGTCGTCGTCGACGGCGATGCGGTGGTGGCACGCAAGGGCGATCTCGAGACCGCCGCCGAGGGCGGCCCCGTTGACGGCCGCGACGACCGGCCGGCCGAGGCGCTCGAGGCGGCGCAGCTGGGCCTTGATCGCCTCGACCTCCTCGAACGTCTCGCCGACGGTCTCGGGCGTCACCCTCTGGAGGTCGGTGAGGTTGCCGCCGGCGAAGAAGGTCTTCTTGCCCGAGGTGAGGACGACGCCGGTGATCTCGTCGCGCTCGGCCTCGAGCCGGTCGATCGTCGCGGCCATCGCGGCCTTGTATGCCGCGTTCATCGTGTTGGCGCCCGCGTCCGGGTCGTCCATCGTCAGGGTGACGATGCCCTCGTCGTCGCGCTCGTAGCGGATCATGCTGTCGCTCATGGGATCTGGGTTCCTGTCGGGAGTTCAGGGATGTCAGGCGGTGCGGGGAGGCTGGCAGGGGCAGGCGGTCAGACGCGCTCGACGACGGTGGCGATGCCCATGCCCGCTCCGATGCACAGGGTGGCGATGCCGCGCTCGAGGTCGCGGCGCTGGAGCTCGTCGACGAGCGTGCCGAGGACCATGGCCCCGGTGGCACCGAGCGGGTGGCCCATGGCGATGGCGCCACCGTTGACGTTGGTCTGATCCTCGCTCCAGCCCATGTCGCGCATGAGCTTGAGGGCGACGGCGGCGAAGGCCTCGTTGATCTCGACGAGGTCGATGTCCTTGGCGGTCATGCCGACGCGGTCGAGGGCCTTGCGGCAGGCGGGTGCCGGGCCGGTGAGCATGATCGTCGGCTCGGAGCCGACGACGGCGGTCGACACGATGCGCGCCCGCGGCGTGAGGCCCATCTCGCGCCCGATCTGCTCGGTGCCGATGAGGAGCAGGGCGGCGCCGTCGACGATGCCCGAGGAGTTGCCGGCGTGGTGGACGTGGTCGATCCGGTCGACGGCGGGGTACTTCTCGGTCGCGACGAAGTCGAAGCCGCCCTTGTCGCCGATCGCGGCGAAGGACGGGCGGAGCGCGGAGAGCGACTCGACGGTCGTGTCGGGGCGGATCGTCTCGTCGCGGTCGAGCACGGTGAGCCCGTTGGCGTCCTTGACCGGGACGACCGACCGGGCGAAGTGGCCGGCCTCCCAGGCGGCGGCCGCACGCGCGTGGGACTGGGCGGCGAAGCGGTCGACCTCGGCCCGGTCGTAGCCCTCGAGGGTGGCGATGAGGTCGGCGCCGATGCCCTGCGGGACGAAGTCGGTGGCGAGCGCGGTCGCCGGGTCCATGGCCCACGCGCCGCCGTCGCTGCCCATCGGCACCCGCGACATCGACTCGACCCCGCCGGCGAGGATGAGGTCCTCGAAGCCAGAGCGGACGCGCGACGCGGCCTGGTTGACGGCCTCGAGGCCGGAGCCGCAGAACCGGTTGACCTGGACGCCGGCCACCGGCTCGGGCAGGCCGGCATACATCGCGGCGACGCGGGGGAGGACCGCACCCTGGTCGCCGACCGGCGAGACGATGCCGAGGACGATGTCGTCGATCTGGGCGGTGTCGAGACCGGGATTGCGCTCGCGGACGGCGTCGATGAGGCCGGTCACGAGGTCGATCGGCTTGACCTCGTGGAGGGCTCCGGACGACTTGCCGCGTCCGCGCGGGGTGCGGAGGGCGTCGTAGATGACGGCCTGGGGCTGCTCGGGCATGGACCGGCTCCTTCGAGGGCGCGCGAGAGGGTTCGCCCAGCACGATACGCAGCCGAACCGGCCGGTAACCACCGTCCCCGTGCGTCGCTCGTCACGTCACGGCTGGCACGGGAGGGCCGGTCAGCGCCGGCACTCCAGGTCGCCGAGGTCGACGGCGGCGGCCATGGCGGCGTAGCCCGCGTCGCCCGGGTGCAGGTGGTCCCCGCTGTCGTAGGCCGGCAGCATCCGCGTCGGACGCTGCGGGTCGCGGACGGCGGCGTCGAAGTCGACGACCGCGTCGAACTCGCCGGTCGTGCGGATCCACTGGTTGACCTGGACGCGGATCGCCTCGCGCTGCGCCGACCAGCGGCTGCCGCCCTCCCACGGGAGAATCGTGCCGCCGACGATGCAGATGCCGCGGGCGTGCGCGCGGGCCGCGAGCTGGCGGTAGGCGTTGATGAGGTCGGCCGGCTTCCTCGCGAAGTCCCAGCGGAGGTCGTTGACGCCCTCGAGGACGACGACGGTCCCGACCCCCGGCTGGGCGAGCACGTCGCGGTCGAAGCGGGCCAGGGCGCTCACGCCGGAGCCGTCGGCGAGGACGCGGTTGCCCGAGATGCCCTCGTTCATGACGCCGAGCCGGAGCGGCGCAGGCTGCGCGAGCACGCGGTCGGCGAGGACGTCGGGCCACCGGCGGTTGGCGCTCGTCGTCGACCTGTCGCCGTCGGTGATCGAGTCGCCGAGGGTGACGACCGTGTCGACCTGGTGCGGCGCGTCGACGACGGCCGACTCGACCCACGCCCAGCTCGTCGTCGCGGTGGGGAAGTCCTCGGCGCCCTCGTCGGCGGCGTGGTCGCCCGGGGTCGACACCCAGCTCGTCTGGTGCGCGAGCTTGTGACCGCTCACGGTGCCGGCGTCGCCGACGACGTGGATGCTCACGGCGAGCGTCGACTGCGCCGGCAGGTCGCCGGGCAGCGGTTCGCTCAGCACCTCGGCGCCGACGGGGACGGTGACCGACGTGCTGTCGCCGAAGGTCAGCTGCCGGTTCGTGCCCGGCTCGACGTTCGCCCCGGTGGCGGAGCGGCCCACCCACACGGAGTCGAAGGTCACCGGCACCGACCCGAACGCGTTGGAGAGCGAGATCCGCAGCCCGGAGCCGCCGACGCTCGTGTGGACGATGTTGCGCACGGTCTGGTCGCTCAGCGCGAACGTCGTCGTGTCGACCGCCGTCGCCCACGTCCCGACCTGCGTCGTCGGGGCCCCCGCGACGGCCGGAGCCGACTGGGGCAGCAGCGCGACGGCCGCGGTCGTCACGGCGGCGGCGCCGGCGACGAGGGTGGTCCGGGGGCTGCGGAGGAAACTCACAGGAGAAGTACACCCTCATGTATGCCGTCCCGCCACCCGAACGCTCCTCGCGCACCGAACGCTCGCCGAGCGTTCGTCCGCTCGTCACGCTCCCGGCATACGAGCTGTTGCGTCCGCAGGTGTGGTGGCCAGGGCGGCAGGGTGCCGGACGCACGGAGAGGCGCCGCTCCCCGGAACGGATCCGGGAAGCGGCGCCTCGCTGGGGAGTCGGCCCGTCAGTTGCGCAGGACCTGGACCTCCGTCACCGCGACCGTCCTGGCGCCGGCGTAGGCCGTCGTGCAGTCGGTCGCGTTGGCGGGGTCGTTGTCCTGCTCGCCCTGGAACTGCGGGCCGCCCTGGCACTGGTTCGCGTCGAGCTGGATGCGCAGGTGCGTCGCCGCGGTCTGCGGGATCGCGAACGTGCGCATCTTGAGCTCGGGCGCGACCGGCCGGGGCGCGGCGCCCGGGAAGGCGTCCGGAGCGGACGTGAAGACCGGACGGAAGTCCGCGTCCTCGGTGCAGAGGACCCGGCCCTTGGCGTCGCAGGCGAGCACCGTGAACGAGCGCAGGTTCTGGAACCGGCCGGCGGCCCCGGGCTCGGGCAGGGCGCTCACCTGGACCTTGCGGACGACCTGGCGGCCGCCGACGAGGTCGATGGTGAACTGCTTCTGGCTCGCGGTCGGTGCGGGCACCGTCGTCGCCGTCGAGCCCTCGTCGCCGTCGATGACCGCGGGGACGTCGACGCCCTCACCGGTGATCGTGGCACCGGCCTGGCTGCTCGCCAGGTTGGTGAGGACCTTGACCGGCATGTCGCGCGTCTGGTTCGGCTTGGCCGTGAAGGTGACCCGCGTCTGGGCGCGACCCGGTGCGGTCACCGTGTAGGTGCGCGCACCGGGCAGGATCTCGAAGGTGTCGCCGAGCTCGGTCGCCGCGTCGGTGTCCGCGACCGGCGTCGAGCGCGCGGTGTACTCGCCGACGAAGACCTTGGCACCCGTCACCGGGCGTTTGTCCTCGTCGGTCGGGTTGAACCGCAGGGTCGCCGGGCTGCCGTAGGCCGACGTGAACGACGGGACCGGGTCGGAGTCGGCGCTGTTGCGCGACGACGCACCCTCACCGAGACCGCGTCCGGCGAACCCGTTCCACAGCAGGTCCTGGTTCGCCCCGCCGAAGCGGAGGAGGTCGGCGGCGAGCATCGCGTTGCGCGCGTCGACCATGCTCACCGCACCGCTCGGCATGAGCAGCCACGCGTCGAAGACGAGCTGCATCCAGCGCCGGTTGCCCGGGCACTCGGTCGCAGGGGTGGCGCCGGTCGCGCAGCTGCGCTGGAGGGTGGCGTTGCCGGCACCGTAGCGCTGCATGAACGCGCTGCGCAGGTCGCTGTGCGTCGCCGACCAGATCTCGCCGTCGGCGTGCACCTGCGGACCGGTGAGGTCGTAGCCGACGTTGCTGTAGTTGAGCGGGCTCTGGCTGAAGTTGTAGTTGCGGATGCCGCGGCTCTCGTTGCCCGTGACGTAGGCGCCCATCGGCGTCGCCGTCGCGCTCACCGGGACGTAGCCCCACTCCTGGAGATACTCGGTCGCCATGAGGTCCGACCAGCTCTCGCCCATCGCACCCGCCTGGAGACCGGAGAGGCCGCTGTTGGGGCCGCCCGCCATGCGGTTGCTGATGCCGTGGCCGTACTCGTGGCCGATGACCGACATGTCGTAGTCACCGTCGACGCAGGGCGCGTAGAAGGAACCGGCGAGCGGCTGCCAGAGGTACATGTTGCTGTAGCCGCTCGTGCCCTCGGGCGGGGTGCCGAAGTTGGCGTTGTTGCGCGAGCCGGACTGCGCACCGGACTGGCTGTAGCCGAGGACGGGGTCGTTGCCGACGCCGCCCTTGCCGGCGTTGTCACGCTGGAAGTTCCACGCCGTCTCGGTGAAGCCGAGCTGGTAGGACCAGTCGTGCATCCGGTTGTGCATCGCGAAGAGGTTCGCCGTGGCGGCGTCGATGTCGTTCTTCGCCGGGCTCGCGTAGTTGGCTGGGTTGCACTTCTCGACCTGCCACTGGTTCGTCCAGGGGTAGGAGTAGGTGCGGTCCGGCGTGAGCGGCACGGGGTTGACCGCGCCGAAGCCGCGCCAGCGCTCGCCGCTGTAGGCGTTGTTGCCGTTGGTCGTCGTCGTGCTCTGACCGGTCACCGGGTCGACGTCCCACGCCTTCGGCGAGGCCGGGTTGCCCACGGTCTCGGTGCAACCGGCGGCCGTCGTCCAGCACCACTCGACGCGGGTGTCGGTCGAGCTGTGGTCGGTCGACGGCGTGCCGGTGAAGACCTTCCAGCGCGGGTTGTCGGTGTCGAAGTCGACGAGCGACTCGCGCGCGATGACCTCACCGTTGCTCGCGTCGACGTAGACCGAGTAGCCGCTGTCGTCGTGGTCGCGAAGGACGACGTGGTATGCCGTCCGCGCACCGCTGCCGGGGACCGGCACCGCGACCTGCTGGACCTGCTGGTCGCCGACGAGGCCCTTGGCCGTGAGGGTGGTCCACCGCGACCCGGCGGCGCGCTTCGCGTCGGACCGGCGCGAGACGTCGGACGCCTTGGCGCCGACGTTGGTCGCGGCCTTGGCGAGCGCCTGCTCGGCGGAGAGCGACGGGGCGGCGCGGCGGGCCGTGCTCGAGCCCCGCAGCGGGGCGAGGGTCGAGCTGACGTAGCGGGCGCTGCCCTTGTCGACGGCGATGACGACGAGCCCGTCGATGCCCGCGGGAACGCCGCCGATGACCTGGCGGAGCATGACCACCGACGACGTGCCGATCGTGTTGGTGCTCACGTGCTCCATCGCAGCGATGTCGCCGGCGGTGATCCCGAAGGCGGTCGCGTTGCGCTGCAGGTAGGTGCGCGCGGCAGCGACCGGGTCCGACCCGAGACCGGTGGCGAGTGCGGCGGTGCCGGAGGGAGTCACGGTGCCGACCGAGCCGAACCGGTTGAAGGTCACCGATGCCCCGCCGGTGCCGCGGCTTGCCTTGCCGCCGGGGGCGGCCGCCGACTTCTGCGCGGCGGTCGGGGCCGCCGACGCCTTGCGCACGTCGATGTCGGGCAGGTGGTCGTGGTCGTCACCGGCCGCCGGCACACCTCGTGGCGTCTCGGGTGGCGCGGCCAGGGCGGACCCGGATGTCGCCGTCCCCACCGCCACCACTGCTGCCAGTGCCGCCGCCGAGACGGTGATCCCGCGGCGTCGTCCTCCGTGTGTCATCTGTCGAACTCCCCATCCTTGAGAAGGCACCCCGACGGTCACGGTGGTCGTGCCGTTCGACCTGGTGCTGGGCTCAGCCAAACCGGCAGGCGGTCAGGAGGTCACCCGTGACGGGTCAGGAGTTGGCAAAGAACGGGTGGCTACCGGAGGAAACTCCCGTGTCGTCACGGCATACGGACTCTGCTTGCGTCCGCAACCGTGGGGGCCAGGCCGGCACCTTGCCGGACGCAAGGGAGTGAACGGCATACGGGCTCGGCTTGTGTCCGCAACCGTGGGGGCCAGGGCGGCACCTTGCCGGACGCAACGCGAGAGGCGCCGCCTCCCTCGAAGGGAAGCGGCGCCTCTCGCTGTGTCGGGCTCGGACCTCAGTCCATGCCGAGGCGGGCCTTGAGGCCGTCGAGCTCGACCTGGAGCGCGGTCGGCAGGTTGTCGCCGAACTTGGCGAACCACTCCTCGATCTGCGGGATCTCGGCCTTCCACTCCTCGGGGTCGACCGTGAGCGCCTTGGCGAGCTCCTCGGGGTCCATGTCGAGGCCGTCGGTGTCGATCGACTCCGGCGTCGGCACGTGGCCGATCGGCGTCTCGACCGCGGCGGCCTTGCCCTCGATGCGCTCGATGGCCCACTTGAGGACGCGGCTGTTCTCGCCGAACCCGGGCCAGACGAAGTCGCCGTTCTCGTCACGACGGAACCAGTTGACGTAGAAGATCTTCGGCAGCTTGGTCGCGTCCGCGTCCTTGCCGATGTTGATCCAGTGCTGGAAGTAGTCGCCGGCGTTGTAGCCGATGAAGGGCAGCATCGCCATCGGGTCGCGGCGGACGACGCCGACCTCGCCGGTGGCCGCGGCGGTCGTCTCGGACGAGAGCGTGGCGCCCATGAAGGTGCCGTGCGTCCAGTCGCGCGACTCGGTGACGAGCGGGACGGTCGTCTTGCGGCGGCCGCCGAAGAAGATCGCCGAGATCGGCACACCGTTGGGGTCGTCGTACTCGGGGGCGAGGATGTCGCACTGCTTGATGGGGGTGCAGTAGCGGCTGTTGGCGTGGCTCGAGAGGACGCCCTTCGCGCCGTCCTCGGGAGTCCAGTCCTCGCCCTTCCAGCTCGTCGCGTGCTCGGGCGTGTTCTCGAGGCCCTCCCACCAGATGTCGCCGTCGTCGGTGAGGGCGACGTTGGTGAAGACCGAGTTGCCCTTGTTGATGGTGCGCATCGCGTTGGGGTTGGTGTGCTCGTTGGTGCCGGGGGCGACGCCGAAGAAGCCGAACTCCGGGTTGACGGCATACAGGCGGCCGTCCTTGCCGAAGCGCATCCAGGCGATGTCGTCGCCGAGGGTCTCGACCTTCCAGCCCGGGATCGTCGGCTCGAGCATCGCGAGGTTGGTCTTGCCGCAGGCGCTCGGGAAGCCGGCCGCGATGTAGTAGACCTGCTGCTCCGGCGAGGTGAGCTTGAGGATGAGCATGTGCTCGGCCATCCAGCCCTCGTCGCGCGCCATGACGCTGGCGATGCGCAGGCTGTAGCACTTCTTGCCCAGGAGGGCGTTGCCGCCGTAGCCCGAGCCGTAGGACCAGATCATCCGCTCCTCGGGGAACTGGACGATGTACTTCTCGGGGTTGCACGGCCACTTCACGTCCTGCTGGCCGGGCTCGAGCGGGGCGCCGAGCGAGTGCAGGGCGGGGACGTACTTCGCGTCGTCGCCGAGCTCCTCGATGCGGCGCAGGACCTCGGTGCCGCAGCGGGCCATGACGCGCATCGACGCGACGACGTACTCGCTGTCGGTGAGCTCGACGCCGAACATCGGGTTCTCGGACTCGAGGTGGCCCATGACGAACGGGATGACGTACATGGTGCGGCCCTTCATGCAGCCGGCGTAGAGCCCGCGCATGAGGTCCTTCATCTCGTTGGGGTCCATCCAGTTGTTCGTCGGCCCGGAGTCCTTTTCGTCGACCGAGCAGATGAAGGTCCGGTCCTCGACCCGGGCGACGTCGGTCGGGTCGGACGCGGCGTAGAAGCTGTTGGGCTTCTTCTCCTCGTTGAGGCGCACGAAGGTGCCGGCGGCGACGAGCCGGTCGGTGAGGCGGGTCCACTCCTCGTCGGACCCGGTCACCCACACGACCTCGTCGGGGGTGGTCATCGCGGCGACCTCGTCGACCCAGGCCTGGAGGCCTGCGTGCGTGGTGCCCTGAACGGGTGCGGCGGGGGCGGTCATCTGCGTCCGTTGTCCTTCCGGTTCCGGGCGTGTGCCCGGCATGGTGGCCCGGTCCACCGCCGGAGCCACCTCGGAGGGGATCCGACGACTGACCTGCTGGATGTGCGCCACGGTACTCGCATCGTGAGACGCATCTTGTCCCACGGCGGAGTTCCGTGCCTCGCGCTCCATGGGAGCCCGTTTGTCCACCGTAGGAGGTTGAGTGGACAACGCGGACGGCGGAAACCTTTCCGCACCTATGAGGTCCCTCACAGCCACGCCTACCTGCGGGTATGCCGTCCGCCCCCGTCGCCAGGACGCGTCCCGCGAGCGCGTCCGCGGACGGATTTCTCGGTATGCCGGGTGCTCGCGTATGCTTTCCGATCGTTGCCCCGACAGGGTGCGACACGCGCCCGTAGCTCAACGGATAGAGCATCTGACTACGGATCAGAAGGTTAGGGGTTCGAATCCCTTCGGGCGCACTCTGTGTTGAGACAGAGAGGAAGCCCCGGCAGCGGCAACGCGGCCGGGGCTTCGTTCGTCCCGGGTGGGATGTGGAGTTCCACGTCGCGGGAGCCCAGCCGGACGTGCGGGAGGCCCCGGGAGCGCTGGGCTCCCGGGGCCTCCTCGTATGCCGTCCGCTCAGTCCGCGGTCTGCAGCGCCTTGACCTCGTCGCGCGCGGCGACGACGGCACGGTGCTGGCGCGAGACGACGTCGCGGAAGCCCGCGCTGAGGTCCTTCTCGAGGGCCTTCTCGTACTCCGACACCGCGTGGTCCTCGCCGGTGACCACGGCGCCGAGGACGCTGCCGGCGTCGTCGCCTGTGAGCGCGTCCTTGAGCGCGATCCAGCCGCGGTGCACGGCCGCGGCGGCGGTCCCGCTCTCGTCGACGTCGTCGCCGTACTGGTGACCGAGAGCCACGATCTCGCGCCGGAACCCGGCACGTTGCTCGGAGAACGACTCGAGCACGCTGGCCCACTCGGCGCGGTCGCTGTCGCGCAGCTTCTTGGCGGCGTCGGCGTAGCCTCGCTCACCGTCCCGCAGGGTCTCGACCAGCTCCTCGGCAGCCTTCTCGTCGTCCGACATGGTGCTCCTTCCGTTGGGGTCAAGCCCGGGTCGGGCCTGTCGTCGACGCTACGTGAGCGAGGCCGCCGAAAGGGCCGCAGAGGTGCGCTCACCTGCGACGACGCTGACCGGCATACGGTGGGGAGATGGACTACAGGTACCTCGGCAACAGCGGGCTCAAGATCTCGGAGATCACCTACGGCAACTGGCTGACCCACGGGTCGCAGGTCGAGAACGACGCGGCGACGGAGTGCGTGCGGGCCGCGCTCGACGCCGGCATCAGCACCTTCGACACCGCAGACGTCTACGCGAACACCAAGGCGGAGACCGTCCTCGGCGAGGCGCTCAAGGGCGAGCGGCGCGAGGGGCTGGAGATCTTCACGAAGGTCTACTGGCCCACCGGGCCCGGCGGCAAGAACGACAGCGGGCTCTCGCGCAAGCACGTCATGGAGTCGATCGACGGCTCGCTCCGGAGGTTGCAGACCGACTACGTCGACCTCTACCAGGCGCACCGCTACGACACCGAGACCCCGCTCGAGGAGACGATGCAGGCCTTCGCCGACATCGTGCGGCAGGGCAAGGCGCTCTACATCGGAGTGAGCGAGTGGACGGCCGACCAGATCCGCGAGGGCGTGCGGCTGAGCAAGGAGCTCGGGTTCCAGCTCGTGTCGAGCCAGCCGCAGTACTCGATGCTGTGGCGGGTCATCGAGGACGAGGTCGTGCCCACCTGCGCCGAGCTCGGCGTGAGCCAGATCGTCTGGAGCCCCATCGCGCAGGGCGTGCTCACCGGCAAGTACGAGCCGGGACAGGCGCCGCCCGCGGGCTCGCGCGCCACCGACGAGAAGGGTGGCGCCGACATGATCAAGCGCTTCATGAACGACGACGTCCTCACCCGGGTGCAGGGGCTGCGCCCGCTCGCCGACGAGGCGGGCCTGACGATGGCCCAGCTCGCCGTCGCCTGGGTGCTCCAGAACGACAACGTCGCCGCCGCCCTCGTCGGGGCGTCACGTCCGGAGCAGGTCCACGAGAACGTCAAGGCCGCGGGCGTCCGGCTCGAGCCGGAGCTCATGACCCGGATCGACGAGGTGCTCGGCGACGTCGTCGAGCGGGACCCCGGCAAGACCGCGCAGAACGCACCGAAGCAGCGCCCGTCCTGACGGCTGGAGCACCCTCCGCCCGTCCCTGCCGACGGGCGGAGGGTGTTGGTCCGGTCAGTCGACCCGGACGCGCTCCCCGAGGCGCGGCACGATGACGGCCGCGTCGAGCTCGCTCCGGATCCGCTCGGCCAGTGCCTGTGCCGACGACGGCTCGCCGTGCGTCACGAAGACGCTCTCGGGTGGCCTCGGCAGCTCGTGCAGCCAGCCGAGGAGCTCGTCGGCGTCCGCGTGGACCGAGAAGCCCTCGTCATGGGCGATCTCGGCGCGCACCGGCACGTAGGACCCGGCGATCTTGACCTCGTGGGCGCCGTCGGCGAGCGCGCGGCCGCGAGTGCCGACGGCCTGGTAGCCGGTGAGCAGCACCGTGTGCCGCGGGTCGGGCAGCATCCCCGCGAGGTGGTGGACGACCCGGCCGCCGTTGGCCATCCCCGAGGCCGAGACGATGATGCTCGGGCTCCGCGGCCTGTTGAGCGCGCGCGACTCGTCGGCGGTGAGCGCGAGCTGCCAGCGCGGGAGCGCCCGAAGCGTCGTCTCGATGTCCTCGGCGAGCTCGCCCTCCGCGACCGAGCTGCGATAGACCTCGAGCACCTTGAGCGCCATCGGGCTGTCGAGGTGGATGGGGACGTCCGGGATGAGGCCCTCGGAGCGCAGCCGCCCGAGGGCCTCGAGGACGAGCTCGGTGCGGTCGACCGCGAAGGCCGGCACGAGCACCGAGCCACCGCGCTCGACGGTGCGCCTGATCGTCGCCGCCATCTCGTGGTGGTCGGGGTCGTCACCGGGATGGGTCCGGTCGCCGTAGGTCGCCTCGACGACGACGTGCCGGGCGGCCGGGGGCGCCGCCCGCGGTCGCAGGAGCGGGTGGTGCGGGCGGCCGAGGTCGCCGGAGAAGAGCACCGACGTCCCGCCCACCTCGAGCAGCGCGCTCGCCGACCCGAGCACGTGCCCCGCACGGACGAGGGTCAGCTCACCTCCCGACCGGAGGGCTGTCGGCCTGTCGTATGCCGTCACCTCCAGCGACTCGATCGCGCGCTCCGCGTCGTTCGCGGTGTAGAGCGGGAGCGGTGGGTCGTGGCGGGAGTAGCCCGACGTCCGTGCCCACTCCGCCTCGTTCTCGAGCAGGTGGGCGCTGTCGCGCAGGACGATCGGGACGAGCGCCGCGGACGCGCGGCTGCACCATGCCGGGCCGGCGAACCCCTGGCGCACGAGTGCCGGGAGGTAGCCGCAGTGGTCCAGGTGGGTGTGGGTGAGCACGACGTCCTCGATGCTCGACGCCGGCACGCGGAACGGCTCCCAGTTGAGCCGTCGCCACTGGCGCTCGCCCTGGTAGAGACCGCAGTCCACGAGCGCCCGGCGACGGTCGTGCTCCACGAGCGTCTTGCTGCCGGTCACGGTCCCGGCAGCTCCGAGGAACGTGAGGACGGCGCTCACCGGGCGGCCTTGCCCGTGGCCCTCCGGTCGCCAGGTGGCACGACGACGACGGGGCAGTGGGCGTGGTGGACGACGTGACGGCTCACCGAACCGAGGAGCAGCCCCGGGAACCCGCCGAGACCACGGCGCCCGACGACGAGCAGCTGCGCCCCGCGCGACGCCTGGACGAGCGTCGTGCCCGCGTGGCCGTGCTCGAGGGTCTCGGTGACGCGCACGTCCGGGAAGTCGTCGCGGTAGCCGGCGAGCATCTCGGAGACGACCAGCCGGTGCTCCTCGACGACCCGCGCGTGCTCCTCGTCGAGGTCGTGGGCGACGAGGACGACGTTGGGCTCGTCCCACCACCACGAGTGCACGGCGACGAGCGGCACCCCGAGGCGCGACGCCTCGGCGAAGGCGAAGGCGACCGCCGGGGCCGAGTGCTCGTGCGCGTCGACGCCGACGACGACCGGCCCCGTGGCCGACCGGTCCGCCGCCAGCGGGACGACCATGACCGGGCACTCGGCGTGGGCCATGACCTTGTCGGCCGTGGACCCGAGGAGCGCCGCCCCGGCCTGGCCGAGCCGGCCCCCGTCGACGACGACCATCGCCGCGTCGCGGCTCGCGGCGACGAGCATGGCAGCGGGGTCGTCGACCTCGGTGACGGCGGTGACGGCGAGCTCGGGCGCGGCCTTGCGGGCCCGCTCGCGGCACTGTTCGGTGTGGGCCGCCACCCGCACGAGGTGCTCGTCGGTCCACGGGACGATCGTCAGGCCCGTGGCGTGCATGACCCGCAACGAGCGGCCCCAGCGTCGGGCGAGAGCGGCCGCCTCCTCGACCGCACGCCCGGCGGACTGGCCGCTGTCGACGCCGACGACCACCGGGAGGTCGGCGTGGGTGTCCTGGGTGCTCATGGTGCTCTCCCTTCCGCTGCTCCCAGCGTCCCGCCGGCCACGCGCGTAGATGCAGGGCCCAAGGTCCCGGGCGGACGGCATACGGATGTGCCGTCGGGGTAGGTGAGGTGGCACGATCGAAGGCTGTCCGGACCCGAGTGACCAGGAGGAGCGCCATGGAGCTGCGTCCCAGCCGACCCCGTGCCCGGGCCGCGTTCTCGCTGGCATGGCACCACCCGGTGACCGCGCTCGCGGTGAAGTCGGCTGCCGCGGCCGGGCTCGCGTTCTGGCTCGGAGGGCTGCTGCCGGGCGACCTCGGTGAGTACCGCTACTACGCCGCGCTCGGCGCCTACTCGGTCATCTACCCCAGCGTCTCGGACTCGGTGGTCCAAGGAGCCCGGGCCGTGGTCGGGGTGCTGCTGGGTGCCCTCCTCGCGATGGCGCTTCAGCTCACGGCATGGACCAACCCCATCACTGTGGGACTGGCCGTCGGTCTCGGCGTCGTCGTCGGGGCATGGCGGTGGCTGCGCGACCAGACGACGTGGGTGCCGGTCGTCGCACTCTTCGTGCTCGCCGTCGGCGGTGCCCGGCCAGAGGGGTACGTCGAGGCCTACGTCGTGCAGATCGTCCTCGGCGCCGTCGTCGGGACGGTCGTCAACTTCGTGGCGTTCGCACCGCTGCCGCTGCACGAGCTGCAGACGTCGACGACCGCCCTTCGCCGGGAGCTCGCACGGCAGCTGCGGGCCGTGGCCAACGCCCTCGCCGACGAGGGCGGGCGACGGGAGGACAACGTCCTCGCGACGCTGCCGGACGTCGGTCCTGCGCGCGAGCGCGTCCGGCTCGCCATCGCCGAGGCGAGGAGCGCTCGCCGGGCCAACCCGCGCGCCCCGCGCACCGCCCACATCCACCGGGCGCTCTTCGACCTCGGTGAGACGCTCCAGCGGTGCAGCACGGCCGTCGAGTCGATGGCGATCGTCGTCCTCGACCCGAACGCCACGGAGCTGCCCGACGACCTCCGCCGCCGGACGGCTGACCTCATGGCCGCGCTCGCCACACTCTTCGAGGCGGTCGGCGACGAGGTGCCCGACGAGGAGCACGTCGCGCAGGCGCGTCGAGCCGTCGACGGGCTCATCGAGGGGGTCGAGTCCGAGAGCGGCGCGGGACGCGAGAGCCGCTACGTCGCCGGCGCGGCCGCCGTCTCCGGGCTGCGGTGTCTCGAGGCGTTCGTCACAGCGCAGCGCCGGTCCGGCGCCGACGCCACGGTCGTCCCGGGCCCGCCGCCGCTCCAGCCCTGAGGCCGTTCGGCTGTCGCGGGCGGGACGACGGCCGGCCCCCGGCCGCGCAAACCGGTCCGCTCGCAAAGTCGATGTCGGCTCCACGTCAGGGCAGAGTGTGGCGACATGGCAACCGACACGCAGATCTCGGAGTCCGGCGAGACGGCGACGAGGCTCAAGCGGAGCATCACGCCACTCCTGCTCTTCTTCTTCATCGTGGGCGACACCCTCGGGGCGGGCATCTACACGCTCGTCGGGAGCATGGCGAAGGACGTCGGTGGCGCCATCTGGCTGCCGCTCATCTTCGCGCTCGTGCTGGCGCTCCTCACGGCCGGCACCTATGCCGAGCTCATCACGAAGTACCCGCACGCCGGCGGTGCCGCCCGCTACGCCGAGCGTGCCTTCGACAAGCCCTACGTCACGTTCCTCATCGGCTTCCTCATGTTGTCTTCGGGCATCACGACCTCGGCAGCGCTCGCCAACGCCTTCGCGGGCGACTACCTCAAGGCGCTCGTCGACTGGCCGTCCGTGCCCGTGACCCTCGTCTTCATCGCCCTGCTCGTCGCGGTCAACCTGCGTGGCGTGCGCGAGTCGCTCATGACCAACGTCGGCGCGACCGTCATCGAGATGACCGGCCTCATCATCATCATCGTCGTCGCCGCCATGGTCTTCGGCAGGGGCGACGCCGACACGGGCCGGCTCACGACCTTCGCCGAGGGCGTCACGCCGCTTCAGGGCGCCTTCGCCGCGACGACCATCGCCTTCTTCTCCTTTCTCGGATTCGAGGCCGCGGCCAACATGGCCGAGGAGGTCAAGGAGCCGACCAAGGCCTACCCGCGGGCGCTCTTCGGCGCCATCCTCACCGCCGCCGTCATCTACCTGCTCATCGCCCTCGGCGCTGCCGCGGTCGTCCCGACCAATGAGCTCGCGGCGTCGGAGGGTCCGCTGCTCGAGGTCATCACGTTCTCGGGCATCAACTTCCCGTCGTGGCTCTTCGGCGCCATCGCCCTCGTCGCGATCGGCAACGGCGCGCTCCTCTTCATGGTCATGGCGAGCCGTGCGACCTACGGCCTCGCCGAGTGCGGGCTGCTGCCGAGCGTCTTCGGCAAGGTGGCCTCGACGCGGCGCACGCCGTGGGTCGCGATCCTCGTCATCGGCGCGGTGACGATGGTCATGAGCTTCGTCGGCGACGTCGGCACCCTCGCGGACACGACCGTGCTCCTGCTCGTCATCGTCTTCATCTCGGCGAACATCTCGGTGCTCGTGCTCAAGAAGGACACGGTCGAGCACACGTACTTCCGCACCCCGGCGGTCGTCTCGGTCGTCGCGCTCGTCGCGAGCATCGCCCTGCTCACGCAGTTCGACGCCCAGACGTGGCTCATCAGCGGCGCCTACGTCGTCGTCGGCACCGTGCTCTTCCTCATCGCCCGTGCCGCCCGCAAGCGCGAGGGGAACCTCGAGGAGGCCCACCTCGGGGACGACACGGAGATCTGACACACCGGCCGGTTCAGGACCGGCCCAGCGACGCCGTCGCGCAGGATCGCGGAGACCCGCGGCCCGCGCGGCGGCGTTCGTGTCGCTCGGGACCAACCGAGCCGGTATGCCGTCCGCTCCCCTTCCGCCGCGACTCCGTGCGACCCGGTCGGGGTCGTGGGTGAGACTGTGCTGATGCGGACGACGAGCGCGCACGTCCTTCTCACCGGGGCCACCGGCACGATCGGCGCCGCCCTCGCCCGGCGGCTCGGCGCCCAGGGGGCGCGGGTCACCATGGTGGCCCGCACGCCTGACGTGCTCGAGGCGCTCGCCGACGCGACCGGAGGAGCCGCCGTCGCCGCCGACCTCTGCGACCCGAACCGGCTGCGCGGCCTCGTCGACGAGGTCGAGGCGCAGCAGGGACCGGTCGACATCCTCGTCAACAACGCCGGTGTCGAGACGAGCGCCCACCTGACCGACCTCTCCGCCGAGCAGCTGCGCACCACGCTCGACCTCAACCTCGCCGCGCCCCTCGAGCTGTGCCGTCAGGTCCTGCCCGGCATGCTCGACCGCGGCCGGGGCCACCTCGTCAACATCTCGTCGCTGGCGGGGGTGGCGACGTTTCCGGGTCTCGCGGCCTACGGCGCCAGCAAGGCAGGTCTCACCCACGGGACGTCCGGCCTGCGGGCCGACCTGCGCGGCACGCCCGTGCGGACGCTCACGGTCGAGATCGGTCCCGTCGCCTCCGAGATGATGGAGCGGATCAACGGCCACGGTCCCAGCGCGGCGTCCTTCAGCAGGGTGCTGCGCGCCCGGCTGCTCACGATGCTCGACCCCGACGACGTCGCGCGCGAGGTGGTGCGGGCCATCGAGCAGGACCGCCCGCACCTCCGCCTGCCGCGACGCGCTGCGCCGCTGGCCGCCGTGACCGGCGTCCCGAGGGCGCTCGCGCGAGTGGCGCTGACCGGCATACCGACGGCGTCGTCGACGGGCGACGACCGTGGGGGAGGCGGGTCGTGACCCGCCGCCGCACCCCGATCCGGCGCAAGATCGCGGTGGCGACGTGGCGACCGTCGCGCGACGGACGGATCTACGCCCGCATGGAGGTCGACGCCACGGCCGCGCTCGCCTACCTCGACCGCGTCCGGGCAGAGTCGGGTGAGCGCGTCACCATCACGCACGTCGTCGGGGCGGCGCTCGGCCGGGCCCTCCGGGAGGTGCCCGAGGTGCGGGCCCGCGTCGTGATGGGCCGCCTCGTCGAGCTCGAGACCTGCGACGTGGGCTTCGCGGTCGACATCGAGCAGGGGTCCGACCTCGCCCCGGTCAAGGTGCCCGACGTCGACCGGCTCACGCCTCTCGAGGTCGCCCGCCGCGTGGACGCGGGCGCTGCCCGGCTCCGCGCCCGCGAGGACCTCGCCTACCGCCGGAGCTCGGGGATCGTGCGCCTCACCCCGACGTGGCTCATGCGGTCGGCGCTGTCGGTCGCGAGCCTCCTGTCGGGAGGGCTGGGACGGTCCGCCCTGGGGCAGCCGGGCTTCCCGCTCGGGACCGCCTTCGTGTCCAACGTCGGGACCCTCGGGCTCGACGAGGCCTTCCTCGCGCCTTTGCCCTTCGCCCGCACGCCCGTCTACCTCGCCGTGGGCGCCGTGCAGCCCAGACCCGTGGCCGTGGGAGACGAGGTCGTCGTGCGACCGGTCCTCGTGCTCGTCGCGACCGCCGACCATCGCATCGTCGACGGGGCGCACGCCGGTCGCCTCGCCGGCATCGTGCGCGACCTCCTGCTCCACCCCGAGCGCCTGGGCTGAGCCGCCGGTCTCAGTCCTGGCGAGGGCGGTCCGCCGCCGGGTCCCGCAGGCCCTGCGCGGCCGCGTTCGTCTCGTCGAGGAGGACCCGAGCCGGTATGCCGGCCGCCTCGGCTGCCGCACGCAGGTCCTCGAACTCGGGGGTCGCGTGCACGACCCGTCCGTCCGGAGCGTGCGAGAGCTTGACCCGCACGTCGTGCCCGCGGACGGTGACGGTCTCCCAGGACCGTCCGAGCGCGAACCGCTCGACCCGGTGCTCACGCACGCCGAGCGTCGTCGTGTGCTCGAGGACGACGTCGCGCAGGGCGGCGCGGAGGTCGTCGAAGCACAGCACCGACAGGGTGTGCGCCGGACGACCCTTCTTCATGAGGATCGGGGTGAGCCAGGCGTCGGCCGCCCCCGCGTCGAGGAGGGCCTCGAGGACGCCCGGCCACAGCCGCGGGTCGAGGTCGTCGACGTTGGCTTCGAGGACCCACAGCTCCTCGGGAGTCACGCCGACGAGGGAGGAGGCGCCGGCCGGGGCCCCGGACGGCCCCGCGTCGCCGGTCGGCGTCCCGAGGACGACCCTCGTTACGTTGGCCCGGCCCTCGACGTCCTTGGTCCCGGCACCGCTGCCCGACGCTGTGACGTGGATCGACCGTCCTCGTCGTCGCCGCCGGCACCTCGGACCTGCCCGTCGCGCGTGAGGCCCTGCTCGTCGCCCGCCACCTCGGACGCCGCGCCGACCTCGTCGTCGACGTCGGGATCGCCGGGCTGCACCGCATCCTCGGCCGGCTGGACGAGCTGCGTGCCGCGCGGGCCATCGTCGTCGTCGCGGGCATGGACGGCGCCCTTCCCGGCGTCGTCGCGGGCCTCGTGTCGGCGCCGGTCGTCGCGGTGCCGACGTCGGTGGGCTAGGGCGCTGCCTTCGAGGGCCTCGCGCCGCTGCTGACGATGCTCAACAGCTGCGCTCCGGGCGTCGCCGTCGTCAACATCGACAACGGCTACGGCGCCGGTCACATGGCGGCCCAGATCGCTGCTCCCGTTCCTGGCTGAGGCTTCCCAGGGGGTAGCGTGCCCCCGAGTCTCCGTTTCCGTGAGGCGCGCCCTCCACCCCGCACGGGAGTCCGACGGTGTTGAACTCGACGCTGCTCATGTCGTCCGCCCACTTCTTCGGCAACGACCACAAGCTCAACCCCTACTACGAGGACGGCGAGACCGTCGACACGGCGAAGGCCGAGGTCGAGCACGCCGGCATCCGCGAGGCGCTCCGGTCCGCCGGCGCCGAGATCCTCCAGGTCGACGCGCCGCCGACCAGCCAGGACGGCGTCTACACCGCCAACTGGGCCCTCGTCCGCGACGGCGTCGCCCTCATGGCCACCCTGCCGCCGTCGCGCAAGAGCGAGGAGCCGTGGGCCCGCACCAAGCTCACCGAGCTCGGCTACGCCGTCGAGGACCTGCCGCACGCGTGGCGCTTCAGCGGCCAGGGCGACGCCCTCGTCTGCGGCGACCTCGTCTTCTGCGGCGCCGGCTACCGCTCCGACGAGCCGGCACTCGCGTATGCCGCGGACCGCTTCGGCCTCGAGCGCATCCAGCTCCAGACGCTGCCCCTGCTCAACCCCGACGGCACCCCCCACGTCAACGTCGTCAGCGGCTGGCCCGACAGCTACTGGTACGACATCGACCTCACCCTCGCCGTCCTGCGCGAGCCGGACTCGACCGGCAGGGGCCTCATCGCCTACTGCCCCGAGGCCTTCACGCCCGAGAGCCGCCAGCTCCTCGATCGTCTCGACACCGTCGACAAGATCGAGATCGCCGAGTCCGAGGCGATGGAGTCCTTCGCCTGCAACCTCGTCTCCACCGGCACGACCGTCGTCATGAGCGACAGCGCCCCGCTGCTGCGTGCCGACGTCGAGCGCGCCGGCCTCAAGGTCATCACCCCGCACGTCGACGAGCTCGCCAAGGGCGGCGGCTACATCCGCTGCACCAGCCTCTGGGTCTGACCCTCACGAGTGCTGCGACTGATTGCCCTTTCCAGCGGCTTTCACGGTCCGGTCCCGTTCCGGGACCGCGCTGGAAAGGGCAATCAGTCGGGGTCAGGGGCGCTGCTGCTGGGCGCGGGCGTGCCGCTCGTGGAGGCGCTCGCGCACCTCGTCGGGCGTGTAGGCCCGCCGCTGCCGCTCGTTGCGCGCCACGACCGCGCCGGTCGCGACGACCGACACGACGCCGGCGAGACCGAGCAGCTTCCACCAGTTCGACTGCATGACCGCAGCGTATGCCGGGTGCTCGCGCTCCCGGCATACGCTGCGGTCATGGTTCGCGCGGAGCAGACGTCCGAAGGCCTCTCGCTCGACGAGGCCGTCGAGCTCACCCGCACGGGCGACGTGTGGATCTTCCGCGGGCGCTCGGTCGCCGACCGCGCGATCCAGACGGCGACGAACGCCCCCGTCAACCACGTCGGCATGGCCGTCGTCCTCGACGACCTCCCGCCGCTCATGTGGCACGCCGAGATGGGCAAGTCACTGCAGGACATGTGGACCGGCGGGCACCACCGCGGCGTCCAGCTGCACGACCTGCGCGCGGCGGTGTCGCGCTGGCAGGAGGCCTACGACCAGCGGGCGTGGCTGCGCCAGCTCACCCCCGAGGTCGGGCCCGAGCACGAGGACGCCGTGCTGCGCTGCGTCGCCCGGCTCGACGGCGTCTCGTTCCCGTCGACCGGTCGACTCGCGTGGCGCTGGCTCACGGGCCGTGACGCGCACGTGTCGGCCCGCGACCTCGACCTCAGGGCGATCCGGCCGGAGGTCGCCTACTGCGCCGAGGTCGTGGCGCTGACCTACGAGGAGATGGGCTTGCTCACGCCCGACGCGCCGATGAACTGGTACGACCCCGGCCGCTTCTGGAGCGGCGACTCGCTGCCGCTCGTGCCCGGCTGGGACCTCGGCATCGAGATCCCGGTCCACCGGGCGGCCTCCGCCTCCTGACCCCGAGCCCCGGGCGAGGTTCTGGTTACCGACTGACAAGTTTGCGGTAGGCTCGGTATCAGGCACTCGGTGTACCGGATACTTTGCGAAGCCGAGCTGCAACCGGAACCCACGTGGAAGGACGCCAGCATGGCGACGACGCCCACCCTCGCCGACCGGGGCCAGCGCCTCGGCCTGCGCCTCATCTCCAAGGCCGCCGGGCTGCCCGTCATGGCCGACCCCAAGGTCCGCGGCCGGGTCGAGCGCATCCTCGGTCGCAGCACCCACGCCGGCTTCCGAGCCCAGGTCGCCGTTGGTCGGGCCTTCAAGCAGGTCAAGGGCTCGGGGTCGGCGAAGCGACCCTCGCCCGTCTCGCGCCGTGGGGTCTTCGACCTCACGCCGACCGAGGACCAGCAGATGCTCCAGGAGGCGACCCGCGAGCTCGCCGACGAGGTCATCCGCCCCGCGGGGTCGCGCGCCGACACCGAGCGCGCCGTGCCCGCCGAGGTGCGCGAGGCCCTGCAGGAGATGGGGCTCGTGCTCGTCGGCGTCCCCGAGGAGCTCGGCGGCATCGCCGAGGAGCGGTCCGCGGTCGCCGGTGTCCTCGTCCTCGAGCAGCTCGCCCGCGGTGACATGGGCATCGCCGTCGCCCAGATGGGGACCGCCGCGGTCGCCACCGCCCTCGCGCTCTACGGCGACGCCGACCAGCAGGCGACCTACCTGCCGCACTTCGCGGGCGACGAGCCCGTCGCCGCGGCGGCGCTCGCGCTGCAGGAGCCGCAGCCGCTCTTCGACCCCTTCGCGCTCACGACCACCGCTGTGCCACAGGGCGACTCGCTCGTCCTCAACGGCACCAAGGCCCTCGTCGCCAACGCCGACAGCGCCGAGGTCCTCGTCGTCTCGGCGATGGTCGAGGGCGAGGCGCGGCTCGTCGTCGTCGAGGCGGCCACCGAGGGTGTCACCGTCGAGGACGATCCCGCGATGGGCGTGCGCGCCGCGCACACGGGCCGGGTCGTGCTCACCGACGTCATCGTCCCGCGGGCCAACCTCCTCGGCACGACCGACGACCACCGTGACGCCGTGCGCCGTGGGCGGCTCGCCTGGGCCGCGGCCGCCGTCGGCACCGGTCAGGCCGTGCTCGACCAGGTGACCGAGTACGTCAAGGAGCGCAAGGCCTTCGGGGAGCCGATCGGCCAGCGCCAGGCCGTCGCCTTCATGGTGGCCGACATCGCCATCGAGCTCGACGGCCTCCGGCTCGCCGTGCTCAAGGCCGCCGCCCGGCTCGACGCCGACGCCGACCCGGCTCAGGTGGCGCAGGTCGTCGGCGAGGTGCGCGCGCTCACCGCGACCCACGCCGCCCGGATCGGCTCGCACGCCGTCCAGCTCCTCGGCGGCCACGGCTTCGTCAAGGAGTTCGACAACGAGCGGTGGTACCGCGACCTGCGTGGAGCGGGCGTGCTCGAGGGCACCCTGCTCGTCTGACCGGCATACCGAGACCCCAAGGACTGGACCATGATCGATCTCGAGGTTCCCCGGAAGTTCCGACCGCTCGTCGAGCAGGCGCGCGGCATGGCCGAGGAGGTCTTCCGCCCCATCTCGCGCAAGTACGACCTCGCCGAGCACGAGTACCCGCGTGAGCTCGACCTCATCTCCGCCGTCATCGACGGACTGAGCAGCTCGGGCGCCGGTCAGGGTGCGGGCGCGTCGAGCAGCACCCGCGCCACGGACCCCGAGGGGGAGGGCGAGGTGGCCGCCGTCGGCTCGGGCCGCCACCACCCCGCCGGGTCGAAGGTGCGCAACGGCTCCAACCTCAGCTCGGTGCTCTCGATCCTCGAGACCTGCCGCGGCGACGTCGGGCTCACCCTCTCGATCCCGCGCCAGGGCCTCGGCAACGCTGCCATCGCCGCCGTCGCGAACGACGAGCAGAAGCAGAGGTATGCCGGCCAGTGGGCCGCGATGGCGATCACCGAGCCCGAGACCGGCTCGGACTCGGGAGCCATCCGGACGACCGCGGTGAGGGACGGTGACGAGTACGTCCTCAACGGCGAGAAGATCTACGTCACCGCCGGCGAGCGCGCCGAGCTCGTCGTCGTGTGGGCGACGCTCGACCGGAGCCTGGGCAAGCAGGCCATCAAGTCGTTCGTCGTCCGGCGCGACAACCCCGGGCTCCGGCTCGTCCGGCTCGAGCACAAGCTCGGCATCCGTGCCTCCGACACCGCCGCCTTCGTCCTCGACGACTGCCGGGTGCCCGCCGAGGACCTGCTCGGCGACCCGGAGATCCGGATCGAAGGGGGCTTCGGCGGTGCGATGCAGACCTTCGACAACACCCGGCCGCTCGTCGCCGCGATGGCCCTCGGTCTCACCCGTGCCAGCCTCGACCTCACGACCGAGCTCCTCGCGAAGGCGGGCGTGACCGTCGACTGGGACCGGCCAGCACACGTGCAGTCGCACGCGGCGGCGCGGCTGCTCCAGATGGAGGCCGACTACGAGGCCGCGCACGCGCTCACGCTGCGGGCTGCGTGGATGGCCGACAACGGCCGGCCGAACTCGATGGAAGCGTCGATGGCCAAGGCCAAGGCCGGGCGCACCTGCGTCGACGTCTCGCTCGCGTGCGTCGAGCTCGCGGGTGCGACGGGCTACGCCGAGCGCGAGCTGCTCGAGAAGTGGGCCCGCGACTCCAAGATCCTCGACATCTTCGAGGGCACCCAGCAGATCCAGCTGCTCGTCGTCGCCCGCCGCCTCCTGGGCATGACCTCCGCCCAGCTCAAGTAGCCACACCTTTCTCGCCCGAAGTGGGTTCCGCGCACGTCGGGTGGGAACGGTTGTGCTCCGACGTGCGACCTTGCCACCCGACGTCGCGCGAGCCCGGCTCGGCCCGCCCGCTCAGCCCCGGCGGCGACGACGCTTGCGCTGGCGCTGCACCCACGGCACGCCGATCGCCACCATGGCGAGGGCGAGCACGACGGCAGCCGCGAGGAGCCCGCAGACGAGCGCGAACCCGACCTTGATGACCCCCTCCCAGACGAGGTGGTCGTAGGCGAGGTCGGGCTCGTTCTGCGTCCCGGTCCAGAAGCCGAGCACGAACGCCATCCCGGTGATCACCATGAGGCCCAGCGAGAGCCCGGCGCCCTTGGCGACCTGGCCCACCTCGATCGGTCCGGCGGCCTGGTCCTCCTCGTCGACCCGATGGGCGAACGTCTCGAAGACGTCCGGCATCGGGCCGGTCCGGGCGCGCTTGGGCATTCGGGAAGCATAGGCCGAATCTGGTCACTGGCAGCCATGTCCCGGGCGTGCCGCCGGCCCTAGGTTGGGCGGCGAGGTGCGCACCGTGGCGCACCCGTTCCATGAGGAGGAACCCATGCGACGATCTCGCATGCTGGCCCTGACCGGAACGGCTGCGCTCGTCGCGGCCTTCGCCGGCTCGGCCACCGCGACCGCCGTGCCCAGCACCCCTGCGGCGACGACGGCCGACAGCGGAACCTTCGTCGTCCTGGCCGACGAGGGCGCGAACGTCAAGGCGATCGCCGACCGGCTGAAGCGGGCCGGCGGGACCGTGACCTCGGTCAACACGGCGATCGGTCTCGTCACCGTCAAGGGCTCGGGCGACGTGCTCCGTGCGGCGCGCAGCATCGCCGGAGTCGAGGGTGCAGCCCGCGAGCGCTCGATCGGCTCGGCCCCGGTCCGCGCCAAGGGTCCGGACCCCGTGGAGCAGGAGCACGTCTTCGACCGGACGAGGACCAACGGCACCTACAAGTCCACGCCCACGCCGCCGGCCGGTCACGATCCCCTCGACGGGCACCTCTGGGGCATGCAGATGATCCACGCGTTCGAGGCCCACGCCGTCGAGAAGGGCGACAAGGTCCGCGTCGGCGTCCTCGACACCGGTGTCGACGGCACCCACCTCGACCTCGCCGCGAACTTCGACTCCGCACTCTCGCGCAACTTCACGACCGACATGCCCGACATCGACGGCCCGTGCGAGGTCGCGTCCTGCGTCGACCCGGCGAACGTCGACGACGACGGCCACGGCACGCACGTCGCGGGCACGATCGGCGCCGCCCTCAACGGGTTCGGCCTCAGCGGGGTCGCCCCCGACGTCGACCTCGTCAACATCCGCGGTGGCCAGGACAGCGGCTACTTCTTCCTCGGCCCGGTCGTCAACGCCCTGACGTATGCCGGTGACACCGGTCTCGACGTCGTCAACATGTCGTTCTACGTCGACCCGTGGCTCTACAACTGCGCCGGCGGCGCTCCCGAGGACAGCCCCGAGGAGGCGATGGAGCAGGACGTCATCATCGCCGCCATGACGCGGGCGCTCGACTACGCCCACTCCAAGAACGTCACGCTCGTCGGCGCCCTCGGCAACAACCACGAGGACCTGAGCAACCCGCGCACCGACCTCACGAGCCCGGACTACCCGGGCGGCACCGAGCACCCGCGCACGATCGACAACGAGACCTGCTGGGACCTCCCGGTCGAGGGGCCGCACGTCATCGGCGTCTCCGCGCTCGGCCCGACGGGTGAGAAGGCGGACTACTCGAACTGGGCCACGGACCTCACGTCCGGAGAGCTCGAGGTGTCGGCCCCGGGTGGCTGGTACCGCGACGGCATCGGCACCGACACCTACCGCACCAACGGCAACCTCATCCTGTCGTCGGTCTCGCTGGCCTCCCTGCGCAACACGGGCGAGGTCGACAAGAACGGCAACATCACCCAGCCGGGCCGCGTCAACGGCGTCATCAAGCAGTGCACCGACCGCCGCCAGCCGGACCAGAAGGCCACGTGCTCCTACTACGCCTGGTACCAGGGCACGTCGATGGCGTCCCCGCACGCCGCCGGGGTGGCCGCGCTCGCGGTCGCCGCGCACGGCACGGGGGCGGACGCGGGCAGCTTCTCGCTCGCGCCCGACACCACGAAGGCCCTGCTCATGGGCACGGCCACGAACCACGCCTGCAACGCGCCCGCCCGCTCCTACGAGCCCGAGGGCCGCTCGGCCGAGTTCACGGCGACCTGCGTCGGCACGGCGGAGTTCAACTCCTTCTACGGCGACGGCATCGTCAACGCCCTGGGAGTCGTCCAGTGACGATGCGGTCCTGACCCGCACGATCCCGGTATGCCGGCCGCTCACCTCGAGCGGCCGGCATACCTGTCTCCGCGGCGGGTTCGCCGGAATCCCGGCCGGGTGGAACGCGGCGGCGGGAGACTGGAGGTCCTCGTGCTGGAGCGACAGGCAGGTGCACCCATGGACATCAACGGTCTTCCGGCCCACGTGCTCGTCGTGCACGGCGCGGTCGTCTTCGCCCCGCTGGCTGCGCTCGCCGCGACCCTCCTCGCGGTGGTCCCGCGGTGGCGCTACCTCACGCGCTGGCCCGCGCTGGCGCTCGCCCTCGTGGCGACCGTCACCGTGTGGCTCGCCCGGATCAGCGGCACCGACTTCTTCGACTCGCGGTTCGCGTCGCTGCCCGCCGACAACCCGGTGCTCGCGGCGATCCGCGAGCACGAGGAGCGCGGCGAGACCCTGTCGCTCGTGGTCCTCGGGCTGCTCGCCGTCACCGCTGCGGGTGCGTGGCTCCTCGGCGGTCCGTCGGGCTTCGCCAGCGGCCGCGGCGCGAAGGAGCTCGCCGCGCCGTGGCTGGAGACGGCCCTGCCCGTCCTGCTCGTGCTCGTGTCGCTGGCGACGCTCGTCTACGCGTTCCTCGCCGGGGACGCCGGCGCCCGCGCGACCTGGGAGCAGCAGGGCTGACGTCGGTTCGGACCGGGCGCTGTCGGCGGGAGGTCCTAGCCTGTCGACCGTGACGAGCACGACGCGCCCCGACGTGCCCCGCGACTGGGTCGAGCGGCTCTCGGCGATCGTGTCGGCCTTCCCCGAGGTGCGCGAGCACGACGCGTGGGTGGGCATGGCCTGGAAGGTCCGGTCCGCCACCGTCGCGCACGTCTTCGGCGGCGAGGACCAGCGGTTCCGCATCACCTTCCGCGCCGAGCCGGACGAGGTCATGGCCTTCCAGCACATGGGCGAGCCCTACTTCAAGGCGAGCTGGGGCAGCAACGTCGTGGGCCTGATGCTCGACGACGACACCGACTGGGCCGAGCTCGCGGAGCTGCTCACCGACTCCTACTGCATCCAGGCGCCGCCCACCCTCGCCGAGCGGGTTCCCCGACCCGAGCCCACCTGAGCCCACCTGAGCCGACCGACCCCAGCTGAGCCGTGCTGGGCCCGGTCCGCCTCAGTCGAACCGGACCTCGTCGCCGACGTGGATCGTCCCCGACGACAGCAGCCGGAAGACCGTGCCGCCGCGGGCGTGCATCGCCTTCATCGCACCGACCCCGATCCAGTCGTCGAGGAGCCGGCACGGCGCGACAATGCGCACGACCTCGAGCTCGACGTCGCCGATGCGCATCCGCTCGCCGGGTCGCTTCGGGATCGGCCCGGCCGTGATCGTGATGTTGCGGCGGGTCGCTCCGAGCGGGATGTCGTGGCCGAGGTCGCGGGCCGCGGCCTCGACCTCGTCGAGGGCCTGGACGGTGACGTGCCGGTGCCTGCTGCCGTGGTAGCGGTCGCCGACGAGACCCACACCTGCCTCCGCCTCGACGGACTCCAACGACCGCGTCGGCACCTTGCGCCCCGGAGCGATGTGGATGGCATGCACTCGCGGGTTCACGACACCACCGCCCATCCCAGCCACGCGGCGCCGAACCCGAGCACGAGGTGCAGGACGACGGAGGCAACCGCGTGGTGCGACCGGCGCTCGATGACCGAGTCCCACAGCTCGAGGGCGAGCGTCGACATCGTCGTGAGTGCTCCGCAGAACCCGATGCCGACGAGCGCCGTCGCCCCGTCCCCGGCGCCGCCGCCCACGAGCAGACCGAGGACGAGCGAGCCGACGACGTTGACGATCAGCGTCCCCGCGTGGGTCGTCGCGCCGCGGTCGCGCAGGTGGTGCGTCACGGCATACCGGATCGGCGCGCCGACGGCGGCGCCGAGCGCCACGAGCAGGACCGGCGTCATCGTTGCTGCCAGATGCGTTGTGCCACAGCCGTTCCCGCACCCACCGCGACGACGCAGGCGATGAACGTCACGACGACGTATGCCGTGGCGAGGGCTGCCCTTCCGCCTTCCGCGAGCGTGACCGTGTCGACCGCGAAGGCCGAGAAGGTGCTGAGGCCGCCGAGGAAGCCGGTCATGACGAGGGGGCGAACCCAGTGAGCGGCGTGCCGCCAGTAGGCGAAACCGGCGACGAGCCCGACGAGCACCGACGCGGCGAGGTTGACGGCGAAGGTGGCCCACGGCCAGGCGCCGGCCGGGTGCGGAACCGCGGTGCCCACGGCATACCGGGTCAGCGAGCCGAGCACGCCGCCGACGGCGACGAGCGCGAGGTCACGTGTCCGGACGGCCACGGGTCAGCGGCGGATCGTCTCGAGGTACTCCGCGATCCGGCCGATGGCCTCGGTGAGCACCTCGGTGTCGGGGAGGGTGACGAGCCGGAAGTGGTCGGGCTCGAACCAGTTGAAGCCGGTGCCGTGGGTGACGAGGATCTTCTTGGCGCGCAGCAGGTCGATGACGAACTGCTGGTCGTCCTCGATCGCGTACATCTCCGGGTCGAGCCGCGGGAAGCAGTAGAGCGCGCCGTGTGGCTCGACCGACGTCACGCCGGGGATCTCGTTGAGCAGCCGGTTGGCGAGCTTGATCTGCTCGTAGAAGCGGCCGCCCGGCACGATGAGCTCGTTGATCGACTGGTAGCCACCGAGCGCGGTCTGGATCGCGTGCTGCGCAGGCACGTTCGCGCACATGCGCATGTTGGCGAGCAGCGTGAGGCCCTCGAGGAAGTCCTCCGCCATGTGCTTCGGCCCCGACACCATGACCCAGCCGGCGCGGTAGCCGCACACGCGGTAGGCCTTCGACAGACCGCTGAAGGTGAGGCACAGGACGTCGTCCTCGGCGTAGGTGGCGACGTGGTGGTGCACCGGCGTCACGGCCTCGTCGGCGTAGAGGATCTTCTCGTAGATCTCGTCGGCCATGAGGACGAGCTGGTGGCGGCGGGCGATGTCGACGAGACCACGGACCGTCTCCTCCGAGTAGACCGCGCCCGTCGGGTTGTTGGGGTTGATGACGACGAGCGCGTGGGTGTTCTCGGTGATCTTGGACTCGATGTCGTCGAGGTCGGGGTTCCACCCGTTCTCCTCGTCGCACCGGTAGTGCACCGGCGTGCCGCCGGACAGCGCCACCGCGCCGGTCCACAGCGGGTAGTCGGGCGCGGGGATGAGGATCTCGTTGCCGTCGTCGACGAACGCCTGGAGCACCATCGAGATGAGCTCGGAGACGCCGTTGCCGATGAAGACGTCCTCGACTGTCGTCTCGGTGAGCCCGCGCGACTGGTAGTACTGCGCGACCGCCGTGCGCGCCGAGTAGATCCCACGCGAGTCGCTGTAGCCCTGCGCCTCGGGCAGGTTGTGGATGATGTCGGCGAGGATCGCCTCGGGTGCCTCGAAGCCGAACGGCGCCGTGTTGCCGATGTTGAGCTTGAGGATCTTGTGTCCCTCGGCCTCGAGCCGCTGGGCCTCGACGAGGATCGGCCCCCTCACGTCGTAGCGGACGTGCTGGAGCTTCCTGCTCTGGACGATGCGGCGCATGCCCGCATGCTCCCAGACGACATGGGGCGCGTGCGCGCAGGTTTCGCCGCAGAGCGTCGCGTCGGTCAGCCCGTATGCCGTCCGGTCCCGTGTCCGTGACCGTCGTGCCCCACGCTGCGGCGCGTGACGACCGTGCCCGGCCGGGCACTGCGCACGACCGTGGTGACGACGGTCGTCACCGACGGGGTCCGCGGGGTCGAGGAGAAGCCGAAGCGGCAGGGCGGGTCGATGTCGGCGAGGGCACCGAGGGGCGTCCCGTCGAAGGACCCGGACATCGCCGTGACCCGTCGCAGGTCGGTCGCGCCGTAGAACTCGCGGCGTCCCTCGAGGGCGGTGCCGACGGTGCGCACGCCCGGCAGCACGACCCGCGCGACGGGGTTCACGAGCCGGGCCCACAGCGGGCTGGCGCCGAGCGGGCGCGGCACCGCGCGCAGGAGCCAGCCCAACGGCATACGAGATCCCACCGTGAGGTCCAGCGAGAGCGAAGGAGAGGTGACGACCCACGAGGCGCCACCGGCGGTGCAGGACAACGGTTCCAGCCGCACCTCGTCGAAGACGTAGGTCGAGGTGATGTAGTCGGCCACCTCCTCGGTCGGCGCGAGGAGGACGCGGTGACCGCCTGCGGTCTCGACCATGGCGTCGCTGAAGGAGCCGAGGGGCGTCGAGTGCCAGTGGCCCACGACCACCCGGGTGCCCGAGGCCGAGCCGATGCCGGCGATGTGTCCGTCGAAGCGGTCGCGCCTGCCCACCCGCGGTCAGTCCGGCTGCGGAGCGCGCACGAGCATGACCGGTGACGCCGCCGTCTCGAGGACCTTGTGGCTCTGCGAGCCGAGGAGCATGCCGGCGAACCCGCCACGGCCGCGCGTCCCCATGACGAGCAGGCCGGCGTCGGCCGAGCGCTCCGCGAGCACCTTGGCCGGCACGCCGCGCACGACCTCGACATTGCAGTCGACATCGGGGTGCTGGGCGCGCAACGGCTCGACGATGCGGTCGGCGACGGCGCGGTACTTCGCCTCGACCTGGTTCCACGCGTCGGTGCCCGGTGTCGTGACGACGAGACCGTCGACGACCTCGACGTTCCACGTCGTGATCGCGACGAGCGGGACCTTGCGCAGGTCGGCGATCCAGAACGCGCGTTCGGCCGCGGCCGCGCTGTGCGCCGAGCCATCGATGCCGACGACGACGGGCCCCTCGGCCTCGGCGCGTGCCCCCTGCGGGACGATGACGACGGGGCAGGCGGCGTGCATGGCCGCGGCCAGCGACGGACGCCCGAGGCCGAACCGCTGGAGCGCACCGGCGCGGGCGGCTCCGACGACGACGAGCCGCGCGGTGCGCGAGGCGTCGATGAGGGCCTGCTCGGGCCGGGCGAAGGGCAAGCTGCCGGTCACCGGCACGTCGGGCCAGCGCCTCCGCGCCTCCGCGAGGGTCTCGTCGAGCAGGCTCGCGTTGCCGATGTCGCCCTCGGGCCCGAGCGAGATCGTGTTGCCCGCGACGGGGTCGATCGCGGAGAGCTCGGCACCGAGCTCGTGGGCATGGAGGATGTGGAGCGGGCTGCCGGAGCGCTGGGCCGAGCTCCCTGCCCAGGTCAGGCACTCCGCGTCCCGGTCGCTGTTGCCGATGCCGACGACGACTGCGCCCTCGGGGATCTCGTCACCCTCACTCGCTTCCATGTCGCGACCCTACCGACAGGGGCCCGGTCACGGGAGTACGTTCTGAGTTCGAGACCGACGCCAAGGAGCCCATATGGCTGGGAAGGACCGACGCGCGCGATGGTGACCACCGACCCGACCCTGTCGCACTCCACCGGACCCACCGAGCCGCCGCTGCTCGGCGAGACCATCGGGGCGAACCTGGACGCGACCGTCGCCCGCCACGGGGACCGCGAGGCGCTCGTCGACCGCGCCCAGGGGATCCGGTGGACATATGCCGTCCTCGGGGCCGAGGTGGACCGGCTCGCCAAGGCGTTCCTCGCCGCCGGCCTGCGCACCGGGGACCGGGTGGGCATCTGGGCGCCGAACTGCGCGGAGTGGACCCTCGTCCAGTACGCCACGGCGAAGGTCGGGATCATCCTCGTCAACATCAACCCGGCCTACCGCTCGCACGAGCTCGGCTACGTCCTGCAGCAGGCCGGCATACGCGGTCTCGTCGTGGCGCCGTCGTTCAAGACGTCCGACTACGTCGCGATGGTGGGGGAGGTCCGCGACGAGTGCCCCGACCTCGAGCAGGTGTGGGTCTTGGGACAGGAGAGCTGGGCCGACCTGCTCGCCGGCGCCGACGACGTCGCCGAGGACCGGCTGCGTGAGGTGGCGGGTGGGCTCTCGCCCGACGACCCGATCAACATCCAGTACACCTCGGGCACGACGGGGTTCCCCAAGGGCGCGACGCTGAGCCACCGCAACATCCTCAACAACGGCTACCTCGTCGGTGAGCTGTGCCGCTACACCGAGGAGGACCGGATCTGCATTCCGGTGCCCTTCTACCACTGCTTCGGGATGGTCATGGGCAACCTCGCGGCGACGTCGCACGGCGCCTGCATGGTCATCCCGGCGCCCGGGTTCGACCCCGGGCTCACGCTCGCCGCGACGTCCGAGGAGCGGTGCACGAGCCTCTACGGCGTGCCGACGATGTTCATCGCCGAGTGGGCCCTGCCGACCTTCGGCGACCACGACCTCAGCTCGGTGCGGACCGGCATCATGGCCGGCTCGACGTGCCCGGCGGAGCTCATGAAGAAGGTCATCGCGGCCGGCATCGACGAGATGACGATCTGCTACGGCATGACCGAGACCTCGCCGGTCTCGACCCAGACCCGCACCGACGACGAGTTCGACCGCAAGGTGGGCACCGTCGGCCAGGTCGGCCCGCACCTCGAGGTCAAGGTCGTCGACCCGGTGACGCTCGAGACGGTGCCGCACGGCGAGCCCGGTGAGCTGTGGACCAAGGGCTACTCGGTGATGCTCGGCTACTGGGGCCAGGACGACAAGACCGCCGAGGCCGTGGTCGACGGGTGGATGCGCACCGGCGACCTCGCGGTCATGGACGCCGAGGGCTTCGTCCAGATCACCGGCCGGATCAAGGACATGGTCATCCGGGGAGGGGAGAACGTCTACCCGCGCGAGATCGAGGAGTTCCTCTACACCCACCCCGACATCGTCGACGCGCAGGTCATCGGAGTGCCCGACCCGAAGTACGGCGAGGAGCTCGCGGTGTGGGTGCGGATGCGCGACGGGGCCGAGCCGCTGACCCCGGAAGCATTGCGCGAGTTCGCTTCCGGACGGCTCGCCCACTACAAGGTCCCGCGCTACGTCCGCATCGTCGACGAGTTCCCGATGACGGTCACCGGCAAGGTCCGCAAGGTCGAGATGCGGGAGATCACGGTGGGGGAGCTGGGCCTCGGCGAGGGCGGCTGACGCGGGCGTCGGCCCTGACCCAATCCGTGCAGGTCCGACGGTAGTTTTGGGCACGAGCGGGTGCCGCCGCACTCGACGTGAACGTCAGGAGCAGATCCCGTGAAGTACCTCATCGGTGCCCTTGTCATCGTTGCCCTCCTCCTCCTCGTCTGGTGGTTCGTGTCGAGGGGCAAACAGCGCCGGCTCGACGAGCAGCGCGCCGAGGCCGCCCGCATCCGGGCCGGCGCCGAGGAGCGCGACACGGCGTTGCGCGGCCAGGCCGTCTTCGCCCAGCAGTCGAGCGAGCGCGCCGAGCTCGCGCGCCGGGAGGCCGAGGAGCGGGCCCGTCGGGCCGAGGAGAGCGCGCGCGAGGCGCAGCGGGTCGAGGAGGAGGCGAGGCGCCACCAGGCCGACCTCGAGCGCGGACGCCTCGAGCGTGACGCCGAGCTGCGCCGGGCCGACGAGATCGACCCCGACGTCGAGCTCGACAAGGACGACCCGCGTCCGCTTCCCGAGGACCTCGACGACGACGTCCGCTCCGTCGACGAGACCCGGGTCCACCGGCCCGTGCCGGCCGCTGCTGCCGCCGGGACCGAGGAGCCCGAGGCGAGCCGCTGGGGTTCGCCGACGTCTGAGCGGGGTGACGACGTGACCGCTGGGCGCGGCGAGGTCGAGGCCGCCGACGTGCCCGAAGCGAGCCGCTGGGAAGGGTCGGACGACACCTCTTCTCGTTCGGCTGCGACCGACGCGGACGAGTCGGGCTCCGGCCGTGGCTGGGGCACCGGAGCCGCTGTGGCCGGCGGTGCCGCTGCCGCCGCCGGGAGCGCGTATGCCGGCACGCGCGGCAACGACCCCGACGAGGCGTCCGCTCGCCTCGCCTCCGGTGTCGACTACGCCGACAACGAGCCCGAGACCCGGGCGTGGACCCCCGTGTCGAGCGAGACGCCGGTATACGGCTCCTCGGGCGACGACGCCGCACGCGCGGACGAGATGGGTGACGACAGCGCGCGTGCGGACGACACGCGCGACGGCCTGGCGGCCGGTGGGGCGACTGCCCCCGACTCCCGGGACGATGACGCCACGGTGGCGGATGCAGGTGACAGCCCCACGAAGGAGACAACGATGTCTGACGACGAGCTCTTCGGAGCAGCAGCCGCTGAGCGGGCCGAGCGTTCCAGCGAGGAGGGTTCGACCAGCCCTGCCGGTGACGGGGGCGTGACCGGCGGGGCGTCGGGTGACGAGAGTGCCGGCGAGCGCCGGGCCGACGACTCCGTCGCCGGAGGCGCGACGGCGGCGGGCGCTGGTGCCGCCGCCGGTGCGGCTGAGAGCGGCTCGCAGGCGGATGACGCCCGCTCGGAGGACGAGGGCTCGACGCGCTCCGACGAGGCCTCCGGCGACGCGGACATGACGATCATCGGCGACGTCGAGGACTACGCCTCGACGGAGCCGTTGCCGGCCGACGAGCAGACCCCCGGCGTCGCCCCGGCGTCGGACGAGTCGACGTCGGACGAGGCAGGCTCCGACCGTGCGGCGAGCGACGACGAGCCGACGACCGAGGAGACGTGGGACCGGGACGAGGCCTCCACATCCGACGAGCGTTCCAGCTCGGACCAGCGGTCCAGCTCGGACGCGCGTCCGGCGGTCGATGACGGGTCTGCCAGCAAGGGTGCCCTGAGCGACGACGTCTACCACGACACCGAGGTCGCGGACTCGGGAAGGGCGGACGCCGCCACCGACGCCGACGACGCGTCCGGCAACGAGCAGCGCGACCGCAGCACGTCGGACTCCGGCTCCTCCGACTGGGGCACGGCAGGGGCCGCGGGCGCCGGGGCGGGAGCCGGGGCTGTGGCCGGTGCCGCTGCGGCGGGCTCGGACCGCGAGACCGACCGCGACACCGAGACCGACCGCGACACCGGCTCGGACACCAGCAACGACCGTGGCACCGACTCGGCCAGCGACACGGGCTCGGACACCGACGCCAACGGCTCCACCGAGGGCGGCGACGCGTCGCACTGGCCGGACGGCACCGAGCGGATCAACAAGGTCGACGACGGTTCGGACGACGCCACGTCCACCGACGACACCTCGGACGACACGAGGTCCGACGACGAGTCCTCCACGGACGACTCCGACTCGGGCGACTGGAGCAGCTCGGACAGCGCCGCCACCGAGAGCGACAGCTCGGATGGTGCCAGCACCGACGGCACCACCACCGACGGCGGTTCCTCCGACGGCGAGGGCCGGCGCATCTCGTCGATGGAGGAGATCCGCGACGGCGGCTTCGGCGTCGGCTCGGCCGCACCGTTCGAGGACCGGGCACAGCCGCTCGACCACCCGATCCAGGCCTACCGCGACACGATGACCTACCGCGCCCCGGGCGCGCAGGGCTACGACTCCGCGGAGCCCGACGTCTGGTTCTACGACGAGGACTCGGCCCGCCGCGCGGGCTTCAACCCCTCCGAGGGCTGACCCTCGACGACGACACCCCGCCGGTGCTGCCGGCGGGGCGTCGTCGTGCCGGGGGACGTCGGCTGCCGGGTGAGCCGGCCAGTCAGTGCGGCGTCCGCGTCACCAGTGACCACCCCGGCGGCGGTCGAGCTCGTCGTCGGCCTCGCCGCCCTCCCCGCTCGACTCCACCGAGACGTGGTGCTCCAGGGGCGAGTCGGTCGCGTCCGCGGACGGGTCCTCGGCCCACGTGGGTGAGCCGACGGCATACGAGTCGGTCGTGTGGGTCTGCGGGACGGCGCCGCCGTCGCGCCACCCGGCGCCGCCGAGCCGGCTGAGCGGCACGGTCTCGTCGACGGGGGCGTCGCCGACGCCGCCGAAGGTCGAGACGCCCTCCGACGAGCCGCCGGAGCCGGTGACCTCGGGCGCGGCGTAGTGGTGGTGCTCCGGGACGGCCGCGTCGTCGCGGTGTCGCAGGACCCACACGAAGGCGGCGACGACGACCGCGAGGGCCACCACGCCGACGACCCAGAGCGCCGAGTTCTCCATGGGAACGACCGTAGTGCGACTCGCGAGCGGGAGGGGGCGTTGGCGGCCTCCGAAGCCAACGCTCCGTCGTGGCAGTCACATGGGCGCGCCCCGGACCGCTGTGACAGGTAGGTTCGCGGTCACGTGTCTGTCCCTCACCAGGAGGTCGTGTCGTGCGCATCGGTGTGCCGTTGGAGTCGTTGGCGGGTGAGACGAGGGTTGCGGCGACTCCCCGGACGGTCGAGCAGCTCGTCGACCTCGGGTATGCCGTGTTCGTCCAGTCGGGCGCGGGCCACCTCTCGTCGTTCGAGGACTCCGCCTACGTCGACGCCGGGGCGGACATCGTCGGCGAGGACGTCTGGAACACCGACGTCATCCTCAAGATCAACGCGCCCTCCGAGGTCGAGGTGGCGCGGCTGCGGCCCGGACAGACCCTCGTCAGCCTGCTCTCGCCCGCGCTGCGTCCCGACCTGGTCGAGGCGCTCGCCGAGCGCGGGGTGACAGCGCTCGCGATGGATGCGGTGCCGCGCATCTCGCGGGCCCAGTCTCTCGACGTGCTGTCGTCGATGGCCAACATCGGCGGCTACCGCGCGGTCATCGAGGCGGCGCACGAGTTCGGGTCGGTCTTCACCGGGCAGGTGACGGCGGCCGGCAAGGTGCCGCCGGCCAAGGTGCTCGTCGTCGGAGCCGGTGTCGCCGGGCTGTCGGCGATCGGCACCGCCGGGTCGCTGGGAGCAGTCGTGCGCGCCTTCGACGCCCGCAGCGAGGTTGCCGAGCAGGTCGAGTCGATGGGCGCCGAGTTCCTCCGGATCGACGTCGAGGACACCGGGCCCTCGGCCGACGGCTACGCCAAGGAGACCGGCGAGGACTTCAACCGCAAGGCCGCCCAGCTCTATGCCGCGCAGGCCGCGGACGTCGACATCGTCATCACGACCGCCCTCATCCCGGGCAGGCCGGCGCCGCGGCTGCTCGACGAGGACATGGTCGCCTCGATGAAGCCCGGGTCGGTCATCGTCGACATGGCTGCGGCGAACGGCGGCAACGTCGCCGGGTCCGTCGCGGACCAGAAGGTCGTCACGCCCAACGGAGTGACGATCCTCGGCTACACCGACCTGCCGGCCCGGCTGCCGAGCCAGGCGTCGCAGCTCTTCGGCACCAACCTCGTCAACCTCCTCAAGCTGCTCACGCCCGAGAAGGACGGCCACCTCGAGCTCGACCTCGACGACCCGGTGCAGCGGGGGATGACCGTCGTACGCGACGGAGACGTCATGTGGCCCCCGCCGCCGGTGCAGGTCTCGGCCGCGCCCGGGTCATCGGGCCCGGACGCCACGGCGGTGGTCGCCGCGACGCCGCCTTCGCCGCCGAAGAAGCGCGACCCGCGCCTCAAGTACCTCTGGATGGCCGTCGGCGCACTGGTGTTCGCACTCATCGCCTCGGCCTCCCCCGCGGTCTTCCTCGGCCACTTCACGGTCTTCGCGCTCGCGGTCATCGTCGGCTTCTACGTCATCTCCAACGTGTCGCACGCCCTGCACACCCCACTCATGGCCGAGACCAACGCCATCAGCGGGATCATCGTCGTCGGCGGCCTGCTACAGATCGACTCCGACGACCTCGTCGTCAAGACCTTGGCGTTCCTCGCCATCCTCGTCGCCAGCATCAACATCTTCGGAGGATTCGCAGTGACCGGCCGCATGCTCGAGATGTTCCGGAAGGACTGAGGCGACGATGACGTCCAACGTGGTCTCTGCGGCATACATCGTCTCTGCCGTCTTCTTCGTCCTCTCCCTCGCCGGGCTGAGCAAGCACGAGAGTGCCAAGGAGGGCAACGCCTACGGCGTGACCGGCATGGTCATCGCCCTCGGTGCGACCGTCTGGCTCACGCTCTCGCGGTCCGAGCACGCCCTCGCCACACTGCTGCTCATCGCGCTGGCCATGGCGATCGGTGCCGCGATCGGGTTGTGGCGGGCGCGCAAGGTCGAGATGACCCAGATGCCCGAGCTCGTGGCGATGCTGCACTCGTTCGTCGGTCTCGCCGCGGTGCTCGTCGGCTTCAACAGCCACCTCACGGTCGGCGACGCGTCGGACACCATCCACTCCGTCGAGGTCTTCCTCGGGGTGTTCATCGGTGCGGTGACGCTCACCGGGTCGGTCGTCGCGTTCCTCAAGCTGTCGGCACGGATCGCCTCGACACCGCTCATGCTGCCCGCCCGGCACTGGCTCAACCTCGCCGCGCTCGTCGTGTCGGCGCTGCTCATGGTGTGGTTCGTCCAGTCGCACTCGGTCGTGCCTCTGCTGCTCATGACGGTCATCGCCCTGGCGTTCGGCTGGCACCTCGTCGCGTCGATCGGCGGCGGCGACATGCCCGTCGTCGTGTCGATGCTCAACTCCTACTCCGGCTGGGCGGCGGCCGCGGCCGGCTTCATGCTCGGCAACGACCTACTCATCGTCACGGGTGCGCTCGTCGGAGCCTCGGGTGCGATCCTGTCGTGGATCATGTGCCGCGCGATGAACCGCTCGTTCGTCTCGGTCATCGCCGGCGGGTTCGGCCAGGAGGTCGCTCTCGGCGACGACAAGGACTACGGCGAGCACCGCGAGATCACCGCCGAGGGCGCTGCCGACCTGCTGCGTGACGCGTCGTCGGTCATCATCACGCCGGGCTACGGGATGGCGGTCGCGCAGGCGCAGTACCCCGTCGCCGAGCTCACCAAGCGGCTGCGTGACCGTGGCGTGGACGTCCGGTTCGGCATCCACCCGGTCGCGGGGCGCCTGCCCGGGCACATGAACGTCCTGCTCGCTGAGGCCAAGGTGCCCTACGACATCGTGCTCGAGATGGACGAGGTCAACGACGACTTCCCCTCGACCGACGTCGTCCTCGTCATCGGCGCCAACGACACGGTCAACCCGGCGGCCGCGGAGGACCCGACCTCGCCGATCGCGGGCATGCCGGTGCTCCAGGTGTGGAACGCGCGCGACGTCGTCGTCTTCAAGCGCTCGATGGCGACGGGGTATGCCGGCGTGCAGAACCCGCTCTTCTTCCGCGAGAACTCGCAGATGCTCTTCGGCGACGCCAAGCAGCGCGTCGACGACATCCTCACCGCCCTCTGACCCCACGAACTTTTGCTCCCCATGAGGGAACCTTGAGGGTCCGGACGGAACATTTCTCTCCGGAGCCTCAACCTTCCCTCCGCATGGTTGCCCCCTCTCGCAGGCGACCGGCCCCGTATGCCGTCACGCCTGTATGCCGTCACGCCGCCGCGAGCGCCGAGCGCGCCTTCGCGGTCACGCCGCCGCGAGGGCCGAACGCACCTTCGCGGACACGGCTCCCGGGCGCTCGAGGTCTGCCCACGTGATGCGGACGACGACGTAGCCAAGCCGTCGAAGCTCGTCCTCGCGGCGTTTCTCCGCCCACAGCACCGCCGGGTCACCGGCGTCGTACTTGAGCCGACCGTCGAACTCGACGATGACGTTGGTCCCCGGGATGTGGAAGTCGACTCGTCCGACGAGGTGCCCTGTGCGGTCGCGGATCTCCACCTGCGGCTCGACTGCGAAGCCGGCCATCATGAGGGCGATCGCGCACCTCGACTCACCGACCGACTCGCGTCGTCCGTCGGCGAACGCAAGGGCTGACACGGCACGGCTCCCGTGCCGCCAGCCACGGACCACGTCCACTGCCTCCTCCAGCTCAGCGGCTGTCACGAGCCGCTCGTGCAGTGCATGGTCGGCACTGACAACTCCCTGCGCCATGCCGTGCTCCATCGCGTGCGCGATGAGCGCCGTCGCCAGTGAGACTGCCGGGCCGAGGCTGGTCGCCGTCACCGGCTGTCCGGTCCACTGCCGGACGCGGAAGCACCCCACCCGGACCGAGCGGTCGATCGGCCGCAGGACGTGGACCGTGGTCAGGTCCACTCCCCAGACGCGCACCCCGCGAGCGAGGACTGCCGAGCTGCTGCTGAGCACGGCGTCGTCCCACAGCAATGTCGCGCCGAACGCGCGTGCCTGGTGCCACGTCACGGGTGAGGTGGGATGGACGAGCGAGCTGACGGCATACAGGCCTCTGGCGGGGTGGAGGATCTCCTTGCCGCGGACCGCGTGCACGAGGGCAGCGGGCGACATGCCCGCCCGGTGCGCCTGCCGGGTCGTGAAGAGCCCGTGCTGTCCTGCTGCGAGGGCGATGAGTGCCGGGTCGAGGAGTGCCGTCATGCCGCGAGCGTGCGCCGACCGCGGCACCGCCACCAGGTGCATGGGTCGAGCCTGTGGATGGCCGGCGGCCGAGACGAGACCTGTGGACGGCCGGCATGCGGAGGAAACGTTGAGGGTCCGGACGGAAATGTTCCGTCCGGACCCTCAACGTTCCCGCGTGGGGAGCAAAAGTTGGGACTCCAGGGGTCAGGTGCTCGTCATGCTCGGGACCTCGCCCTCGCGGGCCTTCCCCGCGAGCCGCGAGCGCTTGTAGCCGTAGACGAAGTAGATGAGGAACCCGAGCGCGAGCCAGATGAGGAACCGCAGCCACGTCTCGACCGGCAGCGTGAGCATGAGGTAGAAGCAGATCGCCGCTGATAGCCACGGCAGCCACGGCGACAGCGGCACCGTGAACGCGCGCTTGAAGTCCGGGCGGCGGCGGCGCAGCACCGGCACCGCGATCGACACGAGGAAGAAGGCCGTGAGCGTGCCGATGTTGATCATGAACTCGAGCTTGCCCACCGGCGTCAGGGCCGCGACGAGCGCGACGAGCAGACCGAGCCCGATCGTGATCTTGAGCGGCGTGCCCGTGCGCCGGTTGACCTTGGCCAGCCCAGCCGGGAGCAGCCAGTCGCGCGACATCGCGAAGACGACGCGCGAGGCACCGATGAGCAGCGTCATGACGACCGTCGTCAGACCCGCGACGGCCCCGGCGGAGATGAGCGTCGCGAATCCCGGTTTGCCCACCTGCTCGAACGCGCTGGCCAGCGACCCGGACTCCTCGAGCTGGTCGTACCTCACCATCCCGGTGAGGACGAGGGCGGTGGCGCAGTAGAGGACCGTGCAGATGATGAGCGAGCCGATGATGCCGCGGGGCAGGTCGCGCGCCGGGTTCTTGGCCTCCTCGGCCGTCGTCGCCACGACGTCGAACCCGATGTAGGCGAAGAAGACGAGCGAGGCCGCCGCGAAGATGCCCGAGATGCCGAACGCCGCCGGCGCGAACCCGAAGAGGTACTCGATGAGCGGCTGCTCCATCGTCGACCCGCTCTTCGTCGGCGTCGAGGGCGGGATGAACGGCGAGTAGTTCGATGACTTGATGTAGCCGATGCCCGCGAAGATGACGAAGAGGACGATGAAGACCTTGAGCGCGACGAGGGCCATGTTGACCCGCAGCGACTCCTTGATGCCGATCGACACCAGGGCCGTGAGCAGCAGCACGAGGAGGAACGCCGGCAGGTCGAACGACGACCCGTAGGCCACCGACTCGGGGATCGTCACGCCGAGGTGGTCGAGGAAGATCCCGAGGTAGGCCGACCACCCCTGGGCGACGACGGACGCGCCGAGCAGCAGCTCGAGCAGGAGGTCCCAGCCGATGATCCAGGCGACGAGCTCGCCGAGCGAGGCGTAGGAGAACGTGTAGGCCGAGCCCGACACCGGGATCGACGACGCGAACTCGGCGTAGCAGAGCGCCGCGAGCCCGCAGCACAGCGCCGCCACGATGAACGAGATGATGACCGCGGGCCCGGCGAGCTGGTTGGCCGCCCGGCCGGCGACGGTGAAGATACCGGCGCCGATGACGACGCCGACGCCGAACACGGTGAGGTCGAGGGCGGTGAGGCGCTTCTTGAGCTGGTACTCGGGCTCGTCACCCTCACGGATGGTCTGCTCGATGGACTTGGTCCGCATGACACTCATCGCATTCCCTTTCGTCCGGGCCGGCGCTGGGTGCGTGGCCTGATGACGGGGATCTCCCCCGTGTCCTCCAACCGAGAAGCGTGCAGGAGATCGGAGCTGCGGTAAAGGGTCTCGTGCGGCGGCGAGACGGCGCCGTGGTCACGGACCGGGTTGCGTATGCCGTCCGCCCCCGTCGCGCCCTCACCTCGCCCGAGGTAGTCGCGCCAGCCGTGCGGGTCCTCCCAGTGGTCCTGCCACCCGTCGTCCCAGCCGTCCCCGGGTCCGGAGCCGGGCCCGCCGTCGCCGCCATGTCCACCGCCGCGGCCGTCGTCGTCCTCGTCCCAGCCGTCGTCGGGGTCGCGCGGCGCGTCCGACCCGAAGAGCACGGTGCAGATGGCGCGGTAGTGGCGGTTGGCGTCCGGGACGTACTCGATGTGGCCGAGCGCCTGGTCCTGGCCGGCCGACTCGAGGAGGAAGGTGCCGTAGCCGATGATCCGGCCCATGACCGAGCGGTCGAAGGTCATGTCGGTGACCTTCGTGAGCGGCATCATCGCGACCTTGCGGCGGATGAACCCGTAGAAGAGGAGGAAGCGCTTGTCGGTGGCGACGAACCAGTCGTGGCGCCAGTTGAGGTAGCGCCAGGTGAGGTACCCGCCACCGGCGAGGACGGCATACCAGAAGAAGTTCGCGAGCATCGCGCCGCCGCGCGTCTGCGGCGCCTCGGCCTCGACGTAGGTCGCGAGGAAGAGGAGGCCGACGAAGAGGGAGATCGGGCGGATCTGCGAGAACCAGTGCTGGCGCACCATCGTGACGACGTTCTCGCCCTCGACGAGGTAGCGGTCCAGCTCTCGGTCGAGGCGCCCGGACGCCAAGGTCAGCTCCGGGCGATCAGGGAGTCGAAGAACCGCCCGATGTTGCGCACGCCGTTGACGATGACGTCCCACGCGCTGCCGACGATGTTGGCGGCGTCAGAGGGCGAGGTGAAGATGGCGTAGAGCAGGAAGATGACGAGCAGCCACGTGACGATCTTCTTGACCGGGGGCATGGACACGTCGTCTCTCTCTCGGGTTGAGGCCCGGCGCAGGGGCGCGCGCGGGCTCGTTTCCAGCACTTCATGATGACGGATCAGCGTGTGACTGGTGTGACTCATGTGAGCGCCGGGCGTGTCGTGTGCACGACCGCCCCCACCCGCAGCGTCAGACGACGCCGTAGAGCCGGTCGCCCGCGTCGCCGAGGCCGGGCACGATGTAGCCGAGCTCGTTGAGGCGCTCGTCGATCGAGCCCGTGACAAGCTGGACCGGGACGTCGGTGTCGGCGAGCGACTTCTCCATGTGCGCGATGCCCTCGGGGGCGGCAAGGAGGGTGACGGCGGTGATGTCGTCGGCGCCGCGCTCCAGGAGGAAGCGGATGGCGTCGACCATCGACCCGCCGGTGGCGAGCATCGGGTCGAGGACGTAGACCTGGCGACCCGAGAGGTCGTCGGGCAGGCGGTTCGCGTAGGTGATCGCCTCGAGCGTCTCCTCGTTGCGCTGCATGCCGAGGAAGCCCACCTCGGCGCTCGGCAGGAGCCGCACCATGCCCTCGAGCATGCCGAGCCCGGCGCGCAGGATCGGCACGATGAGCGGCTTGGGGTTGGAGAGCTTGATGCCCGTCGTCGGGGCCACCGGGGTCTCGATCTCGAAGGGCTCGACCCGCACGTCGCGCGTCGCTTCGTAGGCGAGCAGGGTCATGAGCTCCTCGGCCAGCCGCCGGAACGTCGGCGAGTCCGTCCGCTTGTCACGCAGGTAGGTGAGCTTGTGTGCGATGAGCGGATGGTCGGCAACGTGAACGCGCATGGGTGAAACTTAGCGCGTGACCCCCGACCCAAGGCCGCCGTCCTCTCCCGGCCGTGAGGAGTATGCCGTCGCCATGGGTCGCGCCCTTGAGCTCGCCTCGCGCGCCGCGCACGACGGCGACGTCCCCGTCGGTGCGGTCGTCCTCGACCCGGCGGGCACCGTCATCGGCGAGGGCCGCAACCTGCGCGAGGTCGAGAACGACCCGACCGCGCACGCCGAGGTGGTCGCGCTCCGCGAGGCGGCACGGCATACGGGATCGTGGCGGTTGGACGGCTGCACGCTCGTGGTGACCCTCGAGCCCTGCCCCATGTGCGCGGGAGCCGCGATGCTCGCCCGGGTCGCGCGGATCGTCCTCGGCGCCTGGGACCCCAAGCTCGGCGCGACCGGCTCGGTGTGGGACGTCGTGCGCGACAGGCGCGCCACGCACCGGATCGAGGTCGTCGGCGGTGTCCTCGAGGACGCCGCGTCGCGACAGCTGCTCGACTTCTTCGGGGAGCGCCGGTGACGGAGTTCCTCGCTGGTCTGCTCGACCAGCCGCCGTGGGTCATCCTCACGATCGCCGGGCTCATCGTCTTCGGCGAGTGCGCACTTCTCGCCGGCATGGTCCTACCGGGAGAGACCGTGGCCGTGCTCGCGGGAGCGGCCGCCGCGCTCGGCCGGACGACCCTCGCCTCGGTCCTGCTCGTCGTCCTCGCCGCCGCGATCCTCGGGGACAACGTCGGGTATGCCGTGGGTCGCAACGCAGGACCGCGCCTCCACCGGCGGGTCACCAACCCGGCGCGGCGCCAGCGGTTGGCGCGGGCCGAGGCGCGACTGCGGCTGCGCGGCGGTCTCGCGGTCTTCGTGGGTCGGTGGACGCCGTTCGTGCGGTCGGTCATGCCCTCGCTCGCCGGCATCTCCGGGATGTCGTGGCCTCGCTTCCTCGCGTGGGACCTCCTCGGCGCCGGGTCGTGGGCCGTCGGCAGCGTGCTCGCGGGGTTCGCCGCGGGGAAGTCCTACGAGCAGGTCGTGTCGTGGTTCGGCACGGCGGGTGCGGTGCTGCTCGGCGCGTTCCTCGTCGTCGGGGTGGCCGTGTGGAGCTGGCGCCGGACGGCGGCGGCCAGGGCCTGAGCCTGCTGACCCGGCGCCCCCGGGTCAGGGGATGCGGAGGTCGCCGACGGGGTGGACCCGCAGCCAGCGGTGGCCGTAGCCCTCGAGGACGACTTCGAGCGAGCCGTCGTCGGTGACGACCTCGCCGCCGGAGAGCAGGTCGGCCAGGGCGACGTCGCCGTCCTTCGTCCACTCCGAGACGTCGAGGGTGACGGTGCACGGCTCGGCGCCGAGGTTGTGCACGGCGATGACCGCGGCCTCGCCGGTCGAGCACTGGTGGGCGAGCACCGAGTCGCTCTGCGGCGCGTACTGGCGCAGCAGCGTGAAGTCGCCCCACCCGAGCTCTGGGCACGAGCGATAGGTCTGGACGAGGTGGCGCATGAACGTCCACAGCGAGTCGGGGTCGGTGCGCTGCTCGACGACGTTGACGTGCTCGGGGCCGAAGCCACCCGGTGTGGGGCGCCGCACCAGCCTGCGCGTCGACGCCTTCGAGAAGCCGCCCGAGGCGTCCGGCGACCACTGCATCGGGGTGCGCACCGCGTGGCGGCCCTCGCCGGCGAGGTCCTCGCCCATGCCGATCTCCTCGCCGTAGAAGAGGGTCGGCGTGCCCGGCAGCGAGAAGAGCAGGCTGTAGGCCATCCGCACCCGGCGCGGGTCGCCGTCGAGCATCGGCGGCAGCCGGCGCTTGAGCCCGCGGTCGTAGATCTGCATCTCCGGGTCCGGGCCGAAGGCGGCGAAGACCTCCTCGCGCTCCGTGTCGGTGAGCTTGTCGAGGGTGAGCTCGTCGTGGTTGCGCACGAAGGTCGCCCACTGGCAGCTCGGGTGGATCGGCGGCCGGTCCATGAGCGCCTTGGCAAGCGGGCGGGCGTCCTCGCGCGCCATCGACAGGTAGAGGTTCTGCATCCCGATGAAGTCGAACATCATGTGCAGCTCGTCGCCCGCCTCGGCGCCGAAGTACTCGCGCTGCTGGGCGTGCGGCAGGTTGACCTCGCCGAGCATGATCGCGGCGCCGTTGCGACGGTTGATGAAGGCGCGCAGGTCCTTGAGGTGCTGGTGCGGGGTGATCGACTGCACCACGTCGTCGTTCTGGTCGGCCTCGTCCTTCTTGGCGCGCTTGCCCTGCTTCGCCGTCGTCTCGACGTCCTCGACGAAGAACGGCACGGCGTCGACCCGGAAGCCATCGAGCCCGAGCTCGAGCCAGAACCCGGCGATGCGGGCGATCTCGTCGCGGACCTGCGGGTTGGCCACGTTGAGGTCGGGCTGGTGCGCGTAGAAGTGGTGGAGGTACCACTCACCCGTCTTCGCGTCCTTGCTCCAGATGCCCTTCTCCTTGTCGGGGAAGACGACCTGGTCGCTCGTGTCCGGAGGGGTGTCGCTGCGCCAGACGTACCAGTCGCGCCGGGCGTTGTCGGTGCTGCGCCGCGACTCCTTGAACCAGGGGTGGGTGTCCGAGGTGTGGTTGACGAGGAGGTCGGCGATGACCCGGATGCCGCGGTCGTGCGCCGTGCGGATGACCTCGACGAGGTCGCCGGCCGTGCCGACGCGCGGGTCCACGCCGTAGAAGTCGCTGACGTCGTAGCCGTCGTCCTTCTGCGGACTGGGATAGAAGGGCATGAGCCAGATGCAGGTGACGCCGAGCTCCCCGAGGTAGTCGAGGCGCTGGGCGAGCCCCTGGAGGTCGCCGATGCCGTCGCCGTCGGAGTCGTAGAACGTCTCGACGTCGAGGCAGTAGATGACGGCGGTCTTCCACCACTGGTCGCTCGTGTCGGTGATGCGCATGGTCGCCTCCTCAGGCCGTCGCGGACGTGGTCGTGGACGCGGACGCGGTCCCGGCCGCGGTCGACCCGACACGCGGCAGGACCTCGGACCCGAAGGCGTCGATGAAGTCGGACTGCTCCTGCCCGACGTGGTGGAGGTAGAGGTCATCGAACCCGAGCGAGGCGAGGTGCTCGAGGCGCTCGCGGTGCTCGCCGAGGTCGGACGACACCTGCACCGCCTCGCGGACGGCGTCGACGGTGACCAGCTCGCCGATGGTGTCGAAGGCCTCCGCCGTCTCGGTGTCCCACGCGAGCGGTGGCCCGATGACGTTGCTGCGCCACTGGTCGACGGCGATGTCCTCGGCGGCCTGCTCGGTCTCGGCCCAGCTGAGGTGCACCTGGAGCGAGAGGTCGCCGCGCCCACCGGCCCCGCGGTAGGCGTCGACGACGTCCCGCAGAGTCTTCTCCGGCTGGACGATGGTGATGAGCCCGTCCGCCCAGGCGGCGACCCGTGCGGCACTCTCGACGGAGACGACGGGTGCGATGAGCTTCGGCTGCTGCTCGGGCAGGTCCCACAGGCGGGCCCGGTCGACGGTGACGAGCCCGTCGTGGCTCACCTCCTCGCCGTGGAGCAGGCGCCGGATGACGTCGACGCACTCGTCGAGACGCTGGTCGCGCAGCTCCTTGCGTGGCCAGCCCTCGCCGGTGATGTGCTCGTTGCTCGCCTCGCCGCTGCCGAGCGCTACCCAGAACCGGCCCTCGAACATCTGCGAGAGCGTCGCGATCTTCTGCGCGGCGACGGCCGGGTGGTAGCGCTGCCCCGGCGCACTCACGCAGCCGAACGTCAGGTCGGTCGTCGCCAGGGCAGCGCCGAGCCACGCCCACGTGTAGCCGCTGTGCCCCTGCCGGGCGCTCCACGGGGAGAAGTGGTCCGAGCACATCGCCATCGCGAAGCCCGCGCGCTCGGCGTGCTGGACGTCCTCGAGGAGACGACCGGGACTGATCTGCTCGTGCGACGCGTGGAAGCCGTATCGGGTCATGCCCTCCACCAGACCACACCGGGGCGGCCTCGGACCGTGTGCGTCGGGGTGGATTCCGGTCGGGCTAGCGTGGGCCCATGGGCAGCGGCCACAGCCATGGGCACGCCGGTGCGACGCACCGGTGGCGGCTCCGGGTCGCCTTCGCGCTCATCGCCATCTTCTTCGTCGTCGAGCTCGTCGCCGGCCTCACCTCCGGCTCGCTCGCGCTGCTCTCGGACGCCGGCCACATGGCGGCCGACGTCGTCGCGCTCGGCGCGGCGCTCGTGGCCACCCGCATCGCCGCTCGCGACGACACGACGGGCCGGCGCACCTACGGGTCGTTCCGTGCGGAGGTCTTCGCGTCGGGACTGGCCGTACTCCTCATGCTCGGCGTCGCGGCATACATCGCTGTCGAGGCGATCCGGCGCATCGGTGAGGCGCCCGTGGTGGCGACCGGCCCGATGCTCGTCGTCGGCGCGCTCGGCCTCGCCGTCAACATTGTCGCGCTCGCGCTGCTGCGCGGTGGCGCGGCGGAGTCGCTCAACGTCAAGGGCGCCTACCTCGAGGTCGTCGCCGACACCCTCGGCTCGGTCGGTGTCATCGCGGCGGGCCTCCTCGTCGCGGCGACCGGCGACGCGTGGTGGGACACCGGGATCGCGCTCGCGATCGCGGCGTTCGTGGCCGTGCGGGCGGTGATGCTCGGCCGCGAGGTGCTCTCCGTCCTCGGCCAGCACGCCCCCGCGGGGATGCGTCCGGACGACGTCGCGGCGGCGCTCGGTGCGGTCAACGGGGTGCGAGACGTTCACGACCTGCACGTGTGGACGCTGACGTCGGGCATGAACGTCGCGACCGCGCACCTCATGACCCGCGAGGGTGCCGACCCCCACGAGGTCCTCGACGCCGCGCGCCACGTCATGCGCACCGACTTCGGTGTCGAGCACGCCACGCTCCAGGTCGAGCCGGAGTCGCACACCGGCTGCCACGACGTCACCTGGTGAATTATCCGTTGCGCTTCGGCCGCGGGCGAATTAGCGTCGAAGCACACGGAAGGGAGGTGGTCCAGGAAGTGATTTCCCATTGGACGCGTGAGGTGACTGCGCGCTAGTCGTGCACCTCGACTGCCGAGGTCGCGCCGCCCGGCGCAATCCCAGCAGCTCACCGCAGCCCGCGGGCCGTGCAGGTCGTCCCCTGCACCCGCCGCCTCCCACACGGAGCGGCAAGGCCCGCGGGCTGTTCCGTCCCCGGACGGATGTCGTCGTATGCCGTCCGCACCCGCCGGGACCAACGTCCGGTCCGCCATCGCGGACGGTGAGGCAGGCTTGCGCCATGCGACCGATCCGCACCGTCCTCGTCACCACGTTCGCCCTCGCCGTCCTCCCCGGGTGCGCCGGTTCGACCACCGGCTCCGTAGCCGGCGAGCGGGCACCGACCTCGGCCCAGTCGGCATCGCCGTCGGGGGCCATGTCCGCGGCCGGACAGGCGTTGCTGGCGAAGCACTCCTTCAGCGGGAGGAGCGCAGTGGAGATCATCGACCAGCTCGACCGGACGCCGGTGTCCTCGCGCCCCAAGGACCTCATGGCGTCCGTGCGACCCGATGAGCTCGTCGTCTCCGGCGAGGGCACCGAGGTCTCGCTGCCGATGCCGGAGGACCGCTTCTACCTGTCGGTGGCGCCCTATGTCGAGACGACGCACGAGTGCTTCAACCACTCGCTGACGACGTGCAAGGGCGAGATGGGCGGCGAGGACGTGCAGGTGCGCCTCGTCGAGGACGGCACTGGCTCGGTGGTCGTGGGGGATACGAAGACGGTCTTCGACAACGGCTTCGTCGGCCTCTGGCTCCCGAAGGACATGACCGGCACGCTGCGGATCACGCATGGTGGCAGGACGGGCGAGGTGCCCATCTCGACCCACGACGACGACCCGACCTGCCTCACCACCCTCCGCCTCACCTGACCGAGCGCCGTTCAGGTCGCTATCGCCAGGTCGTGGACCGGCGGGCGACGTCGTAGACCCTCTCGATCACGTCTTGGGTGTGCAGGTCCCCGTGCCTGCGGAGCCATCCCGCCAGCTGCATCCGGGGCACGACGGTGACGCCGTCGGGCTGCGACTTCACGGTCACGCTCTTCGCGTTGACGGTGACGACCAGACCCTCGACGTGGACCGGGAAGCCGGAGGCCTCGGAGAGGAGGGTCGACGCGCGCTCGGCCTCGTGCCGGGCGTTGCGGACGTAGGGCTGCTTCGAGCCGTTGACCATGAAGCTGTTGCCTCCCACCCAGATCGCCGCGCCGGGGTGGTGCTTGGCGTTCACGGTGAACACCCCGCCGGGGCCGATGACCACGTGGTCGATGTCGGAGCCCCGGGTGCCGACGGGCACGGCGTGCAGCACGCGCCATCGTGGATCCTTCTTCTGGACCTTCGCCAGCTGTCCGGCCACCTTCTCCTCCCCGTCCGCACCGATCCGCCACGCTCGCTCGTCGGTGTGAACCCCGAGGACGCGCGCGAACGCCGTCCTGACGGGAGCGGCGGCGCGTGCGGCCTCGGCTCGTTCGCGCGCCTCCGATCCGGCAGTGTTGGCCGCGAGGTCCAGCCATGGACGCTGGCTCGCCCCCGGTGACGCGTGCACCGTGTGGGCGAGGTCCGGTGTGGAGAGGTCAGGTTCGGCGAGTCCTGGCTGGGCGATGTCAGGCCCTCCGGCCTCGACGGCGACCGCGCTGTCCGCGGACTCGAATCGCCTGACCGGCTCCTCTCGGGCCTCCGGCTTGTTGCTGCGCCAACCGGTTACCGCGGCGAGGAGGAGCTCCTCGTGCTCGGGTCCTTGGGCATGGCCGGTGTCGTCGACGAGATCCCAGAACCCGACCTTCGCCCCATCTCTGCTCTCGACGTAGAGGCGGTCCTTGCCCCATCTCCGCCACCTGGTCACCACCAGCTGTTCGTCCCCCATCGCGACATTCTGGCCGAGGCCGAACCGACAGGTGGGTGGTTCGGAGAGATCGATGCCGAGGGCTCGTCCAGTCGTGCCACTCCGTTCGTGCTGACCCGGGCTCGCGCGGTTGTGCGAGCCCGTCCGCGCCCTGTCGCGGACCACGCGCTCGCTCCACGCTGAGGGGTGACGCCACCGAGGCGCCAGCCGGCGACGAGGAAGGAAGACGAGCATGAGGAGACTGTTCGCGACCGCGGCCTGCGTGGTCGCCCTGGCAGGACTGTCCGCTGCCCCAGCCATGGCGGGAGAGGTCAAGGGCCCTCCGTCGACCGACGGCCACAGCACGAACACCACCGGCGCGCTCGACCACGCCAGGTCGGCGTGCGCCGCCAGCGGCCTCAACGACATGGACCCGGAGGAGGGCCAGGTGGTGTCCAAGGTCCAGACGGCGGCCGACTCGTGGAAGTACTACGGCCTGCCCAAGGGCTCACCCGGCACGCTCGGCCTGTGCCGGGGCAACGCCGGCGAGTGATCGCGAGCCGGACAACGGAAACGCCCCGAGCAGTGCTCGGGGCGTTTCGCTGGCGGTGGCGGTGGGATTTGAACCCACGGTGGGCTTGCACCCACACACGCTTTCGAGGCGTGCTCCTTAGGCCGCTCGGACACACCACCGCGAAGCAGGATACGCAACGAGTCCGCATGCGCGAAATCGGGAGGGGCATGGCCGGCATACGAGCGAGTGGTGCACGGCCGGCATACGGAGGGAACGTTGAGGGTCCGGAGGCAAAAGATTCCTCCGCACCCTCAACGTTCCCTCATGGGGAGCAAAAGCGGGGGCGACGCGCTAGGAGCGGGCGGCGAGCATCTGCTGCATCGTCGTGATCTCGGACGTCTGCGCCGCCTTCATGGCTCCTGCGAGCGTGACGACCTCGGGCCGGTCCGATCGGGCCAGCACGGCGTCGGCCATCTCGACGCCACCCTTGTGGTGCGCGGTCATGAGCGTGAGGAAGATCCGGTCGGCCTCGACGCCGCGAGCCGCCGTCAGCCGAGCGAGGTCAGCCTCCGACGCCATGCCGGGCATCGGCACCTTCTCGCCGGACACCGAGGTCGCGCCGTGGTGGTCGTCGCCCATCCACGCCATCGGCGGCTGCGAGCCGGTGGGCGTGAGCCCCCAGAGCTGCAGCCACGCGAACATCTGCCCGGCCTGCTGCTGCTGGCTCGTCGCGATGTCGTTGGCGAACGTGCGGATCGCCGGGTCCTCGGTGCGCTCGGCGACGATGAGCGACATCTGCACCGCCTGCCCGTGGTGGGTCTGCATGTCACGCGCGAAGCCGGCCTCGGCCGACCCGTCGAGGGGGAACCCGCCCCGCCCGAAGAGCGCCCAGCCGAGCACGAGCCCCGCGAGCATCGACATGACGGCGAGCAGGACCGACAGACCGACGACCTCACCCCGGGAGCGGGGCGAGGTCGTCGGCACTGCGGGGTGGGACTCGGTCACGAGGCCGACGGCGAGGGGCTCGCGCCCGGCATCGACGAGGGGCTCGTCGACGGCGACGCACCCGGGCTCGGAGCGGCGGGCGCACCACCGGCGAGGCTCGGCGAGACCGTCGGGTCCGTGCCGTCGGTGCCGTTGGTGCAGAGCGCGCCGGGCTCGGGAGTGCTCGGGCCCTGGCGGTACTCCTTGATGAACTCCTCGAGGCGCGGGTCGTCGGCGCTGTCGAGCTGGATCTGGTGACCCCAGGTCGAGGCGACGACCGGCGAGGGGAGCCCCTCGTAGGGCGAGAGCAGCGCGTAGGTGTCGGGCAGGACGTCCTTGAGCTTGTCGACCTCGGCCGCGGCCAGGTCGGGCTTGTAGGTCACCCAGACCGCGCCGTGCTCGAGCGAGTGGACGGCGTTCTCGTTGGGCACCGGGGAGTCGTAGACGCCGCAGTTGAGCCACACCGGGTTGTGCTCGCCGCCGACGGGCGGGGTCTCCTTGTAGGTCACCGGCGTCTGGACGTGCGCCCCCGCCTCGTAGGTGAAGTCCTTGACGGCGCTGAGGCTCGGGGTGTTGGCCTTGTCGTTGATGACCGCGAAGGTCACGGCCCCGACGACGATGGCGATGGTCACCGCTGCGGCCCCCCAGATCGCGAACAGCCGGCGCTTGTCCTTCGCCTGCTGCTCCTTGCGCATCTGCGCCACACGGTCGGAGGCGTTGCGCTGGCTCGCGCGCGCCTTCTTGCTGCCACTCCCGGACGGGGCCACGTCATACTCCTGAGGTCGATCGATGTCGACCGATTGTGACCCATGCGTCTGGGAGTTCGCTGGGGCAGTCCGCGTCACGCGACCCAGTGCCGCGTCGCCACCGCCCAGGTCGCGGCGACGAGGAGGACGGCCGACAGTCCCAGCAGGACGGCATACAGACGCCGGTATGCCGTCCGGTCCGGCAGCGTCGCGAGCGCCACGTAGACGGGGAACCAGGTGAGCGCGTAGCGGGGAGCGGACACCCACAGCGTCGAGCAGAGGACGACGGAGAGGCTCAGGGCCAGGTAGGTGAGCTCGGCCCAACGGCGCTGTGCCGCAAGGAGGATGCAGACCGCGACGCCGAGGAGGACGGCGACGATGTCGGCCGCGCGGCTGGCGGCGAGCCAGGCGTCGGGGCTGTCGAGCAGCGACTGCCAGGCCGCCGCCATGCCGGTCCAGGGCATCGCGGTCGTGCGCTCCCAGCCCTCGTCCTGCGCCTCCTGCCACGCGTTCCACGACCCGGTGAGCGAGTGGAGGTGGACCATGAAGGCGGCCACGCCCACCACGGGCAGCCCGAGGGCGAGGACGTCCGTGCGCGGACGGGGACGGCCGTCGCGGTGCCACTGCACGGCATACATGACGACGAGGCCGGCGGCGAGGAAGAGGCCGTTGACCCGCACCCCGGCGGCGAGCGCAGCCAGGGTGCCGGCCCACCACCAGTGACGCCGGGACGCGAGCAGCCACGCCCCGAGCGCGAGCGCGACGAAGAGCGCCTCCGTGTAGACGGCGACGAGGAAGAAGCCGCACGGGGCGAGGGTGAGCAGGAGGACGGCGCGGCGTGCGGCGACCGGCCCGCCGCGGGCGTCGTCCGCGACGAGCCGCCACAGGAGGGCGGCCGCCGTCACTCCGGCGAGGACGGAGACCAGCAGGCCGGCGGCGGTGACGCTGCCGCCGACGAGCGGGGCCACGCCTGCCATGAGCAGGGGGTAGCCGGGGAAGAACGCCTGGTCGCAGCACTCGAGCCCGGGAGGGAGGTAGCCGAGGGTGGCGATGCGGACGAAGTGGTAGCTGTCCCAGCCGGCGAAGCGGTCGAGCCACTCGGTGCCGGTCGCCCACTCGTGCTGGACGGCGCCCTGCCGCGCCGTCGCAGCCATGACGAGCAGGGTGGCGGCGACCGCGAGCCGGGACACGAGGAAGAGGAGGCCGGCCCGCAGCGACGGTGAAGCTCCGAGCGTCCTCACGCGACGGGGGAGCGCCAGGGCGGGCTCGCGTCGTGGAGCCGCGCCACCGCAGTCTCGGCCCGTCGCAGCAGGGCGTCGGTGTCGGCGTCCGGGGGTGGAGCCCCGACGAGCTCGAGGAGGTGGCGGCTCGTCTGCACGTCGCCGAGGTCGCCGAGGGTGTCCTGGACATCGGCCACGAGCCGGGCGAACTCGTGCACCGGCGAACCGGGCTGCGCGGCGGAAGCCGGCGGGACGGCATACAGGCTGCCGAAGGCCTGGACGCCGTAGCGCAGCCGTCTCGCCTCCTTGCGCACCGCGTGGCGTTCGGTGGAGCTCGCTCCGGCGAGCGAGGCGCCGCGTCGGAGCACCCGGCTCAGGCTGCGGTCGAGGGCGGCGGCGGCGGCCTCGGTCGCAGGCGGGTCGGCGGGGACCTCGTCGTGGAGGTGGCGGAGCAGACCGTCGACATGGGTCCGCAGGTCGCTCCAGCGCTCGGAGCCGACGAGCGCGACGACCTCGTCATAGGCGGCCTCGCGTCGGGCGAGCAGCTGCTCGCGCGCCGGGCCGTCGAGCGTGTCGACGTGGTCGCGGACCGTGATGTCGAGGTCGCGGGCCAGGCCGAGCGGCACGGCGAGGTCGCGGATCTCCTCGGACACCCAGGCGAGCTTGTCGCCGTCGCCGAGGGCGGGTGAGAGGAGCGAGAGGGCGCTGCGGGCGCGCCGCACGCCGACCCGCACCTGGTGCAGGGCCTCGGGCTCGCGCTCGACCACGAGCACCTCGGTGTGCCGGCGCACGTGCTTGCCGGCCGCGCGCATGACGACGTCGAGGGCCTGCGTCGCGGTGAGGTCGGGGGAGAGCAGGACCGCTGCCGCCCCCGGCGTGGTGGTCACGTCGACGACTTCGTGGGGCTCGTCGTCGGGGAGGGGCACATCGGCAGGCCGGTGGGGGACGGGGTCGGTGCGAGGGCGGTGAAGCCGTTCCCGAGAACGAGGTCGAGCGTGGCGTCCTTGCGGCCGTCGGCGACTGCCGTCGTGCCCTTGCCGCCGAGCGGCACGAGCAGCGCCGTGCGCGAGCGACCGGCCGCGCCGTGGCGGACCTCGGCGACGGCGACCTTGCGCCTCAGCGGGTCGTTGCGGACCTCGCCGATGACGAACCCGCGCTCGCGCAGCTCGGCGGCGGTGCGGGCCGCGAGGCCGTTCTTCGTCGTCGCGTTGTAGACGTTGACCTTCGTCGTCGCGGCCGTCGGGACCGTGGGGTCGAACGGCCGGCAGGTCTCCGTCGTCGTCGGCGCCGCGGCACCGCTCGCTCCGGACGCCTTGTAGTAGGAGTACGCGTACCAGAAGGCGAAGAAGAGCATGAGCAGCACCACGAGGATCGTCGTCGCCGCCTTGCGCTGCTGGTGGCGGTGCCGCAGCTCGGACGTGAGGTCGCGTTCGGCCATGTCGGCTACTCGATGACGAGGACGCGTGCGTGCAGGGTCGGTCGCTGGTGCAGGGCGGCGCGCAGCGCCCGGTGCAGCCCGTCCTCGAGGTAGAGCGTGCCCTCGAACTCGACCACGTGGGCGAAGAGGTCGCCGTAGAACGTCGAGTCCTCCGACAGGAGCATGCCGAGGTCGAGGGTGCGCTTCGTCGTCACGAGGTCGTCGAGCCGCACGAGGCGCGGGGGCACGTTGGACCACTGACGCGTGCTGTACCCGTGCTCGGGGTAGGGACGCGTGTCGCCGACGGCCTTGAAGATCACCTCGCCACTGTATGGGTCGAGACGGCGGGACGCGTGCACCCTTCCGCGTCGTGGGAGCACTTGTGACCTGCTCGGTATCTGGGGCGCTCGCCGGACCCGTTCGTATGCCGTGTCAGCCGAGCCGATGCCGCGCCCAGACGATCTGGCGGAGCTCGTGGGCGTCGCCACCGCCCTCGTGCTTGTTCCATGGGTAGACGACGAGCTCGGAGGGTCCTGCGTAGTGGTTGCGGGCGGCATACACGGTCGAGGGCGGGCAGACGTCGTCCATGAGCGCGACCGAGAAGAGGGCGGGGGCGGTCGCGTGCGCGGCCATCGTCATGCCGTCGAAGTAGCGCAGCGTGGCGAAGGCCTGCTCGACCGAGCCCTTATGGGTGCGCACGTAGTCGAGCAGCTCGGAGTAGGGCTTGGTCTCGGTGATCTCGATGGCCCGCTCGACGTGGCACAGGAAGGGGACGTTGACCATCGCGGCGGCGACGCCGTCGGCGAGGGCGGCCGCGGCGAGCGCGATCGCCCCACCCTGGCTCGTGCCGAGGACGGCGAGGCGCGACCGGTCGGCGCCGGGCAGGTCGCGGGCGACGTCGACGGCGAGCACGGCGTCGGCGAAGACGCGGCGGTAGTAGTAGTCGGCAGGGTCGCCGATGCCCTTGGTGAGGAAGCCCTCGACGTGGGGCGACGAGGAGCCGCCGCTGTCCCCGGTGCTGCCGGCGCGACGGGCCCGGGCGCCCTGCCCGCGCGTGTCCATGACGAGCGTCGCGAAGCCCGCGGCGGGCCACGCCAGCCAGTCGAGAGGGGTGCCGCGGCCGTCGCCGTAGCCGAGGAACTGGACGACAACTGGCCAGCCGTCGGCCGGTGGCGCGGTGGCCGGCCGGACCCACCAGCCGTGCACGTCCTGGCCCCCGAACCCGGTGAACGACACGTCGTGTGCCTCGACAAGCGGCAGGTCCGCCTCGAAGGGCGTGAGGTGCGGTGGCCGCACCCCTTCGCGGGCGGTCGACAGCGTGTCGGCCCAGAAGCGGGCGAAGTCGGTCGGCTCGGTGCGCTCAGGACGGTAGGTCTCGAGGACGTCGCGGGAGAGGTCGAAGAGGGGCACGGCGGTCCTCGTGTGGTCAGGCCGACGGGCGGCGGAGGGAGGCGGCGGGTCGCCACCCGGCCAGGAGACGCACCACCGCGAATCGACCCTAGCCAAGGGGAGGGGCTGAACCGTCGGCGTCGTGCAGGTGCCGGGCGACCGCACGAGGGCTCCCGTGGTCGCCGAGGTCCGCACCCGGACCCCTGGCGTAGCGACCACCACCACGACTCCGACGCCCCTCGCGGGCTCGGTCAGGTGACGCGCACGACCTGACGCGCGGACGGCATACGCGCCCACTCGCCGGTCAGGAGGCGAGGTTGGCGAGCTGGCGCTCGACCTCCTCGGCCGAGAGCACGTGCTGGATGACCATCGTCGCGGCGCCGATGACGCCGGCGTGCCCGCCGGTGCGGGCGGCGACGATCTGGAGCTGCTCGGTGGCGAGCGGCAAGGAGCGGCCGTAGACGACCTCGCGGATGCCGGCGAGCAGGCTCTCGGCGCACTGGATGAGGAGGCCGCCGACGACGATGACCTGGGGGTTGAGCAGGCTCACGGTCGAGGCGAGCACGGCCCCGATCTCCCGACCGGCCGCACGCATCTCGGCGATCGCCTCCGGGTTGCCGCCGCGGACGAGGTCGACGAGGGCGCGGGTGTCGTGCACGTCGACGCCGGCCCGCTCGAGCCGCCCGACGATCGCAGGGCCACTGGCCACGGCCTCGAGGCAGCCGACGTTGCCGCAGCGGCAGAGGACGCCGTCGCCGTGGGGCGCCGCCACGTGGCCCAGGTCGCCGGCCGCGCCCTGGGCGCCGCGATGGAGCTGGCCGCCGGAGATGATGCCCGCGCCGATGCCGGTCGCCACCTTGACGAAGACGAGGTGGTCGACGTGCGGGTGGACCGTGGCGTGCTCGCCGAGCGCCATGATGTTGACGTCGTTGTCGACGAGCACCGGACCCCCGAGACCGGCCGAGACGTGCGCGGGGACGTCGTAGCCGTCCCAGCCGGGCATGATCGGCGGCGAGGCGGGGCGCCCGGTCGAGTGCTCGACGGGACCGGGGAGGCCGATGCCGACACCCGCGAGGTCGGCGCGCGAGCGCTTGGCCTCCTTGAGCAGCTCGCGCCCGAGGTCGACGACGCGGTCGAGGACGGGGACCGGGCCGCTGGCGATGTCGAGCTCGACGGTGCGGTCGCTGATGACGGTCCCGTCGAGATCGGTGAGGCCGACCGTGGCGTGGGTGGCGCCGAGATCGGCACCGATGACCACCGCTGCCGTCGGGTTGAAGGCGAAGCGCACCGGTGGCCGGCCACCGGTCGAGCGTGACTCGCCGGCAGGCTTGAGCAGCCCGGCCGCCAGGAGGCTGTCGACGCGGGCGCCGACGGTCGAGCGCGCGAGCCCGGTGAGCTGGATGAGCTCGGCCCGGGTGCGGGGCCGGCCGTCGCGCATGAGCTGGAGCAGGGCGCCGGCACCGGTGGGCCCATCGGTGAGGGGGAGGGTGCCGGGCGCGTTCACGCGGGTAGTCAAGCACAGAACGCGGGTTTCGCCCACGGCGCGAGCAGATGTGCCGCCGCATATTGAAACTTTTGCTTGACGAGTAAGCAAAAGCCCCCTACGTTCGTCCGCATGAGCAGAGGCAATGACGCCTCACCACTTCTGGTGATGGCCGGAATCGTCAAGCGGTTCCCCGGAGTGACCGCCCTCGACGGCGTCGACCTCGACGTCCTCCCGGGCGAGGTGCACTGCCTGCTGGGCCAGAACGGCGCCGGCAAGTCCACGCTCATCAAGACGCTCGCGGGAGTGCACACCCCGGACGAGGGCACGATCACCTGGGACGGGACCGAGGTGACGCTGGGCCATCCGCAGGCGGCCATGGACATGGGCATCGCGACGATGTACCAGGAGCTCGATCTCGTCGAGGGCCTCACCGTCGCGGAGAACGTCTTCCTCGGGCACGAGAAGTCGCGGTTCGGCTTCTCGCAGCGCTCGGCCGCACGCGCCGCCACCCGCGAGCTGCTCGCCGGCCTCGGGCACCCCGAGATCTCGCCGACGGCCGAGGTGGGCGACCTCTCGGCCGCCGGCCAGCAGATCGTCAGCATGGCGCGGGCGCTCTCGCGCAAGGCGCGCCTCATCGTCATGGACGAGCCGTCGGCCGTCCTCGACAGCGGCGAGGTCGAGCGCCTCTTCGACGTCATCCGTCAGCTCACCGCCCAGGGCGTCGCCGTCGTCTACATCTCGCACCGGCTCGAGGAGATCCGCGTCATCGGCGACCGCGTGACGGTCCTCAAGGACGGCCGCACCGTCGCCACCGGGCTCCCGGCCAAGGAGACGCCGACCTCCGAGGTCATCCGCCTCATGACCGGCCGCTCGATCGAGTACGTCTTCCCCGAGCGGGGCACGACGCCCCAGGATGAGCCCCTGCTCGTCGTCGAGGGCATCTCGCGCCGCGGCGAGTTCGAGGACGTGAGCTTCTCGGTCCGCCCGGGGGAGGTCCTCGGTCTCGCAGGGCTCGTCGGCGCCGGTCGCTCGGAGATCGTCGAGACGGTCTTCGGCGCCCGCCGCGCCGACGCCGGCACGGTCACGGTGGGTGGCCGCCGGCTGCGCCCGGGCTCGGTCGACTCGGCCGTCTCCGCCGGGGTCGGGCTCGCCCCGGAGGAGCGCAAGAGCCAGGCCCTCGTACTCGGCGACAGCGTCGCCCACAACATCAGCATGGCGACGCTCACCCGCTTCTCCCTGGGCGGGCTCATCGACCGCGGCGCGGAGAGCGAGGCCGCGCAGGAGCTCGCCACGAGCCTCGAGCTGCGACCGACCGGCATCACCCGCGAGATCCGGACCCTGTCCGGTGGCAACCAGCAGAAGGTGGTCCTGGCCCGCTGGCTGCTCCGCGGGTGCAGGGTGCTCCTGCTCGACGAGCCCACGCGTGGCGTCGACATCGGCGCCCGCTCCGAGATCTATGCCCTCGTCCGCCGCCTCGCCGACGACGGTGTCGCCGTCGTCGTCGTCTCGAGCGAGATCGAGGAGGTGCTCGGGCTCTCGGACCGGGTCCTCGTCGTCGGCGACGGCCAGGTCCTGCACGAGGCGCCGGCCACCGAGCTCGACGAGCACCAGGTGCTCGACATCATCATGAGAGGAGACGCCGCATGAGCGTCGAGACCCCCCGCACCTCCGAGGAGCCCGCGGGCACCCAGGAGATGGCGGCCCCCGCCGCGACCGCCGGCTCCGGCCCGAGCGCGCTGAGCCGCTTCCTCGGCGGGTCGGCCACCCGCAACCTCGGGCTCGTCATCGCGCTCGTCATCCTCTGCGTCGTCGGTCTCGCCACGGCGGGCGAGCGGTTCGGCAGCTTCGACAACGCGCTGACGATCCTGCGGCTCGCGGCCGTCGTCGGCGTCGTCAGCGTCGGAATGACGTTCGTCATCTGCGGCGGAGGCATCGACCTCAGCGTCGGCGCGATCGTCGCGCTCTCGTCGGTGTGGGCCACGACCCTCGCCACGCAGACGATGGCCGAGGACATCCACTGGATCGTCATGGTCCTCACCGCACTGCTCGTCGGCGGCGCGTGCGGGCTCGTCAACGGGTTGCTCGTGGCCTACGGCAAGGTCGCACCCTTCATCGCGACCCTCGCCATGCTCGCCAGCGCCCGTGGCCTCGCCGAGCTCATCGCCCAGCGCAGGACGCAGATCGTGCGCGACCGCTCCTTCATCGACTTCTTCGGCGGCAGCGTCATCGGCATCCCGGTGCTCGTCATCATCTTCGCGATCGTCGCGGCGCTCGGCTGGGTCCTGCTCAACCGCACGACCTTCGGCCGACGCACCCTCGCCATCGGTGGCAACCCCGAGGCGGCGCGACTGGCCGGCATCAAGGTCGAGCGCCAGACGGCATACCTCTATGTCCTCCTCGGTCTCGCGTGCGGCCTGGCCGCCGTCATGCTCATGGCCCGCACGACGACCGGCACGTCGACCCACGGGCAGCTGCTCGAGCTCGACACCATCGCCGCCGCCGTCATCGGCGGGACGCTCCTCAGCGGCGGCCGCGGCACGATCGTCGGCACCGTGCTCGGCGTCCTCATCTTCACGACGCTCACCAACGTCTTCACGCTCAACAACGTCGACACCTCGACCCAGAACGTGGCGAAGGGGGTCATCATCGTCGCCGCCGTCCTCCTCCAGCAGCGGCTCGCCGCGCGCCGACGCAGCACCTAGCGCACCCGCCTGCGGCGCCCCTCCGCGGCTCCCGGTCGCATGACGCCTCCCATGCACGACACCCGGCTCCACACTCCCATCCCCACCTCGCACCAGCCCCAGGAGAGAACCACCATGATCCGTCGCACCATCTCCCGCCCGGTCCGCGCCGCCGCGGCCCTCGGCGTCGTCGCCCTCGTCGCCGCCGGTTGCACGAGCAACACCCCCGAGGCCGCGGACACGACCTCGTCCGACAGCCAGCGGGCCGGCAGCAGCAACGACGACCCGGGCGACAAGGTCACCATCGGCTTCTCGGGCCCCGCGGCCGACCACGGCTGGCTCGGCGCGATCAACAGCGCCGCCCAGGCGGAGGCGAAGAAGTTCTCCGACGTCGAGTTCAAGGCGGCCGAGGGCACCAACGACGCCAGCCAGCAGATCGCCCAGGTCGAGACCTTCATCAACGACAAGGTCGACGCGATCGTCCTGCTGCCCACCGACGGCGCCGCCCTCACCGAGGTCGCGACCAAGGCGATGAACGCCGGGATCATCGTCGTCAACGTCGACCGCGAGTTCTCGACGCCGTTCGCCGCGCGCACCACGATCCTCGGCGACAACTACGGCATGGGTGTGAGCGCGGGCACTTACGCCTGCAAGCTCGTCAAGGACAAGAACCTGACGAACCCCGTCATCGCCGAGATCGCCGGCATCGACGCCCTGCCCCTCACGCAGGACCGCAGCAAGGGCTTCGCCGACGCGCTCAAGGGCTGCAACCAGACCGTCGACAACCGCGTCGCGGCCGAGTTCACCGTCGAGTCCGGTGAGAAGGTCGCCTCCAACCTCCTCCAGGCCGCGCCCAAGATCGACATCATCTGGAACCACGACGACGACCAGGGCGTCGGCGTCATGGCGGCCTTCGACAACGCCAAGCGCAACGAGTTCGCCTTCATCGGCGGCGCCGGCTCGGCCAACGCCATGCGGTGGATCAAGGAGGGCAAGATGGAGGCGACCGTCCTCTACCCGCCCACCCAGGCGGCCGACGGCGTGCGCCTGGCCCGGCTCCTGGCCCAGGACAAGAGCATGAGCGACCTCGTCCAGGTCGCCGTGCCGCGCCGCATCGTCCTCGACGCTCCCGTCGTCACCAAGGACAACGTGGAGGAGTACCTCCCGCTCGGCTTCGAGTCCTGACCGACGACCGGCAGATCCTCGACCGGGGTCCGCGCGGCCATCCCTGAGCCGCGCGGACCCGACCACCTCGACCCCACGCAGCCTCGCGCTGCCCCGGAGACCTCCCGGAAAGGGTTCTCATGACCACGGACACCACGGCGACCGACCTCGCGGCTGCCGACACGGCAGCACCGTCGACCGGCGACGCGACGCGGACCGGCCGGATCGGCATCGGCATCGGCATGGTCGGCTACGCCTTCATGGGCCTGGCCCACTCGCAGGGCTGGCGAAACGCCCGCAGCTTCTTCGACCCGGCACTCTCGCCCGAGCTCGTCGCCATCGCCGGACGTGACGGTGCGGCGGCCGCCGAGATGGCCCGCCGCTTCGACTGGCAGCACGTCGAGACCGACTGGCGGGCCCTCGTCGCCCGCCCCGACGTCGAGGTCGTCGACATCTGCACCCCCGGTGACACCCACGCCGAGATCGCCATCGCCGCGCTCGACGCCGGCAAGCACGTCCTGTGCGAGAAGCCACTCGCCAACACCGTCGACGAGGCCCGCCGGATGGCCGACGCCGCCGAGCGCGCCAGGGCCCGAGGCGTCCGGTCGATGGTCGGGTTCACCTACCGCCGCGTCCCCGCGATCGCCTTCGCCCGCCAGCTCGTCCAGGAGGGCCGGGTCGGCGAGATCCGCCACGTGCGCGCGCAGTACCTCCAGGACTGGCTCGTCGACCCCGAGTCCCCGCTCACGTGGCGGCTCGAGAAGGAGCGCGCCGGCTCGGGAGCCCTGGGAGACATCGGCGCCCACATCATCGACCTCACCCACTTCGTCACCGGCGAGCGCATCACCGGCGTGAGCGCGACGATGGAGACCTTCGTCAAGGAGCGACCCGTCGCCGGCAGCGTCAAGGGCCTGTCGGCCTCGGCGCAGGAGGGCGGCGAGCGGGGTCAGGTCACCGTCGACGACGCTGCTGTCTTCCTCGCCCGTCTCAGCGGCGGAGGCCTCGGCACCTTCGAGGCCACCCGCTTCGCCACCGGGCGCAAGAACTCGATCCGCCTCGAGATCAACGGGTCCAGGGGCAGCCTCGCGTTCGACTTCGAGGACATGAACGTCCTCCACGTCCACGACGCCTCGGTCGACGCCCGCGAGTCGGGCTTCACCAAGGTCGTCGTCACCGAGCCCACCCACCCCTACGTCGAGCACTGGTGGCCCGCGGGTCACGGGCTCGGTTACGAGCACGGGTTCACCCACCAGGCGGCCGACCTCGTCGACGCCATCGCCCGCGGCGTCGACCCCAGCCCGTCCTTCGCCGACGGCCTCGCCGTGCAGGAGGTCCTCGCCGCCGTCGAGAGCAGCGCGGCCAACGCCTCGGCCTGGACCCCCATCGACCTCCCGGCCGGCACCCAGCCGTAGCCGCGAGCCCACCCGACCATCGACCGCGTGGCCGACCACCACGCCCCCGGACGGACAGGAGGACGACCGGTCACCGCTGTTCCCCCATGTCATTGCAGTGACGAAGGAGCACCATGAACGACAACGACGTCAAGATCCCCGAGCTCGCCCGGACCCTCGGTCTCGGCCGCCGCCAGTTCCTCGCGGCGACGACCGCGATCGCCACGGCCGGTGCCGCGACAGCGGCAGCCGGCGGGACGGCATACGCCTCGCCGGCCGGCAACGCGAACGGCACGCTCGTGCCCGCCTCGAAGCGCGGGATCATCCTCTACACCGTGCGCGACGCCGTCTCGCGCGACCCGAACACGACCGACCTCGCCTCCGGCTTCAAGGAGGTCCTCGGCGAGCTGTCGCGCATCGGCTTCCGCCAGATCGAGTTCGCCGGCTACCGCCAGCACGCCAACGCCGAGGGTGGTGCCGACCTGGGCACGGTCGCCGGAGCCACGCTGCTCAGGTCGTGGCTCGACGACCTCGGCCTCGAGGCCGAGGGCAACCACGGCAGCATCCCGTCCACGATCACGCCGGAGACCATCGCCGCCTTCGACAGCGCCTGCGAGATCGCCAACATCCTCGGCCTCGGCCACATCGGCACCGGCGGCGACCCCACCGGCTCGGCCTACGTGGCGGACTGGGTCGCGGCTGCCGAGCGCTGGAACTTCTTCGGCGAGCGGGCCTCACGCCACGGGCTCAAGCTCTACACGCACAACCACGACATCGCCTACAGCTTCCTGCTCGACAGCGGGCCGCTCGACGCTGCGGGCAACCCCACCCGCAGCAGCGGGATCCGGCGCCTGGAGCACTTCCTCGCGCACACCGACCCCAAGCACGTGTTCCTCGAGATGGACATCTTCTGGGCGCACGTCGCGCAGTACAAGCACCACACCTACACCGCGCCGGACGGCAGCCAGGCCCGGTCCGTCTTCGACCCGGCGGCCGTCGTGGCGGCTCAGACGAAGCGCTTCCCGCTCTTCCACGCCAAGGACGGCCGCCGCGACGCGACCACGTCCAACGGCTACACGATGACGCCGTTCGGCGAGGGCGACATCGACTACTCGACGTTCTTCCGCCGTGTCGGCGCGAAGGGCTCGCACAACCCGATGTGGGAGCAGGACACTGCCCCGGGCGGGGCGGCCAACCCCGGCCAGTCGCTCGCCTTCGCACAGACCAGCTACGACAACCTGGCCGCCCTGCGCGGCTGACCCCCGGCCGCCCTGGGCGGCCGACCCGTCACCGGCCCCGGTCGGTGTCGCTGTTGCAGCAGTGACCCCGACCGGGGACCGGCTTCCGCCCGACCATCGACAGCAGGACGTGACCCGGATTCTACGTTCGTGGAGCCGGCCGAGAGAGACGAAACCGGAGGACACCGTGGCACGACCGATCACCCTCTTCACGGGACAGTGGGCCGACCTTCCCTTCGAGGAGGTATGCCGTCTCGCCGCCTCGTGGGGGTACGACGGACTCGAGATCGCCTGCTGGGGCGACCACTTCGAGGTCGACCGCGCGTTGGCCGAGGACGACTACGTCGCCGGCCGGCGCGAGATCCTCGAGCGGCACGGGCTCGGCGTCTGGGCCATTTCGAACCACCTCGTCGGCCAGGCCGTCTGCGACGACCCGATCGACCAGCGCCACCAAGACATCCTCCCGGCGTCCGTGTGGGGCGACGGTGACCCGGAAGGAGTGCGGCAGAGGGCCGCCGAGCGGATGGCAGACACGGCCCGCGCCGCCGCCAAGCTCGGTGTCGACGTCGTCATCGGCTTCACCGGCTCGGCCATCTGGAAGTACGTCGCGATGTTCCCGCCGGTGTCCGCGGAGACGATCAAGGCGGGCTACCAGGACTTCGCCGATCGCTGGAACCCGATCCTCGACGTCTTCGACGAGGTCGGCGTGCGGTTCGCGCACGAGGTGCACCCGAGCGAGATCGCCTACGACCACTGGTCGACGGTGCGCACGCTCGAGGCCATCGGCCACCGGGAGGCGTTCGGCCTCAACTGGGACCCGTCGCACATGGTCTGGCAGGACCTCGACCCCGCCGCGTTCATCTGGGACTTCCAGGACCGGATCTACCACGTCGACTGCAAGGACGTGCGGATGCGAGTGGGCAACGGCCGCAACGGAAGGCTCTCCTCGCACCTGCCGTGGGCAGACCCACGTCGCGGCTGGGACTTCGTCTCGACCGGCCACGGCGACGTGCCCTGGGAGGACTGCTTCCGCACGCTCGGTGCGATCGGCTACGACGGCCCGATCTCGGTCGAGTGGGAGGACGCGGGCATGGACCGGCTCGTCGGCGCGGCCGAGGCGGTGGGCTTCGTGCGACGGCTCGCGTTCGACCGGCCGGAGGCGGCGTTCGACGCGGCCTTCAGCTCGGGCAAGGACGAGCAGTGACCACCGACTCCGGCCGGGTGGCCGGGTCCTCGGACTTCACCCCGACGCGCGAGGACAAGTTCTCCTTCGGCTTCTGGACGGTGGGGTGGCAGGGCGTCGACGTCTTCGGCGGTGCCGTCCGCCCGCCGCTCGACCCGGTCGAGGCGGTCCACCGGCTCTCCGATCTCGGCGCCTGGGGCATCACCTTCCACGACGACGACGTCAGCGACTTCGGCACCTCGACGGCGCAGCGGCTCGAGCAGCTCGCGCCCTTCCGCAAGGCGCTCGACGAGACCGGGCTCGTCGTGCCGATGGTGACGACGAACCTCTTCTCGCACCCTGTCTTCCGCGACGGCGGCTTCACCAACAACGACCGTGACGTCCGCCGCTACGCCATCCGCAAGGTCGCCGACAACATCGACCTCGCCGTCGAGCTCGGCGCGACGACCTTCGTCGCCTGGGGCGGTCGCGAGGGCGCTGAGTCGGGCGCGGCCAAGGACGTGCGCGCCGCGCTCGACCGCTACAAGGAGGCGTTCGACCTCCTTGGCGACTACGTCGTCGAGCAGGGCTACGACCTGCGCTTCGCGCTCGAGCCCAAGCCCAACGAGCCGCGCGGCGACATCCTCCTCCCGACGATCGGGCACGCGCTCGCCTTCATCAACGAGCTCGAGCGGCCCGAGCTCGTCGGTCTCAACCCCGAGGTCGGGCACGAGGAGATGGCCGGTCTCAACTACGCCCACGGCATCGCCCAGGCGCTCTGGCACGGCAAGCTCTTCCACCTCGACCTCAACGGCCAGACCGGTCCGCGCTACGACCAGGACCTCCGCTTCGGCGCCGGCAACGCCCGTGGGGCGTTCTGGACCGTCGACACGGTCGAGACCGGCGGCTACGACGGTCCGCGGCACTTCGACTTCAAGCCGCCGCGCACCGAGGACATGGACGGCGTCTGGGCGTCGGCCGCTGGCTGCATGCGCAACTACCTCGTCCTGCGTGAGAAGTCGCGTGCCTTCCGGGCCGACCCGGAGGTACAGGAGGCGCTCAAGGCCTCGCGGCTCGACGAGCTCGCGCAGCCGACCCTGGCGCAGGGGGAGGGCATCGACGCCCTGCGCGCCGAGGCGTTCGACCCCGACGAGGCGGCCGCCCGCGGAATGGCCTTCGAGCACCTCGACCAGCTCGCGCTCGAGCACCTCTACGGCGTGAGGTGAGCGGGACGGCATACAGAGAGTGTTTGCGTCCGGCAGGGTGACGACCCAGCCGCCACCTTGCCGGACGTAAGCAGTCCGTATGCCGTGGGGTCGCCTCGCGCTCGCGCTAGGGTGCCGAAGGTGACCGAGAACGCGACGCCCGAACAGCCCGCCACCACCCCCGCCGCGGCCGAGCCCGCGCCCGCGGAAGGGAACGCGCACCTCGACGAGATCCGCGCCGGCTACGCGTTCGACGGCCCTGCGCTTGAGTTCGGCGCGACGGTCATCGACGACACCGCCCACCCGGACGCGCCGGTGCGGATCCCGCTCGGCGTCCTCAACCGGCACGGCCTCGTCGCCGGAGCCACGGGCACCGGCAAGACCAAGACGCTCCAGCTCATGGCCGAGCAGCTCTCCGGTCAGGGCGTCCCGGTCTTCCTCGCCGACATCAAGGGCGACCTCTCCGGCCTGGCGAGCCCGGGTCAGCCCAACGACAAGCTCGCGTCGCGCGCGAAGGACGTTGGCCAGGAGTGGCAGGCCACGGCATACCCCACGGAGTTCCTCTCGCTCGGCGGTCAGGGCAAGGGCGTGCCGATCCGCGCGACGATCACCGACTTCGGCCCGACCCTGCTCGCCAAGGTCCTCGGGCTCAACGACACCCAGGAGTCGAGCCTCGGCCTCGTCTTCCACTACGCCGACAAGAACGGCCTCGCGCTGCTCGACCTCAAGGACCTCCGGGCCGTCATCAGCCACCTCGTGAGCGACGAGGGCAAGCCCGAGCTCAAGGCGCTCGGCGGACTCTCCTCCGCGACGGCCGGCGTCATCCTGCGCGAGCTCATCGCATTCGAGGACCAGGGCGCCGACGCCTTCTTCGGCGAGCCGAACTTCGACACGGGCGACCTGCTGCGGACGTCGAGCGACGGCAAGGGCCTCGTCACCTGCCTCGAGCTGCCCGGCGTCCAGGACCGCCCTGCGCTGTTCTCGACGTTCCTCATGTGGATGCTCGCCGACCTCTTCCACGACCTGCCCGAGGTCGGCGACGTCGACAAGCCCAAGCTCGTCTTCTTCTTCGACGAGGCGCACCTGCTCTTCGCGGACGCGAGCAAGGCGTTCCAGGACGCGATCGAGCAGACGGTGCGGCTCATCCGGTCCAAGGGCGTCGGTGTCTTCTTCGTCACCCAGTCGCCCAAGGACGTGCCCGCCGACGTCCTCGGCCAGCTCGGCAACCGCGTCCAGCACGCGCTGCGTGCCTTCACCCCCGACGACGCCAAGGCCCTCAAGGCGGCGGTGAAGACCTACCCGCACAGCGACTACGACCTCGAGAAGCTCCTCACCTCGCTCGGCACCGGCGAGGCCGTCGTCACCGTCCTGTCCGAGAAGGGTGCGCCGACGCCGGTCGCGTGGACCCGGATGCGCGCCCCGCAGTCGCTCATGGCGCCCTCGCCCGATGCGCTGCTCGACTCGACGGTCGCCGCCTCGCCGTTGTCGTCGAAGTACGCCGCCGTCGCCGACCGCGAGTCCGCCTACGAGAAGCTCGCCGCGCGCGTGCAGGCGACGGCTCCGGCCGCCGAGGCTCCGCAGAAGGCGCCGGCGCCCACCCCGGCGAAGAAGACGGCGACGCCCAAGGAGGACCCGGGCCTCGTCGAGCAGGTCGTCAAGTCGAGCGCGTTCCGCTCCGCCCTGCGCTCGGCCGGCACGGTCATCGGCCGGGAGATCACCCGCTCCATCTTTGGCACCCGCAAGCGCTGACCCGAGCGAGCCGCGATTGCGTGAGCGCACCACCGAACGGTGGTGCGGTCACGCATCTCTGGCTCGCTCGCGCGCGACCGGCGCAGATCGTGACCGGCGGCGCAGCCATGGCGACGCCGTTCGTCACGCTCTGCGCCGCTGGTGCGCTCACGCATCTCTGGCTCGCTCGACCTCGCTCCCCTAGGGTGGAAAAGTGACGCGGACCACCGGTCGCGTCGAACTTTTCTCCACCCCCTGAGGACGACGATGTCTGAGACCCGCCCGACTCTGTCCCGCCGCATGGTCCTGAGTGGCCTCGCCGCTGCCACGCTCGCGCCGCCCGTCCTGTCGTGCGCGACGGCGTCGGCCGCCGAGTCCGGCGCGGCCACCGAGGTCGGCGCGCAAGCGGCCCGCTCGATGCGGGACCTGCGCGTCCTGCCCTACCTCCAGAACCCGGCCAGCACGTCGATGACGATCAGCTGGGTCAGCTACGCCGACGTCCCGGGCACGCTCACGGTGCGTGGCCCGGGCCTGGGCGGTGGACGGCGTCGCGTGAGCACTACGCCACAGCCGATGCCGATCCTCGGCTACACCGACGCCGAGCGCGCCGAGGAGATCCCCGGCCTCGCGAAGGGGTCGTGGCTGCTGCGCGAGGGCAACGTCAAGCACGTCGTCGACGTCGAGGGACTCCGGCCCGGCACGCACTACACCTACGAGGTCGTGCAGGGACGTGACCGCTACCAGGGCCGCTTCCGGACCGCTCCGAGCGTGCAGGACTGGGACCGAGTCACCTTCATCGCCATGTCGGACCACGAGACCGAGCCCCGCGGCCGGGTCACCCGACGCGAGTGGGCGCCCGGCGAGGTCGCCGGGCTGGGCCGGCCGGACGCCGCAGCCGGGTCGACGTGGGACGGCGTCTTCGGCACCACCGTGCTCGCGGGCGCGCGCGTGCTCCGCTACCCCCTCACCGAGGACGAGGGCTACCTCGCCAACCTGCGCGTCGTCGACGCCAGCAGGCCCGACTTCATGATGTTCCCGGGCGACCTCGTGCAGGGCGGCGGCTACCAGCCGGGCTGGGACGAGTGGTTCCGGTGCAACGCCGGCCCCGCGGGCGACCGGCTCGGCCGCACCCCCGCACTCACGGCGTTCGGCAACTGGGAGAGCTTCGGCGGTGCGGTCAACGGCGGCTACGGCTCCAGCGCCGACCGCTCCATCGTCGTGCGCTCCCGCGGCAAGTACCACGCCTACTTCGACGCGCCCGACAACGGGACCCCCGAGCACCGGGACAACTACTACGCCATCGACTACGGCCCGTTGACCGTCATCACCCTCGACTCCAACAACGGCGAGCCGGACGACGACACCGAGAACTACGAGGGCAACCAGGCCGTCGGCCGTGAGTACCGCGGCCCCGGCACCGACACGCAGAACAACTTCACCGCAGCGGAGTACGCAGCGGCCGGCGGCACCGACCTCTCCGACTTCAACCCCGGTAGCACCCAGTGGCGCTGGTGCGAGGCGCAGCTGGCGGACGCCCGCGAGCGCGGCCAGATCATCGTCATGCAGTGGCACCACTCGCCGTTCAGCAGCGGTGAGCACGGCCTGCCGATGTACCACAAGGACACGTCCGGCCAGGGCGGGACGCCGATGCGGCAGTACCACGTGCTCGCCGAGCGCTACGGCGTCGCCGCCGTCATCTGCGGCCACAGCGAGCTCTTCGAGCGCAGCTTCGTCGACGAGGACGGCGACGGTGTCGGCGTCCACTACTACGACGTCGGCGTCGCGGGTGACGGCCTGCGCGGCGAGCGGCGCGTGGCCGGGCCGGACTCCGAGCGGCTGAGCTACAACCCCTACCGCCAGTGGACCGCGGACCGGGACGAGCCCGAGGTGTGGGAGGACCGTGACGGGGTGCGGGTCCTCACCTCCGGCGGCAAGCACTACGGCCACCTGCACGTCGAGGTCGAGCGCACCCGGGACGGAGCCCGGATGACGATGACGCCGGTGCACGTCTTCCCCGTCGTCGACACCGACTACCGCGTCACCCGCACGGAGCGCCGCGAGTACGACGACAAGGTGGTCCTGTCGATCCGCCCGGACGGCCGGGTGCGCCCCTAGTACGCCTGGAGACTGAGCAGCGCCCTCGCGTAGGCGCACTCGACATCAGGGTCGGTGACCGTATGCCGTGAGCCCGCGCTCCCGGCATACGTCACCTCCCAGCCCTCCTCGGTGCGCCGCAGCGTCTCGAGCCGGTCGCCGAGCAGGGCGCGCAGCTGGTCCTCGCGCGGGAGCCAGAGCGCCTTGTCGAGGCTCACCGAGTCGAGCGCCCACTCGGTCGTGCCGTTGAAGCCGAGGACGGTCTGCTCGCCGAACGTCTGCGGTTCGACGGTGAGGTCGCTGACCCAGAAGATGTCACCGGTGAGGAGCTCGGCGTCGATGACGAAGCGGTCGCCGGGCGCGGGCTCCCAGAGCACCCCGGCCTCGTGGACGACGCGCCGGGCGAGCTCGAGGGTGATCATCGCCCCATTCTCACCCGTCCGGCGCGTCGTGGGTCAGGGAGCGACGAGCGAGGCCCGCGAGACCGGGAAGTCGAAGAACGTCGTCGGGAAGAGCTCGGGCTTGTGCGTGAAGTGCCACCACTCCTCGGGGAGGTTGGTGAAGTCCTCGGCCGCGAGGACGTCGACGAGGAGGTCGCGGTTCGCCCTGGCCTCGCCGGTGACGGCCGGGTTGGCGGTGTGCGAGAGGACGTCGAAGCAGTCGAAGGCCGTGCCCATGTCGAGCGAGGCGTCCGGGACGCGGTCCTCGACCGGGCCGAAGCACGACCCCTCGGGGTGCGGCGAGTGCGGGGTCGGGCCCGGACGGGCGTCGATGGGCTGGATGGTGAGGTCGACGGTGCTGCCGCGGCTGTGCCCGGACTTCGCCGCGATGTAGCCGTCCTCGAAAAGGCGCGACTTCTCGACGCGGGGATAGAACTCGGACTTCATCTGCTCGTCGTCGAGGTCCTCGGCCCAGCGCACGAAGTGGTCGACGGCTCCCTGCGGGCGGTAGCAGTCGTAGACCTTGAGGGTGAGGCCCATCGGCCGCAGCTCGTCCTGCGCCCGCGAGAGCGCCTCGGCCGCGGGACGGGTGAGCAGGCACAGGGGAGCGCGGTAGTCGTCGATGCGCTCGCCGACGAAGTTGTGGTTGGTCGCGTAGCGGATCTCGTGGACGATGCTCGGGTCGACGTCGCGCAGTGCGACGAACTCGTCTGGCGCGCTCGGATGTCCGTGCGCCACAGCGCTGCTCGTGGGGACGGCCGCGGCGACGGCGAGGGAGAGCCCGAGGACGACGGCGGGGAGGGTGCGGCGGGTCATGCCTCGTTCCTAGCAGCGCGCCCACGCCGTCGCCACCGGAGCGCGAGCCGCCGTCACCACCAGGAGACGACCGCGGCCGCTCCGCCGATGACGGCCGCGAAGCGGATCGCCCGACCGACGAGCCCGGTGAGGAGGAAGACGACGACGGGGATGCGGAGGGCGCCCGCGAGGACCGCGATGACGGCATACGGGGGGATGCCGACGGCCGACGACACGAGGAGGAGGCCGGCGGCATACCAGGGCCGGCCCTCGGTGCGGCAGCGCCAGCGCTCGAGCGCGGCCTTCGCCTTCGGCTTCTCCATCCGGCGGGCGACGAAGCGGAAGCGCTCGAGCTCCCGGCCGCCGTAGTACCAGACGAGCTTGCCGGCCATCTGGCCGAGCGAGGAGACGAGGACGACGACCCACGCGGGTGCGTCGCCCTGGGTCACCGTGAGCGCGACGATCGCCTCGATGTTGATGAGCGGGACGAGGGCGGAGGCGACGGCGAGGCCGGTGACGCTGACGACCTCAGCCCACATGGGTGGGCACCGGACCGGGCACGGGCAGGCCGATCCGCATGAGCCGCGCCATGGACCAGCACTTGAGCGCGAGCAGGCCGAGGGCGATGACGAGCCCGACCCACATCCAGCCGGTGGCGAGGAGGAGCACCGCGAAGAGCGCGCTGTTGACCGCCTTGGCCGGCTTCGACCAGTTCCACTTCCAGATCGTGTGGTCGACGACGTAGAAGTAGTTGGGACTGCGGATCGGCCACGCGAGGAACGCGAGCGACAGGAAGGTGTCGACGACCATGAACTCGGCGAGGTAGACGAACACCGCCGGTGCGAGGTCGGGCTGGAGCCAGGCGAGGCCGACGTAGAACGCGCCGGCGTTGAAACGGTCCGAGAAGATGTCGAGCACCGCGCCGATCCGGGTCTCGCAGCGGCGCATACGCGCCCAGGTCCCGTCGAGGATGTCCCCGACCCAGTAGATGCCGAGCGCGACGACGAGCAGGGCGAGGCTGCCCTCGACGGCGCCCCACGCAGCCACCGCGGCCGACGCGACGGTGCGCACGGCCGTGATGACCGTCGCCCCGGTCCACAGGTGCTCGTGCAGGATCCCGACGTCGGCCGATGTCCCCCCGTCCAGCACTGGTCCCGGCATTCGCACAGGATAGGTCGCGACGGCCGTTCGCGCGCGGACCTCAGCCGAGCAGGCCCGCGATGAGCAGGATGACCGGCACCGAGCCCATGGTCGTGATGAGGATGGTGTCGCGCGCGAGCACCGTCCCGCGGTCGTAGCGCGTGGCGTGGACGAAGATGTTCTGCGCGGTGGGCAGGGCGGACGTGACGACGACGGCGAGGAGCGCGCGACCGTCGACGCCGAGCGCGAGGTGCGCCACGGCATACGCGACGAAGGGCTGGACCACGAGCTTGAGGAGCGACGTCGTCGCGAGCTCGGCGACCGACCCGGCGGCGCCGAGGCCCGGGCCGAGGCGCAGCGCGATGCCGTAGGCGATGAGCATCGCCGGGACCGCGACGTTGCCGAGGAGCTCGAGCGGGTTGCCGACGAACTCCGGCAGCGTCCACCCGGTGAGCGAGAGCAGGACGCCGATGAGCGAGCCGACCGTGAGCGGGTTGCGGAACGGCCGGCTCACGAGCTGCACGAACGACGGCGAGCGCCCGAGGGCGTCGGTGTCGAGCAGCGCGAGCGCGATCGGCTGGAGCACGAGGAGCTGGAGGAGCAGGGTCGGCGCGACCAGTGCGGCGTCGCCGAGGACGTAGCTCGCCACCGGGATCCCCAGGTTGCCGGCGTTGACGTATGCCGCCGAGAGGGCGCCGATCGTCGCGTCACCGAGGCGTCGGTGCCAGAGGAAGCGGGCGCCGGCAGCATAGATCGCGACCGGGACGAGGACGGCGACGGTGGTGGCGACGAGGTTGGCCGAGAGGACGTCATGGACGTCGGCCCGGCTCAGCGTCATGACCATGAGGGCGGGGGAGCCGACGAAGAAGGCGATCTGCGACAGCACGCGCTGGGCGGTGAGGTCGACGATGCGCAGGTGGGCGAGGAGGGCGCCGACGGCGATGACCACGCCGATCGTCGCGAACCCCGTGAAGACTCCCTGCACTCGGCAAGGCTAGGTCGGGTGTGGTGACCCGCGCCGACCCGTCTCGCCGGGTCACTTGGGTGGAACGTCCGGACCATGCGGCGGGAGACCAGTTCTCGCTGTTCACGCCGAGGTCAGGCGCTCCTACCGTCGAGAGCAGGTGCAGGACCCGCTCCGGCCGGGTCTGCAGCGGACCTCAGAAGCGTGACGTGCGGACATGGACGACTGGTTCTTCGACCCGATCTGGCTTCCTGAACCGATGAGCGCCGCTCGCAGGAGGGGCAGCGTGCTGGTGGCCACGCTCGTCGGCCTCGTCGTGGTGGCAGCAGGGGCCGTGGCACGGTGGCCGTGGCCGTGTGGAACGACGAGGGCACGTGGGTCGTAATCCTCGTCGTGGCCTCCTGCATCGGGTGGGTCGTCCGGACCTTCGAACGCAGGGTCGCTCTCGGCTGGCGACGGGTGCACGCCGCAGGGCTCATGGTCGTGGCGATCGTCGTCGCCGACTACGCGTACTTCGCCTTCTTCGACGGTGAGGGATTCGTGCCGGCAGGAGCCCCCTTGGCAGACTTCGTCGACTGGGAGCTCGAGCTCCTGTCGTCGCCCCCGGTCCTCGGGGCGGTGATGTGGTTGCTGCCGGTCGGCCTCGCCGTTCTGGGAGTCCTCCGTGTGGATGACGGCGAGGAGGAGGAGGCTGCTCCGGCTCGGGACCCGCTGGGCTTGCGCCTGCCGGCGGCGCAGGTCGTCTCCATCGACCGTCGGGGTGGTGGCCTCGAGACCTGCGCGATACATGTCGTCTTCGAGCGCTCTCCCGACCAGTTCGTCCACCGAACCGTGGTGTGCCGCCCGGGGGACGTCGAGGCCCTCACGCCGTTCCTGGTCGACACCCCGGTGCTGGCTCTGGAGAGTGCCGTCCCCCACCCTGCCGAGGTGTCGGACCGGAGCGCGCAGACAGCCGCTGAGGCGTTCGACGACGCCTACGGCGCGCGACCGCCGGCGAGGCTGAGGCAGTGGCTCTTCCAGGACGAGATCGCCGAGCTGTCCTCGAGCCCAGCACTCTGGGCTCACCGGAGTGCTCAGTGGCGGCGGGGCCAGGAAAGGGAGGACGGGCGCTGAGCCGGGCGTCACGCCCGCCCGGCCTGAGGGGAACAGGTCTTCACGAACCGACCAGAGATGAGTGGTCGGCTCGGCCAGTTCTGGTCGGTTCGCGCCGTCAGCCGCCGGGGCGGAGCACCGGTCCGAGCGTGTCGAGGACGGAGGCGTCCTCGATCGTGCCCGGCACGGTCGGCGTGCGGCCGTCGGCGATCTCGCGCATCGTCTTGCGCAGGATCTTGCCCGAGCGCGTCTTCGGAAGGGCCGCGACGATGTCGACCTGGCGCAGGGCGGCGACCGCCCCGACCTCGTCGCGCACGCGCTGGACGAGCTCGCGGCGGATCCGCTCGCCGGCCTCGCCGGAGCCGTCGACGCCGCCCTTGAGGACGACGAGCCCTCGCGGCAGCTGACCCTTGAGCTCGTCGGCGACGCCGATGACGGCGCACTCCGCGACGTCGAGGTGGCCGGCGAGGGCCGCCTCGATCGAGCCGGTCGAGAGCCGGTGGCCCGCGACGTTGAGGACGTCGTCGGTGCGGCCCATGACGAAGAGGTAGCCGTCCTCGTCGACGAGCCCGCCGTCGCCGGTGGCGTAGAAGCCGGGGTAGGTCGAGAGGTAACCGTCGACGTAGCGCTGGTCGTCACCCCACAACGTGGCGAGCGTGCCCGGCGGCAGCGGCAGCCGGATCGCGATCGCGCCCTCCTCGCCCGCCGGCAGCTCGGCGCCCGTCTCGTCGAGGATCGACACGGCATACCCGGGCATGGGGACGGTGGGGGAGCCCGCCTTGATCGGCATCGGCTCGAGACCACGCGGGTTCGCCGCGATCGGCCACCCGGTCTCGGTCTGCCACCAGTTGTCGACGACGGGCACGCCCAGTTTCGAGCTGGCCCACTCGTAGGTGTCGGGGTCGAGCCGCTCGCCCGCGAGGAACACCGTCTCGAGCGAGGAGATGTCGTGCTCCCGGAGCAGCTCACCTCTGGGGTCGTCCCGCTTGATCGCCCGGTATGCCGTGGGGGCGGTGAACATCGCCTTGACGCCGTGCTCGGCGATGACCCGCCAGAACGCTCCGGCGTCGGGGGTGCCGACCGGCTTGCCCTCGTAGAGCACGGTCGTCGCGCCGGTGAGCAGGGGTGCATAGACGATGTAGGAGTGGCCGACGACCCAGCCGACGTCGCTCGCCGTGAACCACACGTCGCCGGGGCCGATGTCGTAGACGTTCTGCATCGACCAGCGCAGCGCCACCGCGTGGCCGCCGTTGTCGCGCACGATTCCCTTGGGGCGACCGGTCGTGCCGGAGGTGTACAGCACGTAGAGCGGGTCGGTCGCCGCGACCTCGACGCACTCGGCCGGCTCGGCGTCGGCGACGAGCTCGTCCCAGTCGATCTCCTCCCAGTCGGTGTCGCGCTCGCCGACCGCGGCCCTGGCCTGCTCGCGCTGGAGCACGATGACCGACTCGGGCTTGTGGCTGCTCCGGTCGAGGGCGGCGTCGAGCATCGGCTTGTACTCGACGACGCGGCTCGGCTCGATCCCGCAGCTCGCGGCGACGACGACCTTGGGCTGGGCGTCCTCGATCCGGGCGGCGAGCTCGGCGGGGGCGAACCCTCCGAAGACGACGGAGTGGATCGCCCCGAGCCGGGCGCACGCGAGCATCGCGACGACGGCCTCGGGGACCATCGGCATGTAGACGACGACTCGGTCGCCCTTCTCGACCCCGAGGCTCGCGAGCGCACCGGCGAAGGTCGCCACGCAAGCCAGCAGGCCGGCATACGTGATCGTCTCCTTCGTGCCGGTGACCGGGCTGTCGTGGATGAGCGCCGGCTGGTCGCCGCGACCGTCGCGCACATGCCGGTCGAGTGCGTTGAAGCAGGTGTTGAGCGTGGCGCCGGGGAACCACCGGTAGAGCGGAGCGAACGCGTCGTCGAGAACTGTGGTCGGCTCGGTGAGCCACTCGATGCCGCCGGCGGCGGCGCGCCAGAACGTCTCGGGGTCCTCGAGGGACTGCGCGTATGCCGTGCGGTAGGCGTCGGTGCTCATGGCGCCCATCGTCGTGGTCGGGGAGGGGCCGCGACCAGTGGTTCGACGAGCGGCGAGACGAGCGGTGGCGGCGCTGCGACGAGCGGATTTCGTCGGCGTTCGGCGCTCGGGTAACCTCCTCCGTTGGAGGATTCGCATAGTGGCCTAGTGCGCACGCTTGGAAAGCGTGTTGGGTTAACGCCCTCAGGGGTTCGAATCCCCTATCCTCCGCCAGTTCGAAGGGCCCCGACCAAGTGTCGGGGCCTTTCGCATGGCCGAGCACGGTGCGCGGCAAAGGCGCCGGCGTTGGGACGTAAGCGTGGAGGGTCGACGTGGCGTGCCGTTTGCCGCGAACGGGGCCCGCCCGGGTGGGAGCATCGCCTCCATGACGGTCGGGGTGGGGGAGACGGAGCGCACGTCCGAGCCCGAGGGTGCGCTCGCGCGACCGGTGCTGCGCCGGGTCCTCGCGGCGGTCGTCGTCGCGTCCTGGGTGGCTTGGGCGGTGCCGTCGTGGATGTCGAGCCTGCACGAGGTGCGACCACACGAGTTCGTCGCCGACGTCCAGTCCGGCCGCATCACCGGCTACCAGGTGGCCAGCAACGTGCTGTCCGAGCCCTTGAGGTTCTCTGCGCCGGACCGGTCGTGGGACGCCGACCTGCCCGCGGCCGACAGCCAGGGTCGACCGCTCGACGGGCCGCCCCGGCAAATCGTCTACTCGCTCGACGGCTCGACCCGCACGCGGTGGGTGCCGCAGGCGGTCTTCACGGTCGGCGACCGGGATGCCTTCACCGCCCTGACCGAGTCCGGCGCTCGGCCGTTCACGTCCGAGACCTTCCCGCCCAACCGCGACTGGGCGGCATACCCGGCCCTTCTCGCGCTCGGTGTCGCTCTCATCTCGCTCGTCCTGCTGCCGCCCACCCTCGGCACCAGACCGTTCTGGTTCCTCACGGGCACCATCGGCATGGGGCTGGGGATCGTCGCGTATGCCGTCGCCGAGCTCTGGTGGCGTCGCTCGCCCTCCATGGTGGCTGGAACGCGAGGGGACGACGGCGTCGACGTCGGGGACGGGGCCGGTCGGCTTCGCGGGTGGCACGGAGTCGGCGTCGCTGTCGTCGGTGGGCTCGTCGTCGCCGCGGTGCGCGCCGCCATCACCTGACCCGCCCAGCATCCGGACCCGGGCCGAGCGAGCCATATCCGGGCGAGCCGGCCACCGATGGCTGCCTCGGTCGGCGACATCTGGCTCGCTCATGGCGGGGCGCGTTGCGAGCGATCCCCGAAAGTGACCGGTCCGTATCTGTTGCGCATGTCCGGACGTGTGGCTAAGTTCCACTGTCAAGACTCAGTGCGTGAATCGTTCACATCGTCGTGAGCCCGAGAAACCGGAGATGTCATGTCCCGTCCGCCCGTCACCCGCCGCACCGTGATCGCCTCCGCGGTCGCCGCGACCCTCGCAGCGGGCATCGTCCCGGTCACCGCTGCGCAGGCCACCGTCCCGCCCGCGCCGCAAGGGTGGGTTGCCTCGACCATCGCCCGGATGACGCTCGAGGAGAAGGTCGGCCAGCTCTTCGTCCAGCAGGTCTATGGACAGGACGCCACCACGCCCGACGCCCGCAACCTTCCCCTCTACGGCGTCGCCACCCCCGCCGAGGTGGTGCAGAAGTACCACCTCGGCGGTGTCATCTACTTCGCGTGGACCGACAGCGTCAAGAACCCGCAGCAGATCGCCGGCCTCTCCAACGGTCTCCAGCAGGCCGCCCTCTCGCAGGACTCGAAGGTCAAGGTGCCGCTCGGCATCTCGGTCGACCAGGAGCAGGGCGTCGTCACCCGCATCGGCCCGCCCGCCACCCAGTTCCCCGGCTCGATGGCGCTCGGCGCCGGCCGCTCCGCCGAGGACGCCCGCACCGCCGCCGCGATCACCGGCGAGGAGCTGCGCGCGATGGGCATCAACACGAACTTCGCGCCCGTCGCCGACGTCAACGTCAACCCGCTCAACCCGGTCATCGGCACCCGCTCGTTCTCGAGCAAGCCCGAGCTCGCCGCTGAGATGGTCGGCGCCCAGGTCACCGGCTACCAGGAGGACGGCAAGGTCTCCGCGAGCGCCAAGCACTTCCCGGGCCACGGCGACACCGCCACCGACAGCCACGTCGCGTTCCCCGTCATCACGCACACCCGCGAGCAGTGGGAGCAGCTCGACGCCCCGCCGTTCAAGGCGGCGATCGACAAGGGCATCGACATGATCATGACCGCCCACCTCGCCTTCCCGGCGCTGGACGACTCGGGCGACCCGGCGACCCTGAGCAAGCCGATCCTCACTGGCCTGCTGCGCGAGGAGCTCGGCTACGAAGGCGTCATCATCACCGACGCGCTCGAGATGCAGGGCGTCCGTGAGCTCTACGGTGACGCCGAGGTGGCCGTCCGTGCCCTCGAGGCCGGTGTCGACCAGCTCCTCATGACCCCCGCGATGGACAAGGCCTACGCAGCCGTCATCGACGCGGTCAAGAGCGGCCGCATCAGCAAGCAGGAGCTCGATGCCAAGGTCCGCCGTGTGCTCGAGCTCAAGGTCGAGCGCGGCGTCATCGCGAAGCCCATGGTCGACGTCGCCGCCCTCGGCTCCGTCGTCGGCACGAGCGAGCACCTCGCGACCGCCGACGCCATCACCAACCGCACGACGACCCTCGTCAAGAACGACGCGGGCGTCCTCCCGATGGCGACGAGCGGCAAGAAGGTCCTCGTCACCGGCTACGGCGTGACGACGACTCAGATCCTGGCCGGCGGCCTCGCCAAGGCGGGCGCAAGCACCACCGTCAACCAGACCGGCACCTCACCGACCGACGCCCAGATCGCCTCCGCCGTCGCCTCGGCGCAGGGCAAGGACGCCGTCGTCGTCACGACGATGAAAGCCTGGGACACCAACGTCACCGACAAGCGAGCCGGCCAGCAGAAGCTCGTCAAGGCGCTGCAGGACACCGGCATCCCGGTCATCGTCGTCGCCACGCGCGACCCCTACGACATCGCCTACCTGCCCGGGACGGCCACCTACCTCGCGACCTACTCCTACAGCCCGGTCGCCATCGAGGCGGTCGCCCGCGTCATCTCCGGCGCGGTCGCACCCACCGGCAAGCTCCCCGTCGACATCCCGGCCAAGGGCGCGCCGAGCACGGTGCTCTACCCCTTCGGCCACGGCCTCACCTACTGACCCACACACGAACCGGCCTCGTGTGCCCCAACGGAAGCCAGAGCTTCCGCTGAGGCACACGAGGCAGGATGAAACGGAGAACGAACCCATGACTGCACCCAACCGCCGCCAGCTCCTCACGGGCGGAGCCGGGCTCGCCGGAGCCGCCGCCCTCGCCCTCGGTGCCTCGCCCGCGAGCGCCGCGCCCACGGCATACGCCACCTCGAACGACCCCGCACGCAAGGTGACGCCCGGCGCCGACGTCGCCGCCGCCTCCGGCTGGTCGGTCCTCAAGGGTCGCAAGGTCGGCATCATCACGAACCCGACCGGCATCCTGCTCAACCTGCGCAGCATCGTCGACGAGATGCACGACTCGGGCGCGGTCGACATCAAGGGCGTCTTCGGCCCCGAGCACGGCTTCCGCGGCACCGCGCAGGCCGGCGAGGCCGAGGACACCTACGTCGACGAGCGCACCGGTCTCACGGTCTACGACGCCTACGGCGCCAACACTGCGAAGTTCGCCTCGATGTTCCGCGCGGCCGGCGTGGACACCGTCGTCTTCGACATCCAGGACGTCGGCGCGCGGTTCTACACCTACATCTGGACGATGTACACGGCGATGAAGGCCGCCGTCGAGACGGGCGCAAGCTTCGTCGTCCTCGACCGGCCCAACCCGATCGGGGGCACCGCCTACGGCCCGATGATGACCGAGCCCTGGACGTCCGGCGTCGGCGCCGAGGCCATCGTCCAGGCCCACGGCATGACGGTCGGCGAGCTCGCCCGCTTCCTCAACGTCGAGATCCTGCCGACCGACACCGGCGGTCGTCGCCTTCCCGAGATCGAGGTCGTCGAGGTCAAGGGCTGGCGCCGCGACGTGACGTATGCCGGCACGGGCCTTCCGTGGGTCATGCCGAGCCCGAACATGCCGACCCCCGACACCGCGCTCGTCTACCCGGGCACCGGCATGTTCGAGGGCACCAACCTCTCCGAGGGCCGCGGCACGACGCGTCCGTTCGAGCTCGTCGGCGCCCCCTACGTCGACTACCGCTGGGCCGAGCGGCTCGCCGGTCGCGACGTCACGGGTGTGGCCTTCCGCGAGGCCTACTTCACGCCGACGTTCAACAAGCACGTCGGCAAGGTCTGCGGCGGCGTGCAGGTGCACATCACCGACCCGTCGGCGATCGACCCCGTGCGGGTCGGCGTCGAGATGCTCGTCGCCGCGAAGTCGATCTACTCGGACTTCCAGTGGCGCTACGACACCTACGACCCGAAGCGGCCCTACTGGATCGACAAGCTCACCGGCTCGACCCGGCTGCGTGACCAGATCACCGCCGGAGCCGACGTCGCCACGGTCATGGGGGCGTGGAAGGACGAGCTCGCGGCCTTCGACGCGGCTCGCCAGCCCTACCTCATCTATGGCGGCCCGGCCCGATGAGCCTCAGCCGACGCGCCGTCATCGGTGGCGGCCTCGCCGCCGGGACGACCCTCCTCACGCCCCTCGGGCTGCCCGTCGCGGCCAGCGCGGACGACTTCGACAAGCCGTTCACCGGGTTCGCCCCGCCGTCCACGGTGCTGCGGGAAGGGACTCCCGCGTCGGTCGGTCTCGACCCGGCGCCGATCGAGGTGGCCAAGTCGCAGGTCCGCAGCCACCAGGTCGCGGCCCCGGGCGGCAAGCCGCTCTACCCCGGCCACGTCGGGCTCATGGCCCACGACGGGGTCGTCGTGGCGACGCAGGTCGACGGCTTCGCGCTGCGCTACAAGAACGCGACCGAGGAGCTGCCACGGGACCAGTGGGTCCCGATGCGGCGCGACACGATCTTCGACCTCGCCTCGGTGTCGAAGCTCTTCACGTCGATCGCGGTCGTCCAGCTCATCGAGGAGGGGCGGGTCGAGCTGGAGGCCGCGGTCGCCAGCTATCTGCCGGAGTTCGCGGCCGCGGGCAAGGAGTCGGTGACGATCCGGCACCTGCTCACCCACACGAGCGGCTTCACGTCGTGGCTGCCGCTCTACAGCAAGTGGCCCGACAGGGCGTCGCGCATCGCTGCGGTAATGAACCAGCCGCTCACGAACCCCGTGGGCACGGTCTACCTCTACAGCGACCTCAACCTCATCACACTCGGCGTCCTCGTCGAGCGACTGCGGGGCCAGTCGCTCGACGGGGTCGTCGCCTCGCGGCTCACCGGGCCGCTGGGCATGTCGGACACCGGCTACAACCCCTCCGAGAGGGACCGCACGGCCGCGACCGAGTACCAGTCGGTGCCGGCGCGCGGCATGGTTCGCGGTGAGGTCCACGACGAGAACGCGTGGTCGCTCGGCGGGGTCGCCGGCCACGCCGGTGTCTTCTCGACGGCGGACGACCTCGCGATCCTCGCGCAGGCGCTGCTCAACGGCGGCACCTACCGGGGCGCCCGCATCCTCGACCGCAAGAGCGTCGCCCTCCTCATCACGAACTTCAACGAGGACTTCCCCGGCGACGACCACGGCCTGGGCTTCGAGCTCAACCAGACCTGGTACATGGACGCGCTCAGCGGTCACAGGACGGCGGGGCACACGGGATACACCGGAACCTCGCTCGTCATCGACTTCGCCTCGCGGTCCTTCGCGATCCTCCTCACCAACCGGGTCCACCCCTCCCGGTCGTGGGGGAGCATCAACGTCGCCCGCCAGCAGTGGGCGGGCGGGCTCGGGCGCGCCCTGCCGATCACGCCGCGCGGGTCGCACGTCGCCTGGGAGACCCAGTCGCGGCACGCGACCAACGCCGTCCTCTCGGTCCCCCTCGCCCTCCCCGCCTCGGGAGCCAGGCTCGGCTTCGACCTCGTCGCCGAGACCGAGGAGACCGACGTCCTGAGGGTCGAGTCGACGAGCGACGGCACGACGTGGACCCTCGTCCCGCTCGACATCCGCCACCCCGGCGACACCCGGGAGGGCGCCGAGGACGGCTCGGTGAGCGGCACGCCCGGCGAGCGGCGCTGGACCCAGGTGCGCGCCGAGCTCGACGGTGGCACGACCGCGGTGCGCTGGCGCTACACCACCGACGGCAACACCCTCGGCCGTGGCGTCTCGGTGAGCCGGGTCCGCGTCGTCGGACAGGGCGGTCCCGTCGTCGACAGCGACGACTCGACGGCGACATTCGCCGCTTCGGGGTGGACGCTCACGCGGAGGTCGTAGTTTTGGGACATGTCGACAACGCCCCAGCCCCTCGACGTGGCTGACGCTCCCCTGCTCGTCCGCCTGCGCGGCATCGTCCCTTCGCTGACCCCTGCGGAGGAGCGCGTTGCCGCGCAGGTGCTTGCGGACGCGCGGCGCGCTTCGGACCTCACGATCACCGAGCTCGCGCAGGAGGCGAAGACGTCGGAGACGACCGTCCTGCGCTTCTGCAAGCGACTCGGCCTCAAGGGCTACCCGCAGCTGCGTCTCGCCCTCGCGGCCGAGTCGGCGATGCCGCGCGAGCAGCGGATGGCCGGCAGCGACATCAGTGCCTCCGACACCATCGACGACATCATCGCCAAGGTCGCGACCGTCGACTCGAGCGCCGTCGAGGAGACCGCCCAGCAGCTCGACCGCGACGCCCTCACCGCCGCTGTCGACGCTGTCGCGCGGGCCACCCGCGTCGACGTCTACGGCATCGGCGCGAGCGCGACCGTCGGCGCCGACCTCCAGCAGAAGCTCCACCGCATCGGCGTCGTGTCCTTCGCCTGGAACGACCCGCACATCGCGCTCACGAGCGCCACCCTGCTCACCAAGCAGGACGTCGCCATCGGCATCTCCCACTCCGGCTCGACGAGCGAGACGATCGAGTCGCTCGCCGTCGCGCGCCAGCACGGCGCCCGGACGATCGCCGTGACGAACTTCCCGCTGTCGCCGCTCGCCAAGTCGGCCGACATCGTGCTCACGACCGCCGCCAGGGAGAACTCCCTGCGCTCGGGCGCGACCGCGAGCCGCATCGCCGCCCTCACCGTCGTCGACTGCCTCTACATCGCCGTCGCCCAGCGCGACCTCCGCCGGGCCCGCAAGGCCGTCGCCGACAGCCGCAAGGCGGTCGCGAGCCACCACATCGCCTGACCGGACGGCATACCCCCGTATGCCGTGCCCTTGCGTCCGCAACGCTGGTTGCCAGGACGTCAGGTTGCCGGACGTTGCCGTATGCCGTCCGCTTGCGTCCGCAGAGGTGGGTGCCATGCCGTCGACGTGCCGGACACAAACGGTCCGGCAGGACCAGCAAAAGTCAGTCATTCACATTCTTGACGCTGACTGCGTAAGAAACTAACCTGCGGGAATGGTCAGTGACGTCCGGGTGAGCGCGCCCACGGAAGAACGCCACCCGGGCACGTCCGGGATCGACACGGCGTCCGCCCTCGAGATCGTCACGCTCATGAACGAGGCAGACCGCACGGTCGCCGACGCGGTCGCCGAGACGCTCCCCGAGCTGGCCGCCCTCGTCGACCACGCCGTCGCCGCGATCCGGGCCGGGGGCCACGTCCACTACTTCGGGGCCGGCACCTCCGGGCGCCTCGCCGTCCTCGACGCCGCCGAGCTGCTGCCGACGTTCAACGCACCGGAAGGGCTCTTCGTCGCCCACCACGCCGGCGGGCCGGCCGCCCTGCTGCGGGCGGTCGAGAACGTCGAGGACGACGTCGACCTCGGCAGCGCCGACGCCGGCGCCGTCGGGCCGAACGACATCGCCATCGGCCTCACCGCCTCCGGTCGCACCCCCTACGTCCGCGGCGCCCTCATGTGCGCCCGTGAGATCGGCGCGCACACCGGCCTCATCACCGCCAACCCCGGGTCCGAGCTCGCGGCCTATGCCGACTCGGTCCTCGTCGCGGACACCGGTCCGGAGGTCCTCACCGGCTCGACCCGGCTCAAGGCGGGCACGGCTCAGAAGCTCATCCTCAACGCGTTCTCGACCGCCGTGATGATCCGGCTCGGGCGGACCTGGTCCAACCTCATGGTCGACGTCGTCGCCACGAACGCCAAGCTGCGCGGCCGCGTGCTGCGGATCCTCCAGGAGGCCACCGGTGCGAGCGACGACGCCGCCCGCTCGGCGCTCGAGGACGCCGACGGCCAGCTCAAGCCCGCCCTGCTCTCGCTCCTCGCCGGAGTTCCCGTGGTCGAGGCCGTGCGCGCCCTCGCGCTGCACGGCGACTCCGTCGCGTCGGCCCTCGCGGCCGTCTCCAGCAGCTCCACCACCACGTCCAGCCCCACCTCGAGCCTCACCCCCACCCCCAGCGCAAGCCCCACCTCAAGCCAGTCAGTGTCGACAGGAGAGTTGTCATGACCCAGCGGACCCGCCGCTCCACCCTCACCCTCATCGCCTTCACCGGCGTCCTCGCCGTCGCGGCCTGCGCGCCGTCGAGCGACGACGACACCTCGGGCTCGGGCGGGGGCGACGGCAAGAAGACAACCCTCACCGTGTGGTCGTGGCGCGTCGAGGACGAGGCCGCCTACAACAAGATCTTCGACGCCTACGAGGCGAAGAACGAGGGCGTGACCGTCGACTTCAAGCCCTTCAAGGCGACCGAGTACAACAAGATCCTCGCGACCGGCCTCGCCGGCTCCGACGGCCCCGACGTGCCGCAGGTCCGTTCCTACGGCCAGGTCGAGCCGACCATCGCCAGCGGCGCGCTCGTCCCGCTCGACGGCAAGGTCGACCTCTCCGGCTGGGACGAGAACGTCGTCAACTCGGCGAAGTCCAAGGCCGACGGCAAGCTCTACTCGGTGCCGCTCGCCCGCCAGACGGTCCAGATGTTCTACAACAAGGGCCTCTTCGAGAAGAACGGCATCTCCGAGGCCCCGAAGACGTGGGCCGACTTCACCGCGGCCGGCGACAAGCTGCTCGCCGGTGGCATCACCCCGATCGCGGTCGGCGCCAAGGACGACTGGACCCTGCCGATCGTCCACGAGGTGCTCGCTGCTCCCCGCTTCGGCGGCGCGGCCTTCCAGAAGGAGGTCCTCAGCGGCCAGAAGTCCTTCACCGACCCGAACTTCGTCGCCTCGATCGACGTCCTCAAGCAGCTGACGAAGTACTTCCCCAAGAACGTCACGGGTGTCGCCGTCACCGACGCGCAGACCCTCTTCTCGGCCGAGAAGGCTGCGATGTTCCCGGGTGGCTCCTTCGACATGGCCGTGCTCAAGAAGGCCAACCCGCAGATCGACCTCGGCGTCTTCGAGGTCCCGGCCCCGACCGGCTCCCCCGAGGACAAGACGACGACCCCCGGCTGGGCCGACGGCAACTTCGCGGTGAACTCGAAGTCTCCCAACCAGGAGGAGGCGCTCAAGCTCGTCCAGTGGATGTCGACCAAGGAGTTCGGCCAGATGGTCGCCGACGAGGTCAAGCAGATCTCGGCGGTCCCCGGCGTGACCTACAACGACCCGCTGCTCAAGCAGATGGCCGAGAACTACGAGGCCTCGCCCTCGCCCTACCTCCTGCTCACGGACTTCCGCTACGGCACCCCGTCGGGCACCGACCTCATGGGCAAGGGCGCGCAGCAGCTGCTCCTCGGCTCCAAGACGGCGGCCCAGGTCGCGGCCGACATCGACACCGGGGTGAAGACCTGGTTCAAGCCGACGCCGTGACCGGACTGGTCACGCTCGCCCGCACCGTGGTGGACTCCCTGACGTGAAGACGCGCACCGGACTGGCGTTCCTCGCGCCGGCACTGATCCTCTTCGGCGTGTTCGTTCTCTACCCGATGATCACGGCGTTCTCCTACGCCTTCTTCGAGTGGCAGGGGACGAGCCGCCAAGGGTTCGCCGGCCTCGCGAACTTCGAGGCGCTCGTCAACCGGGCGCCGTTCAAGACCGACCTGCCGAGGGCGTTGCTGCACAACGTGCTCTTCTTCCTCGGCACGATGATCGTCCAGAACACGATCGGCCTCACCGTGGCGACGCTGCTGCACCGCCGGGCCCGCACCCGGCGGATGCTGCAGACCCTCTACGCGATGCCCTACCTCGTGAGCCCGATCGTCATCGGCTACCTCTGGACGCTGCTGCTGTCGCCGACCTTCGGGCCGGTCAACCAGCTCCTCACCAAGGTCGGGCTCGAGCAGCTCGCGCTGCCGTGGCTCGGCGACCCCAAGACCGCGCTCTGGGTCGTCATCCTCGTCTCGGTGTGGCAGTGGGTCGGCTTCCCGGTCCTCCTCTACGGCGCCGCCCTCGGTGGCGTTCCCGAGGAGCTCACCGAGGCGGCCCGGGTCGACGGCGCATCGCACGGACAGGTCTTCCGCCGGATCACCTTGCCGCTGCTCGTTCCCGCGATCGGGACGGTCTCGGTGCTGACGTTCATCTTCGCGATGGAGGCGTTCGCGCTGCCGTTCGCGTTCGGTGGATCGACGGGCAACCCGGCGGGTGCGACCGACTTCGTGTCGCTGCTCTTCTACCGCTCGGCCTTCGACTCCGGCGCGGTCGACGCGATCGGCACGTCGTCGGCGCTCGCGACCGTCCTCTTCCTCATCATCTTCGGCGGCGCCATGGCGGCGACGAAGGTGCTGCGCCGTCACGAGAGGCAGATGGCGTCATGACGACGACCCTCACCGCGGCCGACGCGGCCGACGCGGCACCTGCGACGCCCGCCGGCGAGACGACGGCCAAGCAGCGCAGGCGCCGCGGCCCGACCACCGGCACGCCGGTCGGTGGCGTCGGGGCGAGCATCCTGCTCTGGGGCTACGCCGTCCTCGCGCTCGCACCGCTCGTCATCATGGTGCTCAACAGCTTCCGCACCAACGCCGACTTCATCACCAACCCCCTCGGCCTGCCGACGTCACCCACCGTCGCGGCCTACGAGGAGGCGTGGACGGTCGGCAGCTTCGGCACCTACTTCGCCAACTCCCTCGCGGTGACGGCGGGCGCGGTGGCGATCTCGACCGCGGTCTCGACGATGGCGGCATACGGGCTGGCGCGCAGCCGCGCGCGGATCTTCCGCTGGCTCGAGTCGCTCTTTCTCTCGGGCCTCATGCTGCCGATCCACCTCGCGATCCTGCCGGTGTTCTTCCTCTTCGACGGCATCGGCCTCATCGACAGCCGTCTGGGCCTCGCTCTCATGTATGCCGCCGCGGGCGTGCCGTTCTCGATCTTCGTCCTCACGACGTTCTTCCGGCAGCTGCCCGAGGAGCTCGAGGAGGCGGCGGTGCTCGACGGCGCCAGCGCGTGGCAGACGTTCACGAAGATCATGGTGCCGATGGTCCGGCCGGCGCTGGCGACGGTGGCGGTCTTCCGGTTCGTCCCGATCTGGAACGACTTCCTCTACCCGCTCGTCCTGCTCCGCTCGGAGTCGAACTACACCCTCCCGGTCGGTCTCACGAACTTCTTCGGCGAGAACGCGACCAACTACTCCGCACTCTTCGCGGGCCTCGTCATCACGACGATCCCGCTCATCCTGCTCTTCCTCGTCGCCACCAAGCAGATCGTCGCGGGGTTGACCGCCGGCATGTCGAAGTGATCGGCTCGCGCCCGTGAGCGGAGACCGGGCTGGCGCCGTCGTCGGCGTGGACGTGGGTGGGTCGGGCCTTCGCCTGCAGACCTCGTATGCCGGTCAGCCCGGTCCCGTCGTCACCGCACCCGGGGTGCGCATCGGGTCCGAGGGCGTGGACGTCGGGGCCCTGGCGGCCGACGCCGCCTCCCTCCTGGGTGACTCCGGTGTCGACGAGGTGGCCGCGGTCTGCTGGTCGCAGCGCGGGCTGCTCTTCCTCTCGGACCCGCGCGAGGTCGTGCGGGTGGTCTCGACGACGCTGCGCTCGCAGCGCACGGCCGTCGTCAGCGACGCTGTCGCCTCACTGGTCGGCGCCCTCGGCGGGGTGCGTCCCGGCGCGGTCGTCGCTGCGGGGACGGGTGCTGTGGCCTTCGGCTCGGACTTCGGGTCGGCCGACACGTCGGTGTGGCGGCTCGTCGACGGCTGGGGCCACGTCCTCGGCGACCGGGGGTCGGCGGCCTGGGTCGGGCTCGAAGGGCTGCGCGCCGGACTGCGGTTCCACGACGGGCTGCCCGGAGGCTCCGAGCGGCTGCTCGTCGAGGGCGAGTCGGCGTTCGGGGCCACCTCGCACTGGCCCCGCAGGCTCATGACCCGGACCGACGCCCCGGCGGTGCTCGCGTCGTTCGCCCCCCATGTCGCCGAGGCGGCGGTGGCGGACGACCCGGTCGCCGCGGCGATCTGCCGCACGGCGGGGGAGTCCCTGGCCGAGTCGCTGCTCTCGGCGGCGGCCGGCATCGAGTCACCCGTGCTCGTCGCCACCGGTGGGCTGCTCGCGGCCGAGCCCGTGCGGGAAGCCCTCGAGGCGGCGGTGGAGGCTGCCGGGTTCGCGCTCACCCCCGCGCTGGGTGGTGCGCTCGACGGTGCCCTGCACCTGGCTACCGTCCTCGGCGAGACGGGCACGGTCCCGCGCCACCCGGCATACGTACACCTCGGCTGAACCCGCGCGCTGTCCAGCCGCGGGCGAGTTGGAGTCCGCGGCGGGGGGCGGGTTAGACTCGAGCCCGGCACCCCGCGTGGTGGTACCTCACTGAACTCCCCCAGGGCAGGAATGCAGCAAGGGCAGGTGAGCTCTTCCAGGTACGCGGGGTGTCTTCGCGTTCCCGCGTCGGGCCGCAGTCAGTCCGGGTCAGGCGCCGCAGGCGCAGCCGCCCTCGCACCCGCCGCAGCCACCGCCGCGCGCCTCGGGCGAGTTGTGCCGGTCCTCCCAGACGAGCTCGAGCGCGCGGAGCAGCCCGTCCACGGGCTGGGCGCCGGTGACGGCGAACTTCTGGTCGAGGACGTAGGTCGGGACGGCGGTGATGCCGATCTGGTTGGCGGTCGCCTCGTCGGCGCGGACGTCGTAGCCGAAGTCGTCGGAGCCGAGCATCTCGCGGACGTCCAACTCGTCGAGCCCGCCCTCGACGGCGAGCCGGACGAGGGTGTCGGTGTCGCCGAGCGCGGCGCCCTCGGAGTACCAGCCGCGCATGACCCGGTCGGTCACCGGCGTCTCGAGGCCACGGGCCCGGGCGAGGTGCAGCACGCGGTGGGCGTCGAAGGAGTTGCCGCCGACGACCTTGTCCCACTGGAAGTCGAGGCCGACCTCGGCGGCGTCGGCGGCCATGGACTCGTGCTGGGCCACCATCTCCTCGCGGGAGCGGCCGTACTTCGCGGCGATGCGGTCGACGTTGGACCCCTCGGCGACTGCGGGGGCGTTGCGGTCGAGCTGGTAGCTGTGCCAGACGACCTCGACCTCGCGGGGCTCACCGGGCTCGGCGGCCGCGAGGAACTGCTCCACGGCGAGCTCGAGCCGGCGCCGTCCCACGTGGCAGAACGGGCAGACGAGGTCGAACCAGACATCGATGCGCATGCCCACGACGATACGTCGGAGGCCCGACGGCTCCGGCCGTCGGGCCTCCGCGGGGACGGGGCGACAGAGGGCCGTGGCGGCCCGCACACTCAGGCCGAGGCAGCGTGGGCCGACTCCTCCGAGCTCTCCTGTGACTGGCCGCCCCCACCGTCGCCGGACTCGATGCGGCGCTGCGAGCCGCCGCCCGAGCCGCCGTGGGAGACGCTGATACGGCGTGGCTTGGCCTCCTCGGCAACGGGGATGGTGAGGCTGAGGACGCCGTCGCGGTAGTCGGCCTCGATCTTGTCGAGCGCCAGGCCTCGGCCGAGGGAGAGCTGGCGGGCGAAGGTGCCGCTCGGGCGCTCGCGCGAGAGCCACTGGGCGTCGTCCGCCTCGGGCGCGGTGCGCTGCGCGCGCACGGTGAGGGTGCGGTCCTCGACGTCGATGTCGATGCTCTCCGGGTCGACGCCGGGGAGGTCGATGTGCGCGACGAACGTCTCGCCGGACCGGTAGAGGTCCATCGGCATGACGGCGCCGGCGCTGCCGGCGCTCCCGCGCAGGGTCTCGCCGAAGAGGCGGTCGAGGGTCCGGAACGGGTCGTGGGCGGTGGTGCTCATGGGTCGTGCTCCTTCGATGAACGGGAGGTCCTGGCCGGACCCCGGTAGTGGCCTTTCTTGAGTGAGAGCCGCTCAACTTCGTGCTCGTTTCCTGTTGTAACCCCGACCCCGGACTCTCGTCAAGTGACCTCCCGCCCTGGCGTCGTCAGCACGTCAGGAGGCGCTCCGGCTGGTCCTCGCCGTCATCCCCCCGCCCCGCACTGCGCGACCTCAGGGTGCTGGAGGGACATGCCGACCACTTCCGGGACCTTCTCGACGAAGCGTCCTCGTGAGTGCGGCATACGGTGTGGGCATGGGCTTCCTCACGCGCAAGGTGCCGGCGACGCTCCCGCAGAACCTCACCCGGATCGCGCTCGGCGCGTTCATGACCGGGGCCGGGGTGCTGCACCTCACGACGGCGCGCGAGGAGTTCCGCGCCCAGGTGCCGCACTGGGTGCCGCTCGACGAGGACCTCGTCGTCCTCGCGTCGGGTGTCGCCGAGGTCGGGCTGGGCGCCGCGCTGCTCGCCCTCCCGGGCCGGCGTCGGATGGCCGGGCTCGCCCTCGCCGCGTTCTACGTCGCGATCTTCCCGGGCAACATCGGACAGTACGTCGAGGGGATCGACGCCTTCGGTCTCGACACCGACACCAAGCGGCTCGCGCGCCTCGCGTTCCAGCCGGTGCTCGTCGCAGCCGCCGTGTATGCCGCGGGGTTGCCCGAGGGCGGGCTCACACGTCGCGGTGGGCGAGGGACTCCGACTGCACGCGGTTGAGCCCCGCGTAGAGCATGACGGCGGCGGCGACCCACGAGCCGATGACGATGAGCCCGGACGTGGGCCAACGGGTGATGCCCCAGACCATCCCGCCGACGAGGAGGGTGTCGAGGATGAGAGGCATGGCGAACCACACCAGGACGCCCTGCGCACTCGGCACGGCGTTGAACCGGCTCGTCGGCGGGCGGCCGCGGTAGGCGGCGAGCAGCATTCCACCCGAGAGCACGAGCGTCGCCATGACCAGCCCGGGCAGCGCGCCGCCCACCGTGCCACCCAGCAGCGCCGCCGCGATGCAGCCGACCACGGTCGTCACCACGAGGTGCAAACCGCCGGGGACGAGGAGGTGGGTTGCGGCCGCGCGCACCGGTGGTGACCCGAACAGCGCGGGCGTCCCCATGGTGTCGGCCTCGAGCCGCAGACCCTCCGACAGGGCGCTGAACCCGACGTGGCTGCACAGCGCCGCGACGAAGGCCACGAGCGGGGGAACCGCGTCGCTGGCGAGGGTGGCACCGAGCGCCCACGCGCTCGCGGCCGTGACCAGGAGGCCGACGATGGCGGACGCCGGGGCGCGCCGCAGGCCGAGGACGTCGCGAGCGACGAGGGTGAGGACGGGCCCGCGGTGGCGGAGCCGGTGCGAGCGTCCCCGGGTCACGGGTCGGGCGGCCTCGAGCCGCACCGACCTCAGGTCACCCGCCTGGACGCCTCCCACGATCCGGCCCGATCTCGCGGACTGGATGCGGAGCTCGGCGATCCCGAGACGCCGCACCTCCCGCTTCCACCACGCACTTCTTGCCGAAAGGGGACGCTTTCGGCGCCCTCCGGCCCCCTCCGACGTCCCCTTTCCGCAAGAAGGTGGCAGGGGAGGGGAGAGACGGGACTGTCCGACAAGCCAGGCGGCGCCGACGACGAGGCCAGCCACCAGCCCGAGCACGACACCCGGCGCGGCCACCCACACCGGGGCGACACCCGCGCCCCACAGCGAGGCGGCGACGAGCACCCCGGCCATGGCGCCGCCCGCGAGCACGGCGAAGAGCGCGTAGCCGAACCACGGTCGCAACGCGGCCCAGCGGTCGACGGAGGAGACGACGACGAGGTCCACCCACGGAACTGGAGCGACGACCGGCCCGCGGACTCGTCCGGCCTCGCGCGCCACCAGCGCGGCGGCCGCGAGCCCGAGCAGCGCGACGAGCACCGCCCACGGCGAGCGCAGGGCATCCGCCATGCCCCCGCGGTCGCCGGCGATGACGAGCGCCCTCAGGACGGGGAAGCCATAGAGGCCCACGAGGATGAAGGCGACGTAGGCGGCATACGCGACCTCCTTGCGCGCGGGGCTGCCCGACGGGCCGTGGAGCACGTGGACGGTGTCCGCGAGGCGCTCGCGGTCGCTTTCCACGGAGGCGGCGGAGGCGGCGGAGGTCACGGCCCTCAGCCCTCGGCGGCGACGAGGTCGACGACCTGGTCGGCCACCCGCTCGGTGATCACCGGGTCGTGGCAGGCGAGGACGACGGTCGTGCCGGCGTCCCGTCGGGCCGCGACGAGCTCGGCGACGAGGGCTCGCTTGGCGGTGTCGAGCCGCTGCTCGGGCTCGTCGAGGACGAGGACGTCCGCGGGCCTGAAGAGCGTGAGCGCCAGCCGGAACAGCTGCGTCTGCCCCGAGGACAGCTCGTGCGGGAACCGTCCGTCGAGCTCGCCGATACCGACCTCGGCGAGAGCCGCGGCGACGCGGTCGTCGCACGTGTCGGCGTCGCCGCCCCACGTCGCGTCGAGGAGGACGAGGTGGTCGCGCAGGGTGAGGTCGCGGTAGGTCGCGGGCGCCCCCACGAGCGCTGCGACCGCGGCACGCACGGCGGGGTCGCGCTCGTCGGCGGCGTGCTCGCCGACGTGCGTGGTGCCCGTCGACGGGGGCAGGGCGCCGATGAGGATGCGCAGCAGCGTCGTCTTGCCCGACCCGTTGGGTCCGCGCAGGACGAGGCACGACCCGCTCGGCGCGGCGACCGACACGGGCGCGAGCAGGGTCGCCGGGCCGATCACCTTGGACACGTCGTCGGCCCTGACCTCCATGGCGGTCACGCTAGTTGGCCGCACAGACGTGTGGCCCACCGGAGGGAACCTTGTGCCTCTGGACGGAACATCTCCCTCCGGACGCGGCACGTTCCCTCATGGGGAGCAAAAGCTGGGGTGAAGGGTCGGCGGAGGCGTCCACGCGGCATACCGGCTGTCGCTCGCGCCGACTAGGTTGGTCGCCGTGAGCACCGCCCTCTACCGCCGCTACCGCCCCGAGACGTTCGCCGACGTCATCGGGCAGGAGCACGTGACCGAGCCGCTCATGCAGGCTCTGCGCACCGGGCGGGTCAACCACGCCTACCTCTTCAGCGGCCCGCGCGGCTGCGGCAAGACGACGAGTGCCCGCATCCTTGCCCGCTGCCTCAACTGCGAGCAGGGCCCGACGCCGACCCCGTGCGGCGAGTGCGACTCGTGCGTCGCCCTGGCCCGAGGGGGCGCCGGCACCGTCGACGTCATCGAGATCGACGCGGCCAGCCACGGTGGTGTCGACGACGCCCGTGACCTGCGCGAACGCGCGTCCTACGGCCCGGCCCAGAGCCGCTACAAGATCTACATCATCGACGAGGCGCACATGGTGACGCCGCAGGGCTTCAACGCTCTGCTCAAGATCGTCGAGGAGCCGCCCGAGCACGTGAAGTTCATCTTCGCGACGACCGAGCCCGAGAAGGTCATCGGGACGATCCGCTCGCGCACCCACCACTACCCGTTCCGCCTCGTGCCGCCCGGCCAGCTCTCCGACTACATGGAGCGGCTCTGCGTCGCCGAGGAGGTGTTCGTCGCCCCCGGCGTCCTGTCGTTCGTCGTGCGCGCCGGCGGCGGATCGGTGCGTGACTCGCTCTCCGTGCTCGACCAGCTCATCGCGGGGTCCGGGCCCGACGGGCTCACCTACGAGTCGGCCGCCTCGCTGCTCGGCTTCACCGACGGCGAGCTGCTCGACGCGGCGATCGACGCGTTCGGTGCCGGTGACGGGGCGGGGGCGTTCTCGGCGATCGAGCGCGTCATCGAGACCGGCCTCGACCCGCGGCGCTTCATCGAGGACCTCCTCGAGCGGCTGCGCGACCTCATCGTCGTCGCCGCCGTGCCCGACGGGGCCTCGGCCGTGCTGCGCGCCCTCCCGCCCGACCAGCTCGAGCGCATGCGCCAGCAGGCCGCGGCCTTCGGCAACGGCGCCCTCTCGCGTGCCGCCGACATCGTCAACGCCGGCCTCACGGAGATGACCGGCGCGACCGCGCCGCGTCTCCAGCTCGAGCTCATCGCCGCCCGCATCCTCCTCCCGGCCGCTGCCGGGGAGACGGGGTATGCCGCACGCCTCGACCGCCTCGAACGTCGCCTCGACGTGGGCGGGGTCCCGAGCGGTGCCACCGCCTCGGCGCCGTCCGCGCCCGTCCAGCGCCCGGTCCCGGCCGCCCAGCCCGCGGCCCAGG
>NZ_AVPI01000001.1 GCF_000768675.1 Knoellia flava TL1 | reverse complement strand
ACCGGGCTCGAGTCCGCCGTCGACCGTGCCGCGGCGGGCAGCGCCGACCTCGCCGCGGGCGCGACGCGGCTCGACGAGGGCCAGCGCCGGGCCCTCACCGGCGCCCAGCAGCTGTCGTCGGGGGCGGAACGCCTCGACACCGGTCTCGCCTCACTCGACACGGGCGCCGGGACCCTCGCCACCTCGCTCACCGACGGTGCCGAGCAGGTGCCCGACCCGACACCCGAGCAGCGCAAGGCCGTTGCCCAGACGATCGGCGCCCCCGTCGGCATCACCTCGGACGCGCTCGCCACTGCAGGCTCCTACGGCGCCGGGCTGGCCCCGTTCTTCCTCGCGCTCGCGATGTGGATCGGCGGGTTCACCCTCTTCACCCGCGCCCGCCCGCTCGTCGAGGAGGCGATCACGAGCCGGTGGGCGGTCCTGCCCGTCGCGCTCGGCGGCTGGCTCGCGCCCGCGGTCATCGGCACCGCGCAGGCCGTGCTCGCCTGGGTTGTCGTGCGCTTCGCCGTGGGCATCGACCTCGCGCACCCGTGGGCCGTCCTCGGGTTCATGCTGCTCGTGTCGATGACCTTCATGGCGGTCATCCACGGGCTCATGGCCCGGCTCGGCGACACGGGGCAGTTCCTCGGCCTCGTCCTCATGGTGCTCCAGCTCGTCAGCGCCGGCGGCACCTTCCCGTGGGAGACCCTGCCCGGTCCGCTCCGCGCCCTGCACCACGTGCTCCCGATGTCGTATGCCGTCGAGGGCCTGCGGACCCTCGCCTACGGCGGGCCGCGGATGCACCTGGGGCTCGACGTCGCGGTCCTCCTCGCGTGGGCCGGCGGGGCGCTCCTGCTCTCGACGGCAGCCGCTCACCGGGTCCACCGGCGGCGGCCGGTCGCGTCGCCGGCGGTGGCTGCCACGTGACTTCCCGCCCGGCTCGGTCCGCCGTCGCCTCCCACGCCTCCTCCTTGGCCGCCGCGCTCGTTTCGGTCGTGCTTCTCACGATGCTCCTCGGCGGCTGCGGCTGGTTTGGCGAAGGGTCCGGCTCGGGTGGGCGAACGGCATACGAGATGTCGGTGGACTGCCCGGAGGCTCCCGGGACCGGCTCGGTGAAGCCGACCGTGGAGCAGCTCAACTCGGTTCTGGCAGAGGCGGATCTGCCCTACTGGCAGGCGGCCGACATCGGGGCGAGCGCGCGGCTCACCGACGGCCGGCTCGTGTGGGTCTTCGGCGACACGATGCGCCGGCAGGGCGTCGCGCCCGGCATGGTCGCGAACTCGATGCTCGTCTCGTCGGGCCTGTGCGTCAGCCAGGTCATGGCGACCGCGCGGGGGCCGGTGATCCCCGACGTCGAGCCCGGTGTCGTGCGCTGGCCGATGTCGGTGAGCGTCGTGCGCGACGGCGACGAGGACGTCGTCATCGTCTTCACGGGTCGCATCCGCCGGGGGAGCGGGGCCGACGTGTGGGGCTTCCGCTACCTCGGGTCGGACGCCGTGACCTTCCGGGTGCGCGCGGGGGAGGCGCCGCAGCTCGACACGGTGCTGCCGCTCACGCCCGACGACGAGAGTGCCCACCAGGTCAACTGGGGCTCGGCGTCGATGGTGTCCGACGACCACATCTACGTCTACGGGACGGAGCTGCCCTCCGGTGCGGCGTTCGGGCGGGCCCTGCTCGTCGGTCGCGGCACCCTCGGCCGTCCCGAGGACCGGCAGTCGTGGGAGTTCTGGGACGGGCGTCGCTGGCAGGCCGACCCGCACCGCGCGGCGCCGGTCATCGCGGCGAAGGGCGGTGTCTCGCAGACGCTCTCGGTGGACCGCATCGGCGACGAGTTCGTCGCGGTGTCGAAGAAGGACGGCGACCTCGGCTCGACCGTCGCGACGTGGACGTCGGCGTCACCCGTCGGGCCGTGGCGGGTGAGCGACGCCCTCGAGGCGCCGTTCCTCACGGGCAAGGACGAGTTCGCCTACGCGCCTCTCGCGCACCCCGAGATCTCGCTCGCCGACGGCGGGCTGCTCGTCTCGATCTCGCGCAACACGACCGACCTCGCCCGGCTCCGGCAGGACCCGACCGTCGGCCGCCCGCGGTTCGCCGAGATCCCCCGCCCCTAGGTCCTCAGGGGGTGAGGAGGACCTTGCCGGTCGCGCGGCGCTCGTCGATGTCGGACAGTGCGACGGCGACCTCGTCGAGCGAACGCACCGACCCGACGACCGGGTCGAGCCGGCCGTCCTCGAGCAGCGGCACGAGGTCGTCCCACTGGCGGCGGACCGAGCCCGCGCCTCCGGCTCCTGTCCACCACGCCCCCCAGCCGACACCGACGACGTCGATGTTGTTGAGCAGCAGGCGGTTGACCCTGACCTCCGGGATCGACCCGCCGGTGAAGCCGACGACGAGCAGCCGCCCGAGCGGCGCCAGCGACCGGAGGGAGTCGGTGAAGCGGTCGCCGCCCACGGGGTCGACGACGACGTCGACGCCATGACCGGACGTGAGCTCGGCGACGGCGTCCCTGAACCCGTCGGCGGGCAGCACCTCGTCGGCGCCGGCCGCCCTCGCGACGTCACCGCGCGACGGGTCGGACACCACGGCATACACGGTCGCTCCCCATGCCTTGGCGAGCTGCGTCGCGGCGGTGCCGATGCCCCCGGCCGCGCCGTGGACGAGCACCTTCTCGCCCTCGGCGAGGCGGCCGCGGGTGCGGAGCGCGAAGTGGCAGGTGAGGTAGTTCATCGGGAGCGCAGCGCCCTGGTCGAAGGTCACGCCGTCGGGCAGCGGGAGGACGAGGGCGGGGTCGCAGACCACCTGCTCCGCGAACCCACCGAGGAACGGGAAGGCCGCGACCCGGTCGCCGACCTCCAACCCGCTGCCGGCAGGGGCGACGCGGACGAACCCGGCGACCTCCGCGCCCGGGACGAACGGAAGGGGTGGCTTGACCTGGTACTCGCCGCGGGTGAGCAGCACGTCGGGGAACGCGACTCCGGCGGCGGCGACGTCGATGAGCACCTGGCCGTCCGGCACCTCGGGCGAGGGGACGTCGACCACCTCGATGGCGTCGGGTCCGTCGAGTCGGGTCACGAGGGCAGCGCGCATCCCCGAATCCTAGGAGCCCGAGTGTCTTCACGGCCGGGCAGGAACCCCGCGGCCCGACACCAGCCGCACGCGCGACGAGGACTCACCGCCAGCCGGTGCGGTGAGTCCTCGCCAGACTCCTTCGCGGAGGCCCCGTGGGACTGGACCACCCGTCGCTGGCCTCTTCGGGTCAGGGACGTGCGGCCATGTTGCCGGGACCACCCCCAAAGGTAGGACCACCTTTGGCCAACGGTCCAACGAATCCTGCTGAAGGGTGTTGAGATTCGTTCATGAACCTCGACCAGGTTCGGGCGCTCGCGGCCATCGTCGACACCGGCAGCTTCGAGCTCGCCGCGCGAACGCTCCACCTCACGCCGTCTGCGGTGAGCCAACGCGTGCGCGCCCTCGAGACGAGCGTCGGCCAGGTGGTCGTGCGCCGGGCGAGCCCGTGCACGCCGACCGACGCCGGTGCCGTGCTGGTGCGGCTGGCGCGGCAGGTCGAGCTGCTCGAGGACGAGTCGAGGGACCTCCTCGGTGTGACGCGGCAGGCGCCGGTCGTCCTGCGCGTCGCGGTCAACGCCGACTCGCTCGACACCTGGCTCGTCCACCTCATCGAGGCGGCGTCGGGGTGGCACGACACGCGGCTGCGGTTCACCGTCGTCGACGAGGACCACTCGCTCGGGCTGCTGCGCGACGGGGCCGTCGGTGCGGCGATCGCGACCGAACCCACGCTCGTGCCCGGCTGCCGCTCCTTCCCCCTCGGGACGATGCGCTACGTCGCCGTCGCGTCGCCGGCCCTCGCAGCCCGTCACACCCTCCCGGGCGGCGGCCCCGACTGGGAGCACCTGCCGGTCCTCCGCTTCGACGACCACGACGCCCTCCAGGAGGACCACCTCGCCTCGCTGGGCGTGACGCCGTCCTCCCCGCCGTGGCAGATCCCGTCGGTGCACGGGCTGCGCACCGCCCTCGTGGCCGGCGTCGGCTGGCTCTTCGTGCCCGACGTCTCGGTGGGGGAGGACCTCGCCGAGGGGCGGCTCGTCACGCTCACCGACGACGTCGTCGACGTCCCGCTGCACTGGCACGTGTGGAAGGTCCCCTCCCACCGCCTGGACCGCCTCAACGACGCCGTCGCCGAGGCCGCGCGGGCGGGGCTGCGCGCCCCCGTCGGGTCGCCCAGCCCCTCGTCGACGCCGACGCGACCGCTCGTCGTCGCCCCGTAGGGAATGTCACCGCCTCACCGACGCTTGTCCTTGTGTGCCCGCGCCCCGCCATACCCTCCTCGCCACCATCGCCCTCGTCGTCGGCGGCTTCGCCATCGGCACGACCGAGTTCGTGACCATGGGGCTGCTGCCCGAGATCGCCCGGGGCGTGTCGGTCTCGATCCCGACGGCGGGACACACGATCTCGGCGTATGCCGCGGGCGTCGTCGTGGGTGCCCCGCTCCTCGCGGTCCTCGGCGCGACGTGGCCCCGCAAGGCGCTCCTCGTCGGCCTCACCGTGGCGTTCGTCGTCGGCAACATCGGCACCGCGCTCGCCCCCGACTACGCCTGGCTCATGCTCGCCCGCTTCGTCTCCGGGATGCCGCACGGGGCCTTCTTCGGCGTCGCCGCGCTCGTCGCCGTCGACATGGCGGCGCGCGGTCAGGCCGGCCGTGCGGTGAGCCGGGTCATGCTCGGCATCCCCTTCGCCAACGTCGCCGGCGTCCCGGGGGCGACCTGGCTCGGCCAGCAGTACGGCTGGAGAGCCGCCTACTGGCTCGTCGCCGTCCTCGGCGTCCTCACGATCGGGCTGCTCGTCGCCTACGTCCCGCACATCGAGCGCAACCTCGAGAGCACGATCAAGCGCGAGCTCAAGGGCTTCGCGACGACCCAGGTCGGGCTCACCCTCGCTATCGGCGCCATCGGGTTCGGTGGCATGTTCGCGATGGCGAGCTACATCGCGCCTACGGTCACCGACGTCACCGGGCTCGACGCGAGCGCAGTGCCGATCTTCCTGCTCGCCTCCGGCATCGGCGGGCTCGTCGGGACGCCCATCGCGGGCCGGCTGGCGGACTGGTCCGTCCTGCGCTCGATCACCATCGGCTGTGTCGGCATGGGCGCCAACCTCGTCGCCTTCGCGCTCACCGCCCAGTGGTGGCTGCCCGCGATCTTCTTCTACTTCCTCTCCTCGGTGCTCGCCGGCATCCTCGTCGTCAACCTCCAGCTGCGGCTCATGCAGGTCGCCGGGGATGCCCAGACCCTCGCCGCCGCGAGCAACCACGCCGCGCTCAACACCGCCAACGCGCTCGGCGCCTGGCTCGGTGGCGTCGTCATCGCTGCGGGCTACGGCTACACCGCCCCGAGCTGGGTCGGCGCCGGCCTCTCCGTGCTCGGCGCGGGCGTCCTCGGCCTCAGCCTGAGAAAGCACAGGGCGGACACCCGACCGGCACCGGCGCGCACCGCCTGACCCGGGCCTAGTCTTCGGGCATGACCGAACTCGTCCGCAGCCGCACCGAGGACGGCATCGCCCACGTCACGCTCGACCGCCCCGACAAGCTCAACGCCCTCACGCTCGACACCCTCGAGCAGCTCGTCGCGACCGCCCGGCGCCTCCACGCCGACCGGACCCTGCGGGCGGTCGTGCTCTCCGGCGCGGGCGACGCCTTCTGCGCCGGGCTCGACTTCGCGACGGTGCTGCGCGAGCCGCGGCGGGTGGCCGCCGCCTTCGCGCCCCGCCCGTGGCGCGGGACCAACACCTTCCAGGAGGCGTGCTGGGCGTGGCGCCGGCTCCCCGTGCCCGTCATCGCCGCGGTCCACGGCCACTGCCTCGGCGGCGGCCTCCAGATCGCGCTCTCGGCCGACTTCCGCATCACCACCCCCGACGCGAAGTGGTCCGTCCTCGAGGCCAAGTGGGGGATCATCCCCGACATGTCCGGCATCCAGGCCCTCTCGCAGCAGGTCGGCATGGACGTCGCGAAGCGCCTCACGATGACCGGCGAGACCGTCTCGGGCACCGAGGCGGTCCGGCTCGGCCTCGCCACGGAGGAGAACCTCGACCCGTATGCCGGTGCGCTGGCGCTCGCGGGCACCATCGCCGAGCGCTCGCCGGACTCCGTCGCCGCTGCCAAGCGGCTCTTCAACCGGACGTGGTCGGCGGGCGACCGCCGGACCTTCCGCTGGGAGCGGCTCGAGCAGGCCCGGCTCCTCATGGGAGCCAACGCGGCCGAGGCCCGCAGAGCGGCCACGCGACGTGAGCGGCCGGCATACAGGCCGCGCGCCGGGTTCGACCCCCGAGGCTGAGGTGGCACCGCGCGAGGGCGACGACGCCACGACGACCCGTCACATCACCTGCGTGCTGTGCGAGGCGATGTGCGGCCTCGAGGTCTCGCTGCGTGGTCAGGAGATCGTCGGCATCAAGGGGCACGCCGCCGACCCGCTCTCGCGCGGCCACATCTGCCCCAAGGGGGTCGCGCTCCAGGACCTGCACACCGACCCCGACCGCCTGCGGCGACCGGTCAAGCGGGTGGGTGGCGAGTTCGTCGAGATCGGCTGGGACGAGGCGATCGAGCTCGCCGCCGACCTGCTGCACGGGGTGCAGGCCCGGCACGGGCGCGACGCCGTCGCGACCTACCTCGGCAACCCCAACGTCCACAGCACCGGGGCGCTCACCCACGTGACGATGATCCCGCGCACGCTGCGCAGCCGGTACGTCTTCAGCGCGACGAGCGTCGACCAGCTGCCGCACCACGTCGTCGCATGGGCGATGTTCGGCCACCAGTTCCTCCTGCCCGTCCCCGACATCGACCGCACCCGGCTGCTCGTCCTCGTCGGCACGAACCCGATGGCCTCGAACGGGTCGTTGTGGACGGTCCCCGACTTCCCGGGGCGGCTGCGCGAGCTGCGTTCTCGCGGAGGGCGGCTCGTCGTCATCGACCCGCGGCGCACCGAGACGGCGGCCGTCGCCGACGAGCACCACTTCGTCCGTCCCGGCACCGACGCCGCCGTGCTCCTCGCGCTCGTCCACGTCGTCCTCGCCGAGGGTCTCGCGCGCCCGGCACCATGGGTGAGTGGGATCGACGACCTGCGCCTCGCCGTCGCCGACTTCACCCCCGAGGTCGCGGAGGAGGTGAGTGACGTCCCGGCCGACACGATCCGTGGCCTCGCCCGTGACGTGGCCGCGGGCTCCGCCGCGGTCCACGGGCGCATGGGGGTGTCGACGCAGGAGTTCGGTGTCCTCTGTCAGTGGGCGATCCAGTGCCTCATGGCCATCACGGGCAACCTCGACCGTCCCGGCGGGACGATGTTCACGACGCCGGCGATCGACATCGTGGGCCGCGGGCTCGTCGGGCGTGGCCACCGCGGCCGGACCCACTCGGCGGTGCGCGGGCTGCCGGAGTTCGGGGGCGAGCTGCCCGTCTCGGTCATGGCCGAGGAGATGGAACCGCCCCTGCCTGCGATCCGCGCGCTGCTCACCGTCGGGGGCAACCCGGTGTCGTCGACTCCGGCGGGGGGCCGCCTCGACGAGCGGATCGCGGCGTTGGAGGCCGTGGTCGCCATCGACCCCTACGTCAACGAGACGACGCGGCACGCCCACGTCATCCTGCCGCCCACGGGCCCGCTCGAGCGCGACCACTACGACCTCATCTTCCACACGCTCGCGGTCCGCAACACTGCTCGATGGTCGCCGGCGCTCTTCCCCCGCGGCAAGGACCAGCGGCACGAGTGGGAGATCGCCCGCGACCTCGTCCTCGCGCTGAGCCGGCGCAGCGGACGGCGGCTCGGGTGGCGACGGGCGGTGCGGCTGCGGGCGTCGCCGCGCCTCACCGTCGACGTCCTCCTGCGGTCCGGGCGTCGAGGGCTGTCGGTCCGGCGCCTGGCCCGCACCCCCGGCGGTGTCGACCTCGGCCCCCTCGAGCCGCGCCTGCCCGACCGCCTCCCCACCCGCGACAAGGTCGTCGTCCTCACCCCGGCCGTGGTCACCGACGGGTTGGCGGCCCTGCGGGCCCGGCTGCCCGAGCTGCGAGACGCCGCCGGCAGCGACGACCTCCTCCTCATCGGGCGGCGACATCAGCGCGACAACAACTCCTGGATGCACAACACCGACCGGCTCACCCGCGGGCGCCCGCGCCACCAGCTGCTCATGCATCCCGACGACCTCGCCGTTCGCGGCATCACCGACGGCTCCCTCGTCACCGTGACCTCCGACGTCTCGTCAGTCCAGGTCGAGGTCCGGGCCACCGACGACGTCATGCGCGGGGTCGTCTCGCTCCCCCACGGCTACGGCCACCGGCGCCCCGGCGTCCGCCTCTCCCGCGCGGTCGAGGTGCCCGGAGTGTCGATGAACGACCTCACCGACCCCTCCCGCGTCGAGGGCGTCTCGGGCAACGCCGTGCTCAACGGCATACCCGTCGTTGTGGCCCCGGCGGTCGCGATCGGTGAGCCGGACTCCGTGGCGAAGGCGACACCGACTACCGGCTAAGCGACCGCTCACCTAGGGTCTGGTGCATGGACTTCTCATCGTCGGAGCGTTCGCTCGACCTCGCGCAGCGTGTCCGCGACTTCGTCGACACCGAGGTCGAGCCGGCGGAGCGGGTCCTTGCCCAGGACATCGCGCGGCGTCGCGCGGCCGGCGAGGACCCGTGGCCCGCGCACCCGCTCCTCGCCGAGCTGCAGGCGAAGGCGCGCGACCGGGGGCTGTGGAACCTCTTCCTCCCCACCGGTCACGAGGGCCCGTATGCCGTGCAGTTCGGCACCGATGGCGGCGCCGGTCTGTCGAACGTCGACTACGCCCCGATCGCCGAGGCGATGGGGCGCAGCTTCTCGGCGCCGCTCGTCTTCAACTGCAACGCCCCCGACACCGGCAACATGGAGGTGCTGCTCAAGTACGGCACCGACGAGCAGAAGTCCGAGTGGCTCGAGCCGCTGCTCGACGGCCGCATCCGCAGCGCCTTCCTCATGACCGAGCCCGGCGTGGCGTCCTCCGACGCGACGAACATGGAGGCCACCGCCGTCATCGACGGTGACGAGGTCGTGCTCAATGGTCGCAAGTGGTGGTCGACCGGCGTCGGCAACCCGGACTGCAAGGTCGCGATCTTCATGGGCGTCACGGACCCCGAAGCGTCACGCCACTCGCGCCACTCGATGGTGCTCGTGCCGTTCGACCACCCCGGCGTCAGGGTCGAGCGGATGCTGTCGGCGTTCGGGCAGCACGACGAGCCCATCGGGCACGGTGAGGTGTCGCTCACCGACGTCCGGCTCCCCGTCACGAACGTCATCGCCGGACCGGGTCGTGCGTTCGAGATCGCCCAGGGCCGTCTCGGGCCCGGCCGTGTCCACCACTGCATGCGGCTCATCGGCCTCGCCGAGAAGGCGCTCGAGCTGGCCTGCGAGCGGGCGACGACCCGCACCGCCTTCGGCAAGCCGCTCGCCAACCTCGGCGGCAACCGCGAACGGCTCGCCCAGGCGCGCATCGCCATCAACCAGGCCCGCCTGCTCGTCCTCCACGCCGCGTGGAAGCTCGACACCGTCGGCGCCTTCGGCGCGATGAGCGAGGTGAGCGAGATCAAGGTGGCCGTGCCGCGGATGGCGTGCGACGTCATCGACATGGCGATCCAGCTCCACGGTGGCGCCGGGATGTCCGAGGACTTCCCGCTGTCGGCGGCCTACGCCAACGCTCGCTCGCTGCGCCTCGCCGACGGGCCCGACGAGGTCCATCTCGGTGTCGTCGCCAAGATCCTCCTCGCTCCCTACGCCGAGAGGGCCTCGCATGCCGACGGGCAGGCGACCCGCTCATGACCCCCCGTGCACAACTCGCCAATTCCTCCCGTTCCGCACACCCCGGAACCGGTCGCCGAGTGCTCATCACCGGTGGCGCGTCCGGGCTCGGCCTCGCGCTCGCGCGCGCCTTCGCCGAGCGCGGCGACCGGGTCCTCGTCGGCGACCTCGCCGAGAGCCGGCCTGACAGCGTGCCGGGCGACACGGCATACCTGCGTCTCGACGTCCGGAGCCAGCAGGACTGGGACGCGGCCCTCGCGCACGTGCGCGAGACGTGGGGCGGGCTCGACGTCCTCGTCAACAACGCCGGCGTCGCCACCGGTGGGCGCATCGACGTCGAGTCGATCGCCGACTGGGAGCGGGTCATCGACATCAACCTGCTCGGGGTCGTGCGCGGCTGCCAGACGTTCACGCCGATGTTCAAGGAGCAGCGCTCCGGCCACATCGTCAACACCGCCTCGCTCGCCGGCCTCGTGCACGGACCCGGCATGTCGTCCTACAACGCCGCGAAGGCCGGTGTCGTCGCGCTCTCGGAGACGCTCGGGTTCGAGCTCGCGCCGTGGGACATCGCGGTGTCGGCGGTGTGCCCGGCCTTCTTCCGCACCAACCTGCACGAGTCGCTCCAGGGCAAGGACACCGCCATGGAGGAGACCGCGCTCAAGCTCATCACCAGGGCGTCGATGACGGCCGACGAGGTGGCCGCTGTCGTGCTCAAGGGGATCGACAGGCGCAAGCGGATCATCCTCACCGACCGGCTGGGCCACCAGGCCTACTGGACCAAGCGGCTGGTGCGGCCGGCATACGACCGGGTCGCGACCAAGGCGGGGCAGAAGCTCGCGCGGAAGTCCCGGGATGCCTGACGAGCTCGGATCGCCCGTCCGCGACGAGGACGCGTTCGACGTCGAGGCGCTCGCGGCGTGGCTGCGGGACAACGCCCCCGACGCGACCGGGCTCGACGCGACGCCCGAGGTGCGCCAGTTCAAGGGCGGCGCGTCCAACCTCACCTACCTGCTGCGCTATCCGACCGTCGACCTCATCCTGCGTCGCCCGCCGCGCGGGACGAAGGCCAGGGGCGCCCACGACATGCGTCGCGAGAGCGACATCCAGGCCGCGCTCGGCACCGTCTACGACCGAGTGCCCGAGATCGTCGCGTGGTGCGGCGACGAGTCGGTCATCGGCTCGGAGTTCTACGTCATGGAACGGCTCGTCGGGACGATCCTCCGGCGCGACGTCCCGACGTCGCTTGGGCTCGGGCCGGACGACGTCAACCTGCTGTGCCGCAACGCCCTCGACACGCTCGTCGAGCTCCACCGGGTCGACGTCGACGCTGCCGGGCTCGGCGGCCTCGGCAAAGGGCCCGGCTACGTCGAACGCCAGGTGACCGGCTGGTCCGCGCGCTACCGCAAGGCCCGCACGCCCAACGTCGGCTCGTTCGAGGGCGTCATGCAGTGGCTTGAGGAAAACCGGCCCGACGACGTCGGCCAGGTGCTCATCCACAACGACTTCCGCTTCGACAACCTCGTGCTCGCCGAGGACGACCCCACGCGCATCGTCGGCGTCCTCGACTGGGAGATGGCCACCGTCGGCGACCCGCTCATGGACCTCGGCGGGGCGATGGCCTACTGGGTGCAGGCGAGTGACGACCCCGTGGCCAAGGCGCTGCGGCTGCAGCCGACCCACACGCCGGGGATGCTCACCCGGGTCGAGGCGGTCCGCTACTACTGCGACCGCATGGGTCTGCCGATGGACGCGCGACGGTGGGCCTTCTACGAGGTGTTCGGGCTCTTCCGGCTCGCCGTCATCGCGCAGCAGATCTACCTCCGCACCTACCGCGGTGAGACGACGAACCCGCAGGCGAAGCGGATGCGGTGGTTCGTCCTCTACCTCGACCTGCGGTGCCGCGTGCTCGTCCGGCGAGCGAGGCTGGCCGACCGCAAGGGTCGCCGATGAGCCGCATCCTCCTCGTCCGCCACGGCCAGGCGTCGTGGGGCAAGAAGGACTACGACAAGCTCTCCGACCTCGGTCACGAGCAGGCGCGGACCGTCGGCCGCGAGCTCGTCCTGCGCGACATCGAGGCCTCACGGGTCGTCTCGGGGTCGATGCGCCGCCAGCGCGACACCGCCGCCGAGCTCGTCGCCGAGGCGGGCTGGACTTGCGAGGTCGAGACCGACCCGGCGTGGGACGAGTACGCACACACCGCGATCCTCACGGCATACAAGCCGGCCTACCGCTCGATGGCGCTCATGAAGGCCGACCTCGCCCGCACCCTGCGACCGCACCGCGCCTTCGACGAGATGTATGCCGTGGCGACCGAACGGTGGGTGGCGGGCGCCCACGAGGGTGACTACGAGGAGCCGTTCTCGGTGTTCGGTGAGCGGGTCCTCGCCGGACTGACGTCGCTGTCGGACAACGTCGGCCGCGGCGAGACGGCCGTCGTCGTCAGCTCCGCCGGCGCCATCTCGTGGGTCGCCGCGGCGCTGCTCGGCGGCGGTGCCACGGTCTGGACGTCGCTGCAGCGCGTCATCGCAAACGCCTCGCTCACGACCCTGTCGATCGGTGCAACGGGACCGGTGCTACGCACCTTCAACGACACCTCCCACCTCGAGCGCGTCCCCGACCTGCTCACCACCCGCTGAGGAGAACGCCTTTCATGACGACCACGCTCATCACCGGAGCCAGCTCGGGCATCGGCGCGGAGCTCGCGCGCCAGCTCGCCGCCCAAGGTCACGACCTTGCGCTCTGCGCTCGCCGGGTCGATCGGCTCGAGGAGCTGCGCGACGAGATCGTCGCGGCCCACCCCGACCGAATCGTCTCGCTCAAGGCGCTCGACGTCACCGACGACGACGCCGTCTTCCGTGTCTTCCACGAGTTCGACGCCGAGCTCGGCGGCGTCGACCGAGTCGTCGTCAACGCCGGGCTGGGCAAGGGTGCTCCGATCGGTGTGGGTGGATATGCCGCCAACCGTGCGACGGCGATGACGAACTTCATCGGCGCGCTCGCGCAGTGCGAGGCGGCGATGGAGATCTTCCGTGCGCGCAAGCGCGGCCACCTCGTCGTCATCTCCTCGATGTCGGCCATGCGGGGCATGCCCAAGACCGTGACGACCTATGCCGCGACCAAGGCCGGCATCGCCCACCTCGCCGAGGGCATCCGCGTCGAGATGCGCGGCAAGCCCGACCTCGACATCACCGTGTCGACGATCTTCCCGGGCTACATCCGCTCGGAGATGAACGAGAAGGTCGAGCAGCGGACGAAGTTCATGGTCGACACCGAGACCGGGGTCCGCGGCATCGTCGAGGCGATCGAGAAGGGCGTCGAGACCGCCCGCGTCCCGGCGTGGCCGTGGAAGCCGCTCGGCACCGCGATGCGCCACCTGCCACTCGGGGTCGTCCGCAAGCTCACCTGAGGGGCTGCTCCCTTCAGAGCGAGAAGAGCATGGCCGAGTGGGTCCGGAATCGGCATCCCCCGATCGTCCCACCGGCCGACCCGCTCGTATGCCGTGCCGCGGCTGCGTTGGGATCGGTGGGTGCTTGATCGGCTTGACACGGCAAACCTTGGTCACTCTTGTCGGAGGGTGGCGCGCGCAGCGGCCAGGTGATGTTTGTCCCACCCCAACGAAACCGCAGACTTCGGCTCTCGATAGTGCTCTCGCGCACGCCCGGTGGCAGGCTCGCAGCGGCGACATCCGACAGACCTCAGGGGAGACCAGCCCGCATGCGCACCGTCCGTACGTCCTTCTTCGCCACCGCTGCCGTCACGGCCGCGGCCGCCGTCTCGCTCCTGTCGGCGGCGCCCGCCCAGGCGGCGCCCGCACTCAACTGCAAGTTCAGCTCGAGCGGCCGCACGCTCAGCGCCTACTGCTACGACAGCGGCACCGACGGCAAGGAGTTCCGGGCTCGGGTCGGCTGCGCCGTGTGGTCCGGCGGCTACGAGGTCTACTCGCGCTACGGCACGTGGCGCAAGCAGAGCGGTGGCACGTGGTCGTCGGCCTCCTGCGACTCGGGGCACTACGCCGTGAAGCACGGCGTCTCCCTGCGCTGACCCGCGCACCCGGCGCGTGGAGGGGCGCGCCGGGCCCGCGGCGTCGCGGCAGCCGAGCGCTGCTCAGAGGTGCTGGTGCATGACGTGCAGGCCCACACGCCCGTGCGCCCGGCTCTCGAACGCCTCCGGCACCGTCCCGATCACCTCGAAGCCGAGGGCCTTCCACAGCCGCACCGCCACGGTGTTCGTCTCGACCACGGCGTTGAACTGCATTGCGGCATAGCCCTGCTCGCGCGCCCAGCCCAGTACCCACTCGCCGAGCGCCCGCCCGACACCACGTCCACGAGCCGCCGACGACACCATGAACGATGCCGTCGACACGTGCGACCCCCGCCCGGGCCGGTTGGGTCCGGTCTTCGCCGACCCCAGCACCTCACCGGTCGCCTCGTCGACCGCCACGACCGTCACGCCCGGTGGTGACTCGACCCACCACCCACGTGCCTCGTCGAGGGACAGGCCGAGCGGGAACGCATACGTCTCACCCGCCTCGACGACCTCGGTGAACGTCGGGAAGAACGCGACCCAGTCGTCTTCGGTGATGGGGCGGATGATCATGCGGTGGCGTCCTCTGTGACGGGGTCGGGGTGCACGTGCTCGTCGCGAAGCCCGTGGACGAGCAGGGCGAGCGCCGCGGCATACGTCGACATGACGATGCCCGAGACCACTGCCCGCTGTCGCGGGGTTTTCACGAGGTGCTCGCCGAGGATGATCGTCGCGTCGGAGAGCAGGAAGAGCCCACCGCCGAGGGCCACGGTCCGGCGCTGGGTGAGCGCGAGCGCAGACATCGAACCGAGGAGCATCCCGTATGCCGTGAGCACCGGGTCCGGGTGTCCGGCACCTCCCGTGTCGACCACCGCCAGGCCCGCGAGCGTGCCGCCGACGATCGTGGACGGCACCGCGCGCGGCCGCGCCCCATCGGCGAGCATCAGCCGGACGAGCCCGATCTGCTGCACCGCGAACGCCCCTGCGCCACGCCTCATGAGGAGCCGCCGGCCCTCCACCGAAGCCGCCCGTCCGGACGCGTTCATGAACCAGTCGCCCATCGCCGACCCCGCCAGAGCCGCCACGAGCGTCGCCGAGCGAGCGGCCGACCGCTCCCCACGGGTGGCCACGACGCCCGCCGCGAGGGTCGGCGCGAGCAGCAGCTTGGTCGCGAGGTGTGACCGCTCGCGACCCGTCACTGACGCCGCCGTGGTCAGCACTGCCACCGCCACGTAGCCGAGGAGGTCCGCTCGCGCAGGAAGCCTCACCGGCGAGTCGTCGTGAACTCGAAGTCGAAGGCTTCGAGCCGCGCCACCAGCGCGGCACCGAACGCGACCGACGGCGTGAGCACCCCGCCGGCAGAGGGCAGCTCGTCCAACGCCAGCGACAGCCCGGCCTGTCCGAGCATGATCGCGGTGCCGGAGTAGCCGGGGTCGTAGGGCGCCCCCACGCGGGTCCGGTAGCGCGCCCCCGTCGTCGTGGTCGTCTCGATGTCGAAGACGAAGCGGCCGTTGGCCATCGTCTCCTCCGACGGCCCTTCGCCCGGCTTCGGCAGCACGACGTCGAGCACCCGCCGCGTCGGCGCGGTCGACATGCCCGCGAACAACCCACCCAGCACGACGGACGTCAGCCCGGCCTTGACCGCGCCCATCGGCCCACGCCCGGTGTCCATCACCTCGTCGTAGCGGAAGTCGCGACCGTAGGACCAGTCGGTCAAGGCGTTGCTGCGACGGACGATCCGCGTGTTGAACGACGCCATGAAGAACGGGGCGACCCACCGCTTCGTCACCGAGTCGTAGCGCGTGCCCGACACCGCCTGCACCTTGCCGAGCAGCCCGAACTCGTCCTTGGTGCGGTTGCGCGACGGCGGCTCGGCCGACCGGTCGGGTGAGAGCCCGTGGGGGTCGGTCACGGCCCGGCGCCGCACCGGGTCGGCCGACTCGATCGCCTGCTGCCGCATCGAGTCGATCGTCCCGCCGCTCACGCCTCCGCGCAGAGTCCGGACGTGGGTCACGGTCTCACCGAGCGTCCCCTCGCCGTCCTCGGCGACCCGCTGCGCGAGCGCCCACACCCCGAGGTCCGACGGGATCGAGTCGAACCCGCACGAGTGGACGACCCGCGCCCCGGTCCGCTCGGCCTCCTCGTGGTTGGCGTCGATGCTGTCGCGCACGAAGAGGACCTCGCCGGTGAGGTCCGCGTAGTGGGTGCCCGCGGCGGCACACGCGGAGGCCAACGGCATACCGAGCTTCGCGTAGGGGCCCACGGTCGTCACGACCACGCGGGTGCGAGAGGCGAGGTCGGCGACGGCCGCCTCGTCGGTCGTGTCGACGACGAGCAGCGGCCAGTCGCGGGCCGCACCGGTCAGCGACGAGCGCACCTCGGCCAGCCGCGACTCCGACCGACCCGCCAGCGCGATGCGCACCGACGAGGGCGCGTGCTCCGCGAGGTGGTCGGCGGTGAGCCGGCCGACGAAGCCGGTGGCGCCCACGAGGACGAGGTCGAACTCCCGATCGCTGGTCATCGCCCGAATCTAGGCGATGCGCGCACGCGGCCCCCACCGACTGTGACGCGTGCGGCAGAGTGACCCCATGGCGCGACGACCGAAGGTGCTGGCCATCGTCCAGGCGGGCGGCCAGGGCTCACGCATGGACGTCCTCACGCGCGAGCGCGCGAAACCCGCCCTTCCGTATGCCGGCCACTACCAGCTCGTCGACTTCGCCCTCTCGTCGTTGTCGCACAGCGGGATCAACGACGTGTGGCTCAGCGTGCAGTACCTCTCGACGAGCCTGCACAAGCACGTCGCCGCGGGCCGGCCCTGGGACCTCGACCGCACGCGCGGCGGCCTCCAGTGGCTCTCGCCCGAGGAGGGCAGCGGCGCTGCGTCGCAGGCGGGCTTCAGCGAAGGCAACGGTGACGACCTCTATCGCAGCCTCGACGCGATCCGGAACTTCGGCGCGGACGTCGTCCTCGTCCTCAGCGCCGACCAGGTCTTCTCGCTCGACCTGCGCGACGTCGTCGACCAGCACCTCGACACCGGCTCGTGGTGCACGGTCGTGACGACCGAGGTGGGCCCCTCGCAGGCCGCCTCCAAGGCGGTGGTCACGGTCGGCCCCGGCGACGTCGTCACCGGTCTCGACTACAAGCCCAGCGATCCCGGCGCCTCGACCATCGCGGCCGAGATCTTCGCCTACCAGCCCGAGCGGCTCGCGACGACGCTCGAGGCACTGCGGGCCGAGCGCGTCGACTCCTCCGACGGGTCCGACTCGGGCATCGGCGACTTCGGCGAGCACCTCATCCCGCGGCTCGTCGACGAAGGAGCGGTGCACGCCTTCGCCCTTCCTGGCTACTGGCGCGACCTCGGCACACCGAGCGAGTACGTCGCTGCCCACCGCGACCTCCTCGCCGGCCGGGTCGACGTGCTCGACGACCCGGCGTGGCCGGTCCTCACCCGCTGGCCCGAGCTGCCGGCCGCACGGATCCGCAAGGAGGCCGACGTCTCGGCATCGGTCGTGAGCGCGGGCGCCGACGTCTCCGGCACGGTGCTGCGCAGCGTCATCGGTCCGGGCGTGCGCATCGCCAAGGGTGCGGTGGTCGAGGACAGCGTCGTCTTCGCCGACGTCGTCGTCGAGGCGGGCGCCGAGGTGCGGGCCTCGGTGCTCGACACCGGCTGCGTCATCGGGCAGCGGGCTCGTGTGGGGGCCACCCCTCCCGGGTCGCGGATCGGCGACGACCGGCTCGTCCTCATGGGTCGCGACAGCCGAGTGACGCGTGGTGCGGACGTGGCGCCGGGGTCGCGGCTCGAGCCGGGTTCGACGGCCTGACCTGCGATTTTGCCCTGATGCTTCCGAACCGCGCGCGCTCCGCCGAGGAGTAGACAGGGGGGACTGGCGCCGTCCGGTGCCGGACACCACAGGAGGTACGCGATGACGCAGGACCAGAGTGGCACGGACCCGGAAGGCGGCCTCGACATGGGCCAGGGCGACGAGGGAAGCACCGGCGGAATGCAGAGCTCGGGGGACCTGGGGCGCTCGGACGCCGAGGGGCCCGCGGACAGCGGCGCCGGCGAGTCGGGCATGCCCGGTGAGCAGGACGGTGGCGCAGACGGCGGGGCCGACGGCGGCGTCCTCAGTGGCTCCGGCGGAGACGGCCTCAGCGGCGCGGGCGGCGGCGACGACAGTGGCGAGGGTGGTGGCGGCTCGGGCAGCTCCGGCAGCAGTGGCGACGCCGAGGGTCCGGCCGACAGCGGCGCAGGCCAGTCGGGCACGCCCGGCGAGCACGACGGTGGCGCAGACGGCGGGGCCGACGGTGGCATGGGCGGTTCCGGTGGCACGGGCGGTTCCGGTGGCATGAGCGGCGCCGACGGCGGCGAGGGCGCGATGGGCGCCGTCGGCGGCTCGGGCGACGCCGGGATGGGCGGTGACGCCGAGGGTCCGGCCGACAGCGGCGCTGGCCAGTCGGGCACGCCCGGTGAGCACGACGGTGGCGCAGACGGCGGGGCCGACGGTGGCATGGGCGGTTCCGGTGGCACGGGCGGTTCCGGTGGCATGAGCGGCGCCGACGGCGGCGAGGGCGCGATGGGCGCCGTCGGCGGCTCGGGCGACGCCGGGATGGGCGGTGACGCCGAGGGTCCGGCCGACAGCGGCGCTGGCCAGTCGGGCACGCCCGGTGAGCACGACGGTGGCGCAGACGGCGGGGCCGACAGGTCGCAGTGACCGAGCCCCACGAGCCGCGGCCGGGAACCCTGTCCCCGGCCGCGGCTTCACCTGCCCTGGCCCGCCTCGTCGGAATGCCGGCCGCGGACTTCGCCGACCGCGTCTGGTCGCGCGCACCCCTCCTCACCCGTGCTGACGACCTGCCCCGGGACTTCGCCGACCTCTTCGGCCCCGACGCCGTCGACGAGCTCGTCGCGCGCCGTGCGCTGCGCACGCCGTTCGCACGGATGGCCAAGGACGGCGCGACCCTCGCGGACCGCACCTTCACCCTCGGCGGAGGCGTCGGCGCCGGCATCGGCGACCAGCTGAGCGAGGACCGGGTGCTGCGCGAGCTCGCCGGGGGAGCGACGCTCGTCCTCCAGGCCCTCCACCGGAGCTGGGCGCCGGTCCAGGACTTCGCGGCGGCGCTCACAGACGACCTCGGTCACCCCGTCCAGGTCAACGCCTACGTCACCCCACCCCAGAACCAGGGCTTCTCCGACCACTACGACGTGCACGACGTCTTCGTCCTCCAGGTCGCGGGCGAGAAGCGCTGGCGCATCCGGCCACCGGTCCTCGAGTCCCCGCTGCGCGACCAGCCGTGGGAGCGTCGGCGCGCCGCCGTGGAGCGGGCGGCGCAGGCCGAGCCGTTCCTCGAGGAGACCTTGCGTGCCGGCGACTGCCTCTATCTCCCGCGCGGCTGGCTGCACTCCGCGACCGCTCTCGGCGGCACGAGCATCCACCTCACCATCGGGGTGCACACGTGGACCCGACGCCACCTCGTCGACGCCGTCCTCGCCCGCATCGGCGACCGGCTCACCGACGACGTCGAGGCGCGGCGTTCGCTGCCTGTCTCACCCGGCACGTCCGGTGGCTCCGAGGTCGCCTTCGGCGACGACGCCGAGGTCGTGCGGTCCCTCGTCGCCAAGGCCCTCCAGGACATCGGTGTCGACGAGATCGTCGAGGCGCTCCGTCCGCAGGTGCGCGCTGCCCAGCGCGCCGAGCCTCTCGGCGTCCTCGACCAGGTCGAGCGTGCGACCCGAGACGAGCGCGACGACGAACGCGACGGCGAGCGTGGCGCCCCGACCACGTGGCGACCGCGCCGCCACCTTGCCGCCCATTGGGAGGGCACCGGCGACAACCTCGTCCTCGTCAGCCGGGTCGGACGCCTCGAGGTGACGGCGGACGAACGCGACGCGGTCGCGGAGGTGCTGGACGGCATACGGGATGCTGCGGGTCTCGACCCGGCGCTGAGGCGACGGCTCGCGCTCGCGGGACTCCTCGTCCCCGCGGACGTCAGTGGAGGGTGACCCGGCCGGAGTCGACGTGCCAGCGCTGGTCGAGCTCGACGTTGTCGAGCAGCCTGCGGTCGTGGGAGACGAGGAGCAAAGTGCCGTCGTAGGCGGCCAGCGCCTCCTCGAGCTGCTCGATCGCGGGCAGGTCGAGGTGGTTGGTCGGCTCGTCGAGCACGAGGACGTTGACCCCGCGCGCCTGGAGCAGGGCCATGGCCGCGCGGGTGCGCTCGCCCGGGGAAAGGCGTGACACGAGGCTCGTCACCTGGTCCGCACGCAGCCCGAACTTGGCGAGCAGCGTCCGGCGGTCGGCAGGTGCGAGGTCAGGCACGACCTCGCCGAACGCGTCGTGGAGGGTGAGGTCCTCGCGCAGGCCCGTGCGTGCCTGGTCGATGACGCCCACGGCGACGCTCGCGCCCAGGCTCGCCCGTCCGGCGTCGGGGGGGATGCGCCCGAGCAGCAGGCCGAGGAGGGTGGTCTTGCCGGCGCCGTTGGGTCCTGTGATGCCGATGCGGTCGCCGGCATCGACCTGGAGGGTGACCGGTCCGAGCTCGAAGTCGCCGCGCCGCACGGTCGCGTCGGCCACGGTGGCGACGACCGAGCTCGACCGCGGCGCGCTGCCGATGGAGAACTGGAGCACCCACTCCTTGCGCGGCTCCTCGACCTCCTCGAGCCGGGCGATGCGTGACTCCATCTGCCGCACCTTGCGCGCCTGCTTCTCGGCGGAGTCGATGCTGGCGGCCCGGCGGATCTTGTCGTTGTCGGGACTCTTGCGCATCGCGTTGCGGACGCCCTTGCTGCTCCACTCGCGCTGGGTGCGGGCGCGCGACTCGAGGTCGGCCTTTGTCTCGGCGTACTCCTCGTAGGCCTCGCGCGCGTGCCGGCGGGCGATCTCGCGCTCCTCGAGGAAGGCGTCGTAGCCACCGTCGTGGACGGCCACGGAGTTCTGCGCGAGGTCGAGCTCGACGACGCGGGTCACGACCCGTGAGAGGAACTCGCGGTCGTGCGAGACGAGCACGACGCCGGCCCGCAGCCCGGTGACGAACTCCTCGAGCCGCTCGAGCCCGGCGAGGTCGAGGTCGTTGGTGGGCTCGTCGAGCAGGACGAGGTCGAAGCGGCTCAGCAGCAGCGCGGCCAGTGCCGCTCGCGCCGCCTGCCCGCCCGACAGCGAGGTCATGGGGGCGTCGCCGCCGACGTCGAGCCCGAGCTCGCCGAGGACCGCGGGGATGCGGTCCTCGAGGTCCGGGGCGCCGCTCGCGAGCCAGTGGTCGAGGGCGGTCGCGTATGCCGCGTCGGCTCCCTGGGTGCCCACGGCCAGGTCTGCTGCGGCCGCCTCCATCGCCTCGGTGGCGTGGGTGGCGCCGGTGCGCCGGGCGATGTAGCCACTCACGTTCTCACCTGCGAGGCGCTCGTGCTCCTGCGGCAGCCAGCCGACGAACGCGTCGCTCGGGGCGGTGGTGACCGAGCCGGCCAGCGGGACGGAGTCGCCGGCGAGCAGGCGGAGCAGGGTCGTCTTGCCCGCGCCGTTGGCGCCGACGACGCCGACGACGTCACCCGGGGCGACGGTGAGGTCGAGATGCTCGAAGAGGGTGCGGTGGGCGTGACCCCCGGACAGGTCCTTCGCGACGAGGGTGGCACTCACGCGCACAGACTAGGTGCCCCCGCGGCCCCTCTTCCCCGACTTCTTGCGCAGGAGCGACACGAGCAGGGCCGAAAACGGGGTTTCGGTGTCGCTGCTGCGCAATCAGTCCCAGGTCAGCCGTGGAGGCGCTCGCGCAGCTCGGCGTAGCGACCGCGCAGCGCGGCCGTCGCCTCGGCGGCGTCGGCCGAGGGCTCGACGACGGCCTCGGTGCGCACCTCCCACTCGGGCAGGTCGGTGCCGGCCAGCGTCGCGGCGGCCTGGCGGGCGGCGCCGAGCGCGACGTACTCACCGGACGCGGGCACATGGACCGGCACCCCGAAGAGGTCGGCCGCCATTGACCGGACCGCAGCCGAGGCAGCCGCCCCGCCGATGAGGAGCACCCGCTCGACGTCGACGCCCTGACCGCGCAGGGCGTCGAGCGCCTCGGCGAGGTTGGCGACCATGCCCTCGACGACGGCGCGGGCGAGGTTCTCGGGTGTGGCGTTGGCACGGGTGAGCCCGGCGAGGGTGCCCGACGCCGACGGCAGGTTGGGGGTGCGCTCCCCGTCGAGGTAGGGCAGGAGGGTGAGCCCACCCGCACCCCGCGGGGCGTTCGCGGCAAGCCGGTCGAGCTCGGCGAGCTCCACGCCGAGCATCGAGGCGCCGGCGGTCATGACCCGGGCGGCGTTGAGCGTGGCGAGCAGCGGCAGGAAGTCGCCAGTGGCGTCGGCGAAGGAGGCGACGGCGCCGGAGGCGTCGGCAACGGCCGCGTCGTGCCTGGCGAAGGCCGTGCCGCTCGTGCCGAGCGAGATGACGGCGTCGCCGGGGCGCAGGCCGAGGCCGAGGGCGGCGCCGGCGTTGTCACCCGTTCCGGGGCCGAGCACCATCCCACCCTCGGTGCGGCCGGCGGGCTCGGTGGGCCCGAGGACGCGTGGCACCTCCACCTGTCGGCCGACGGCGAGGTCGAGCAGCTCGGGGAGGTAGGCATTCGAGCCCGCCGACCAGTAGCCCGTCCCCGACGCGTCGCCCCGGTCGGTCGTCCACCCCTCGAACCCGTTGCCCTGCTGGAGGATCCGGCCGGTGAGCCAGTCGTGGGGCAGGACGCAGGTGCGCGTCCGCTCGAGCGACTCCGGCTCGGCGCGACGCAGCCACCGCAGCTTGGTGATCGTGAAGGAGGCCACCGGCACGACGCCCACCTCGGTCGCCCAACGCTCGGCCCCGCCGAACTCCTCGGTGAGGTCCGTGGCGTCCTGCGCCGACCGCGTGTCGTTCCAGAGCAGCGCCGGGCGCACGACCTCGCCGGCCCCGTCGAGCGTCACCATGCCGTGCTGCTGCCCGCCGACCGAGATGGCGGAGACCCCGTCGAGCAGCCCGTCCGCGGTCGCCGTCTGGTATGCCGTCCACCACGCCTGCGGGTCGACCTCGGTCCCGTCGGGGTGCGGTGCGCGACCCTGCCGGACGACCTCGCCGGTCTCGGCGTCGCACACGACGACCTTGCAGGACTGGGTGGAGGAGTCGACGCCGGCGACTAGCTGCTTCGATGCCATGTCTCCATCCTTGCCGACTTCGTCGCGTCAGTGGGGAGTGCTCCCCACTGACGAACGGGCCGGTCCGTGCTTGGATGCGGGGAGCGTCGGTCGGCTGCTGCCCGCGGCCGTCTCAAGGGAGGGAGCGCCGTGGTCGACCCGGAGGAGCTGTTCCGCGACCTCGTCTCGGGGAACCCGTCGACGGTCCGTGGCCAGGCGGACACCGTCGGCGACGCGATGAAGAAGGTCAACGAGGCCTCGTCGCGCGTCGAGGAGGCCGCCGACCGCCCGAGGTGGACGAGCGCCGCCTCCGCCGGCTACAAGGTGCGCACCGCCGGCGTGAGCCAGGGCATCGAGGTCAACTACTTCGTCCTCGGGCGGATCCAGACGGCACTGAGGACCGCTGCCAGCCAGTGCTCGTCGATGGAGACCCGGGCGCGCAACGTCATCGACCACTGGCGCAACCGCCCGGCCGGCCTCAACACCGTCGTCGAGGACCTCCTCGCGCTCGTCGTGCACAGCGCGCTCGTCCAGGTCTCCGCCGACTACAACGCCGACCTCGCCACCGTCGCGGCCTTCGCCCAGGGCGAGAAGATCGACACCGACGAGCTCGACGCCGACACCCGCGAGTGGCTGAAGCGCGGCATGGACAAGACCGCCGACTGGCTCCTCGAGCACGGTGGCGGTCTCGGCCCGCTCATCGCCAACCTCGGCGTGAGCGGCGACACCCGCGGCCTCATCCCGCAGGGTCTCGGCATCGACCCGACGACGGGCTGGATCATCCAGACGAGCTACTCCAAGGACGGGGACCAGCTCTCGGTCCTGTCGATGGTCGACCCGAAGACCGGCCGCGAGATGGTCGACGTCGAGCTCGGCGGCTACGGCGACATCCCGACGCCCGACCACGCCGGCGGCGTCGCGTCCGACGGCAAGTACACCTACGTCACGTCGAGCGGCAACCCGTCGCACGTGTTCACCTACCTCACCTCCGACCTGCGCAAGGGCGGCGACGAGCCGGTCGCCCCGATCGGGAAACCGACCGAGATCGAGGACGGTGCCGGTGCCTACGGGACCCTCAAGGACGGCGCCCTCTACGTCGGCACCCATAGCAAGGACATCGGTGGTGGGGGCAACGCCTACGACGGCGAGGACGACGACGGCAGGCTCTATCGCTATCTCCCGAACGGCTCCGGCGGGTGGATCCGGGACATGGGCTTCGGCGGCGGGGCCGGCTACGTCCACACGCCACCACAGGCGCAGGGCGTCGTCGTCCGCGACGGCGAGTACGTCTTCAGCACGTCACTCGGACGTGACAAGGCAGGCCGGCTCATCGTGCAGGAGCGCCAGGACGACGAGCCCGGCAACGGCGAGCGCGGTGACGCGTTCGAGCTGCCCTACATGTCGGAGGGCGTCATCGAGCTCGACGGGGAGATCCTCACGACCTACGAGTCGGGGGCCGACCACTACGGCCCGGACGGCTCCGACGACGAGGACCTCTGGGCCAACCCCTACATGACCCGGACGTCGCTCGAGGCGCTCGGGCTCAGCGAGGACATCGACGTCGACCCCGAGTCCCTCAAGGGCGCCGCCAAGGACCTCGAGACCGCCGCGGGCCCGCTCACCCGGGCCGCGAACATCGTCGGTGGCATCACGGTGAGCGCCGGTGACCTCGGCAAGGTCTCGGCCGCGAGCACCTTCGCGACCGCGGTCAACACCGAGCTGGGCAGGAGCGAGACGAGCCTCGACACCGGTGCCAAGGCCGTCGAACGGACGTCGGCCATGCTCACCGGCAACGCCCGTACCTACACCAACACCGACGACTGGGCCGCAGACTCGATCCACCGCCCGGGCATGCCCTGAGCGGCTCCCCGCCGTCCGGCACCGGGCGTCAGTCCCAGGTGACGACGACCTTGCCGGAGGCTCCCTCTGCCGCGACGGCATACGCCTCGCTGGTCTCGGCGAGCGAGAAGCGGCGCGAGACAATGCGTTCGGGGTGCTCGCCCCAGCGTGCGAGGAGGTCGAGCAGCTCGGCCATGTGACCGAGCGAGGTCACCCACGAGCCGAGGAGGTCGATCTGGTGGTGGATGAGGAGGTCGGACACCGGGAAGTCGATACGGCCGCCCTCGCCGACCATGACGCAGCGCCCGCGCACCGCCGTGTGGGTGAGGGCGGCGAGCCGTGCCTGGGCGTTGCCGCTGCAGTCGATGGCCACCTCGCAGCCCCGCCCGCCGGTCGCGTCGCCGACGGCGTCGGCGAGGTCGGCGGGGTCGGTGACGACGACGTCGACGAGGTCGAGCTCGCGTGCGAGAGAGGCGCGTTCGGCGTTGGGCTCGAGCCCGATGACCGTGCTCGCACCGAGGTGCTTACCGAGCATCGCGGCGGCGAGACCGACCGGACCGAGCCCGGTGACGAGCAGGCGGTCGCGCCCACTCACCCTTCCCCGCAGCAGACCCTCGTATGCCGTCCCGAAGCCGCACGAGACCAACGCGCCGTCGACGTGGGTCACGCCCTGGGGAAGGCGCAGGCACGACACCGCCTCGGCGAGCATGAAGTCGGCGTGCCCGCCGTCACGCTGCCAGCCGTGGCCGGCGCGGGTCGGTGACGTGCAGCCGATGGGGTAGCCGAGGCGGCACTCGTCGCAGGCTCCGCAGCCGGTGATGTGGTAGACCGCGACGGCGTCGCCGACGTCGAGCGTAGTCACGCCGGGGCCGAGCTCGACGACGTCGCCGCAGGGCTCGTGGCCGGCCACGACGCCCTGGTAGGCCTCGGCACCGTGGCCGAGGTGCTCGCGGTAAATCGCGCGGATGTCGCTGCCGCAGATGCCCGAGGCGCGCATCCGGAGCAGGACCTGGCCGGGGCCGGGGGTGGGGACGTCGACGGTGACGTGCTCGACGGTGCTGTCGCCGGGCAGCCGCACCGCCGGCATGGTCCGAGCGGTCATCATCCTGCGCTCTCGCCGGTGGTGGTCGCGCCCGTGGGGCGGCCGTGCGGGTGGATGACCGACTTGATGGCGTGGGCGTCGTCGCGGGCGGCCGTGAGAGCGGCTGCGGTCTCCTCGAGCTCGAAGTGCCCGGTCGCCAGGGGCGCGAGCCGGACGCGCCCCGAGGCGACGAGGTCGATCGCCGTCGGCCACGTGTTCGCGTAGCGGAAGACACCGGTCACCCACAGCTCGCGGTTCTGGACGTCGCCGAGCGGCAGCGCCAGGGTGTCGCCACCCATGCCGATGAGGACGACCCGGGCAGCGGGCGCGGCGACCCGGATGGCGGCCTGCGTCGACCCCTCGTGGCCCGAGCACTCGAGGACGACGTCGGGACCGGGGCGGCCGGCATACGTCTCGGAGAGCGAGGTCGAGGAGACGTCGACGACCTCGGTGGCGCCGAGGTCGCGGGCGACCGAGAGGCGGTGCGCGTTGACGTCGGCGACGACGACCTCGCTCGCACCGTAGGCCGAGGCGACCTGCGCGGCGAGCTGGCCGACGGGCCCGGCCCCGGTGACGAGCACCCGCACACCGGGCGCGACCCCCGCCCGCCGGCACGCCCAGATGCCGACGGAGAGCGGCTCGAGCATCGCCCCCTCGTCCAGGGACACCGAGTCGGGCAGGGCGAAGGCGAAGGCGGCGGGGTGGGTGACGTACTCGGCGAGGGTCCCGTCGACCGGCGGCGTCGCGTGGAAGACCATGTCGGGGCAGAGGTTGTAGTGCCCGGAGAGGCACTGCGCGCACGACCGGCAGGGCACTCCCGGCTCGATGGCCACCCGCTCGCCGACGCGGGCGGGGTCGACCTTGGCACCGACCGCCACGATGACGCCGGCGCTCTCGTGACCGAGGACGAGCGGACCGGTGACGACGTGGTCGCCGATCCGGCCGTGGTCGTAGTAGTGCGTGTCGGAGCCGCACACGCCGACCGAGCGGACCTCGATGAGGACCTCGTCGGGCCTCGGCGACGGGACCGGTCGGGACTCCACGGCGATCGACCCCGGCTCGGCGAGGACGGCAACCCGCATCGTGTCGAGCGGCCCGCCCGACGTCATCGGTTGGACTCCAGGTCCTCGAGGGTCGTGCGAGCGCCGTTGTCGTGCAACGACTTGAGGAACGCCGCGTATGCCGTCGTGAACGCCTCGCTCTCGACGAGGGTGCCGAAGAGGTCGCGGTCGCGCAGGAAGCCGAGCTCGTCGTCGGGGTAGGTGCGCGCGGCCGCCGTGACCCGGTCCTTGAAGCGGTCGACGATCTCGATCGGCTGCCCGTCCTCGTCGACGCCCTCGGCGTAGCGGGCCCACGACGCGACGACGAGCGCCGACCTCTCGAAGGCGCCACCGGACTCGAGGTTGGCCTGGATGACCGGCACCAGCCACTTGGGGATGCGGTCCGAGCTCTCGGCGCACAGCCGCGCGAGGGTGTCGCGGACCTCGGGGTTGGCGAAGCGCTCGATGAGCTGGCGCCGATAGACGTTGAGGTCGACGCCGGGCACCTCGGGCAGCGTCGGCGACCCCTCCTCCTCCATGTAGCCGAGGAGGAAGCCGGCGAAGAGCGGGTCCTGCGCGACCTCGTGGGCGTAGCGGTAGCCGGAGAGGTAGCCGAGGTAGCAGAGGGCCTGGTGGCTCGCGTTGAGCAGTCGCAGCTTCATGAGCTCGTAGGGCACGACGTCGTCGACGATCTGGACCTCGACGTCCTCGAACGGCGGTCTGCCCGTGGGGAAGTGGTCCTCGAGCACCCACTGCGTGTAGGGCTCGCAGACGACCGGCCACGCGTCCTCGACCCCGAACTGGTCGGCGAGCGCCGCGATGTCCTCCTGCGAGGTGACCGGCGTGATCCGGTCGACCATGCAGTTGGGGAAGGCGACGTTGGCCTCGATCCAGTCGCCGAGGTCCTCGTCCTTGAGCCGGGCGAACGCGACGATCATCTTCTTCGCGACGTCGCCGTTGCCGGGCAGGTTGTCGCACGACATCACGGTGAAGGGCTCGGTGCCGGCCTCGCGGCGGCGCCGAGCAGCCTCGACGACGAAGCCGAACATGCTCTGCGGCGCGTCGCCGCCGGCGAGGTCGGCCGCCAGGTCCGCCTGCAGGACAGGGTCGTTCGCGTCGAACTCACCCGTGACCTGGTTGACGTGGTAGCCGCCCTCGGTCACGGTGAGCGACACGATCCGCGTCGCCGGGTCGACCATGCGGTCGAGCACCGCGCCCGCGTCGTCGGGCGCGAAGAGGTAGCCGACCATCGCCCCGATGACGCGGGGCTCGAGCCGCCCGTCGGGGTGCTTGACGACGAGCGTGTAGAGGTTGTCCTGCCCCGCCATCGCGTCGCGCATCCTCGCGTCACCGGGCATGAGCCCGACGCCGACGATGCCCCAGTCAAGGGCCTTGCCGTCGTTCATGAGCGCGTCGAGATACATCGCCTGGTGCGCGCGGTGGAAGCCACCGACGCCGAAGTGGACGATGCCGGGGGTCACGTCCGACCGGTCGTATGCCGGCCGCGCCACCTCCGCGGGCAGGTCGCCGAGCGTTGCCTGGCTGAGCTTCACGTGATCACCCTTCCACCCTTGCGTCCGGCACGGTGACGGTCTGGCCACCACAGTTGCGGACGCAAACGCAGGTGGGCGGACGGCATACGGCAACGTCCGGCAAAGTGACGCTCTGGCCACCACAGTTGCGGACGCAAGCGGAGGGGGCGCTCACTTGACGGCACCCATGGACAGGCCCTGGACGAGCTTGTCCTGCGCCGCGAACCCGGCGGCGAGCACCGGGAGCGAGACGACGAACGACGCTGCGCACACTTTGGCGAGGAACAGGCCCTGGCTGGTCACGAACCCAGTCAAGAACACGGGGGCCGTCCCGGCAACGGTCCCGGTGAGGACACGCGCGAGGAGCAGCTCGTTCCAGCTGAAGATGAAGCAGATGAGAGCGGCTGCGGCGATGCCCGGCATGACGACCGGTGCGATGACCTTGCGCAGCGTCGTCATGAGCGAGGCGCCGTCGACCTGGGCGGCCTCGAGCATCTCGACCGGGACCTCGGCGAGGAAGGAGCGGAGCATCCACACGGCGATCGGCAGGTTCATCGACGTGTAGAGGATGATGAGCAGCCAGATGTTGTCGAGCAGGTTGACCTTCTGCGCGAAGAGGTAGATCGGCAGGATGCCGGCGACGATCGGCAGCATCTTGGTCGAGAGGAAGAAGAAGAGGACGTCGGTCCACTTCCTCACCGGCCGGATCGACAGGGCGTAGGCCGCGGGGAACGCCAGCAGCAGCACGAGGATCGTCGAGACGACGCTCGCCGTGAGCGAGTTCGCCAGTGGCGGCCACGGGCCGGCGTCGAAGAACGCCTTGTAGCCGTCGAGGCTGAGCGGTGCGAAGAGGCTCGGCGGGTTCGTCGCCGCGTCCTCCTCCTTGTGGAAGGAGGTGAGGATCATCCACGCGACCGGCAGGGCGAAGAGCAGCCCGCAGAGCCACGCGGCGAGGGTGAGCAGGATGTGCGACTTCGGGTCCTTGTGGTGGTTGATCGCCTGTGGCTCGCGGTGGGGGTCGGCCACCTCGGCCCCGTCGACGGTCTCTGTGGTGCTGCTCATCGACCTTCCTCCTTGAACAGGCTGAATGCGGTTCTCAGCGCGGCGGTCGCGATGAGGATCGTGCCGATGACGACGACGACGCCTGCGGCAGAGGCGCGTCCGTAGTCCTGGGCGGTGTAGAAGGTCTGGTAGATGAAGTACGGCAGGTTCGCCGTGCCGAGGCCACCGGACGTGATCGTGAAGACGTGGTCGAAGTTCTGCACGACGTAGATCGCGCCGAGCAGCGCCGACAGCTCGATGTACTGGCGCATGTGCGGCAGCGTCATGCTCCTGAAGATCTGCCACGGGCTCGCGCCGTCGATCCGGGCGGCCTCGACGACGTCGAGCGGCCGCGACTGCAGCCCCGCGAGCAGGATGAGCATCATGAACGGCGTCCACTGCCAGACGAGCGCGGCGACGATCGAGATGAGCGGGTTGTTGCTGATCCAGTCGGGCTGCGGAGCGTCGTCGCCGAAGAGGAACGTCAGCGTGCCGTTGAGCAGGCCGTACTCGGGGTTGTAGAGCGCGTGCTTCCACAGCAGCGCCGCGGCGACGGGCACGACGAGGAACGGCGTGATCATGAGCGTGCGGACGATGCCCCGGCCCATGAACCTGCGGTCGAGCAGCAGCGCGATCGCCATGCCGAGCACGAGGCTGATGACGACGACGAGCACCGTGAGCAGGATCGTCACGAGGACGGCGCTGCGGGTGTTGCTGTCGGTGAAGACCCGGGCGAAGTTGTCGAACCCGGCGAACCCGCGCTCGTCGGGGTAGTAGGCGTTCCAGTTCATGAACGACACGACGAGCGTCGCGATGAACGGCAGCTGGGTGAGGACGATGACGAAGATCAGCGCCGGCAGCAGCGGTGCCCGCCGCGACCAGTCACCGGCCCTCGCCAGCCTCGTCGCGCGCTCGGTGTTCTCTCCCGGCTCGCGTCCGCGAGGTGCGCCGGCACGCTCGGCGGGACCGTCCGGCATACCGGGATCGGTGGTCTGGGAGACGTCGGAACTCATCCCTGGCTCCTCTTCTGGTAGCGCTCGGCGACGTCCTCGGCGAGCTCCTGCCCCTTGTCGAGCGCCTCCTTGACCGTCGTCTGGCCGGCGATGGCCGAGCTGACGTCCTGGCTCACCTGCGTGCCGAGGTCGGGGAACTCGGGAATGTCGACGAACTGGATGCCGATGGCCGGTCTCGGCTGGAGGCCCGGGTTCGTCGGGTCGGCGGCCTCGATGGCGGCCCTCGTCGGCTCGGCGAAGGCCTTGGCGACCTCGAGGTACTGCGGGTTCTCGTAGGTCGAGGCGCGCTTGCCCGCGGGAACCCGGGTCCAGCCGAGCTCCTCGCCGACGAGCTCCTCGTACTCCTTGCTCGACGCCCACGAGATGAACTTCCAGGCGTTGTCCTTCTTCCCGCTCGCCTGCTGGATGCTCCACGACCACGCATAGAGCCAGCCGGAGGAGTCGGTCTTGACGACCGGGGCGGGCGCGTAGCCGAACTTGCCCTTGGTGGGGGAGTCGTCGGCCTCGAGCGAGCCGGCGGCCGACGTCGCGTCGTACCACATGGCGACGTTGCCCTGGACGAGGTTGTTGAGGCACTCGGTGAAGCCGGCCTGCGGTGCGCCGTTCTCGCCGTGCTTGCGGACGAGGTCGACGTAGAACTGCACGGCCTCGGTGAACTCGGGCGCGTTGACCTTGGGCGTCCAGTCCTCCTCGAACCACGTGCCGCCGAAGGTGTTGACGACCGTCGTCAGCGGCGCGAAGAGCTGGCCCCAGCCGGGTTGGCCGCGAAGGCAGATGCCCTTCATGCCCGGCTCGGCGCCGTCGACCTGGGCCGCAATCTCGGCGACCTCCTGCCACGTCGGCTTCTCGGGCATCGTCACGCCCTTGGCCTCGAGGACGTCCTTGCGGTACATGAGGAACGAGCTCTCGCCGTAGAACGGCTGGCCGTAGATCTTGCCCTCGCTCGACAGTGACGTCGTCATCGGCTTGAGGATGTCGTCCTGGTCGAAGGCGGTGTCCTGCGCGATGTAGTCGTCCATCGGCGCGATCCACTTGGCCTTGGCGTAGATCGGGATCTCGAAGTTGGAGAGCGTCGCGACGTCGTACTGCCCCGCCTGGCTCGAGAACTCCTGGCTGATCTTGTCGCGCACGTCGTTCTCGGGCAGGACCGTGAAGTTGACCCGGATGCCGGTCTCGGCGGTGAAGTGCTTCGCCGTGAGCTGCTGGAGGTCGACCATCTGCGGGTTGTTGACCATGAGGACGTCGATCGAGTTCGCGCCTCCGCCGCCGACGCTGCCCCCGCCCCAGCCGGCGCACCCGGTGAGCCCGACGGAGAGTGCGGCGGCCCCGGCGACCGCGAGCACCCGGGCTTTGCGGCGCCGATGTCGCGTATGCCGTGTGGCGGTCGGGTTGGTCGGCTCCAGTGGCGATCCGGTGGGGGGCATCGTTGCCTCGTTCTCGTCGTCTGCTCCGGGTTCCGCACTCGCAATGCTCAAATGAGCGCGTATGCTGCACACATGAGCCTGTCGGAGCGACGCCGCCCTGTCAACAGGTGCGCCCGCCCCGGCTGTCCGGCGAACCGACTGCCGCCCCGGGCGACGGGTCGGGAGAATGTGCCTCGTGGCTGACGCCCTCGGTCCCTCGGAAGCCGTCCTCGCGGCGGCTGTCGCGCGCCGTCACCTCATCGACGGGGAGTCCAAGGTCGACCTCGCGACCTCGCTGGGAATCAGCAGGTTCAAGGTCGCGCGCCTCCTCGACGCGGCCCGCGAGAGCGGGATGGTGCGCATCGAGGTCGTCTCGCCGGTGGGGATCGACACCGACCGGTCGGCCCGGCTGCGCGATGCCCTCGGGCTCGAGCACTGCGTCGTCGTGCCGGGGTCCGGCGCCCAGGCGGACCCGGGGGTCTCCGCGGCCGCGGCCGCCCTCCTCAGCGAGGTCGTCACCGACAAGGACGTCCTCGGCCTGCCGTGGAGCCGCTCCGTGAGCCGCATGGTCGACGCGCTGACGTCGCTCCCGAGGATTCCCGTCGTCCAGCTGAGCGGAGCGATGGTCACACCCGAGGAGGACAGCAGCTCGGTCGACGTCGTCCGGCGCGCGGCCCGGATCGCCGGCGGCGGGCGGCACGTCTTCTACTCGCCCCTGCTCCTCGACGATGCCGCGAGCGCCGAGGTCATGCGCCGGCAGCCCCCCGTCCGGGAGGCCCTCGACCGGGTCGCCGACGTCACCCTCGCCGTCATCGGCCTCGGCGCGTGGACACCGGGGACGTCGACGATCCACGACGTGCTCAAGCCCGCGGACCGCAAGGCCGTCGCCCGGTCGGGGGCGGTGGGCGAGGCTGCGGGCGTCTTCTTCGACGCCGACGGGGCCGTCGTCGACACCCCGCTCACCGCGAGGATCGTCGGGCTCACCGGCGAGCAGCTCCACGGCATCCGGCACGTCATCGGCATCGCCCACGGTCCCGACAAGGTCGACGCCATCGCGGCAGCGGTCAAGGGGGACCTCATCGAGTCGCTCGTCACGACCGCCGACACCGCCGACGCCCTCCTCGACCTCCGCTGAAGCCCTGGCCGGGAGCGCTGTCGCCCCCGGGTGTCGGGGATCCGGGCGCACGCCGGCCGGGATGGGCCCCGATCCCCGACACCCGAGAGGGGCCGGTGCGCAGGGGGCGCGCCGACGTAGCATCGTGCGCGTGAGTCCCGAATCCGGCCGCTGCTCCAACATCGCCCGCGAGAGCTCCGAGCCCATGCTCGGCTCCGCGCCGGTCGCGCGACGCTGGCTCCTCATCGAGCACCCCGGGCCGTGGGCGAAGAACCACCTCGAGACCCCGCCGATCTCCCCCTCCCTCGCCGCTGCGATCGAGTCCGGGTGCGCCGAGCTCCAGGGCCGGTCGCTCCTCGTGCGTCGTCACGGTCGCCGGGCTCCGGGCGAGGCGCCATCCTGGTATGCCGTCGACTCGGCCCACGGGACCTGGGTCACCGGCACGTGGCGCACGAGCGACGACCTCCTCGCCGCCGTCGCCGCGATGGGCGCGCCGCTGGCTCAGTCGGAGGCGCTCGCCGAGCCGATGCTCCTCGTCTGCACGCAGGGCACCCGCGACGCCTGCTGCGCGCTGCGCGGCCGCCCGATCACCGCTGCGCTCGCCAAGGTGTGGCCCGACGAGGTCTGGGAGTGCACCCACCTCAGCGGTCACCGGTTCGCCGGGACCTTCCTCTCGATGCCTGACGGCACCTGCTTCGGCAAGGTCGACATGGCAGACGCCGTCGACATCGTGAGGTCCCACCGCGCCGGCGAGGTCGACACGCGCCACCTCCGCGGACTGGCGCGCTGGTCGCCGGCGGTCCAGGCCGCGACCGGCTGGGTGCTCGCCGAGCACGGACCCGCGCCGATCACCGCCGCCCGTCCCGGGACCGTCGACGTCGTCTCCGAGACGGTGACGCGGGTCGAGGTCATCGGCGACGACCCGCTGCCCGACACGACCTGGGTCGAGGTCACCGCGGAGGCGCTCCCGCCGGCACCGCTGTCGTGCGGCAAGGGCCCTGGTGAGCACACGGCATACCGGACCGCCGTCTGCTCCGGCCCCGCCTGACGCAACGAGTCGGCTCGACCGCTGGCGCGCGACCTTCCCGCGAGGCAGGGTGAGCGCATGACGACGACGCCCGCGCCCGCGAACCCTGCCACCGACCTCTACCGGGCGGCGCGCGACCAGATCCTCGGCTGGCGCGGAAAGCACGAGGAGGCCGTGCGCGACTTCGCCTTCCCCGACCTCGGCGAGCGGTTCAACTGGGCGGTCGACTGGTTCGACGTCATCGCCCGCGGCAACGACCGCACGGCTCTCGTCCTCGTCGAGGAGGACGGGAGCTCGAGCGAGGTCACCTTCGACGCGATGGCCAACCGGTCCGACCGCGTCGGCCACTGGCTCGCCGAACGCGGTGTGGCACAGGGGGATCCGGTCATCCTCATGCTCGACAACCAGGTCGAGCTCTGGGACTGCATGCTCGCGGTGATGAAGCTCGGCGCCGTCATCATGCCCACGACGTCCGCCGCCGGAGCCGCAGACCTCGAGGACCGCGTCACCCGCGGCGGCGCGCGGCACGTCATCACCAACGCGTCACAGGTCGACAAGCTCGCCGGCATCCCGGGCGACATCACGCGCATCAGCGTCGGTCCCGCGGACGGCTGGCACGACCTCCACGACGCGTATGCCGTCGACTCGCCTCCGCTGCCCCACCCCGGCACCGCGCCCGGGGACCCGCTGCTCCTCTACTTCACGTCGGGGACGACGAGCCGGCCGAAGCTCGTGGAGCACACGCAGGTGTCCTACCCGCTGGGCCACCTGTCGACGGTGTTCTGGCTCGGGCTGCAGCCGGGCGACGTGCACCTCAACATCAGCTCGCCGGGCTGGGCGAAGCACGCCTGGTCGTGCTTCTTCGCGCCGTGGATCGCGGAGGCGACGATCCTCGTGCACAACTACACGCGGTTCGACGCCGGAGCCCTGCTCGGGGTGCTGCGCGACCACGAGGTGACGACCTTCTGCGCGCCGCCGACGGTGTGGCGGATGCTCATCAACGCCGACCTGTCGGAGGGACCGGGGTCGCTGCGTGAGGTCATCGGCGCCGGTGAGCCGCTCAACCCCGAGGTCATCGCGCAGGTCCAGCAGAAGTGGGGGCTCACCCTGCGCGATGGCTATGGCCAGACCGAGATGACCGCCGTCGTCGGCAACACCCCGGGGTCGCTCGTCAAGCCCGGGTCGATGGGGCGCCCGCTGCCGGGGTGCCCGGTCGTCCTCGTCGACCCGGCGACGGGGGAGCGCGGGGTCGACGAGGGCGAGCTGTGCCTCGACCTCGCGGCTCGACCGCTGCCGCTCATGACCGGCTACCAGGGCGACCCCGAGCGCAACGCCGAGGCGATGGCCGACGGGCTCTACCACACAGGCGACGTGGCGAGCATCGACGCCGACGGCTGGATCACCTACGTCGGTCGCACCGACGACGTCTTCAAGGCAAGCGACTACAAGATCAGCCCGTTCGAGCTCGAGTCCGTCCTCATCGAGCACCCGGCGGTGGCGGAGGCGGCCGTGGTGCCGGCGCCGGACGAGGTGAGACTCGCCGTGCCCAAGGCCTACGTCGTCCTGGCGCCCGGGCACCAGCCCAACGAGGAGACGGCACGCTCGATCCTCGCGCACGCCCGCGAGCACCTGCAGCCGTGGCAGCGCGTGCGCCGCCTCGAGTTCGGCGAGCTGCCCAAGACGATCTCGGGCAAGATCCGCCGCGTCGAGCTGCGCGGTCGCGAGGAGGAGCTGGCCCGCGGCCACGGCGAGCAGGAGGCCACGGAGTGGCGGGACGACCTGCTCCGGACCGACTGAGCGTGGTCGGCGACGTGGCGCGGTCAGGGACGCGGACGCGGACGGGGGTGGGGTCCCGGTCGAAATCCGTTTTGGACCGGCGACTCGGACGGCTCCGATGAGCGCGAGCACGACCGCGAGCACCGACGCCGACGTCATCGTCGTCGGCGCCGGTCCGGCCGGCTCGGCCGCGGCGCTCGGTGCCCTCACCGAGGACCCGACGCTGCGGGTGCTGCTCCTCGACCGCTCTGACTTCCCGCGCGACAAGTCGTGCGGCGACGGCATCGCCCCGCACGTCCTCACCGCCCTGGCGACGGTCGGTGCCGCGGACGTCGTCGACGACTGGGCGCCGATCACGCGGCTCGAGCTCTCGCACGGCGACGTCCGGGTCGAGGGCGACATGGCGCGCGAGGTCCACGTCGTCCCGCGCTCGGTCCTCGACGCCCGGCTCGTGGAGCGCGCGGTTGCCGCCGGCGCGCAGCTGCGACGGCACCGCGTCACCTCGCTGGCGACCGACCCGGTCGTCGTCTCCGGTGCCCTCGGCGACCTCACCGCCGGGGTCGTCGTCGGCGCCGACGGCGCCCACTCGCTCGTCCGGGAGCGGCTGCTCGGGCGTCGCCGCGAGTCGCGCGCGCTCGCCATTCGCGGCTACGCGCCGGTCACGCCGCAGACCCGTGGCCGCCAGGTCATCCGCTACGGCTCGCGGCGACAGCCTTCCTACGCGTGGGCGTTCGACCGCGGCGACGGGCTCGTCAACGTCGGCTACGGCGAGCTGCTCCCGGGCGAGGGTGGCAGCCCGCCGAGCCGGCGCCTCCTCCTCGACCAGCTCGAGGAGCTCGTCCCCGGCGCCGCGACATCCGGCGCCGACTGGATCGGCCACCACCTGCCGCTGAGCACGTGGCGGTGGGACCAGCCCGACGGACCGGTGCTCCTCGCCGGGGACGCCGCCAGGCTCGTCAACCCGATGACCGGGGAGGGCATCTACTACGCCGTCGCGACCGGCATCCTCGCCGGCCGCACCGCCGCCCGTGCGGTCCGGCTCGGTCGCACTGCTGACGCCGGCGCCGTCCACCGCACCGAGGTCCGGCGGCTCCTCGGCAGCCACTTCCGACACACGTGGCTCGCGGCCCGGCTCTCGCAGTCGTCCCGGGTCGTCGACGCGGGCATCACCGCGGCCGCTCACGACCGCCGGGTCTTCGACACCCTCGTCGAGCTCGGCCTTGGCGACGGCCGGATCGACCGCCACCTCGTCCGGGGCCTCGCCGGAGCGCTCACGTCACGAGGTGCGAGCGCGCGCACGCGAGGCGAGTGAACGGCATACGAGGATCGGGCGAGCTCACTCGGCGGCGGGAGGCTTCGCCGGGACCTCCGTCAGGGTGAGGGCGTCGAGGACACCGGCGCCGGGTTCCGGCTTCTCGCACGTGCGCCCGTCCTCGGTCACGGTGTCGATGCGGCTGCCGTTGACGAGACTGACATCGTCGTATGCCGGCCGCCCCTCGATGACGTTGCGGAACCGGTAGCGGGTCACCGACGTGAGCCGGCACGTCTCGCCGAAGCTGAGGACGTCGAAGGCCGACGGCTGGCCGATGAGCTCCTCGCCGTCCTCGCTGCCGACGAAGTGTGTGAGCGGTCCGCCGCCGGTGAAGGTGCCGGCCTGGATCCGGTTCCCCTCGAGGTCGGGGGTGTGCATGTGGCCGTTGACGGCGACGTCGGCGCGCGGCACGTCCTGGACCGCCCACGGCTCGTGCGAGACGAGGAGGTCGAGCGGGTCCTGCTCCTCGAACGCCGAGACGAACGCCCTCTTGGCAGGCTGCTGCTTGTCCTTGCTCCGCTTGCCGTCGTCGCCGAACCACCGTGGGTCGTTGAACCCGGCGATCCGGATGCCACCCGCCTCGACGACCGTGTAGGTCTCGTCGTCGGGCTGGAGGAGGACGACGTTGGGGATGGCGGCCATGCGGTCGAGGACGGCCCGGTCGGTCGCGGACGTGGCGTCGTGGTTGCCGCGGACGAAGACATAGGGCACGGGCACCGAGGCGATGCCGGCGAACATGCCCGAGGCGTTGCCCTCGGCGACCGTGCCGAAGTTGACGAGGTCGCCGGTGTCGACGACGAGGTCGATGTCCTCCTCCTCGACGATCGTGCGCATGAGGGCGTACTGGTTGCCCGCGTGGAGGTCCGAGACGAGGAGGACGCGCAGCGCGGTGGGCTGGGCGAGCTCGGTCGGGGAGTACTTGTCCTGCAGCGCCGACGACAGCGCGATGAGGTTGCGGAGGTAGGGCGAGACCTGCGCCGTGCGGGCCTCGACGTCGGAGAGCAGCGACTGGTTGCGCTGCACCGTGCCGAGCACGCCGGTCGAGGTGAACTCGTGCTGCCGCTCGGGCTGGTAGGTCTGCCACATGCCAAGGCCGGTCGCGCCGCACGCGACGACCCAGGCGGTGGTCGCCCCGGCCCACGCCCAGGCGCCGGGCCGGCGCCGGCGCACGATCGCGCGGAGGAGCACCCAGAGGGCGGCGACGGCGAGGGCGCCGAGGGCGAAGCGGATGCCGACGTCGCGTGCGGCCCGCACGATCGCCGCGTTGAGCTCGAGGGGCCCGGGCTGGAGGCTCGACACGGTGATCTGCGGACGGCTGAGGAGGTCGGCGATCGAGGCCTTGACCTGCGGGGTGGCCTCGATGCCGGGCGCGAGCCCGGTGAAGCCGACGTCGATGTCGCCGAAGAGGGTGCGGGCCACGAGCCGGGTCGAGTCGCGCGGGTCCATCGACAGCTGGACCTGCGCCGAGTAGTGCGTCGTCTCGGCGGTGGCCGGGGCGAGCCGGGTGGCCGCGACCCCGCCGGCCGCGCAGGCAACGGTGAGCAGAGCGACGGTGACGACGCGGCGCACCCTCCGGTCGCCGATGCGGTGCCCCATGGCCCACCACGCGACCGCGGCCGTCGCCAGAGGCCAGGCGGCGAGCAGGCCCGCGACGACGCGCTCGTGCGCACCGAACGGCAGTCCGCTGCCCACCCCGAGCGGGAGTGAGGCGACGAGGAGGAGCAGCACGATCGAGGCCGGGCGGGCGACCGCCGGACGCAGCAGCGGGGTGGCGCGCTCGTCGGCCCCGAACCACGGCCACGCCGCGAGGAGGACGAAGCTCAGCGCGGCGACGACGGTGTGGACGGCCGACCCCTCGGCACGCGAGGGGAGCGGGACGAGGGCGACGAGGACGGTGGCGACACCTGCCGCGGTCAGCACCGCCCGGCCGGCTCGGCGCAGCCCCGGCAACAGGAGCGCTGATCCGACGTGCGCGACGCCGGTGACGACGAGCGCGGCCGTCATGATCCACCGGTGCGGCGTCTCGGAGGCGGCGAGCGCGCTGATCGACTCGCGGACGGCGTCGTAGCCGTCGGGCTGCTGCATCGCGGCCCAGATCCAGCCGCCGACGAGGGCGACGAACGCCGTCGTCGCGGTCGCGAGGGCGCCCCGCACGTGTCCCGAGGTCGGAGGCGCCATGGCCCAACCCTAGGCTGAGCCGGTGAGTGCACCCCTGGCCGGAGCCCTGTCCGAGCGTGCGTTCGGCGGCGTCCTCTTCGACATGGACGGCACCCTCATCGACTCGACGCCTGCCGTCGTGCGGTCGTGGATGCGGTGGTGCGAGGAGGTCGGGGTCGAGCCCGCCGCCCTCGTCGGCTCGCACGGCCGCACGAGCATGAACACGATCCTCGACGTCATGGCCGACCGCTCCGAGGCCGAGCAGCTCGCCGCGCACGCCCGTATCCGTGAGATCGAGCTGGCCGACACCGAGGGTGTCGTCGCCCTGGAGGGCGCTCGCGAGGTCTTCGAGCTGCTCGACGAGCTCGGCGTCCCGCACGCCATCGTCACGTCGTGCGAGCACGAGCTCGCCGGGGTGCGCATCGCCGCGGCGGGCCTGCCCCGCCCCACCGTGCTCGTCACCGCGAGTGACGTCTCGCACGGCAAGCCGGGGCCCGAGCCCTACGTCCTCGGTGCCTCCCGCATCGGGCTCCAGCCCGAGGACTGCCTCGTCGTCGAGGACGCCACGGCCGGCCTCGTGTCGGGGCGCGCGGCGGGCGCGGGCGGTCTCGTCGCGGTCCTCGGCACAACCCCCGTCGAGGTCCTTGCACAGGACGCCGACGTCGTCTTCGAGAGCATCGCCTCGGTGCCCTGGCGCACCCTCGTCGCGACTCCCTAGCCCGCCTGCCCTGATCCCGTCCTCGTCGGGGTGGTCACGGAGTCCCGGTGCGCTTGGCGCGCTCGATCGTCACGCCGACCGCGGGGGTGCCGTCCTGCGGACTGCCCTCGGTGCCCGGGTCGATGCCGCCGGCGGCGATGGCGTCGAGCACCTCCATGCCCTCCTCGGTGACGTGCCCGAAGACGGTGTAGTCGGGCCGCAGCCGCGAGTCCTCGTGGACGAGGAAGAACTGGCTGCCGTTGGTGTCGGGCCCGCCGTTGGCCATCGCGAGCGTGCCGCGCGGGTAGACCTTGCGGCTGCCGTCGGGGAAGCCCGGCCAGTTCTCGAGGGCCTTGGCCGAGTCGAGCTCGTCCGCGAAGGCGTAGCCCGGGTCGCCCCAGCCTGTCCCGAGGGGGTCACCGCACTGGAGCACGGAGAGCGCCGCCGGCGGAGTCGTGTATGCCGTGAGGCGATGGCAGTCCGTGCCGTCGAAGTACTTCTTGCGGGTGAGGAACTCGAAGCTGAGGACGGTGCACGGCGCCTTGGCGCGCTCCAGCACGACCGGGATGTCGCCCTGGTTGGTCTCGAGGACGACGCCCGCCGTGCCACGGCTCGGAGTGCGGGCCGGGTCCTGCGGGAGCCCGACGAAGGTCGACCAGGTCTGGTCCTCGAGCGGCGTGAAGCCGCAGGCGCCGGACGTCGGCTCGGTCGGCACCTCGCTCGAGGGTGCTGCCGTCGCCGCGGAGGTGGCGAAGGGCAGCGCGCTGGCGAGCAGCCCGCCGGCGAGGGCGAGGACGGCGGAGCGGGCGAGGGACCGGGTCATCGTTGACCTCCGGGGAAGGGGACGGGGTGCTTGCGACCCTAGGTGCGCGCAGCGCGCGGCGCCTGTCGAGCGGGAGGCGAGCGGCCGGCATACGGGTCCATGTGGGTGGTCGGGTGTCGGGGAATCGGGGCCTCGCGCGGCCCGATGACCCCGGATGTCCGACACTGGACGGGATCGCGGGACTGGTGGTACCGGCGGGTAACAAGCACTAGGGTCGCGGCATGGACGCTGACGCCCTTGTCGTCGGGGCCGGCCTCGCCGGTCTCGTGGCCGCCAACGAGCTCGCCGACGCCGGACGCTCCGTGGTCCTCCTCGACCAGGAGAGCGAGGCGAACCTCGGCGGCCAGGCGTGGTGGAGCTTCGGCGGGCTCTTCCTCGTCGACAGCCCCGAGCAGCGGCGGATGGGCATCAAGGACACCTTCGACCTCGCGTGGCAGGACTGGCAGGGCACGGCCGGCTGGGATCGCGACGAGGACTTCTGGCCCCGCCAGTGGGGCCGTGCCTACGTCGAGTGGGCTGCCGGCGAGAAGCGGGAGTGGCTGCGGCAGTTCGGGATCAGCTTCTTCCCGGTCGTCGGGTGGGCCGAGCGCGGCGACGGCCGCGCGGGCGGCCACGGCAACTCGGTGCCGCGGTTCCACATCCCGTGGGGGACGGGAACGGGCGTGGTCCAGCCGTTCATCGAGCGCGTGCGCGAGCACATCCGCGGCGGACGCATCATCTACCGCCCGCGTCACCGGGTCGACGCCCTCGTCACGACCGCCGGCGCCGTGACCGGCGTGCGCGGATCCGTTCTCGCACAGGACGACTCGGAGCGTGGCGTCGCCTCGAACCGCGACGTCGTCGGCGACTTCGAGTTCGCCGCGCACGCCGTCCTCGTCACGAGCGGCGGCATCGGCGGCAACCACGAGCTCGTCCGCGCCAACTGGCCCGAGCGCCTCGGCACCCCTCCCGAGCACATGATCACCGGCGTCCCGGCCTACGTCGACGGGCGCATGCTCGCCATCACCGAGGAGGCCGGCGGCACGGTCATCAACCGCGACCGCATGTGGCACTACGTCGAGGGCATCAACAACTGGAGCCCGGTGTGGCCGAGCCACGCCATCCGGATCCTGCCCGGGCCGTCGTCGCTGTGGTTCGACGGCAACGGCGACCGGCTGCCCCCGCCGAACTTCCCGGGCTTCGACACGCTCGGCACGCTCTCGCACCTGCGGCGGACCGGCCACGACCACTCGTGGTTCATCACGAACCGGACGCTCGTCGGCAAGGAGTTCGCGCTCTCGGGCAGCGAGCAGAACCTCGACCTCACCGACCGCAGCTACCGCGACATCCTCAAGCGACCGGTGACGGCGGTGCAGCCGTCGGTGCAGGCCTTCCTCGACCACGGCGTCGACTTCGTCCAGGCCACGACGCTGCGCGAGCTTGTCGCGAAGATGAACGCGCTCACGCCCGACGCGCCGCTGGACGCCGACCACATCGAGCGGCAGGTGGTCGAGCGCGACCGCCAGGTCGACAACCCCTTCACCAAGGACGCGCAGGTCGCTGCGATCCACGTCGCCCGGAAGTACCGCGGCGACAGGCTCACCAAGCGGGCCTTCCCGCTGCACCGGATCCTCGACCCGAAGCGCGGCCCGCTCGTCGCGGTGCGCCTCAACGTCCTCACCCGCAAGTCGCTCGGCGGCCTGCAGACCAACCTCGACTCACAGGTGATCGGCGCCGACGGCGAACCGGTCAAGGGCCTGTATGCCGCGGGCGAGGTCGCGGGGTTCGGTGGCGGTGGGGTGCACGGCTACCGGTCGCTCGAGGGCACCTTCGTCGGCGGCTGCCTCTTCTCCGGTCGCGCAGCGGGACGGGCCGCGGCCCGCGAGGTCCGCTGACCGGCATACCGGCCGTTGTCTCGCGACTTCTTTTCCGGTTGCGCCAGCTCGCTGGCGCTCGCTGGCGCAACCGGGCAAGAAGTCGGGGTTCTCAGAGGTTCATGCGGGCGGCGAGAGTGTCGCGCTTGTCCTCGAAGCGAGCGGCCTTGGTGTCGAGGTCGTCCATGAAGGCGGAGAGCTCGAGGCGGGCCTGCTCGCCCTCGGCCGAAAGGTTCTCGATGTCCCAGATCTTCCAGAACCGCAGGACGGGGGCGACGACGTCGTCGCGGTGCTGGCGCAGGTCGTAGATGCCGGCGACGGCCATCTCGACGGCCTTGCGCTGGAAGCCGGGGATGTCGGTGCCCGGCATCTGGAAGCCCTTGACGACGTCGCGGATCGCCATCATGGCCTGGCTCGGGTCGAGCTCGAGCGCGGAACCCAGCAGGTTGCGGTAGAAGATCATGTGGAGGTTCTCGTCGGCCGCGATCCGCTGCAGCAGCTGGTCGGCCATCGGGTCGTCGGTGAACCGCCCGGTGTTGCGGTGCGACACCCGCGTGGCGAGCTCCTGGAAGGAGACGTAGGCGAGGGAGTGGAGGAGCTCGCCGCTGTGCGCGGACTCGTAGCCCTGCGACATGTGCGTCATCCGGAAGTCCTCGAGCGCCTTGGGGTCGACCATGCGCTTGACGAGCATGTAGTCGCGCATGGCGATCCCGTGACGGCCCTCCTCCGCCGTCCAGCGGTGGACCCACTCGCCCCACGCGTCGTCGCGCCCGAAGATGATCGCGATCTCGTGGTGGTAGCTCGGGAGGTTGTCCTCGGTGAGCAGGTTGACGATGAGCGCCGAACGCGCGACGTCCGAGACCGGGGCGTCGTCGGGGCTCCAGGCGTCGCCGCCCATGAGCCCGTCGAAGTTGCGGCCGTCGCTCCACGGGATGAACTCGTGGGGGTACCAGTCCTTCGCGACGCCGATGTGCCGGTTGAGGTTGGTCTCGACCACCTGGTTGAGCTCACGCAGCAGGTCGGTCTGGCTCCACGTCGTCGCGGTCATGCTGGTCAACCTACGCTTCCGTAGGTTGGCCCCGCTAGTTACCGGGGAGTTGTCTTTGCGAGGTCAGAGGCGACCCACCCGGCCCCCACCGCCGCCGGCCCAGCACGCGCCGTCGGACGTGCAGTCGAGGGTGTGGAAGAGCTCGTCGCTGAAGCGCTGCCACGTGCGACCTCCGTTGTCGGACACGCTCGCGCCGCCGACGGGGCCGCCCTGACCGACGACGACGACCCGATGCCCGAGCCACGAGACGTCCTCGCCGAGGTGGGTGAGGTCGCCGCCGCTGCGCCAGGTGTGCCGGTTCGAGCTCACGGCGCTCGCGTCGACGCCGTCGGCCGGTGCGGCGAAGTCGCCACCGACGGCGACGCCCTGCCCCGGCGTGCGGAAGGCCAGGGCGAACACGCCGGCCGCCTCACCCGCGGGGATGGTCGAGTCGGTCGCGCTCCACGTGAGCCCGCCGTCACGCGAGGAGAAGACCCGCGACCTCTCACCACCGGAGCCGAACCAGGCCTGCTCGCCCGAGATCGTGAGGCAGTCGCCGCTGGCCGAGAAGTTGGCCTCGCCGCTGGAGTCGGGCATGCCGTCGTCGGGCAGCACCTTCCACGACCGGCCGCCGTCCTGCGTCGCGGCGATCCGGAACCTCCCGTCCACGGGGTCGCTCACCGCGAGACCGCGCCGGCCGTCGGAGTAGAAGTCCATGCAGTTGTAGAAGGCGGCCGGGGTGTCGTTGCGGAAGGCCTCAGTCCAGGTCGCGCCGCCGTCGCTCGTGCGGTAGATCCGCGACTTCTCGCCCTCGCCGATCGCGAGGACGGTCGCCGTCCGTGCGTCGACGGCCTCGACGTCACGGAAGTTGAGACCTGTGGCGTCGGCCGGGCCGACGTCCTGCCACGACGCGCCACCGTCGCTCGTCCGGAAGACCTTGCCCCGCCCGCCGGTGACGCTCGCGCCGACGACCCATGCCGTCGAGCGGTCGACGGCGTCGAGCCCGCGGAAGCTCTGGTCGGCGTCGACGGTCGTCGTCGTCCACGAGAGCGCGCGGGGCTCGGCGCCTCCATCGGTCGCCGGACCTCCCGAGGGCGCGGCCAGCGCGACGGGAGCGGTGAGCGCGACGAGCGCGACGGCATACAGGGGAGCGGTGAGGGTTCGGGGCGGGGTGCGCATGAGAGGCACCCTGCCGCACCTCACGCCGGAGCGCGCGGCGAGCGACCCGGCCGGCCGGGCCGGCGAGCGGCTCAGAGGTACTGGCCGGTGCCCTCGCCGTGGGACTCCTCGGGGCGCGAGGGGCCGCCGGGCATGTTGGGCATCCCCATCGGCGGGGTCCCCGGGCCGCCACCGTGACCGGGAGCCGCCGAGTGTCCGGGCGGCAAGGCACGCATCTGCTGGAGCTGCGACTGGGCGGCCATCTGCTGGGCGACGAGCGCGGTCTGGATGCCGTGGAAGAGACCCTCGAGCCAGCCGACGAGCTGGGCCTGGGCGACGCGGAGCTCTGCGTCGGACGGCGCGTCCTCGGAGAACGGCAGCGCGATCCGCTCGAGCTCCTCGACGAGCTCGGGCGCGAGACCGTCCTTGAGCTCGGCGATCGACCGCTCGTGCACGTCGGCGAGACGAGCACGGCCCTTCTCGTCGAGCGGCGCGTTGCGCACCTCCTCGAGGAGCTGCTTGATCATCGAGCCGATGCGCATGACCTTGGCCGGCTGCTCGACGAGGTCGGCGGGGTTCTGGTTGGGCTTGCCCTCCTCGGGGGCGCGCTCGGCGACACCCATGCCCTCGGGCGTGACAACGACGACCTTGTCCTCGCCGACGGTCGCGGTGCCGTGCACCTCGCGCTGCTCGGCTCCCTGCTCGTGGTCGGTGGATCCGGGCTGCTGCGTCATGTCACCCATCCTGCCCCACGGGGTCCTCGGCGGCGCGAGCCGGCGGGACCCAGGAGGGGTCCCGGCCGACGAACCCCATGAGCCGGTCGGTGATGTCCGCGGTCTCGGGCACGTCGACCTTCGGGCCGTACTGCCCCGACGCCCGCAGCATCTCGTCGTGCTCCTGCATCCCGCTCAGCATCTCGTTGGCGAGCTCCTCGTCGAGCCGGTCCGGCTGACCCGTCGCCCGCGCGAGATCCCACGTGTGCATGAAGACGTCGCTCGTGTAGAACCGGTCGACCGCCTGCGGCAGCGGCACGTCGCCGACGTGGCGGTTGCTCAGCACCTTGGTCTGGGTCTCGGAGTCGTCGAGCAGCGCCTGGACGGCGTCGGCGTGCGTCGTCCACGCCGCCACGGGGTCGTCGTCGACCGACGGACCTCGGTCGAGCCGCACCCCGGCCCCGGCCTCGAGGAACCCCGGGAACCACTCGACGAGGTGGCGCACGACGTCGCGCGCGAGCCACCCGTCGACCGGCGACGGGGCGTCCCAGTCGCGCACCCCTCGGGCGCGCTCGGTGAAGATGCCCGCGATCGCGCGGTGACGTCCGGCCGGGTCGTGTGGGAACGGCATACGGGGAGTCTGTCAGGCCCCGCCGTCACTCACGCCGTGCGGCGGGTCGCGTCCGGAGCCTTGCGTATGCCGGCCGCGGCCAGTCCCGCTGCCACGGCCGGGACCGCGACCGCGAACCCGAGGAGGACGGGCCACGGGAAGACGAGCACGGGGTCGCCGATCACGGACTGGCCGGTGAGCGGGTTCCACCCCTGGGCGGTGAGTGGGTAGGCGAGGGCGATGCCGGGGACGATGCCGACGGCGACCCCGAGCACCGCGCCGATGACGCAGAGCGTGAACGCCTGGGCGGCCGCCATGACCCGCCGGGTGCCGCGGCCGGAGCCGAGGGCGGCGAGGGTCGCCTGGTCGTTCTCCTGCTCGGTGAGGGTGAGCGCGGTCGAGGTCAGCGTGATGACGAGGAGCAGCAGCGTGAAGATGCCGAGGAGGACGGCGATGATGGTGCCGTACTCCGAGACGAAGCCGCGCTCGGTCATGAGGTAGACGTCGTCGTCGGCGCCGTAGCCGAGGCGGTCGGAGAGGTCCTGCGAGATGGGGCCGGCCGGGTCGTGCACCGTGAGGAACGAGGTCCGGGTCGGCCAGCCGTGGGCCTTCGCGGTCGCGGTCGTGGCCAGCAGGCTCGAGGAGAGCAGCGCGCCCATCGTCTCCTTCGTGAGCTCGACCTCGACGGCCGGGAGCGTGGTCGTGCGGACGTCGTCGAGTGCGCCGGCCGGGTCGACCTCGGCGTTCTCCCTCGGGTCGACGTGCTGGGTCGCCGTCATGACCGTGACCCGGCCGTCGATGACGACCCTCGTTGACCCGGGGGCGTGGCCGATGACGACCGCACCGGCAAGCACGGCGGCGACGTCCGACTCGCGGCCGATGGCGGTGAGGCGGCGAGTGATCTCGTCCGCGTTCGTGAAGCTCATCTGCGCGTTGCCCATGCCCTGGGTGCCGATGAGCATGCAGGGCGGCGGCCCTGCCTGCTCCGCCGCGTCGGTGGGCGCGGCGCTGCCGAAGGTCTCCTCGGGCGCGCAGCCCGGCGGGACGACGTTGAGGACACGGAGGTCGAAGGGCTGCGTGGGCGGGGTCGACGACGTCATCCAGGGGTCGTTCGTGTCCACGGCCGACACCGGCGACACGACGAGCCCCGGCCGGACGGCGCGGAAACCGGCGGTGATGCGCTCGACGCGCTCCGCGTCGAGGGTCTCGCTGCCGGCGTGCACGGAGGTGTCGCCGGGCAGGTTCTGCGCGACGTACTCCCGCCGGCGCTGCTCCTCGTCGCTGCCGCTGGCGATGAGCACCATCGTGAGGACCGCGACACCGGCGAGGATCGCGGCGATGGCGGGGACGCTTCGCGTGCGCTGGCGTCCGGCGTCACGGGTGGCCATCCGCAGCGAGACGGGCAGCCGTGAGCTGACTCGCGCGAGCCCGACGAGGGTCATCGGGGCGAGCATGACGGCGCCGACGACGAGCGCGATGGTGGCGAGGACGATCGGCACCTCGCCGCCCCCGGTCTGGGCTCGGGCCTGCGACGCGGCGAGCGAGATGACGGCGAAGCCACCGAGTCCCGCGAGCAGCGCGCCGACGAGGAAGACGACCTTGCTCGGGCGCGGCGACACGCTCTGGCCCTTCATGACGCCGACGATGTCGAGGCGTCCGAGACGGCGGGCCGGCAGCAGGGCGGCGATGATCGCGCTGGCCACGGCCGTCGCGGTCACGAGGAGTATGGGGACGACGGGCACCTCGAAGGGGCCGACGAGCCCGAGCCACTCGGCCGCGCGCCTCTGCCGGGCCAGCGCCCACGTGGTGAGGACCCCGAGAGCGGCGCCGGTGACCGCGGCGATCGCACCGAGGACGAGTGCCTGGGCGAGCACGGTGTGACGGAGCTGCGCGGTCGTCGCTCCGTTGCTCGCCGAGAGGGCGAGGGTGCGCCGCTGGCGGGCGGCGCTCACGGCGAACGCCGGCCCGACGAGGAGGGTCGTGATGACGAGGAGGAGGGCGCCGCCGATGGCGACGAAGGTCCCGGTGCGGTCCTGGTCGAAGACGAGCATGTCGCGCTGCTCGGCCGAGAGCGCGCTGACGTCCGGCGGGTCGCGAAGCACGTCGGCGGACCAGACGAGCAGGCCGTGGCGGTTGAGGTCGCGCACGTCGGACCACGTCACGGGGTCGTCGCCGACGAGGATCCAGCCGCCCCCGGCCTGCCCGGATGTGAAGGGCGTGGGTGTGACGAGGTGGTGGTAGGTCCCGCCACCGCCGCTGAGCACCCGGGCGGTGCCGACGACGGTGACCTCGTGCTCGGTGCCGCCGGTCCGGAGGGTGAGGGGGCCGCTCGTGGGCAGACCCCGGTCGACGCCGACCTCGGTGACGAGGACCTCGCCCGCGCGCTGCGGGAGTCGGCCGCTGCGCAGGATCACCTTGCCGTCGAGGCCGGTGCGGGCGTCGACGGCCATCGTCTGGAGGCTGATGCGGCGGTCGTCGACCCTGGTCGTCGCCGACTCCTCCAGGAAGGGAACGGCGGTCGTGCCGGTGAGGGTCGAGATGGCCTGGGCGTTGTCGAAGGACGAGCCGCCCTCGACCCAGCCCGGGATGGGCGCGACCTCACCTGTGGACGACATGCCCACGGACGGGTCGAAGGGTTGGTCGACCGCGTTGGGGACCGGGTAGTCGAGGGCCGCGACGCCTGAACCCATCCGGCTCGGGATCTGCTCGGGCCCGGTGACCTGGCTCGTTGCCGCGGACGTGATGGCGAAGACGAGGAGCAGGGTGGGGAGGGCGACCATGACGAGGATGAGCGCGCTGCGGCCCTTGTGGCGCCGCACGTCGCGACGGGCCATGCGCAGGGCGACGCCCCAGCTCCCGGTGAACCGCCCTCGGGCAGAGCGGTGCTCGGAGGCGCCGGATGCTTCAGGAGCGGCGGGCGCGCGGGTCAGGGTGCTCATCGCGTGCTGGAGGTGAGGAGGTCCTCGGCCGCGCTGGCCCGCCCCGTCGAGTCGACGACGACGCCGTCGCGCAGGAAGACGACGCGGTCGGCCCAGGCGGCGTGGCGCGCCTCGTGCGTGACGAGCAGCCCCGCCACGCCTTCGTCACAGCGCTCCCGCAGGACGCGGAGGACGTCCTCGCCGGTGTGGCTGTCGAGGGCGCCGGTGGGCTCGTCGGCGAGGACGAGGCGCCGGCTGCCGACGAGGGCGCGGGCGATGGCGACGCGCTGCTGCTGGCCACCCGACATCTGGTCGGGGAAGCGGTCGGAGAGCTCGCGCAGACCCATGAGGTCGAGGGTCTGGCGGGCCTGACGCCGCGCCTGGCCGGCGCGCACGCCGTCGAGCTCGAGGGGCAGGGCGACGTTCTCGGCCGCCGTGAGGCTGGGGATGAGGTTGTAGTCCTGGAAGACGAACCCGACCCGGCGCCGGCGCAGCCGGGCGATGCCCTTGGCACTGAGCGTCGCGAGGTCCTCGCCCTCGATGACGACCCGGCCGGTCGTGGCCAGGTCGAGGCCGCCGGCGAGGTTGAGCAGGGTCGACTTGCCCGACCCGCTCGGACCCATGACGGCGACGAGCTCTCCGGGCATCACCTCGAGGCTCACGCCGTCGAGGGCCCGGACCGCGGTCTCACCGGTGCCGTGGACGCGCGTGACCTCGTCGAGGAGCAGGCTGGGTGTGGTCATCGACGTGCCTCCGTCCGGTCGGTCCCGTGGTCGGCACTCTCACGCCGGTATGCCGTGTCCTCGGCCGCCGCTCGTGCCGCCGCCTCCGGGGTGCGCCCGGAACGGGGAAAAGGGCGCAGTGACTCCCGGTGCAGCCGGGTCTCGACGTGGTCCAGCCAGCGGACCTCGGCCTCGGCGGTGAAGATGAGGTTCTCGAGCACGAGGAGCCAGGCGAGGTCGTGGTCGGCGCCGCCGGCGGGCGATGCCGTCGGCGCGTCGCCGGTCGGCGTCTCCGCGTTCGGCACCCGCTCGGCGTCGCGCTGCTTGCGCATGACCTGCTGCTTGAGGCGGGTGAGGTCGTGCAGGTGCTTGAGGGTGGCGGTGCGCTGGGTCTGCGCGACCGTGGCGACGTCCACACCGGGCACGGTCACCGCGAGGGCGAGCTTGATCGTCAGCTCGTCGCGCGGGGTGTTGTCGCGGTCGACCGGCGTCGTCCACCACGTGCCGACCTCGGCGCTCCCCGCCTCGGTGAGGCGGTAGGAGATGCGCCCCTCGGCGTCGGCCTCCCCGGTCGGCTCGACGAGCCCGTCGCGCTCGAGGCGGGCGAGCGTCGTGTAGACCTGCCCGACGTTGAGCGGCCACGTGCCGCCGGTGCGCTCCTCGAACTCGACCCGCAGCTGGGCGCCGTACATCGGGCCCTCGGCGAGGAGGGCCAGGAGCCCTTGCTTGACCGACATGCGTCTCTCCTTCGACGTTCGACGCGGGAACCCCTGCGCTCCCGCGTACGGTGCCGAGCCGGCATACCGACGGTCTTCAGTTGGCCCCTGTTCCGCATGAATACTCGGTATGCCGTGCTCGGGCAGGACATGTATACCGAGTATTCACGTGCGCGCGCAAGCCCCGGGCCCCGACGTCTTGCCCGGATGCGACAGCTCGCTGGCGCTCGCTGTCGCATCCGGGCAAGAAGTCGAAGGGTCAGGGCACGAGGAGGATCTTGCCGATGTGCGTGGACGCCTCCATCTCGGCGTGCGCCGCGGAGGCGTCGGCGAGCGGGTGCCGCGAGGCGATGACAGGACGCACCCGGCCGTCGGTGACGAGCGGCCAGACGTGCTCTCGGACGGCGGCGACGATCGTCGCCTTCTCGGCGACCGGCCGGGCGCGCAGCGAGGTGGCGATGACGGCGCCGCGCTTGCGCAGCAGCGTCCCGAGGTCGAGCTCGCCCTTGACGCCACCCTGCATGCCGATGACGACGAGGCGGCCGGCGGTGGCGAGGGCCTGGACGTTGCGCGGGAGGTACTTCGCGCCCATGTTGTCGAGGATGACGTCGGCGCCGTGGCCGTCCGTGGCCTTGGCGAGCTCCTCGACGAAGTCCTGCTCGCGGTAGTTGACGAGGATCTCGGCGCCTAGCTCGCGGCAGCGGTCGAGCTTCTCCTGCGAGCCGGCGGTGACGGCGACGCGGGCGCCGACCTCGCGGGCGAGCTGGATCGCCATCGTGCCGATGCCCGACGACCCGCCGTGGACGAGGAAGGTCTCGCCGGGCTGGAGGTTCGCGGTGAGGAAGACGTTGGACCAGACGGTGCACGCGACCTCGGGCAGGGCGGCCGCGTCGACGAGGTCGATCCCCTTGGGGACGGGCAGCACCTGGCCGGCGGGCACGGTGACCTGCTCGGCGTAACCGCCGCCGACGAGCAGCGCGCAGACCTCGTCACCGACGACCCACTCCGTGACCCCGTCGCCGACCGCGTCGACGACCCCCGACACCTCGAGCCCCGGGATGTCGGTCTGGCCGGGCGGTGGGTCGTAGAAGCCCTGCCGCTGAAGGGTGTCGGCCCGGTTGACGCCGGCCGCGGCGACCTTGACGCGAACCTCACCCGCGCCGGGCTCGGGCGCGTCGACGTCGGACAGGACGAGGGCCTCGGGCCCGCCGGGCTTAGGGATCGTGATCGCCTTCATGGCTCCCAACGTACGACTGCTGGAGCGGACCGACTCACGCGGTCCTGACGCAGACGTCGTGGTTCTTCCCGGTTGCAACCGGGCAGATTCACGATTTCCGCGTCATCGCGGCGAGGTCGGCGGGGGTGTCGACGTCGCGGGCCTCGGCCGGCGCCGGTACGACGACGTGGGGGAGGGTCAGCAGCGTGCGCGCCGCGACCCCTGCGGCCGGGCTCGGCACCGCGCCCCTCAGGGCCTCGACCCGGTATGCCGCGAGGAGCGGGTTCGCCCGCCCCTCACCGTCGCTCGCCACTGCCGCATCAAGGGCGGGGTCGGCGAGCAGGGCTGACACGAGCGCCGGCAGCACCCCGCCCGCGCCCGGCGTGTCACCCGCGACGAGGCACACGACCTCGGCCTCCACCAGTGCCAACCCGGCGGCCACGCCCGCCAGCGGACCGCCCCCGGGTGGCGACTCCCTGACCCACCGCACCCGCTCCGACACCGCGGCCGGGACCGGCCGCGAAGGACCCACGACGACGAGGGGCCAGGCGGACGGCATACCGGTCAGGCAGGCGTCGAGGACGGACAGTCCGTCACTCAAGGGAGCCGCGAGCTTGTCGGAGCCGAAACGCCGTGAGGATCCCCCCGCCAGCACGATGACCTGCACGGATCGACTCATCTGACCATTGTCGCCCGTCACACCCTCGTCCTAGGTTGGGTCGATCGCCACACGACGAAGGAGTCGAACACCATGGCAGTTGCCGATCACCATCCACAGCGCCGCACCGTCCTCAAGGGTGCTGCTGTCGCCGCGGGGGCCACTGCCCTCGCCGGTCCGTTCCAAGGGCTCGTGGCCGGACCGGCCGGAGCCGCCCCGGTCGGGAAGATCGGGGGTCCGGCGTTCCGCGGCCTGCGGCCCGTCCCCGACGAGCGCGACGGCAAGGTGCGGCTGCACCTGCCCGAGGGCTTCCGCTACCGCTCGTTCCACGACACCGAGACCCCCGTCGTCCTCGACGACGGCACCAAGCTGCCCGGGCGCCACGACGGCATGGGCGCGTTCGACGGGCCCGACGGCGCCGTCACGCTCATCCGCAACCACGAGCAGAACGGCACCGGCGCGGCGTTCGGTCCGCCCGGCGAGCACGTCTACGACCCGGCGGCCAAGGGCGGCTGCACGCACATCGACGTCGACGGCCACGGCAACGTCCAGGCCGCGTGGACCGCGATCAGCGGCACGATGATGAACTGCTCCGGCGGCCAGATGCCGTGGGGCGCCTGGGTCACCTGCGAGGAGACCGTCAACGGCCCCGACGTCGGGCCCGACTTCACCGGCGCCCCCAACACCGGGCTCACCAAGCCGCACGGCTATGTCTTCGAGGTGCCGACCGAGGGTCGCGCCGACGCCATGCCCATCACCAGGGCCGGGCGCTTCCCGCACGAGGCCGTGTCGTTCGACCCGCGCGAGGGCCGGCTCTACCTCACCGAGGACAACTTCGCCTTCCCGTCGGGCTTCTACCGCTACACGCCGAGGACCAACCCGATGGAGTCCGGGCACCTCGACAACGACGGCGTCCTCGAAATGCTCGCCGTCAAGGGGCAGCCGAACGCGCACCTCGAGGGCCACCAGGACAAGGGCGCGGTCTACTCCGTCGAGTGGGTCGAGATCGACGACCCGGACCCCGAGTTCCCCTACACCCCGGGCCAGACCGCTCCGACGGCGAACGACACCGCCCTCCAGTACGTCGGCGGCCAGGGCCGGGCCAAGGGTGCGGCCGGGTTCTCGCGGCTCGAGGGCCAGATCTACGACAACGGCGTCGTTTACTTCACCTCGACCCAGGGCGGCGGTGCTCCCGAGACCGGCAACGAGCTCGTCAACGGCTACGGCAACGGCTTCGGGCAGGTGTGGGCCTACGACACCCGTTCGGAGAAGCTGCGCCTCGTCTACCAGTCGCCGGGCAAGCAGACCTTCGACTTCCCCGACAACATCACCGTGAGCGAGCGCGGCACCCTCGTGGTCTGCGAGGACAGCAACCAGGACAACTACGTCCGCGGACTCAGCCGGGGCGGCCAGCTCTGGGACATCGCCCTCAACCGTGCCGAGTCGGCCCGCACCGGGCTGCCGCGCTACGATGACGAGTTCGCGGGCTCGACCTTCAGCCCCGACGGACGGACCCTCTTCGTCAACATCCAGGCGAGCGCGGGCATGTCCTTCGCCATCTGGGGCCCGTGGGAGCGCATCGGCGTCTGACGCCTTCTTCCTGTCCCACAACGAAACTCGGCGTATGACGGTCACTCGCGTGACCGGCATACGCCGAGTTCTCGTTGTCGCACCGTCGGGGGAACGGGTGCCGAACCCGTCCTCGTGCGATTGAAAATCTCCCGAACGGGTATCCGCACGACGCGGCGCTGCAGGCGTAACGTGCCGGACGGTCCGGCTCTCGCCCGGGCGATCGGACGACGTGGAGGGTGGGGTCGGATGTCAGCGACAGAGGTCGACCAGGAGAAGCCGGTCCGCAGCCTGATCCCGGCGCGGATGCACGACATGCCGTGGACGAAGTTCCACTGGATGGTCATCGTCGGGCTCGGCACCGCGTGGATCCTCGACGGTCTCGAGGTCCAGATCGTCGCGGCGGGCGGGTTCGAGAAGTCGCTCGACATGAGCGCGACCGAGGTCGGCCTCGCCGGCTCGGTCTATCTCGTCGGGCAGGTCGTGGGCGCCCTGTGGTTCGGCCGCCTCACCGACACCCTCGGGCGCAAGAAGCTCTTCACGATGACGCTCGCGCTCTACCTCGTCGCGTCGGGACTCGCGGCGTTCTCGCCCAACATGCTCGTCTTCCTCGCGCTGCGCTTCGTCGCCGGCATGGGCATCGGCGGTGAGTACTCCGCGGTGAACTCGGCCGTCGACGAGCTCATCCCCGGCCGCTTCCGCGGTCGCGTCGACCTCGCCATCAACGGCACCTACTGGTTCGGTGCGGGCATCGGTGCGTTCGCGAGCCTCTTCCTCCTCGACACCGAGCGCTTCGGCGAGAACGTCGGCTGGCGCATCGCCTTCCTCATCGGCCCGATCCTCGGCCTCGCGATCATCTACCTGCGTCGCCACATCCCCGAGAGCCCGCGCTGGATGGTCACGCACGGCAAGGGCGAGGAGGCCGAGGCGATCGTCTCCGGCATCGAGCGCGAGGTCGAGGCCGCCGGCAAGACCCTGCCGAAGCTCGACGAGGAGAAGGACGGCATGTGGGTCAAGCCCCGCGAGGGCCTCACGCCCCGCCAGCTCGCCTACGTGTTCTTCAAGCTCTACCCGACGCGCACCGTCCTCGGCGCGACGCTCATGATCACCCAGAGCTTCCTCTACAACGCGATCTTCTTCACCTACTCGCTCGTCCTGCAGAACTTCTACGACAAGACGCCGTCGAGCGCGGCGATCTACTTCTTCCCGTTCGCCGTCGGCAACCTGCTCGGCCCGCTCCTGCTCGGCCCGTTCTTCGACACGGTCGGCCGGCGCAAGATGATCGGTGGCTGCTACGCCTTCGCCGCCGTCGTGCTCGCCATCTCGGCGTTCCTCTTCAACGCCGGGTCGCTGTCGGCGGGCACCCACACCATCTTCTGGTGCGTCGCGTTCTTCTTCGCCTCCGCCGGAGCGTCCGCGGGCTACCTCACGGTCTCGGAGATCTTCCCGCTCGAGGCCCGCGGCCAGGCGATCTCCTACTTCTTCGCCATCGCCCAGGTCTTCGGCGCCCTCGGTCCGGTCCTCTACGGCTGGCTCATCGGTGAGGGCGAGGAGCGTGGCCCGATGTTCTGGGGCTACCTGCTCGCCTCCGGGATCATGCTCATCGGTGCCGCCGTCGCCGCCGTGTGGGGTGTGGACGCCGAGGGCAAGTCGCTCGAGGAGATCGCGCCGCCGCTCAGCAGCTACGACGAGCACGGCAACGAGACCATCAAGCTGCCGGTCTGAGGAGGCGAGCCATGAGCGAGCAGACCGACACCCCCACGCCGGGCGAGCGCCCCTACACCGTCGTCGTCGGCGTGAGCGCCACCTCGAAGTCCCCGGCCGCCCTCGAGTGGGGCGCCGCGCAGGCGGCCCAGAACGGCGGGCGGCTCGTCGCGGTGCGGTCGTGGCGGGTCACCGGTCCACCGGGCACGATGTCCGGCGCGGCCGCGGCCCGGATCACCGATGAGCGCGACACCGCCCGCAGCGAGCAGGCCGCACTCGAGGCCGACGTCGCTGCCATCCTCGGTGACGACCACGGCGCCGAGGTGCGGGTCGTGCGGGGCGGCAAGCGCAAGGTGCTGCTCGCCGCGGCGCAGGAGGCCGACCTCCTCGTCATCGACGCACCGCGCAGCTTCACCGGCCCGCCGCTCTTCGCGCAACGGCTCGTGTATGCCGCGTCCTGTCCCGTCGTCGTCATGCCGCCCCGCGTCTCGCACCTGTCGAGCCCGCTCGAGCAGGCGGGCCGTGCCGTGGGACGGGCAGCGGTGCGCTCGGCCGGTCTCGCCGGCCGTCCCGGCTACCGCCCGCCCATGTCCACGGACTGACCGCACCCCCGACCGCACGGGCTACTGCACGGGACGTGCTGTGATGACGACACTTCCTGTGCGGTAGCGGCTGCATGGGGTGCGCGCCAGTGCTCAGCCGCGACGTGGAGGTCGTGCGTGCCCGCGCAGCCTCGCCGAGAGGTCGTCGGCCGCCTCGTGGACGGCCGCGACGAGCCGTGCCTCCTCGGCGTCGCCGACCGACTCGACCCTGAAGGTTACCGCCACCGACGCCACCGGGTGGTCGCTGTGGTCGAGGACCGCGACCGCCACGGACCGGAGGCCGCGGGTCACGAGACCGTCCTCGACGGCATACCCACGTCCGCGGACCGACTGCAGGAGCGAGCGGAGCGCCGTCGTCGACGCGGGCCCGAGCCCGTCGCGCTGCACGAGCGCGTCGGCGTGCGGGAAGAGCGCACGCACCTGACCGGCCGGCAGCGCGGCGAGCATCGCGAGCCCGGTCGCGGTGAGCGTCGCCGGCAGGCGCACCCCGACGTCGGAGACCAGCACCGGGCCCTTGGGTGCGCGCTGCTCGATGACGTAGAGGACGTCGCGCCCGTGGAGCACCGCGAGGTGGGCGTTGTGCCCGGTCGTGTCGACGAGCCGGTCGAGGGCGCCGCGGGCGATCCGCTGCAGCGGCGCCTGCCGTTGGTAGGCCGACCCCAGCTCGTATGCCGCGACGCCCAGTCCGTAGCGTCGCTCGCCCTCGAGGTGGGAGACGTAGCCGCGGTCCCGAAGGACGGAGAGCAGGTGGTAGGTGCTCGACCGGGGGAGCCCGAGCTCGCGTGCCACTGCTGCGGCGGGCAGCGGCTCGCCCCGACGGGCGAGGAGCTCGAGGACGTCGAGGGCGTGCCCGGCAGCGGGCACGCTGGAGCGCTCTCGAGCCGAGGGGCGCTGTGGCGGGTCGGTGGCTCCGAGGGTCACTTCGCCTCGGGGTCGGGCTGGTGCAGCCCGAAGACGTTGCCCTCGGTGTCGACGAAGTAGCCCTGCCACGCCATCCCAGTGAGGGCGTGCTTCTCGAGGGCGACCGTGGCCCCGGCCTCCATCGCCTTCGCGGCGGTGGCGTCGAAGTCGTCGGTGCCCATCGTCAGCACGCACCCGGCCACGGGCGCACCCGGCTCGGGGTTCGGGCCGGAGCGCTGCATGATCGCCCCGTTGATGCCCGGCTGGTCCTCCGGACCGGTGACGACGCCGAAGTAGGGCATCCCGGCGAACTCGCCCCAGTCCTGGGTCTCCCAGCCGAAGACAGCGGTGTAGAAGGCGACGGCGCGAGGGACGTCCTCGGCGTGGATCTCGAAGTGGATGGCGCGCGTCATCGGGCGCTCCTCTCTGGGGCGGGTGGTCCGCCCATCATCCACCCGGCGCTCGCCGGTCGTCGACGAGTCGGCCGAGGACACGGGCGAGCGTGGCCCGGTCGCGGTCGGAGAGCCCCGCGAAGTAGTCCTCGGAGTCGGCCCGCCGGGCGGCGTCGAGCTCGTCGAGGACCCGGCGGCCCTCGGGCGTGAGGGCCACGCGGGTGGCGCGGCGGTCGCTCGGGTCGGGCTCGCGGGCGACGAAGCCGCGGGCCTCCAGCGCGTCCACGACGTCGGTGACCGAGCGGGGTGCGATCCGGAGGTGGGTGGCGACCACGCCCAGGCGGGTCGGCTCGTGGTGTCCGACGACCCGCAGTGCCCGGGCCTCGTGCGGGGTGATGCCCCACGGCTCGAGGGTGACGGCGAACCGGCGCCGCAAACCCCGAGCCACCTCCATCACCAGCTCACCCAGCTGGGGCTCCGGTGACGGGTCGGGGCGAGTGGGCGGCATACGGGAATGCTAGCCGCCCATCGTGCGTTTGGCTCATTGTGAGGCAACCTCACCATTGACTTTCCACGCTCGACAGACAGGAGGGTGCGCATGACAGTCACCCCACACACCACCCCCGACTCCGGCGGGTTCGCGGTCCGCGGCGGTCGCGGCGGCGGCCCCATGAGGGTCGACCCGCGGGACCGCGCCCAGCTCGAGATCGCGCCCGTGCCGCTGCGCCGGGTCGCCGGGCTGTTCCGCGGCTTCGGCCGCCCCATCGGCATCGTCACCGCCATCATCGTCGCGACATCGGTCGTCTCGATGGCCCAGCCGTTCCTCGTGCGCGAGGTCGTCGACGTCGCCATCCCGCAGCAGGACGTGCGCCTGCTCCTCCTCGCCGTCGGTGGCATGCTCGCCGTGGCCGCGACGACCCAGGTCCTCGGCGTCGTCCAGACCTGGCTCTCGACAGGCGTCGGCCAGCGCGTCATGCACCGGCTGCGCACCGACCTCTTCGCACACCTGCAGAAGCAGTCGCTCGGCTTCTTCACACGCACCCGCGCGGGTGAGGTCCAGTCGCGCCTCACCAACGACATCAACGGGATGCAGGGCGTCGTGACGACGACGGCCACCTCGATCGCGAGCAACTTCACGACCGCCGTCGCCACCTCGGTCGCCATGGTCGCGCTGTCGTGGCGGCTCTCGCTGCTCTCGCTCCTCGTCATCCCGCCGGCTGTGTGGCTGACCCGCCGCGTCGCCCTCATCCGCCGCGAGGTCACCGCGCGCCAGCAGGCCCGCCGCGCCGACCTCAACGTCCAGATCGAGGAGGGCCTTTCGGTCTCGGGCGTGCGCCTCTCGAAGACCCTCGGCGCCGGCGGCCGCCATGCCGAGCGCTTCGCCTCGACCTCGGAGGAGCTCGTCGACCTCGAGCTCCGGAGCCAGCTGGCCGGACGCTGGCGGATGGCGACGATGCAGGTCGTCTTCGCCGCGATCCCGGCGCTCGTCTACCTCGTCGCCGGCCTACCCGCGACCTCCGGAGGCATGACCATCGGCACCCTCATCGCCTTCACGACGCTCCAGGCCGGCATCTTCCGCCCGCTCATGGGGCTGCTCAACGTGGGCGCCCAGTGGGTCTCGTCGATGGCTCTCTTCAGCCGGGTCTTCGAGTACCTCGACCTCGTCCCCGACGTCGCCGCCCCCGTCGCGCCGGTCGCCCTCGACCCCTCACGCGTGCGCGGCGAGGTGCGCCTCGAGGACGTCTCCTTCCGGTATGCCGCCGACGCACCTCTCGCGCTCGACTCCGTCTCGGCGGTGGTCCCGGCCGGTGGCTCGCTCGCGCTCGTCGGGCACACCGGCTCCGGCAAGTCGACGCTCGCCTCGCTCGTGGCCCGGCTGCACGACCCGACGTCCGGTCGCGTCACCATCGACGGCGTCGACGTGCGCGACCTCGATCCCGAGGTGCTCGCGCGCGTCGTCGGCGTCGTCTCGCAGGAGACCTACCTCGTGCACGCCTCGATCCGCGAGAACCTCCTGCTCGCCGCACCCGACGCCACCGAGGCCGAGCTGTGGCGGGCTCTCGGAGCGGCCCAGGTCGCCGACCTCGTCGCGTCGCTCCCCGACGGGCTCGACACGGTCGTCGGCGCTCGCGGGCACCGGTTCTCCGGCGGTGAGCAGCAGCGCATCGCCATCGCCCGCACGATCCTGCGAGACCCCCGGGTGCTCGTCCTCGATGAGGCGACGAGCGCGCTCGACAACGACACCGAGCGCGCCGTGCAGCGCGCCCTCGACGAGCTCGTCCGCGGCCGGACGACCATCACCATCGCCCACCGGCTCTCGACGGTCGAGTCGGCCGACGAGATCGCGGTCCTCGACTCGGGCCGCATCGTCGAGCGCGGAACGCATGACGAGCTGGTGCGGCTCGACGGTCGGTACGCCGCGCTGGCAGGTGCGCGGCCGGCATACGCCGTGGCCTGAAGAGGCGACGACCAGGGGGGTGCTTCGGGGTCGAGTACCTATAGGTGTTCCTGAACACCTATGGGTACTCGACCCGTCGACACACCTGGGGCGAGGGCTGACCTCAAACGTTCGTGAGCTCGCGTTCCGGGGAGGCCGCGTCCCGCGCCGGGACGTCGGCCTCGGCGCGGGCGAGGTGCGTCCGGAGCTTCGTGCCCTCGACGTCGAGGTCGGGCAGGACGCGGTCGAGCCAGCGCGGGATCCACCAGGCGCGGTCGCCGAGCAGGTGCAGGACGGCCGGGGTGAGCGTCATCCGAACGAGGAACGCGTCGACGGCGACGCCGATCGCGAGGCCGAGGCCCATCGGCCGGATCATCGCGAGGTGGGCGAAGACGAAGCCCGCGAAGACCGCGATCATGATGAGCGCCGCTGCGACGACGACCTTGTAGCCGTGCCGGAAGCCGGTGCGGATCGCGGTCCGGCTGTCCTGGCCGTGGGCCCGGGCCTCGTGCATTCCCGAGACGAGGAACATCTGGTAGTCCATCGCGAGGCCGAAGAGGACGCCGATGAGCAGGGTCGGGAGGAAGGGCATGATCGGCCCGGCACGGCTCACCTGGAAGAGGTCGCCGAGCCAGCCCCACTGGTAGACCGCGACGACCGAGCCGAAGCCTGCGGCGACCGAGAGGAGGAAGCCGCCGGTCGCGACGAGTGGCACGAGCACCGAGCGGAAGACCGCCATGAGCAGGAGCAGCGAGAGACCGACGACGAGCGCGACGTAGAGCGGGAGCGCGTCGGCGAGCCGCTCGGAGATCTCGATGTTGGCCACGGTCTGGCCGGTGATGCCGAGGTCGACGCCCTCGGGCATCTGCTGCTGGAGGTCGCGCAGCTCGTGGACGAGCTCGGTCGTCGCCTCGCTCGTCGGACCTTCGGTCGGCACGACCTGGAAGGCGAGCGTGTCGCGGTCCTCACTCACGCCGAAGGGCACGACCCGCTCGACGCCGACGCTGTTGAACAGCTCCCGCCCGTAGCGGTTCTGCATCGTCACGACGTCGGCCTGCGCGACCGGCTCGTCGAAGGAGACGACGGCGACGATGGGCCCGTTGGCGCCCGGACCGAACTCGCGCTCGATGGTCGTGTAGGAGTGGAAGGCGCTCGAGTCCCTGGGTTCGCTGCTGCCGTCGGGCAGGCCGAGCCGCAGAGCGACGGCTGGCATAGCGAGCAGCCCGATCGTCACGACGGTGAGGACGATCGCCAGCCAGGGACGGTTCGTCACGAGGACGCCCCAGCGGCCCGAGCCTCGGCCCGTGGGGTCGGCGGCTGCGGCGGCGTCGGCGTCGGCAGTCGTCTGGTGCCGGCGCCAGGCGCGCTTGGAGACGACCCGGCGGCCGAGCAGGCTGAGGACGGCCGGGGTGACGGTGAGCGCGACGAGGACCGTCATGACGACGGTGCCCGCGGCGACGAGACCCATCTGGGCGAGGATCGGCAGGCCCGACACGGTGAGGGCGGTGAGGGCGATGACGACGGTCGCGCCGGCGACGACGACAGCGTTGCCCGCGGTGCCGGTCGCGAGCCCGATCGAGTGCTGCTCCTCGACCCCGTCGAGCAGCTGCTGGCGGTGCCGGTTGACGATGAAGAGGGCGTAGTCGATGCCGACGGCGAGCCCGAGCATGAGGGCGAGCGCGGGCGTCATCGAGTTCATGTCGAAGAAGGCGGTGGAGGCCATTGCCGCGAGGAGCCCGGCGCCGACACCGACGAGGGCGACGAGCAGCGGGAGCCCGGCGGCGAGGAGGCTGCCGAGCATGACGAGCAGGACGGTCGCGGCGACGGCGAACCCGATGACCTCGCCGATGCCGACGATGCTGCGGGTCTGGAGGATGTCGGCGCTGTAGTCGACGCGCATCCCGGCCTCGGTGAGCTGCTCGCCGATCTCGGGGACGTGGGCGCGGACCTCGGGAGAGAGCTGGGCGATGGCGTCGTCGTACTGGATCTGCAGCATGACGGTCGCTCCGTCCTCGCTGACGAAGCGGAGGCCGTCGCTGAGGGCGAGGGTGCCCTTGCCCTGCGCCAGCTGGACGCGGGCCGCGGCGAGCTGCGACTCGCCGTCGTCGACCTGCGCGCGGATGCCTGCGTTGCCCTTCTCGCGAGCCGGGATCTCGACCCGGAGCTCACGGGCACGGTCGCTCGACCCGCGCCCGGTGGACTCGAGGGTGGCGAGCTCGGCGCGCGCGGCGGCGAGGTCCTCGTCACCGCGGTCGAGGAGCCACTGCGCCTGGCGCAGCCGGAACTCCGCGTCGTCGTACGTCGCCTGTCCCTCGGCGACCTTGGCGCGGCCGTCGTCGAGCTGGGCCTGGTTCTCGAACGGGTCCATGACCGACTGGACGTGCGGCGCCTTCTCCCACTCCGCGAGCGTGGTCTCGATGGCGGTGCGCTGCTCCGGCGTGAACCGCCCGGTCTCGCTCTCGATGGTGATCGTGCCGATGCCGCCCGCGGCCCGCGGGATCTCGCGGCCGAGGGTGTCGAGCACCGACTGGAACTGGGCGCCGGGGATGCTGATCGCCGAGCTCGGCGGCGTGGCGACGGCGGCCATGGTGCCGCCGAGGCCGCCGAGGACGAGGACCCACGCGAGGAGGGTGAGCCAGGGACGGCGGGCGGTGAGCCGGCCGAGCCGGTAGAGGAGGACGGCCATGGTTCAGGACTTCCGGGACGGTGTGGCGGTGGCGGGCGACGAGAAGGCGGTGAAGAGATGGGCGAAGGCCTGCCGGAGGAGGTCGAGGTGCAGCCTGCGTGACGCCTCGTCGACGACGCCGCCCGACTGCTCGATCCACGCCTCGGTCGCGGCATAACCGGCGCCCATGACGGCGCGGGCGACGACCTGCGCATACATCGGGTCGGTGCCGGGGGTGTGGTCCAAAAGGGCCTGCTCGACCTGCGCGGTCTCGGCGAGCTGGGTCTCGACGAGGAAGTGGCGGGCGGCCACCGACCCCGAGGCCTGGCCGAGGACGAGCACGGCCTTCTCGAGGAGGTCCGCGCCGAACGGCTCGTCGAGGACCGCCGTGAGCGACGCGTGGACCGGCTCGTCGGCGGGCCGGGCGACGTACCGCTCGGCCAACGCGGCGATCGTCGAGCGCATCCGCTCATTGAGGACCATCTCGACCCGGGGGAAGTAGTTGAAGAACGTCCGGCGCGACACCTCCGCCCGCTCGGCGACGGCGTCGGCCGTCACGGCGTCGAAGCCCTGCTCGGCGACGAGCTCCCAGGCGGCCCGTTCGAGGCGGGCTGCGGTTCGCTGCCGGTTGCGCTCGCGCAGTCCACCGATGACGCAGCTGGTGTCCTTCGTGCTCATGACAGCCGACCGTACGCCTAGCCTGCACTGCAGTGCAACTTTGCGTCATGGTGCACGAACGGCGTCAGGATGGCGTAGCCCCGGGTGACCCGATGGTGCTATGTCCCCGACACCGAGCAAACTAGTTCTTTTCGTGCCACCCTCCTTGTCATGAGCTCTCGTCGCGCCGTGCGTTCGCTCGTGGCGGCCTCCACCGCAACCCTCGCGCTCGCCCTGTCGACCGCCACGTCCCCGGCGTCCGCGGGCATCACGCGCGATCCGCAGCCGTGGGAGTCCGTCGCCACGGGCCACCGTGGCGCCCTCGCCGCCCGGCCAGTCCCGATCAGCGGCGACAGCGACACGGGCGCGTGGACCCGCGGCGTGCCCCTCGTCACCTCGGCGGGCTCCGCGCTGGGACCGGCGACGGGCGCCCAGCGCACCTCGGCCGACCTCACCTGGAGCATCAGGGCCTCGCTGTTCAGCCGGGGGAGCACGTCGCAGCTCGGTTCCTCGGTCAGTGGGCAGGTCGTGGACGCAGCGACCGGGCGGGTGCTCTGGGCCAGGAACCCCGCCACCGCCCGAGTTCCTGCCTCCAACCAGAAGGTCGTCACGGCCTTCGTCGCCCTCGCCTCCATGGGTGTCTCCGCGCGGCTCACGACCTCGGTCTTGCAGGCACCGACGAACCCTGCGCTGGTCCACCTGCGCGGAGCCGGAGACCCGGCGCTCTCGTCAGCCCAGCTGAGATCGATGGCCCGCAGCGTGGCGAGCAGGGTCACGTCCCAGGGGATGAGCGCGGTCTCCGTCGTCGTCGACGACTCGCTCTTCCCGGCGCCGACGAACGCCCCCGGGTGGAAGCCGGAGTGGGTGCCGGGCACCGTGGCCCCGGTCCGCGCACTCGTCGTCGACCAGGCCAACGTCAGCGACACGTCGATGCATGCGGGCCAGGTGTTCGCCACCGAGCTCAAGGCGGCCGGTGTCACGGCGACGTCGGTCGCCCGTGGCGTGACACCCGCGGACGCCTCGGCCATCGCCAGCGTCACCTCGCCCACGGTCGGCCAGCTCGTGCAGACCATGCTCAACGCGAGCCACAACGACTATGCGGAGGCTCTCCACCGGCTGTCGGCGCTCAGGCGGGGGCTGCCGGCCACGTGGGAGGGCGCGCGGACGAACTCCGCCCAGGTCCTCGCCGCTGCCGGTGTGGACCGCGCCGGCATGGTCGTCAACGACGGTTCGGGACTGTCGCGCACAGGTCGGATGACAGCCCTGACCGCGGTCGACCTCATCGCGACCATCCGCGCGACCCCCGCACTCAACTCCGTCGTCTTCGCCGGCTCCGGGATGCCCACGTCGGGTGTCTCGGGGACTCTCGCAGGCCGCTACGACACCGCGCCGACGATGTGCGCCCGCGGCGACATCCGGGCGAAGACGGGCACCTTGGCCGATGTCGTCGCGCTCTCGGGGGTGTCCACCGGCGTGGATGGTCGGGAACGGCTCTTCTCGGTGCTCGTCAACGGCGTCACGTCGACCAACGCGGCTCGAGACGACGTCGACGCGCTCGCGGCGACCTCCACCGGGTGCTACTGAGACACGCCTGCCTTGAGTGACCCCAGTGGTCCTCGACGACCGCATCGAGGATGCCGTGGCGTCGAACCTCGGTCGTGCGTTCCGAGTCCAGAGGGCCCCGTGAGTGACGCGCCAGCGTCGGCGGAAGGGGGGCACCCAGGGACGCAATGAGTGCACGCAGTGACCTGTCCGGGGTCGTGGCCTCGCGCAGCACACGCCCGACGGGCCCCGGGTCGACGTCGAGGGTCGAGGCGAAGGCGTGGGCGGTCACCTCCGCATCGGCGGCCGGCAGGGCGTTGGCCTCTCCCGACGTCCATCCCACGCGAGCGGCTCGGCGCCCGCCCGACCACAGCTGCACCCCGGTCCGGAGGTCGCCCACGACGACGAGCAGGGCCGGCCCGAACGCGCTCGCCTCCTCGCCCACCCGCTCCAGTGCCGCTTGGTTGGGCTCTCCGACGTCGGCCAGGCACCAGCCGGGCCGCTCGCTCTCGACGAGGCGCACCCTCGTGCGCGCCCACACGACAGGACGCCGGAGCTCGGCCACCGGCGCCCGGACGCAGAGGACCATCGCGGTCACGACGACGCGGCCGCCATCGTCACGATGTGCGAGCGGTGGGTGAGGAACTCCTCGCGCGCGTCGCCCCAGTAGCGCCACGGATAGGCCGTCGCGTACGGACCCACGGCCTTGAGCTGCTCGTAGGCCTCGCGCGGCCGCTCGAGGTGGAAGAGGACCCGCGCCAACGTGTTGCGGGTCTGCGAAGTGAGGTGGTGGCCGGGGTCGGGGTTGGCGTCGAGCCAGCCCTGCGCCCGGGAGATCGCCTCCTCGACTCGGTCGGGGCTCGCCCTCAGCGCGGACGGCTCGGCGGCCAGGTGCTCGAGGACGGCGTCGAGGAGCAGCGACTGGACCCGGGCCTCGCGGGGCGCGGCCTCGACGGTCCGCTGGGCGAAGTCGAACATCTCGTCGTGCGAGCCGAACCACTTCGCGCAGACGAACTGCATCGCCTCCCAGCGCGCGCCGTAGTGGTGCGGATCGGCCTTGTCCAGCTCGCGCAGGCACTCGTCGAAGACCGACCGGTCGCCCTCGCTGCCCCGGCAGTGGCGCAGCGCGACCGCCCACGGCACCGGGTCGCCGGGGGACCCTGCCACGGCCTGCCGAATGCAGTCGATCGCCTCCTCCAGCGTGCGGCCGAAGGCCTCGAACTGCTCCCGGCTCACCTGGCTCGCGTCATCGTTCGACCGTTGCTCCCATGCCAGCTCGACCCGACGCCGCGCATCGACGACGGCGAGGTCCGGGTTGTCGGCATCGGCAGCAGCCCACCATCCCTGTCGTCTCGCATCCGAGACGGTATGCCGGATGCGCGCCTGTCGCGGACGGCATACCTGCGGTGTGCTTGGCACATGACGAACGAGCAGCACTTGCAGACCCCCGTCATCGTCGGGGGGGCGCGGCTCACGATCGACGAGGTCGTCCGCGTCGCCCGCCACGGCGCTCCGGTCGAGCTGAGCGCCACGGCGCTGGACTCGGTGCGCGCGACCCGCGCGACGATCGAGGGCCTGGCCGAGGACACGGTCGCGCACTACGGCGTCTCGACCGGCTTCGGGGCGCTCGCGACCCGGCACATCCCGGTCGAGCTGCGCGCCCAGCTCCAGCGCTCGCTCGTGCGCTCGCACGCCGCCGGCGCCGGACCCGAGGTCGAGCGCGAGGTCGTGCGTGCCCTCATGCTGCTGCGCATCAACACCCTGGCGACCGGCCGGACCGGCGTGCGTGCCGAGACGCTCGAGACCTACCTGGCGATCCTCAACGCGGGCATCACGCCGGTCGTCCACGAGTACGGCTCGCTCGGCTGCTCCGGCGACCTCGCCCCGCTGTCGCACTGCGCCCTGGCGCTCATGGGCGAGGGCCTCGTCCGCGACGACGGCGGCGAGGTCATGGAGGCCGCCGAGGCACTCGCGGCGGCGGGCATCGAGCCCGTCGAGCTCGCCGAGAAGGAGGGCCTCGCCCTCATCAACGGCACCGACGGCATGCTCGGGATGCTCTGCCTCGCCATCGCCGACCTGCGCCGGCTCGTGACGACCGCGGACATCTCGGCCGCCATGTCGGTCGAGGGCCTGCTCGGCACCGACGACGTCTTCGCCCCCGACCTCCACGAGCTGCGCCCGCATCCCGGGCAGGCGCGGTCGGCAGAGAACATGCGCAAGGTGCTGGCGGACAGCCCCATCCGCGAGTCGCACCGGGACCCCGAGGCGTGCACGCGCGTGCAGGACGCCTACTCGCTGCGGTGTGCGCCGCAGGTCGCCGGTGGCGCTCGCGACACGATCGACCACGCCTCGCGGGTGGCCGAGTGGGAGCTCGCGTCGGCGATCGACAACCCCGTCGTCACCCTGGACGGGCGCGTCGAGTCCAACGGCAACTTCCACGGAGCGCCGGTGGCCTACGTCCTCGACTTCCTCGCGATCGTCGCGGCCGACCTCGCCTCGATCTCCGAACGGCGGACGGACCGGTTCCTCGACAAGGCCCGCAGCAACGGCTTGCCGCCCTTCCTCGCCGACGACCCCGGTGTCGACTCCGGGCTCATGATCGCGCAGTACACCCAGGCGGCGATGGTCTCGGAGATGAAGCGGCTCGCGGTCCCGGCCTCCGTCGACTCGATCCCGAGCAGCGCCATGCAGGAGGACCACGTGTCGATGGGCTGGTCCGCCGCCCGCAAGCTGCGCCGCTCGGTCGACGCGCTGACCCGTGTCCTCGCCATCGAGCTCGTGGCCGCCTCCCGCGGCATCCAGCTCCGAGCGCCGCTGCAGCCCGCGCCCGCGTCCGCGGCCGTCATCGGGGCGCTCGCCGAGTCAGGTGACGTCGCCCCCGGACCCGACCGCTTCCTCGCCCCCGACCTCGAGGCCGCCTACGAGGCGGTGCTCGACGGCACCGTCGTCACCGCAGCCGAAGGCGTCACCGGCCGCCTCGCGTGACGAGCCGGCATACCGAATCGCAGTCAAGGAGAACGTCATGGAAGGTGCTCGTCCCGTCCGCGCCCCGCGCGGCACGTCGCTGACCTCGACCACCCACTGGGGTGCCGAGGCGCCGCTGCGGATGCTCATGAACAACCTCGACCCCGAGGTCGCCGAGCGACCCGACGACCTCGTCGTCTACGGCGGCACCGGCCGGGCGGCGCGCGACTGGCGCTCCTTCGACGCGATGGTGCGTACGCTGGGCACGCTCAAGCAGGACGAGACGATGCTCGTGCAGTCGGGGCGGCCGGTCGGCGTCATGCAGACACACGAGTGGGCGCCGCGCGTGCTCATCGCCAACTCCAACCTCGTCGGCGACTGGGCGACGTGGCCGGAGTTCCGCCGGCTCGAGCAGCTCGGGCTGACGATGTACGGGCAGATGACCGCCGGGTCGTGGATCTACATCGGGACGCAGGGCATCGTCCAGGGCACCTACGAGACGTTCGCCGCGGTCGCCGAGAAGCGGTTCGGCGGGACGCTCGCCGGCACGCTCACCCTCACCGGGGGCTGTGGCGGCATGGGCGGGGCGCAGCCGCTCGCGGTCACCCTCAACGGCGGCGCCTGCCTCATCGTCGACGTCGACGAGTCGCGGCTGCGGCGCCGGGTCGAGCACCGCTACCTCGACGAGGTCGCGTCCTCGCTCGACGAGGCCGTCGAGCTCGCGCTGCGCGCCAAGGACGAGCGGCGCGGCTGGTCCGTCGGTGTCGTCGGCAACGCGGCGGAGGTCTTCCCCGAGCTGCTGCGCCGTGGCGTGCCGATCGACATCGTCACCGACCAGACGTCTGCGCACGACCCGCTGTCCTACCTGCCCGAGGGGGTCTCGCTCGAGGAGTGGCACGAGCTCGCCGACAGGAAGCCCGAGGAGTTCACCGACCGCGCCAGGGCCTCGATGGCCAAGCAGGTGCAGGCGATGGTCGAGTTCCAGGACGGCGGCGCGGAGGTCTTCGACTACGGCAACTCGATCCGCGACGAGGCTCGGCAGGGCGGCTACGACCGTGCGTTCGAGTTCCCCGGCTTCGTCCCGGCCTACATCCGCCCGCTCTTCTGCGAGGGCAAGGGCCCGTTCCGCTGGGCGGCGCTCTCGGGCGACCCGAGGGACATCGCGGCGACCGACCGCGCGGTGCTCGACCTCTTCCCCGACAACGAGCGGCTGCACACGTGGATCAAGGGTGCGCAGGAGCGGATCGCGTTCCAGGGACTGCCTGCTCGCATCTGCTGGCTCGGACAGGGTGAGCGCGACAAGGCGGGCCTGGCCTTCAACGAGCTCGTCCGCACCGGCGAGGTGAGCGCACCGCTCGTCATCGGCCGCGACCACCTCGACACCGGCTCGGTGGCCTCGCCCTACCGCGAGACCGAGGCGATGGCCGACGGCTCCGATGCCATCGCCGACTGGCCGCTGCTCAACGCACTCGTCAACACGTCGTCGGGTGCCTCGTGGGTCTCGATCCACCACGGAGGCGGCGTCGGCATGGGCCGCTCCATCCACGCCGGTCAGGTCTCGCTCGCCGACGGCACCGACCTGGCGGCGCAGAAGCTCGCCCGCGTCCTCACCAACGACCCGGCGATGGGCGTCATCCGCCACGTCGACGCCGGCTACGACATCGCCGAGCGGACCGCCGCAGAGCAGGGCGTGCGCATCCCGATGCGCGAGGACTGAGCCGCTGGCCCCAGCTTGTGCTCCCCATGAGGGAACGTTGAGGGTCCGGAGGGAACATTTCCCTCCGGACCCTCAACCTTTCCTCCGTATGCCGGCCCACGCAGAGCGTGGGACCTGCGCTCGTCAGCCGTCGAGGACTCGCCAGCGCTCCCACTGGGCCGGGAGCTGGCCGGCCCGCACGTCGGGCTCGGCCGACGCCGGCACCTCGCGCTGCTGCCACGTGCGGCCCCAGTCGGTGCTGATGTGGAGCCGGGCGGCCAGCCGCCCGGTCCCGTCGACACCGACGGAGTAGATCGCGATCGCGCCGTCGAGCCCGTCGGCGACGACCCCGGTGGCGGCCGGGCCGGAGCCGTCGATCCGGTGGCGCTGCTTGCGCCCGCCGGGCTCGAACCAGACGGCGTCGAGCCGCACGACGTTGCACTCGGCGACGGCGGCCACCCCCCAGAGACCCCTGCTTCCGAGCCGACCCCACCGCGTCGACTCCACGACGTCGTTCGGGTCCACGGGGCTGGTCGAGACCGCTGCCAGGCCGGGCGGCCGGGTGCTCGCCCGACCGGACTCGGGCCAGCACTCCGGCGCCCTCGGGACGACAGCGGTCGGAGCCGTCCCCACGTCACTCGCCGGGCCAGCCGCGTGGGGCGCCACTCCGTCGGACGCCGAGAACGGCCAGGCGAGGGCGAGGGCGACAGCGGCGACGGCGGCCCATCCGAAGCGTCGCGTGGCGCGCGGGTTCGACCCGTCGAGCCAGCCGGCGACCCGGTCCACCACCGGGTTCGGGGTTCCTCTCATCGCTGCTCCGTCGCTGCGGTGTCGTGCAGGTGCGTCCTTCCGACGCTACGCCTCGCGGGGAACGGAGGGGAGAGGCCGGCATACGGGCTGTCAGGGTTCGCGAAAGCCTTGTGCGGCCCCCCGGCGCGGGAGCACAGTGTGGACATGAACCGCGCGTCAGGTGGCGACGAGGCCCCAGCCCCCAGCAGCCCGCAGCAGATCCGCAACGTCGTCCTCGTCGGACCACCGGGAGCGGGCAAGAGCACGCTCTTCGAGCACCTCGTCGCGGCCCGCGTGGAGGGTCGGCGCCCGAGGGAGGGCGAGCGCTCGTCGTCGACCGGGCTCGTGGCGGCCAGCTTCGCGAGCGGGGAGGTGGTGGTCAACCTCGTCGACACGCCGGGGAACCCCGACTTCGTCGGTGAGGTGCGAGCAGGGCTGAGGGCGGCGGATGCCGCCCTCTTCGTCGTCTCGGGGGCGGACGGCGTCGACGAGGCGACGAAGATGCTGTGGCGCGAGTGCGCGACCGTCGGTATGCCGCGTGCGATCGTCGTGACGCGGCTCGAGCAGGCGCGGGCGGACTTCGACGAGACCGTCGAGACGTGCCGGCGCGTCTTCGGGGACGCCCAACCGCTGGCGCTCCCGGTGCAGCCGGACGGCCCGGCGACGACCGTCACCGGCCTCGTCGACCTGCTCGGCGCCGGTGCCGATGCCACCGAGGAGGTGCTCGCAAGGCGCGGCCACGTCGTCGAGGCGATCATCGAGGAGTCCGAGGACGACACGCTGCTCGAGCGCTACCTCGACGGTGAGGAGGTCGACGCCGCGACCCTGCGCGAGGACCTGCACACCGCGGTGGCGACAGGGCGCTTCTTCCCGGTGCTGCCGACCCACGCGACGAGCGGCATCGGGCTCGACGAGGTGCTCAACCTCGTCGAGCACGGCCTGCCCTCGCCGGCCGACGCCGCGTTGCCGACGGTCTACCGCACCAACGGGGGAGACTTCGGCGCGTTGTCGTGCGATCCCGACGGGCCCCTCGTCGCCGAGGTCGTGCGCACGACGACCGACCCCTTCGTGGGGCGCCAGTCGCTCGTGCGGGTCTTCTCGGGGACGCTGCGCCCCGACGACCCGGTGCACGTCTCGGGCCACCTGCAGCAGTTCGCGGGCGAGGAGATCGGCGGCCACCGCGACCACGACGACGACCTCGACCGCGTCGGGGCGCTGTCGGCCCCGCTCGGCGACGACCTGCGACCGAAGTCGTACGCGATCGCCGGGGACCTCGTCGTCGTGGCCCGGCTCGCCGTCGCGGAGACGACCGACACGCTGTCGTCGCCGTCCCGGCCCGCCCTCGTCGAGCCGTGGGTGCTGCCCGAACCGCTGCTGCCCGTCGCGATCCACGCGAAGAGCAAGGGCGACGAGGACAAGCTGGCCACCGTCCTGCAGTCCCTCGTCTCTGAGGACGTGACGATGCGGCTCGTCCTCGACGCCGAGACCCACCAGGTCGTCATCTGGGCGATGGGGCCGGCGCACGTCGCGCTCCTCACCCAGTCGCTCGAGGAGCGCCACCACGTCGCGGTCGAGGCTGAGCCGCTGCGGACGGCGCTGCGCGAGACGTTCGTGCGCGAGTGCGAGGTCCAGGGCCGGCAGGTCAAGCAGTCCGGTGGTCACGGGCAGTACGCCGTGTGCCAGCTCAAGGTCGAGCCGCTGCCCCGGGGGTCCGGCATCGAGTTCGTCGACAAGGTCGTCGGCGGAGCCGTGCCGCGCCAGTTCATCGCCTCGGTCGAGAAGGGCGCCCGGGCCCAGCTCGACAAGGGTGTGCTCGCGGGCTACCCCACCGTGGACGTCCGGGTCACGCTCGTCGACGGCAAGGCGCACTCCGTGGACTCGTCGGACATGGCCTTCCAGACCGCCGCCGGGCTCGCACTGCGGCAGGCCGCGAACGAGACGACGGTCGCGATGCTCGAGCCGATCGACGCCGTCGACATCGACGTGGCCGACGCCTCGGTGGGTTCGGTGCTCGCCGACCTGCGTGGCCGCCGCGGCCAGGTCCACGGCACCGAGCCGTCGGAGCACGAGGGCCGCACCGTCATCCACGCGGAGGTGCCGGCGCTCGAGCTCTCGCGCTACCCCATCGACCTGCGCTCGGTGTCCCACGGCACCGGCACCTTCCGCAGGGCGTTCGCCCGCTACGACTACCTGCCGCCGCAGCTCGTCAAGGACGTCGTCGCCGGAACCCGCTGACCACCCGACTTATTGCCCCCTTCGGCGAGTTCCAGCTCCGGTGCGCCGACCTCAGTCGGCGCCCGAACGGGCAATATGTCGAGGTTTCACGCCGGGTCGGTGACGTCGACGACCTCGGCGCCGAGGACGGACACGACGTCGTCGGCGGCCACGGTCACGGACGTCCCGTGCGCTCCGGCGCCCATCGAGATCGTCCGGCCGGGCACGGTCGCGTCGGCGATGACCGGCCACGCGGTGGTCGAGCCGAACGGCGTGATCGTCCCGCGCTCGTAGCCCGTCGCCTCCTTGGCCTTGTCGGCCGGCGGCATCGACAGCCGGTTGACACCGAGGTGGGCGCGCAGCTTGGGCCACGAGATCTCGCGGTCGCCGGGGACGAGCACGAAGACGTAGTCGCCCGACCCGCGCCGCACGACGAGCGACTTGACGATGTCGCGCGGCTCGATGCCCCGCTGCTCGGCCGCCTCCGCCAGCGAGCGCGCCGGAACGGTCGAGACGAGGATGCGGTGCTCGATGCCGCTCGCCTCGAGTGCCTCGCGGGCGCGCCGGGCGCCGTCGGACTCGGGGTGCGCGCTGTCGGTGTCGCTCATGCACCGACTCTAGGGTTCGGCGGGGCAGCGTCTGCGGGTACGCCCCACGCGCACAGCAGGGTCTGGCATGTCAGACACCGATTCGGCTCTGCGTCGCGCGCCGGGGCACGGACCGGGTGTGGAATGGGGCCGTGAGCCGACGACGAGGAAGGAGGAGGAAGCGGTGACCTTCAGCTCGATGTGGCGAGACCTCACGCCGGTCGGCCGTGACGCCCGCTCGGGTGGCTACTCCCGCTTCGCCTGGACCCGCGAGGACGACACCCTGCGCGAGTGGTTCGCGGCCGAGGCGCAGCGGCGTGGTCTCGACCTCACCGTCGACCGCGTCGGCAACCAATGGGCGTGGTGGGGCGACCCGGACGCCGCGCTCGCGGCGGGCCGGCCGGGCATCGTCACCGGCTCGCACCTCGACTCCGTGCCCGACGGTGGTGCGTTCGACGGACCGCTCGGCGTCGTCTCGGCGTTCGCCGCTCTGGATGCGCTGCGCGACAGCGGCTTCGAGCCCGACCGCCCCATCGGCATCGTCAACTTCGTCGACGAGGAGGGCGCCCGCTTCGGGGTGGCCTGCTCGGGGTCCCGCGTGCTCACCGGAGCGATGACTGCCGACCGGGCGCGCTCGCTCACCGACGCCGACGGCACCTCGATGGCCGAGGCGCTGAAGGCCGCCGGCCGCGACCCGGACGAGCTCGGACCCGACTCCGAGACGGTGCGGCGGGTCGGCACCTTCGTCGAGCTCCACGTCGAGCAGGGCCGCCACCTCTCCACCCTCGACACCGACACCCCCCTCGCCGTGGGCAGCGACATCTGGCCTCACGGCCGCTGGCGCATCCGCACCCTCGGCGAGGCCAACCACGCCGGGACGACGCGGCTCGAGGACCGCGACGACGCCATGCTCGGCTTCGCTGCCGCCGTCATCGCCGCACGCCGGGCCGCCGAGGAGCACGGCTGCGTCGCGACGGTCGGCAAGGTCGCCGTCACCCCGGGCGGGGTCAACGCGATCCCGAGCGAGGTCACCGGATGGCTCGACGCGCGCGGCGCCGACGAGGACGCCGTCCGTCGCGTCGTCGCCGACGTCACGGACGTCGTCGACGAGTTCGGCGGCCTCGTGGTGGAGGACTCCTGGACCGGCTCGACGCCCTTCGACCCGGGACTGGCGCGCAGGATCGCGACCCGGCTCGGCGGCATACCCGTCATCGGGACCGGGGCGGGGCACGACGCGGGGATCCTCGCCAACGCCGGCGTCCCCAGCGCGATGCTCTTCGTGCGCAACCCGACCGGCGTCTCGCACTCACCCGAGGAGTTCGCGACGTCCGAGGACTGCCTTGCCGGCGTCGAGGCGCTCACGACCGTCCTCACCGACCTGGCGGGAGCACGCGCGTGACGACCTACTGGTGCGAGCACGCCCAGCTCCCCGACAGGATGCACCGCGGCGTGCGGGTCGTCGTCGAGGGTGGACGCATCACCGAGGTCACGTCCGAGACCAAGCCGGGCGACGGGGACGTCCGCCTGCGTGGGCTCGTCCTCCCCGGCTTCGCCAACGCGCACAGCCACGCCTTCCACCGGATGCTGCGTGGGCGCACCCACGCGGACGGCGGCAACTTCTGGTCGTGGCGGGACCAGATGTATGCCGTGACCTCGCGCCTCACGCCGGACACCTACTTCGCCCTCGCGAGAGGGGTGTTCGTCGAGATGGTGGCTGCCGGCTACACCGTCGTCGGCGAGTTCCACTACCTCCACCACCAGCCCGGCGGGAAGCCCTACGACGACCCCAACGCCATGGGTGAGGCGCTCATCGCCGCCGCCGCCGAGGCGGGGATCCGCATCACGCTCCTCGACACGTGCTACCTCACCGGCGGGCTCTCCGCCGACGGCCACCTGCCGCTCGACGAGGTGCAGACCCGCTTCTCCGACGGCTCGGTGCAGGCGTGGGCGGAGCGCGTGGAAGCGCTGCGCGACAGCGACCTCGTGCGGATCGGTGCCGCCGCGCACTCGGTGCGCGCCCTCACGGGTGAGCAGCTCGCCGAGTTCGCCACCGTCGTCGGCGACCGGCCGGTGCACGCCCACGTGAGCGAGCAGATCGCCGAGAACCTCGCGACCCAGATGGTCTACGGCGCCAGCCCGGTCGAGCACCTCACCGACGCCGGGATGCTCGGGGAGCGGTTCACCGCGGTCCACGCGACGCACCTGTCCGAGGACGACCTCGAGCTCATGGGGCGGTCGGGCGCGGGAGCCTGCTTCTGCCCGACGACCGAGCGCGACCTCGCCGACGGCATCGGGCCGGGGTGCGAGCTCGCCGAGCGGGGCGTGCCGCTCAGCCTCGGCTCGGACCAGCACGCCGTCATCGACCCGTTCGAGGAGATCCGCGGCATCGAGATGCACGAGCGGCTCAAGAGCCACGAGCGGGGGCGGTTCCCCCTCTCCGGGCTGCTCGAGATGGCGACGGCGAACGGCTACCGCAGCCTCGGCTGGGACGGCGGCCGGATTGCCGTGGGCTCGCTCGCCGACTTCGTCGCCATCCGCACCGACAGCCGCCGCACGGGCGGTGTCGCGCTGGGCCAGGCGGTCTTCGCTGCCACCGGGGCCGACGTCACCGACGTCGTCGTCGCCGGCCGCCGGGTGCTCTCGGGCGGGGTGCACCCGCTGGGCCCGGTCGACGACGTCGTCGCTGAGTCCATCGAGGCCGTCCGGAGGTCCTCGTGACGGCTGCCCCAGCCGCGGGCGCGACGCTCGTCACCGGGATCGGGGAGCTCGTCACCTGCGTCGCCGAGCCGCGCGACCGCGATCTCGGGATCGTGCGCGACGCCGCGCTCGTCGTCGAGGACGGCCGCGTCGCCTGGCTCGGCCCAGCCGCCGATGCCCCCGCCGCCGACCGGCGTCTCGACCTCGAGGGCCGCGCCGTCCTCCCCGGGTTCGTCGACAGCCACAGCCACCTCGTCTTCGACGGCGACCGGGCCGCCGAGTTCGCCGCCCGGATGACGGGGGAGCGCTACGACGGCGGCGGCATCGGGGTGTCGGTGGCGGCCACACGAGCCGCCGACGACGACCGGCTGCGGGAGCTCGTCCGGCGCCGGGTCGCCGAGATGCGGGCCCAGGGCACGACGACCGTCGAGATCAAGGGCGGTTACGGCCTCACCGTCGCGGACGAAGCCAGATCGCTGCGCATCGCCCGCGAGCTCACGCCGGAGACGACGTTCCTCGGTGCGCACGTCGTGCCGCCGGAGGCGCGTGGTGAGCGGGCGGCATACGTCGAGCTCGTGACCGGGCCGATGCTCGACGCGTGCGCACCGCACGCGAGGTGGGCCGACGTCTTCTGCGAGCCGAACTCGCCGCACGCCTTCACCGAGGAGGAGTCGCGCGCGGTCCTCGTCGCGGCCCGCGACGCCGGGCTCGGGCTGCGGGTCCACGGCAACCAGCTGGGCCCGGGGCCGGGCGTGCAGCTGGCCGTGGAACTCGGTGCCGCGAGCGTCGACCACTGCACCTTCCTCGACGACGCCGACGTCGACGCGCTCGTCGATGCCGCCGGCACGACGGTGGCCACGCTGCTGCCCGGCGTCGAGTTCTCGACCCGGTCGCCCTATCCGGACGCCCGTCGGCTTCTCGACGCCGGTGTCTCCGTCGCGCTCGCGACCGACTGCAACCCGGGCACGTGCTACTCGAGCTCGATGCCCTTCGTCATCGCCCTCGCCGTGCGCGAGATGGGGATGACGCCTGGGGAGGCGGTGTGGGCGGCGACGCGCGGCTCGGCCGCCAGCCTCCGGCGCGACGACGTCGGGCGGATCGCCGTCGGCGGACCTGCGGACCTCGCCGTGCTCGACGCGCCCAGCCACCTGCACCTTGCCTACCGGGCGGGCGTCCCCATTGCACGGACCCTGGTCACGACGCCCTCCGCAGCGGAGTGAGCGGCACACCCTCGTCGTCGAAGCCGTAGTCCGCCACCCTGGCGTGCGGAACGATGGTGACGTGGGCGCCGATGGCGAGCCCGATGCGCCCTGCGGCCGCCATCACCAAGACGACGTCGACGTCCGGCGGCAGGCACACCCCGATGAGCACGGGACAGCCGACACCCTCGGAACCGTCGGCCACCCCACCGTGGATGTGAGCATCGGTCGCGCCCAAAGCATCGAGCGCCGCGAAGACGGTGTCGAGCTCACCGACGAGACGCCGCCCGATCGGCCCCGGAAACCTTGTGTCACCGGTCGCTGCGGCGGCCTCGTCGGGTGCATGCCGGAGGCTCCACTCCAACGTGTAGCCGCAGGCCGCGACGAGACGCTGCAGGGCCCCGACGGTGGGTTGCTGGCGCCGGGACTCGTATCGGGCGATCACCGTCTGGCTGACCCCCGCCCGCTCGGCGAGCTCCGCCTGGGTGAGGCGCTGTCGTCGACGCGCCAGTCGCAGGATGTCGCGTGCCGTCGTGGGATCGGAGTTCGAGGTCATGGCCACACGATGGCGCGCCCAGGCGCAGGCACGTCCCGTTTGTCCACAGGCTCAGTGCGCAGGACCCCGAACCCGGGTGCGGTGTCCCGGCCAAAGGGGTTCGTTCACCTTCGAGTACCTATGGGTGTTCGTGCGCACCTATAGGTACTCGGCGCGAAGACGACCCATGTCGCCGCCCGAGCGGCTCGAGCCACGAGCTCAGAGGTCGCGGTCGACGATCTCCTTCGGCTTGTGCCCGGCGGAACGGGCATAGAACTGCGCGGCCTTGCGGGTCGCCATCGTCCGCGCGACACCGGCGGCGAGACCCGTGAGGGCCGCATAGGCGAGCGCGGTCGTGAACGGCGAGTCCGGGTCCTTGGGGTCGAACGTCGCGTCCTGGCCCGCCTTCTGCCAGATCTGGTCGGCCACCTTCGTCGCGGCGATGCCGGCGAGGATCGCCGAACCGGTGCCGAGGATCTTCCACACCATGCTGCCCATCGGACTCCTCCTGATCGCTCGTGCGGGACGCACTCCTGCTCTCGTTCCACCCTGCCACACCGAAGGAGTAGGGTGGCGACGTCAACGACAGGGGAGCGCTTCGGCGCTGAGAGTGCGGGAGACCGCAGACCCTCACACCTGATCCGGTTCGCACCGGCGTAGGGAGTCGAGTTCTCAGGTGACTGAGCGGCATACGAGAGGTATGCCGGCCGGTCACCTCCCCGAGGTATCCAACGGCGCGCCTGCGCCGGAGACCACGGGAGAAGTCCACATGGCAGCACAGACCGACACGTCGGCCACGACCGACGGCACGACCGCCACCACCGGCACGACCACGGGTGCGGGCACCGCCCGCGGCCGGAGCATCCTGGCGACCCGTCCCCTCACCGGGTGGCGGACCGTCGACATCCTCACCATCGCCTTCCTCGGCGCGGCGCTCGGCATCGCGTTCTGGGGCTGGGGCGTGTTCTACAACGGGCCGCTGAGCGCGATCACGTTCGGGTTCGCGCCGCTCGGCGGGCTCTTCGCCGGGCCGTGGTTCCTCGCGGGCGTCGTCGGCGGGCTCGTCGTGCGCCGACCGGGCGCCGCGCTCTTCTGTGAGGTCGTCGCGGCGCTGGTCTCGATGATCCCGGGCACGGAGTGGGGCGCGACGACCCTCGTGTCCGGCATCGTGCAGGGTCTCGGCACCGAGATCGCCTTCGCGCTGCTCGGCTACCGCGCCTTCGGCATCGCTGCCGCGATGCTCGCGGGTGCGCTCGCGGGGCCGTTCGCCGCGGCCTACGAGTCGTTCACCTGGATCCAGGACTGGTCGCTCGCGTGGAAGGTCGCGTATGCCGGCGTCCTCGCCCTCTCGGGCGCGGTCGTCGCCGGCGCGGGCGGCTGGCTGCTCACCCGGGCCCTCGCGGCGGCGGGTGCGTTGAACGCCTTCCCGCCCGGGCAGGAGCACCGGGAGACCCGCGCTGTCTGAGGCAGCGCCGGTGGCACCGCTCGAGCCGGCTCCCGAGCCGCTCGTCGAGCCCGTCGCAGGCGGCCACGTCACCCTCGAGGGGGTGACGTGGCGGCCCTTCGGGCGTCGCGAGCCGGTGCTCCGGGACGTCTCGCTCACGCTTCCCCCCGGTGAGCGGGTGCTGCTCGTCGGCCCGTCCGGGTCGGGCAAGTCGACCCTCCTCCGCGCCATCGCGGGGCTGCTCGAGACCGCCGACGCGGGCGAGCTCCTCGGGTCGGTGACCGTCGACGGGCACGCACCGGGCACCCGGGCCGGCGAGGTCGGGCTCGTCCTCCAGGAACCCGGCGCGGGCATCGTCGCCGCGACGGTGGGCCGGGACGTCGCCTTCGGCCTCGAGAACGTCGGGACGCCCCGCGCCGACATGCCCGCCGCCGTGACGGCGGCGCTCGGCGCCGTCGGCCTGGCGCACCCGCACGACACCCCGACCTCGGCGCTCTCGGGCGGCGAGACCCAACGGCTGGCGCTCGCCGGAGCGCTCGCCCTGCACCCGAGCGTGCTGCTGCTCGACGAGCCCACGGCGATGCTCGACCCGGGCCACGCTGCCCAGGTGCGGCGCAGCGTCGCGAAGGTGCTCGCCTCCCATCCGGTGACGACGGTCGTCGTCGAGCACGTCCTCGGGCCCTGGGTCGACCTCGTCGAGCGCATGCTCGTCCTCGACGGCGAGGGGACACTCGTCGCCGACGGGCCGGTGGGCGACGTGATCCGGGAGGAGCGGGAACGGCTCCTCGACATGGGCATCTGGGTGCCCGGTGCGCCGCCACCTGCCCCTCTCACCTCCTCAGCCCTTGCGTCCGCATCTCTGGGGGCTGGGCCGTCACCTCGCCGGACGCAGGACGTCGCCGCGACGCCGATGACCGTCGAGCGCACCGTCCGCCTGCTCGACGGCTCGACCCGCACCCGCACGGCTGCCGCGGTCGACATCCCGCTCCACCCGTCGCCGGGCAGTGCGACCGCCCTCGTCGGGCCGAGCGGCTCGGGCAAGTCGACGGTGCTCCTCGCCCTCGCCGGGGCGCTCGAGCCCGCGACCGGGTCGGTGACGGCGGGCTCGGACCCCGTCGCCGACCTCGGCACCACCGCGCTCGCCCGCCGCCTCGGGTGGGTGCCCCAGTGGTCGAGCTCGACGATCCTCGCCGGCAGCGTGCTCGACGAGGTCCTCGTGGCCAGCCGCGCGCTCGGTGAGGAGACTCCCGAGCGGGTCGCCCTCGCCTCCCGGCTCCTCGCCGACCTGGGTCTCGGGCACCTCCAGGCGGCCGACCCGCGCGAGCTGTCCGGCGGCGAGCAGCGGCGTCTCGCGATCGCCTCGGCGGTCCTCCACCGGCCCCCGCTGCTCCTCGCGGACGAGCCCACCGTCGGGCAGGACCGGCACACGTGGGCAGCGGTCGTCGGGCTGCTCGCCGGCTACCGCGAGGCGGGCGGGGCGGTCGTCGTCTCCACCCACGACGCGTCGCTCATCGAGCGGGCGCACACCGTCGTCACGCTCGAACCCCCGACGCAGGCTCCCGACCCGGAGCCGCCGCGCCCGGTGCTCGCCGCCCGCGCCGGCCCGCTCGCCCTCCTGCTCGGTGCCTTCGCCGCGATCCCGGCCGGCATCGTCCCGGACCACTGGCGGACCTCGCTCGTCGTCTTCGCGGTCCAGGCGGTTCTTGCCGTGGTCGCCCTGTGGGCGGCTCCCGGGTCGGGTCCACGGCCCAGGGGCCGTCTCCGCCGGGTCACCCTGCGGATGCTGCCCGGGGCTCTCGGCGCGCTGTCGGTGGGCTGGTCGACGTGGCTGCTCGGCGGTCACGACACGACGACGGCTGTCACGGCCGCCCTGCGGGTGCTCGTCATCGTCCTGCCCTCGGCCGTCCTCCTCCCGCTCGTCGACCCGGACCGCCTCGGCGACCACCTCGCCCAACGCCTCCGTATGCCGTCCCGTCCCGTCGTCGCTCTCGCCGCGGCACTGCAGCGGGTCCACACGCTCGGTGAGGTCTGGTCCGAGATCGCCCTGGCCCGGCGGGTCCGCGGGATTGGCGTCGACCGCCGCCGGCCGTTGGCGCTGATCCGCGACCTCGGCACGGTGACCTTCGGGCTGCTCGTCCGCACGCTCCGGATGGCGGCCGACCTCGCCGTGGCGATGGATGCACGCGGGTTCGCGTCGGCCTCGCGGCGCACGTGGTTCGCGCCGGCACCGTGGCGGTGGGCCGACACGCTCCTCGTCGTCGGATCCCTCGTCCCGCTCGTCGTCGCGGTCCTGCTCACCCGCGCATAACTCGCCAATTCCTCCTGTTCGGTACACACGGCCTCCGTACCGAACGGGAGGAATTGGCGAGTTGTGCACGGCACGGAGGGAATGTCGGAGGGCGACGGCATACTTGTCCCCTGTCATGACCACCACCACCTCCGCGCCGGTCGAGCGTGTCCGCATCCCGCGTGAGATCTGGGTCCTGGTCGCCTCCGCCTTCGTCATCGCGCTCGGATTCGGGCTCATCACGCCCGTCCTGCCGCAGTTCGCGCAGAGCTTCGGGGTCGGGGCGACGGCGAGTGCGGTCGTCGTCAGCGTCTTCGCCTTCTTCCGGCTGATCTTCGCGCCGGCCGGTGGCAACCTCATCGTCCGGCTCGGCGAGCGTCCGGTCTACCTCGCCGGCCTGCTCATCGTGGCCGCCTCGACCGCCGCGACGGCCTTCGCGGGCTCCTACTGGCAGCTCGTCGTCTTCCGCGGCCTCGGCGGCATCGGCTCGGTGATGTTCACCGTCTCGGCGACGGCCCTCGTCGTGCGACTCGCCCCGCCCTCGATCCGCGGCCGGGTCTCGTCGGCCTACGGCTCGGCCTTCCTCATCGGCGGCATCGGCGGACCCGCGGTGGGTGGCCTCCTCGGTGGGCTCGGCCTGCGCGTCCCGTTCCTCGCGTATGCCGGCGCGCTCGTCGTCGCTGCGGCTCTCGTCGCGTTCTTTATCAGCGGCCAGTCGCTGCGTCCCGCGCCGGACGCACCCGTCCTCCCCGTGATGACCGCCCGCGATGGGCTGCGCGACAGCGCGTTCCGTGCCGGTCTCGTGTCGGGCTTCGCCAACGGGTGGGCCAACTTCGGCGTGCGCAACGCGATCATCCCGCTCTTCGTCGCCGCCAACATCGGCAAGGAGCCCTGGCTCGCGGGCGCGGTCCTCGCGATCTATGCGGGCGCCAACGCCGTCGGCATGAACATCGCGGGCCGGCTCAGCGACCGCCTCGGCCGTCGTCCCTTCATCCTCGGTGGCCTCGCCGTCGCCGGTGTCGCGACGATCGCCACCGGGCTCGCGACCTCGTTCCCCGTGCTCGTCGTCTTCTCGGTTGTGGCGGGCATCGGCTCGGGCGCGCTCAACCCCGCCCAGCAGGCGAGCATGGCCGACGTGGTCGGGCGCGACCGCAACGGCGGCCCGGCACTCGCGGCCTTCCAGATGTCGGCCGACGCGGGCGCGATCATCGGACCCATCGTCGCCGGGGCCCTCGTCGACTCGGGCAGCTATGCCCTCGCCTTCGGCGTCACCGGTCTGCTCAGCCTGCTCGCGACGATCCCGTGGGCCCGGGCCCGCGAGACGCTGCCGCGCGAGGCGATCCTCGCGCACCAGCCGGCACGCTGACGGCCCCGGCGGCGCAGCCCGCCGACCCCACGTCGAGGGAACGCCGCCGCGTCGCCTCAGCGCACGAGGACGGTCGAGCCCATGGGCATGTAGTCGCGCGCCCAGATGAGGTTCATCGCCGCGTTGCTGAGCCGGGCGCAACCGTGGGACGCGGGGTGGGGCGGGATCGACGGCGAGCCGTGGACGGCATACCCGCCCTTGAAGTAGCGCGGCCGCCACATCTCGCCGAGGAAGCCCTCGTCGCGCCCGTCCACGGAGTGGTAGACCCGGAACGAGCCCTTCGGGGTGCGGGCCGTCGCGGTGCTGCCGTCCTTGCGCTCGTACTCGTAGCCACCGCCGGTGCTCGTGTTGAGAACGTGCTTCACCTGGCCACCGCGGACGACGAGGAGGACCTGGCGGTGCAGGTCGATGTCGATGCCGTTGCCGGCGAGGCGGGTCGTCGGACGCACACCCCGGTCGAGGGCACGCTGGGTGCTCGGACCGACGCGACCGTCGCGGGAGATCCCCGCGGTCTTCTGCAGCGCCCACACCGCCTGCTGGGTGAGGGAGCCGTAGTGGCCGTCCGGCTCCCCGAGCCAGTAGCCGAGGGCCGAGAGTCGTTGCTGGAGCGCGAGCACCTCGGGCCCGCGGTCGCCGAGGCGCAGCTCGGTGCGGGGCTGGGACGCCTTCGGAGTGGGTGCGGTCTTCGGCTTGGGTCGCTTCGAGGCCGACGGCGCCGGCGTCGGAGTCGCGCGTGGGGTGGTCGTGGCCCGGGGCGTGGATGTGGGTCGAGGTGTGGGGGTGGCACGGGGAGTCGGCGCCGTCGTCGGGGTGGCGGACGTCGGTGTCGACGTCGGCAGCACCGGGGTGACGGGAGCCGGGCTCGCGCTCGTCGGTCGGGTGCGCGACGGATCCGCGACGGCCTCGGCATCGGGGGTCCAGGTCACGCCACCGCAGCCCGCGAGCCCGCCGGTGAGTGCCGTCGCGAGGACCACCGTCGCGACCCGTCGCCTCGTCGTCCCTGTCATGTCGCTCCCCGCTCGTGGTTGCCGGACATCCTCCACCCGTCCAGACGCGCACCCCGGGAGCCGGGTTGCGTGCGTCGCGGATTCGTGACCGAACCGTCGCCAACGAGCACCGGGCCGTCACCCCACGAGGGTGACGACCCGGCACACGCACTGGGGTCAGGCGACCGGGCGGCTCACCAGACCATGCCGCGCAGCGACTCGGTGTTGGCGACGTGGAGGTGTCGGATGTTGTGGATCCGCCCGTCCGCGAACGTGTCCGCGCCGCTCTCGTTGAGCAGGTAGGTGCGGCCGTTCCACCCGACGAGCTCCTGGATCATCGCGACCGACTGGAAGCAGCGGTAGCGCACCGAGGTGAACTCCTCGCCCCGGCCGTATCCGCGCCGGACGACGTAGACGTTGCCCCGGTGGTCGCGGAAGCGGGACGTCGAGAAGATCCACGTGTTGCTGAGGACCAGGAGGCCCTGCGCCTTCATCGGGATCTGGATCGGCCCCCAGGCCATGTCCTGGACGAGGTTGCCGTCGGACAGGATGCGGTAGCGGAACATGTGACCCCGCGCGCTGGGGTTGTGGTAGCCGCCGTAGAGGTAGCCGCCGTCGATGTCGAAGAAGCTCACGTCGGTGACGGTGTTGGTGGCGGTGCCCCAGCCGAGGTCGCGCTTCGTGCTGTCGGTGAACGCCTGACGGATGCGGGACACGGGGTAGCGCAGGATGCGGCTGTTGTCGTGCTGGACGTAGACCCAGCCGTTGTGGACCTTGACGCCGCCGGCGTGCGAGCCGACGGGCAGGTTGGCGTAGCCGCGCACGGTGCCGCCGGAGGTCATGCCGTAGAGGCGCGAGCGGTTGGAGTTCTCGACCTCGTGGTGCATCCCGACGAGGAAGAGGTCCTCGGTGCTCGTGCCACCGCGCCAGTTCTCCCAGAGGCCGAGGCCCTGGGGGACGTAGGTCGAGAGGTAGGCGGCGGCCGGCGTGCTCGCGTTGAAGTAGGCGCCGTAGGTGGCGCTCACCTTCGCGCCGCCGAACTCGCTCGACGTCTCGTCGGTCGCGCACACGGCGGCCGCGGCGTCGGCCCGGGCGGTGAGCCCCGACCCCGGTGACGCGACGATCGTGGCGGCCGTGAGCGCGACGGCTCCGGCGATGCCGGCCGCGAGGCTGCGACGCGCGCGCGTGATGGTTCTGGACATGGTGGAACTCCCCTCCCCGGGCCGCGCGGTGCGGCCGCTGAGGGGAACCTAGGCCCGCGGCCGGTGGCGACGCAATGGGCACCGGTCCCCACCGCCTACGGTGACCTCGTGGACCACGTCGCCGACCTGGACCTCCCCGGCGGAGGGCACACGACCGTCGTCGGTCTCGACGCGGGCGGGAGCCAGGACCCGGTCGTCCTCCTCCTCCCCGCGCTCGGCGTCGCCGCCGGCTACTACGGCCCCTTCGTCGCCGCGCTCGCCGCCGAGCGGGTGGCGGTGCTCGTCGCGGACTTCCCGGGGCAGGGCGCCAGCCGGCCGGTCGCGAGCCGGCGCAACGACTTCGGGTATGCCGTCGTGTCCGATGCCGTCGTCGGCGCCACCGTCGCGGTGGCCCGATCCCGGCACCCCGGACGGCCGGTCGCGATGCTCGGCCACTCGTTCGGCGGGCAGGTCGCGCTCGTGCACCTCGCGGCCGACCCCTCGTCGGCCGATGCGCTCGTCCTCGTCGGCTCGGGCTCGCCGCACTGGCGCGGCTACCGGCGCCGGCTGCGGCTGCTTGCCCAGACCCAGCTCGTCGGTGCGGTGGCGGCGGTGCGCGGCCACTGGCCCGGTCACCGGCTCGGCTTCGGCGGGCGCCAGCCGCGACGGCTCATGCGCGAGTGGGCCCGCTTCGCCCGGCGCGGCGACCTCGTCGTCGAGCGCGGGTCCGAGCGAGCCGAGCCCGATTTCGGCGCCCTCGACCTGCCCGTCCTCGCGCTCACGCTCGACAACGACGACCTCGCCCCGCGCGGCTCGGTCGACGGGCTCGTCGACAAGCTGACCTCCGCCCGTGTCGAGCACCGCTTCGTCGCACGCGAGGCGGGGGAGCACGGTCCGGCGATCGACCACTTCGTCTGGGCACGCCACCCCGGCGACCTCGCCGCCGAGGTGGCCGAGTGGGTGCGCGCGGCGGTCAGCCCAGGCTGAGCGCGAGCAGGGCCGCACCGACCGCGGCGACGGCGCACGGGAGGCTGCGGACGGCATACGGGAGGGCGTCGACGGTCAGGCCTGCGCGGCGGCAGCGGTCGCGCCACAGCAGGGTCGCGAGCGAGCCCCACACCGTGACGATCGAGCCGGCGTTGACGCCGACGAGCAGCGCCATGAGGTGCTCGGGAGAGGTGTCGGACACCGGCTCGAGCGCGAGGTAGGCGGGCAGGTTGTTGACGACGTTGGCCCCGGCAGCGCCCACGGCACCGACCTGCCACAGGCTGCCGTCGGGACCGCCCACGAGGTCGGCGAGGACTCCCTCGAGCCCGTGCCGCATCGCGACCTCGACGACGACGAAGAGGGCGCACACCGCGAGCACCATCGGCCACGGCACGGCGACGGTCCGCAGCCGCGCGGGCCAGCGCCACGCGAGCGCGCCGACGAGGACGACGGCACCGACCGCCGCGGGGATCGCCGGGGTCATGCCGCTGACGAAGGCCGGGCCGAGCGCGATGCAGACGGCGCCCGCGACCCAGAGCAGGACGCGGTCGTGCGGTTCGGCCGGCGGGTCGGGAGAGTAGCGGGTGAGCAGGTCGCGGCGGTGGAGCAGGAAGAGGACGACGACCGTCGCGACGATCGCCGCGAGTGCGGGCCGCCAGGCGAGTGCGATGTACTCGTGCGTGCCGACGCCCAAGGACGAGAACCGGTGCAGCGCAATGAGGTTCGACAGGTTCGACACGGGCAGCAGCAGCGAGGCGGTGTTGGCGAGCCAGACGGTCGTCAGGGCGAAGGGCATGGCCGGGATGCCGAGCTGTCGGGTCATCGCGATGACGACGGGAGTGAGCAGCACGGCCGTCGTGTCGATGCTGAGGACGATGGTGCAGGCGGTGGCGAGGGCGACGACAAGCAGCCACAGCAGCCACGTCCGGTGGCGTCCGGCGTGCGAGGTCCAGTGCGCCGCGACGTCGAAGACCCCGGCGATCTCGGCCACCTCCGCGACGACGGTCATCGCCACGAGGAAGACCATGACCGGTCCGACCCGGGCGGCGAGGTCGATGAGCTCCTGCGTCGTCACGCCGCGGCCGTCGCGACGTCGACGATGTGGCGGGCGATGGGGAAGGCCGAGGTGGCGGCCGGCGAGGGCGCGTTGCACACGTGCACCGTCCGCTCGGTGCGCCGGAGGAGGAAGTCGTGGACGAGCGTGCCGTCGCGCAGCACCGCCTGCGCGCGGATGCCGGCCGGCTCCGGCAGGAGGTCGTCGAGCGTGAGCTCTGGGCAGTAGCGCTGCACGAGCCGGAGGTAGCCGCGCCGGCTCCACGAGTCGCGCTGCTCCGCGAGGCCGGTGCGCCAGTGGGTGCGGGCCACCTGCCACGTCCCGGGGAAGCGCGCGAGGTCGGCGAGGTCGCGCAGGTCGACCGACCCCTTGCGGTAGCCCTCGCGGCTCAGCCCGAGCACCGCGTTCGGGCCGACGGTGACCCCGCCGTCGATGGTGCGGGTGAGGTGGACGCCGAGGAAGGGCAGCTCGGGGTCGGGCACGGGGTAGATGAGGGTCGACACGATGTCGCCCCGCGAGGCGGGCAGCCGGAAGTACTCGCCGCGGAACGGCACGATCCGGAACGCGTCCGGGCCGTCGTTGACCCCCGACATGGCGGCGAGCCGGTCGGCCTGGAGCCCGGCGCACACGACGACCCGGCGAGCGGTCTCGCTCGTGGCACCGCTGCCGTCGCTCCCGCCGTCGAGACCGAGCCGCACACCGTCGGTGCCCTCGTCGATCGACGTCACGGCGGTCGAGGTGTGCACCTCGCCACCGGCGGCGACGACCTCGGAGGCGAGCGCACGGCATGCGGCGGCGTAGTCGGTGATCCCGGTGGCGTGCACATGCAGCGCCGCGAGGCCCGAGACGTGCGGCTCGCGCTCGCGCAGCTCGGCGCCGGTGAGGGAGGTGAGGGCCAGGCCGTTGGCCCGGGCGCGCTCGGTGAGGTCGGCGAGGCGCGCGACCTCGACCGGAGTCGTCGCGACGACGAGCTTGCCGGTGTCCGAGAACGGGATCCCGTGCTCGGTGCAGAACTCGCGCGTCCGCGCGGCGCCCTCCGTGCAGAAGCGGGCCTTGAGGCTTCCGGGCGCGTAGTAGACGCCGGCGTGGATGACCCCGCTGTTGTGCCCGGTCTGGTGACGGGCGACCTCGGCCTCCTTCTCGACGACGAGGACGTCGGCCCCCGGTCGCCTCCGCAGGACCTCGTATGCCGTCGCGAGACCGACGATGCCGCCGCCGACGACGACGACGTCACGCACGGGTGAGCCCCGGGTGGCGGCGGCCCTCGACGAGGTCCTCGACCGCCGACGCGAACCGCGGGCAGGCGGTGATGTCGTGGGCGCGACAGCGCAGGGCGTGCTCGGTCATCTCGCGCGAGCGCTCGAGGGCGATGCGCCGCTCCTCGAGGTCACGCAGGTGCGCCTCGAGGACCTCGTGCCGGTCGCGGGCGTCGGCGTCGAGCAGCACGCCGATCTGCTCGAGGGTCATGCCGGCGAGCTTGTTGCGCTGGATGACGGCGACGCGGACGAGGTCGTCGTGGCCGTAGCGGCGGTAGCCCGACGCGTTGCGCTGGGGCTCGAGCAGGCCGAGGTCCTCCCAGTGCCGCAGCACGTGCGTCGGCAGGTCGAAGCGGCCGGCGAGGTCGCTGATCGACCACGTCGCGTCGTCGTCGCGCATCTCCACCGTCCTTCCTTCAGGCTCACCTGAACCCACGCGCGAACCTACGCCCGGTCGGTGGCTGCGTGCACACTGGGTCGCATGGCGCGCTGGGTGCTCCACGTCGACCTCGACCAGTTCATTGCCGCGGTCGAGGTGCTGAGGAGGCCGGAGCTCGCCGGGCTTCCCGTCGTCGTCGGCGGTCGCGGCGACCCGACCGAGCGTGCCGTCGTGTCGACCGCGTCCTACGAGGCCCGCGAGTTCGGGGTGCGCTCCGGGATGCCGCTGCGGCTGGCCGCGCGCAAGTGCCCGGACGCCGTTTTCCTGCCCGTCGACGGCCCGACCTACGACGCCGCGTCCGCCGTCGTCATGGAGACCCTGCGCGCTCATGACGGGGCGGTCGTGCAGGTGCTCGGGTGGGACGAGGCGTTCGTCGGGCTGACGACGGCGGGCGACGACGTGGCCGAGGCGGTCGCGCACGCCGATGCGATCAGGGCCGAGGTGCTCGAGGCCTCGGAGCTGCACTGCTCGGTCGGCGTCGGCGACACGACGGTGCGGGCCAAGATCGCCACCGACTTCGGCAAGCCGCGCGGCACCTTCGTCCTGACGGCCGACACCTGGTTCGACGTCATGGGGGAGCGGCCGACGACGGCGCTCTGGGGTGTGGGCAACCGGATCGCCGCCCGTCTCGCGTCGCACGGCTACGACACCGTGAGGCAGCTTGCGGAGGCCTCGGACGACGTCCTCACCGCCGAGTTCGGGCCGCGGATGGGGCCGCACTACCGCCGGCTCGGTCGCGGTCTCGGCGCGACGACCGTCGACGACACACCCTGGGTCGCGCGGGCGCACGGCCGCGAGACGACCTACCAGTCCGACCTCACCGACGCGGGCGACGTCGAGGCCGCCGTGCTGGCGCTCTCGGAGCAGGTCGTCGAGGACATCAGACGCGAGGACCGGGCGTGCGCGCGGGTGCACCTCAAGGTGAGGTTCGCGCCGTTCTTCACGACGACCCGGATCCGCAAGCTCACCGAGCCGACGTTCGACCCGTCCGTCATCGCGACGACGGCGCTCGAGCTGCTGCACGGCCTCGACGACGACCGGCCCATCCGGCTGCTCGGGGTGCGCGCCGAGATGGTCCCGCCCGAGGGTGGCTACGAGCCGCCGCGCACGACCGGCCGCGGCGGTCCGGCCGCCCGCGATCCGGGCTTGCCTTCAGGTTGACCTGAAGGTTCACCATCGACTCATGATGACCTCTCCAGCACCCCGGCACCACACCGACATCGCCGTCATCGGCGGCGGCCCCGCCGGTCTCCAGGCCGCCCTCACCGCCGGTCGCGTGCGGCGGCAGGTGACGCTCTTCGACGACGGCACCTATCGCAACGCGACGGTGAGCCACATGCACAACGTCCTCACCCACGACGGCACCCCACCCGCCGACTTCCGCGCGGCCGCGCGGCGGGAGCTCACGGCATACGACACCGTCTCGGTGCGCGAGGAGCGGGTCGAGACGGTCGAGCGCGACGGGACCGGCTTCCGGCTCACCACCGCGAGCGGTGACGTCGTGAGTGCGTATGCCGTCGTCCTCGCCACCGGGGTGCGCGACGAGCTGCCGCCGGTGCCGGGTTTGCAGGAGGTGTGGGGCGACCTCGCGGCGCAGTGCCCGTTCTGCCACGGGTTCGAGTTCGCCGGGCAGCGCATCGGCATCCTTGGCGCGGCCGCCGCCCCGCACCTCTCGGCGCTCCTCGCCCCGGTCGCCGGCGAGCTCGTCGTCCTCGACGAGGGGCAGGCGCTGCCCGAGGGCGCCAGCCTCGACGTGCCCCGGGTCTCGGCCCGCGTCACCGCGGTCGAGCGGCACGGGGACGGCCTCCGGCTCGCCCTCGACGACGGGTCGACCGAGGACGTGGCCGTCCTCTTCGTCGTGCCGACGCTGCACCAGTCCGCGCCCTTCGCCGACCAGCTCGGCCTCGAGCGCAACCCGTCGGGGGCGGTCCGCGTCGACGAGTTCGGGCGCACGAGTCTGCCGGGCGTTCTCGCGGGGGGCGACCTCGCGCACCTGCCCGCCTACCCGATGCCGATGGCCTCGGTCGTCCAGGCGTCGGCCGCAGGACAGATCGCGGGCAACTCGGCGATCGCCCACCTGCTCACCCGGTGAGGAACGCGAGCAGTTCGCCGTTGACCCGCTCGGGCTGCTCGTGGTGCAGCCAGTGCGTCGCACCGTCGAGCACCACGAGCCTGGCATCGGTGCACTGGACGAGGGTGGCCTCGCCGACCCCGGTGTCGAGGAAGACGTCGTTCTCGCCCCAGAGCACCAGGGTCGGAGCGGTCACGCGGACGGCGGCGAGCGACGCGCGCGGCAGCCGCAGGGCGCGGTAGTAGTCGAGCATCGCGGTGAGCGAGCCCGGCCGGGACCAGGCCTCGGCGTGGCGGTCGAGGTCCGCGTCCGAGAACGTGCCGGGCGCCGACGTCGACCGCAGGGTCCGGCGGAGCAGGGCGAACCCCGCCGCCCGCAGGACCGACTCCGGGAGCCACGGGAGCTGGAAGAGGCCGGCATACGAGCTCCGCACGAGCTGGAGCGGTGAGCTCAGCGCCGAGCGCAGCAGCAGGTCCGGGTGCGGCCCGGCCAAGGCGACGAGCCGCCGCAGGCGCTCAGGGTGCTGCGCGGCGAAGCGCCAGCCGACCATGGCGCCCCAGTCGTGCCCGACGAGGTCCACCTGGTCAGCGCCGAGCCCGGCGACCAGTCCGACGACATCCCGGACGAGGACGTCGAGGTGGTAGTTCGCCACCCCGCTGGGTGCGTCGCTGAGGTTGTGGCCACGCAGGTCAGGGACGACGACGTGGTGACCCGCCTCGGCGAGGGCCGTCATCTGGTGGCGCCAACCCCACCAGAACTCGGGGAAGCCGTGCAGGAGGACCACGACCGGGTCGCCGGGATCCCCGGCCTCGACGACGTGCAGGAGCACGTCCCCGACGTCGTGCGCGGATTCACGCCACCCCGGTTCGAGAAGGGTCGTGTCGGTCTCGAGCAGCATCATGGGTCCTTCGTCGGGGGTGGCGTCCTGTGCACCTACCCCGTCTGCCGCCGTGCGACGCGTGTCCGCCGCCGACGCGCGTCGTCGGCGCCTCGTCTCCCGCGCCGTGGTCGAATGGCGCGGTGACTGCGTCCAGCGTGAAGCCCCTGCAGCGTCCGCGACGGCTCACCGAGGGGGACCGCGTCGTCATCGTCTCGCCGAGCGGTCCGGCCCCTCGTGACCGGATCGAGAGCGGGGCCGAGGTCCTGCGCGGCTGGGGGCTCGACGTCACCGTCGCCCCGAGCGCGGGCGAGCGGTCACCGCGGTTCTCCTACCTCGCCGGTGACGACGACGTCCGCGCCGCCGACTTCGAGGCCGCGTGGTGCGACCCCGACGTCGCGGCGGTCGTCTGCGCCCGCGGCGGATACGGCGTGCAGCGCATGGTCGACCGCGTCGACTGGGACGCCCTGCGCACGGCCGAGCCCAAGGTGCTCGTCGGCTACAGCGACATCACCGCGCTCCACTCCGCCGTGACGACCCACCTCGGCCTCGTGACGCTGCACGCGCCGATGTCGGCGACCGAGGTCTTCCTCAACGACGTGGCGAGCGCGGAGCACCTGCGCCGCACCCTCTTCGAGCCGGAGTCGGTGCAGACGCTCACCTCCGAGTGGGCAAGCCCGGTCGTCGGCGGTCGCGCGGAGGGCGTCACCCTCGGCGGGTGCCTCAGTCTCCTCGCCGGTGAGCTCGGCACCCCGACCGGTATGCCGTCCGCCTCCGGTGGGCTCCTCCTGCTCGAGGACGTCGACGAGAAGGCCTACCGTATTGACGGCTACCTCACCCACCTGCGTCGGTCCGGGTGGCTCGACGGCGTCGCGGGCGTCGTGCTCGGCTCGTGGCAGGACTGCGAGCCGGTCACCGAGCTGCTCGAGGACCGGCTCGGCGACCTCGGCGTGCCGGTGCTCGCCGACCTCGGCTTCGGTCACTGCCCGAGCACGATCACCGTCCCGCTCGGCGTCCCGGCGACGCTCGACGCCGACGCGTCAACGCTGGTGCTGGACGTGCCCGCCCTCGCCTGACGTCGCGAGCAGCCGGGCCTGCGCGAGGTGGCAGGCGGCCTGCGTGCCACGCCCGTCGAGCACCGGCAGGTCCTTCGTGCGGCACAGGTCGGCCACGCCGGCCGCCTCGGCGGCACCGGAGGCCAGGCTCTGGCAACGCACGTGGAACCGGCACCCACCCGGCACCCGCGACGGGTCCGGCGGCTCGCCGCTGAGCACGACGGGTTCCCCGCCCTCGGGCAGCACCGAGAGCAGGGCCTGCGTGTAGGGGTGCTCGGGCGCGGTGAGAATCTTCTCGACCGGGCCGGTCTCGATGATGCGGCCGAGATACATGACGGCGACGCGGTCGGCGATGTTCCACGCCAGCCCGAGGTCGTGCGTGACGACGAGCGCGGCGAGGTCGAGCTCCTCGCGCAGCCGGAGCATGAGGGCGAGGATCTCGCCGCGCACCGACGCGTCGAGCGAGGCGACCGGCTCGTCCGCGACGAGGAGCGTCGGGTCGAGGACGAGCGCACCGGCGATGACGACGCGCTGGCGCTGCCCGCCGGAGAGCTCGTGGGGGTAGCGCAGGAAGAAGCGCTCGGGCGGGCGCATCCCTGCCCGCGACAGGGCGTCCGCGACGCGCTCGCGCTCGTCGGCGACCTCGCCGTGGATCCGCAGCCCCTCGGCGACGGCCTCGTAGACGGTGTGCCGCGGGTTGAGCGACCCACTCGGGTCCTGGAGGACGAGCTGGGCCTCGCGGCGGTAGGCCTTGAGCGCCTTGGAGCCGTAGCTCAAGGGCGTCCCGCGGTAGGACACCGTGCCCGACGTCGGCTTCTGGAGCCCGAGCAGGGTTCGGGCGAGGGTCGTCTTGCCGCAACCGGACTCGCCGACGAGCGCGACGATCTCGCCCGGTGCGACGTCGAGGTTGACACCGTCGACGGCGCGCGCCGACCCGCCCCCGCGGCGGCCCGGGAAGGTGACGTGCAGGTCGCGCGCGCTGAGCAGCGGTGTGCCCGCGTCGTGGGCGGACGCGGGGGTGCGGTCGGTCAGGGCGTCGCTCATCGGGTGGCCTCCACGGCACTGGTCGGGGCCGCGTGGGCAACTGTGGCTGCGAGCGAGCGGCCGTCGTCGGGCAGGACCCGCACGCAGGCGGCCTCGTGCCCCGCGCCATCCAACCCCGCCGGCCACAGCACCGGGTCGACGTCGTCGCAGTGGTCGAGTCGGACCGGGCAGCGCGGGTGGAAGGCGCACCCCGTCGGCAGGGCCTGGGGGTCGGGCGGGTCGCCAGGCAGCCCCTGCGGCCGCATCCGCGACGCGGGGTCGCCCACGGTCGGGAAGGCCGACGCGAGCGCAGCACCGTAGGGGTGTCGGGCCTGCCGGAAGACCTCACCGGCGGGTCCGACCTCGACGACGCGGCCGGCATACATCACCGCGAGGCGGTCGCAGACGTCGGAGAGGACCGAGAGGTCGTGGCTGATCATGAGCAGGCTGATGCCGCGGCTCGCGACGAGGTCGTCGATGAGCGTGAGGATCTGCGCCTGCACCATGACATCGAGGGCGGTCGTCGGCTCGTCGGCGATGACGAGGTCGGGCTCGCACGCGAGGGCCATCGCGATCATGACGCGCTGGCGCTGGCCGCCGGAGAGCTCGTGGGGGTAGGAGCGGGCGCGGTCGGGCAGCATCCCCACCTGGCCGAGGAGCTCGCGCACCCGGGCGTCGGCGGCGTCGCGACCGACCTTCTGGTGGCGCAGGATCGGCTCGGTGATCTGGTCGCCGATGGTCTGGACCGGGTTGAGCGAGTGCATCGCGCCCTGGAAGATGATCGACGCGCCGGCCCAGCGCACGGCGCGCAGGCGGCCCCAGCCCATCTCGAGGACGTCCTCGCCGTCGAGCAGCACCCGGCCGGTGACCGTCGCCGACGGGGGGAGCAGGCGCAGCAGCGCGAGGGCGAGCGTCGACTTGCCCGACCCGGACTCGCCGGCGACGCCGAGCTTCTCGCCGCGGGCCAGGGTGAGGTCGACGCCGCGCACGGCGGGGACGACCCCGTCGCGGGTGCGGTAGCCGACCGTGAGGCCGTCGAGCTCGAGCAGGGGCGTCGTCATCAGCGGGACCTCAGTCGGGGGTTGAGGACGGCCTCGATGGCCCGTCCGCAGAGCGTGAAGGCGAGCGCGACGAGGGCGATCGCGATGCCGGGCGGGAGGATGTACCACCACATGCCCGAGCTCACCGCGCCCGTGTCGCGGGCGGCCTGGATGGTGCTGCCCCACGACGGCGTCGTCGGGTCGCCCAGTCCGAGGAAGGCGACCGTCGACTCGGTGAGGATGGCGCCGGCCACCATGAGCGTCGTCTGGGCGAGGACGATCGGCATGACGTTGGGCAGCACGTGTCGGGTCATGACGTGCCAGTGCCCACCGCCGAGGGCGCGGGCCCGCTCGATGTAGGGCCGGGCCTCGACCGCGAGGGTCTGGGCGCGCACGAGCCGCGCCGTCGTCGGCCACGAGGTCACACCGATGGCGATGACGATCGTCGACAGGCTGCGGCCGAGGACGGCGGCGAGGGCCACGGCGAGCACGAGCGTCGGCATGACGAGGAACCAGTCGGTGATGCGCAGCAGCAGCCCCGACATCCAGCCCGAGAAGTGCCCGGCGAGGATGCCGATGAGCGAGCCGAGGGCGATCGAGATGAAGGTCGCGGCGAAGCCGACCGTGAGTGAGACCCGCGAGCCCCAGAGGATGAGGTCGAGCACCGAGCGGCCTGAGCGGTCGGTGCCGAGCCAGAACTCGCCGCTCGGCGGCTGCAGCGGCTCGCCGGGTGGGCGGGTGACGCTCAGCGCCTCCTCGCCGACGATCCACGGCACGAGCAGCGCCGAGAGGACGAAGACGGCGAGCACGGCGAGGCCGAAGAGGCCGGCGCGGTTCTGGCGGTAGGAGCTCCAGAACGTGCCCACCGCACGGCGCCGGCGGGCCCACGTGAGCTGTCGGGGGGACGCGTTCGCGGTCGAGGCGGCGGAGGTCATGGACGCACCCGGGGGTCGATGAGCGGGTAGATGAGGTCGGAGACGAGGTTCATGAGGATGACCGCCGCCGAGAAGATGACGAACAGCCCCTGCACGAGCGGCAGGTCAGGCACGCTCAGCCCCTCGTAGAAGAGCTTGCCGAGCCCGGGCCACGAGAAGACCGTCTCGACGAGCACGGCCCCGAAGAGCACGAAGCCGATGTTGATGAAGACGAGCGTCGTCGTCGGCAGCAGCGCGTTGGGAAGGGCGTGCTGGCGCTTGACCTCGGTGTCGCGCAGGCCCTTCGCGCGGGCGGTCGTGAGGTAGTCCGAGCCCATCTCGTCGAGCAGCGAGGACCGCATGACGAGGAGGTACTGCGCATAGACGACGGCGACGAGCGTGACGAGCGGCAGCACCATGTGGTGCGCCACGTCGAGCACCATGTCGAACCCGGTCACCCCCGGCGTCTTCATGCCCGAGGTCGGGAACCACCCCAGCCCCGAGGCGAAGACGACGATGAGGATGAGGCCCAGCCAGAAGCTCGGCACCGACCAGAGCGTCAAGGCCACCCCGGTGTTGACGCGGTCGGCCGTGCTGCCGTGCTTCCACGCGCCCTGGACGCCGAGCCACAGCCCGAGGGCGGCCGAGACGGCAAGGCTGGCGCCGACGAGCAGCAGCGTCGGGCCCAGGCGCTCGCCGACCATCGACAGGACCGGCCGGTTGTACTGGAAGGACTCGCCGAAGTCGAAGCGCAGCACTCCGAGGAGATAGCTGACGAACTGCTCGAGCATCGGCTTGTCGAGCCCGAACTCGCGCGCGAGCGCCTCCTTCTGCTCGATCGTCACAGGGCGGCCGTGGGTCATCACCCGCACCGGGTCGCCGGGGATGATCCGGAAGAGGAAGAAGCTCGTGAAGATCACGGCGACGAGGGAGACGGCCGCGCCGAGCAGCCGCTTCCCGAGGTATGCCGCGTTGCGGCGCAGGCGGTCGTCGTCACGCCCGCGCCGGTCGGCGAGGGCGACGGCAGCACCGCCCGTGCCACGGGGGGCGTCCCCGCGGTCCCGCACCTCGTCGAGGTGCGGGACCGCATCACTGGGTGGGAGCTCGGTCATCCGTCACTCACGGTCGTCGGCGGCGGTGGCGCCCCGACGACGCAGGAAGACGACGCCGGCCGCAAGGGCCGCGAGGGCCACGGCGCCGCCACCGAGCATGAGGCCCGAGCTGCTGCCGCCGGAGTCACCTGCGGCCTCGTCCTCCTCGCCGACGGGCGTCGCCGACCACCAGCTCCAGTAGCCGTCCTGGCTGTCGTAGTTGCCGCCCGGGTCCGGCTGCGGCTGCATCGACGCGATGGTGTCGGAGCGGAAGGCCTCGAGCTGGTCGGCGTAGCCCCAGACGACGAAGACGTTGTCCTTGTAGAGCTGCTCCTGCATCTGCTTGACGATCTCGGCCCGCTTGGGCTGGTCGAGCTCGGCGAGCTGCGCGGCATACAGCTTGTCGTACTCCGGGTTGCAGTAGTACGCGTCGGACAGGTAGGGGCCGCCGACCTTCGCGGGCAGGCCCGAGCACCGGTTGATGCCGAGGATGTAGTCGGGGTCGGGGTTGACGCTCCAGCCGGTGGTGAGGATGTCGTAGGTGCCCGCGTCGAGCAGGGCGCCCACCTCGGACACGGGCTCGACCTTGAGGTCGATGCCGGCCTCCTTGGCCCACTCGCGCATCATCTCGGCGGCCTGGACGTACTGCGGGTTGTCGGCGTGGACGTTGAAGCGGAACGAGAGCTTCGTGCCGCCCTTGGCGCGGATCCCGTCCGAGCCCTTGACCCAGCCGGCGCCCTCGAGGAGCTCGCCGGCCTTCGCGGTGTCGAAGCCGATGACGGCGTCGCCCTCGGGCTCCCAGTGGTAGTCCTTGTAGCGCGACGGGATGTAGCCGCCGTTGGCCTCGCCGAAGCCGCCGTAGGCCGTCTTGTAGATCGCCTCGCGGTCGATGGTGCGCACCAGCGCCTCGCGCACGACCGGGTCCTGGAGCGCCTTGTTGCCGTCGCCGAAGGCCGTGCCGTCCTGGAGCTTCGCGCCCGGGTTGAGGGTGATGGCCTGGAAGCGCTTGCCCTTGGCCTTGTTGACGGTGATGTTGTCGGCGGACTCGAGCGCCTTGGCCTGGGCCGGCGTGAGGCCGGAGACGAAGTCGACCTCGCCGGCCTTGAGCGCCTCCACCTGGGCGTCGCTGTCGTCGATGTAGCGGAAGACGAGCTTGTCGAACTTGGGCGCACCCCGCCAGAAGTCCTTGTTGGGCGTGAGGGTGATCGACTGGTTCACCTCGTAGGCGCTGATGACCCAAGGACCGCTGCCCACGATCGGGAACTCTTGGTCGTTGTTGAACTTCGAGTAGTCACCGACGCCCTCCCACTTGTGCTTGGGCAGGATCGGCACGTCGAGGGCGAGCATCGTCGCCTGCGGCGCCTTGAGCTTGACCTCGAGGGTGCGCGGGTCGGGTGCGCTGACGCTCTCGAAGTTCTCGACGAAGTTGCCGTTGGCGGTCGCGGCGGCCTCGTCCTTCATCATCGTGTCGAAGGTCCAGCGGGCGTCCTCGGCCGTGATCGGCTGGCCGTCGGTCCATTTCGTGTCACGGATCTTGTAGGTCCACGTGAGCCCGTCCTCGGACGTCGTCCACGACTCGGCGAGGGCCGGGATCGTCTTGCCCGTCTTGGGGTCGTAGTTCGTGAGGAAGTCGTAGGAGAGGCGGCCGAGCGCCGTCGTGATCCGTCGCACGGCGAGGAACGGGCTCAGCGAGTCGACCTCCTGGCTCACGGCGATCGTCAGCGTCTTCTCGTCCTTGGTCTCGGCGTGCGCGCCGCTGCCCGCGAAAAGTGCTGCGGCACAGGCCAACAGCATGACAAGCAGTCCGGAGAGCACGGTTCGCAGCCCCCGGCCGCCAGGGTTCGTTCGGAACTTCATCGGTCCTCGATCCTTCGGCCTTCGCGGAGCATCGCCCCCGCGCCCCACGCGATGGCGCGGTTGTCGATGAGGTCTACACGGCTCCGAAGGCTCCGTCAATAACTACCGCAGGAATGACCCATGTCTGTAACTTTCCGTCGCGCCGCTGCGGGGGCGGGACCCACGGGCAGACTGTCGGCATGAGGAGGGAGACGCGACGCGGCGCCAGAACCGACCTCTCCGTCGCCGTGTGGGACGCCGACCGTCCCGCGCTCCCGCCGGTCGTCCTCCTGCACGGCACCGGGCTCACGGCCGAGGACTGGTCGGAGGTCGCGACCGACCTCTCAAGCGACCGGACGGTCCACGCCGTCGACCTGCGTGGGCACGGACGGTCGGCGTGGCCGGGCACCTACTCGGTCGAGCTCATGACCGCCGACGTCCTCGCCCTCCTGGAGTCGACGGGGGAGGACGTCGACCTCGTCGGCCACTCGCTCGGCGGTCTCGTCGCGTGCCGGGTCGCTGCCCGGTCACCCCTCGTGCGACGTCTCGTCCTCGAGGACGTCGGTCTCCTGCGCCCCCGTATGCCGGCCGCCCCCGTCCGTCCCGCCGGTCACCTCGCGTTCGACTGGGCCGTCGTCGAGCAGGTGCGACCCGAGGTCGACACCCCGGCAGCGGACTGGCCGGAAGTGCTGGCGGGCATCGCCGTCCCCGTCCTCGCCGTGAGCGGTGGCCCGAGCAGCTTCGTCCCGCCGGAGTGGGTCGACGACCTCGTCGCTGTCGTGCCCCGCGCCACCTCGGTCACCATCGACGCCGGCCACGAGGTCCACGCCACCCGTCCGCGCGAGTTCGTCGCCGCGGTGCGCGGGTTCCTCGACGCCGACGGGAACGACCCGGCGCCCTGACTGGATATGCTCCGGGGCGTCAGGGCGGCGACTACCGGGGGATGGGCGATGAACGACGAGATGAGGGTGCGCGACATCCCCGCGGTGCTCGTGTCCGCCTGGCGGGTGCTCCGCGTCTACTGGGCGCCCTTCGTCGTCATCGCGTGCCTCGGGCTGGCGCTGCGCAGCGGCGCGCTCTGGGTCGCCGTCGAGGTGAGCGACCACAACGCCTTCGTCGCCCAGCTCATCCTCGTGCTCGCGCCTCTCGGCTTCCTCCTCGCGATGATCGCCATGCTCTGGATGACCCGCGGCGCGCTGCCCAACGTCGCCGAGCTGTCGCGCCGCGAGGCCCGGCAGGCGCCGACCGAGAAGCGCGAGCTGCGGCTCGTCGACGTCGCGGTCAGTGTGCTCGTGCCCTTCCTCGCGGTCTACGTGTCCTACGGGCTGCTCAAGGAGGACCTCTACCGGTTCACCAACGAGGCGGCCTACGACGAGTTCAACCAGTTCACGCTGGGGGAGCCGCCCGACATCGACTTCGCCTCGCGTCTCGCGATCTACGACTGGCAGGTCGTGCTCGCCATCGTCGTCATCGCTTGGGTGGTGCGCTACGCGCTCGGCAAGTTCGAGAGCGTGACCCGCTTCCTCTGGCTCGCGTTCGCCGGTGCACTCGTCGAGGTCTACTACACCTCGCAGGTCGCGCAGAAGGTCGCCGAGTTCCGCGAGGACGGTGTCGCCTGGGTGCAGGAGCGCCGGGCGTCACGACTCGTCCTCGACGAGTACGACCAGGTCATCACGTCCCTCGGCCCGCTGGCCAACCCCGTCGACACCGCGACGACGTGGCTCTTCGGGCTCGTGGGTGCGATAGACGCCGTCGTCATCGTCCCGCTCGCGTGGATCACGGTCGGCGCCGTCGTCCTCGGGCACAAGCTCTCCGGGCCGGAGGAGCCGGCGCGGCAGCCGGACCCGCGGTGGGAGCGCATCCCGGCGCCGGTGCGCCGCTTCGGTGGCGGGCTCGTGGCAGACGTGCGCGAGCGGTGGTCGGCGTTCTGGAACGGGCTGCGGATGATGGCGACCGCCGGCCTGCTGCCGATGCTCACCTTCTGCCTGGCCTTCCTTCTCGTCATCCGCATCCCGTGGATCGTCGGGCAGCTGCTCCGGCTCGCCATCGGGCCGCTCCAGACCGACACGTGGCTGGCGTTCTCACCGATGGAGAAGGCCGTCGGCCTCGCGATCACGATGGTGCTCGCCGCAGCCCTGCTCGCCGCCGCCATCGACTGGCTGCTCGGCCCGAAGCTGCACCCGGCGGACGCCGAGCCGCAGCCGACCGCGCCGCGAGAGGTCAGCGCGGAAGCCGGAGCGTGACGTAGTCGGGGTTCTCGAACGAGATCCGCACCTCGACGAACCGCGCGTCCTTCGGCACGGCGATCGTCGGCGACGACGACCACTCGGTCGGTCGCGGCTTCTCCTTCGGTGGCAGGGCGCCGCGGCGCTCGGTCTCGAAGATGACGACGCTGGGCCCGGGTGTCTCCTCGGGGACGCAGTTGGTCACCGACGGCCCGATGCCGTCGGAGATGTGGCCGACGCGGTACTGCCGACCCTCGTCGTCGACGAGGGTGACCGCGCAGTTCTTGAGCGCCTGGTCCGGCGCGGCGCGGAAGTCGAGGTCGACCGTGCGCGCGACCATCCCGTCGGCGAGCGTGAACTCGTCACCGCCGTCGTCCTCGTATGCCGTGCTCTCACCTCCCAGCCCCGCGAGCCGCACCTCGTAGGTCCGCGTGGTGTCGCCGATCGCGTCGGTGTACTCCTCGGTGACCCGCACCCACTCGCCTCGGTCGCCCGAGGCGAGCTCGTGGTGCTGACCGGACTGGTACCAGAAGACGGGCACGCGGTAGCCGTTCGCGACGAGCATCGCGGCCACGGCGACGGGGAGGGCCGCCATCCACCAGCGGCTCGGGCGGCGGGGGCGGGTGGCGCGGGTCGGGGGCGTCGCGGTGGTGCTCATCGGCGGGCCTCCGCGGGCGGGACGGGGCCGCTCTCCTTGACGTTGACCGGGTCGGTGCCGGCCCACAGGGTGTCGGCCTCGGCGGCCGCGATGCCGAGGTCCACGTCGGCGAGGTCGTCGCGACGGAACTCGGACTCGTGCGAGGTCCACATGCCCCGGGTCGCGACGAGACGCGCACCGGACAGCGCGCGCTTGGGCACGTCGAAGCAGAAGCTCGCATAGTGCCGCACGCCGGTCGAGAGCTTGGCGTTGGTCACGCACTCACTGCCGCGGGTCGAGGAGATCCAACGGTGGTCGCTGGCGTCGACGAGGAAGAAGCCGGCCATGAAGACCGGCTCGCGGGTGGCGACGAGCTCGGTGTCGACGACGAGGAAGCGGCCCCCCGCGGCCGAGGCGGGGTTGCCCATGATCGTCGGGGTGACGTGGACCCCCGTGACGGTGACGTCGGCGTAGTCGAGGGCGACCTTCTCGCCCACGACGCCGGCGTGCGTGAAGGGCTTGTCGGCGACGTCGCCCGTCGGGACGTGGTCGGTGATGAGGCGCCCGATCCCCATGGCGGCGAGGACGAAGGCGGCCAGGGCGATGCTGCGCCTCATGAGCGCCTCACGAGGGGGAAGGTCCCGCGCGACTGGATCTTGTCGCGGGCGACCCACGCGTCGGGATCGAGGGTCTGCTTGTCCTCCTCGCGGAACTCCACGAGGTTGCTGCTCACCGTGACCGAGTCGCCCTGCCACGGACCCGAGGTCGTGTAGGTGAGCGCGAGCCGGTAGGTGAGGCCCGGGTTGATGTTCGACATGCGGGTGGCGTCCTCGACGAAGTAGAGGTCCGGACCGTCGACGACCTCGACGCCACCACCGGTGAGGGAGACGTTCTTCGTGAGCGTGACGGCATACTCCGGTCGGTCACCCGTGAGGGTGACCTTCATGTCGACGACGACGACCCGCTCCGACGGCTCGGGGGAGACCGCCGGCTTGAGGTCGGGCAGCTCGACGACCTGGTCGACGACGACCTCGTAGGGCCCGACCATGACGGCCTTGCCCTTGGCGATCGGCTCGGGCCCGGGCTCGGGCACCGCGGCGAGCCCGCCGAACGGCGCGCTCGCGAGCAGCGCCGCGGCGACGCCGCCACCCACCTTCTGGCTCGCCGGCCTGCCCTTGACGAAGCCGCGGGCGCGCCCGAGCACGCCTCGTCCAGCCGTCGCGTTCTCCCCCATGGCAGGGAGTGTAGGGAATCGTCGGGGCCGGTGAGGTCAGGAGCCGTCCGGGTCTCCGACCATCCGCTGCAGGAGGTCGCGCAGGGTCGTCCGCTCCTTGTGGGAGAGCTCGGCGAGTGGCTCTCGGGCGAACCCGAGCGACGCGCGGAGCCGCCGCGCTGTGCGGGCGCCCTCGGTCGTGGCCGCGGCGACCTTGACCCGGCGGTCGGCGGGATCGGGCCGGCGCTCGACGAGTCCTCGGGCCTCGAGCCGGTCGACGATGCCGGTGACGTTGGAGGGCTCGCACCGCAGGGTCCGCGCGATCCTGCGCATGGGCAGCGGCTCGACGGCGAGCAGCGCCAGCAGCCGGGCCTGTGCCCCGGTGAGCGAGTGTGCCGCGGCGGCCCGGTCGTACTCCGCGTGGTAGCGCGCCACGACGGACCCGATGAGGTCGACGACCTCGAGGGTGAGCGGGTCGGTGCGCGAGGTGGCCATGCCTCGAGGATAGGCGAATTATTTGACAACCTGAAATATCTCAACGCATGGTGTTTCATGTTCTGAAGTTTCTGTCGCGCCCGAGGAGAGTCTCCACACATGACCGCCGCACTTCCCACGACCAGCCGCGAGTGGCACCTCGTCGCCCGCCCCCAGGGCTGGCCGACGACCGATGACTTCGCGCTGCGCGAGGCTCCGGTCTCCGCTCCCGCCGACGGCAAGGTCCTCGTGCGCAACCTCCACTTCTCGGTCGACCCCTACATGCGCGGCCGGATGAACGACGTGAAGTCCTACACCCCGCCGTTCCAGCTGGACCGACCCATGGAGGGTGGCGCCGTCGGCGAGGTCGTCGCGTCCGCGGCCGAGGGCGTCGCCGTCGGCGACCACGTCCTGCACGGGCTGGGCTGGCGCGAGTACGCCGAGGTCGACGGGGCCGCCGTCGTCAAGGTCGACCCCTCGCGGGCCCCGCTCTCGGCCTACCTCGGCGTCCTCGGGATGACGGGGCTGACGGCATACGCGGGTCTGCTCGAGGTCGCGTCCTTCCGGCCCGGCGACGCGGTCTTCGTCTCGGGGGCGGCTGGCGCCGTCGGCAGCCAGGTCGGGCAGATCGCCCGGCTCAAGGGCGCCTCGCGCGTCATCGGCTCGGCCGGCTCCGACGAGAAGGTGCGCCTGCTCGTCGAGGAGTACGGCTTCGACGCGGCCTTCAACTACAAGGACGGCCCGGTCGCCCAGCAGCTCCGTGAGGCCGCCCCCGACGGCATCGACGTCTACTTCGACAACGTCGGCGGCGAGCACCTCGAGGCCGCGATCTCGTCGCTCAAGGTGCACGGTCGCGTGGCCATCTGCGGGATGATCGCGCAGTACAACGCGACCGAGCCGACGCCCGGGCCGCGCAACCTCGCGCTCGTCATCGGCAAGCGGCTGCGCCTGCAGGGGATGCTCGTCGGCGACCACGCCGCGCTGCAGCCGCAGTTCGTCGAGGAGGTCGGCGGCTGGCTGGCCTCGGGCGAGCTGACCTACGCCGAGACCCGGGTCGAGGGCATCGAGAGCGGCGTCGACGCCTTCCTCGGCCTCATGCGTGGCGAGAACACCGGCAAGATGGTCGTCTCGCTCGGCTGAGGCTCAGCCCGGTGGGAAGGCCGGCAGGTCGGTCCGCTCGCCCCTGCTCACCTCGACGACGAGGCCGCCGTCCGGTGCCGACCCCTGCATCGTCACGGCTGTCCACATCTGCGGAAGCCCGCCCTCCGGGACGACGTCGCACCGGGTGCTCGCCCCCGGGATGTGCTGCATGGGGACCGGCCGGCAGGCGACGACGTGGGTGACCCCCGGCTCGAGCCGGTCGACCTCGGCCTGCACCGCGCTCTGGACCTGCACCGCGTAGGCGCCTGCCTGGTGGAGCGCGGCGATCCCGCGGCCGTCGCGCGGCACGCCGGTCGGTGCCGGCGCCGGGGTCGTCGTCGCCCGGATCGCCGGGGTCGGCGTGAGCGTGGGTGCGGGCTCGGGCCGCCCAGGTCCGGGCGTCTCGCCGCACCCGGTCAAGGCGCCAGCGAGCCCGCCGGCCAGGAGCAGCCCCACCGCCACGCGCCTCATGCGGGCGACGCTAGCGAGGTGGGGTCCCGTCCGTCAGTCCGTCGCCAAGCCCCGTAACACGGTTGTGCCCGGGCCCGCCTCGCTGGGACTCTCGGGAGATGACCGACGCCGCCTTCGGACCGCCCTACGACCGGCTGCTCGCCACTGCCGAGGAGGTGGCCGACGCCCGGTCCGAGGTCGACCGCGAGATGGCCCGTGAGGTCTTCCGCGAGGCGGCGACGCTGCTGCACGACGGGCTCGCGCTCGACGGGCTCGACGAGCACGACGCGGCGGCGGTCGTCGCCGGCCTGTGCGAGGACCTCGTCGCCGAGGACCCCGGCGCGGCGGTGCGGGCGCGTGCGGACCGGACCGCCACCGAACCCGGGGACCTGCACGACCCCAAGGGCGTGCACTCCTCGCTGCTCGTCTGCGCGGTCATCCTGCAGCTTTGAGAGGCGTGAGCTCTGAGAGGCGCGAGCTCCGACAGGGGCGCTCAGCCCGCGAGCAGGCGGGCCCGCTCCGCCCGCAGCTCCTCGAGCCGCGCCCAGTAGTCCTCGCGCTCGAGATCGCCCGCGACCTCTGCGGCGATGTCGTTGGAGATGTCGACAGGACGCGCCTCGCGGACCACCCGCAGGCGCCTCGTGGTGCTCTCCTCAGCCATGTGGACACCGTAGGGCGGGCCACCGACAGCGGCGCCGCAGAGCGCGGCGAGCCGGGTCGGAGCCCGACCCCGGGAACATTTGGTCCGGGGCGAGAGTTGAGCCGAGTGAACGCAAGTTTGGACGCACGGATTTGCCACCCGGCACACGGGCTCCTAACTTGAGTGACAGCAACTCAACCCAAGCTCAACGCAAGGAGACAGTCACATGGCCCGTGCAGTCGGTATCGACCTCGGAACCACCAACTCCGCCGTCGCCGTCCTCGAGGGTGGCGAGCCCACGATCATCGCGAACGCCGAGGGTGGCCGCACCACCCCGTCGGTCGTCGCCTTCTCCAAGGGCGGTGAGGTCCTCGTCGGCGAGATCGCCAAGCGCCAGGCCGTGACCAACGCCGACCGCACCCTCCGCTCCGTCAAGCGCCACATGGGCACCGACTGGACGAGCGCCGACATCGACGGCAAGAAGTACACCGCGCAGGAGATCAGCGCCCGCACGCTCCAGAAGCTCAAGCGCGACGCCGAGTCCTACCTCGGTGAGCCCGTCACCGACGCGGTCATCACCGTCCCCGCCTACTTCGACGACGCCGAGCGCCAGGCCACCAAGGAGGCCGGTGAGATCGCGGGCCTCAACGTCCTGCGCATCGTCAACGAGCCGACCGCCGCCGCCCTCGCCTACGGCCTCGACAAGGGCAAGGAGGACGAGCTGATCCTCGTCTTCGACCTCGGTGGCGGCACCTTCGACGTGTCCCTCCTCGAGGTCGGCAAGGACCCGGAGGACGGCTTCTCGACGATCCAGGTCCGTGCGACGAGCGGTGACAACCAGCTCGGTGGCGACGACTGGGACGACCGCGTCGTCAAGCACCTCCTCACGACCGTGAAGAACAACACCGGCGTCGACCTGTCCAAGGACAAGATCGCCATGCAGCGTCTGCGCGACGCCGCCGAGCAGGCCAAGAAGGAGCTCTCCTCGGCCAGCTCGACGACGATCTCGATGCAGTACCTCTCGATGAGCGAGAACGGCCCCATCCACCTCGACGAGACGCTGACCCGCGCCCAGTTCGAGCAGATGACCAAGGACCTCCTCGACCGCACCAAGCAGCCGTTCCAGAACGTCATCAAGGACGCGGGCATCCAGCTCTCCGACATCGACCACGTGGTCCTCGTCGGTGGCTCGACCCGTATGCCGGCCGTGACCGAGCTCGTCAAGGAGCTCACCGGCGGCAAGGAGCCCAACAAGGGCGTCAACCCCGACGAGGTCGTCGCGCTCGGCGCGGCGCTCCAGGCCGGTGTCCTCAAGGGCGAGCGCAAGGACGTCCTCCTCATCGACGTCACGCCCCTCTCGCTCGGCATCGAGACCAAGGGTGGGCTCTTCACCAAGCTCATCGAGCGCAACACGGCCATCCCGACCAAGCGCTCCGAGGTCTTCTCGACGGCCGAGGACAACCAGCCGTCGGTCCTCATCCAGGTCTTCCAGGGTGAGCGCGAGATCGCCCAGCAGAACAAGGCGCTCGGCACCTTCGAGCTCTCCGGCATCGCGCCCGCCCCCCGCGGCGTGCCGCAGGTCGAGGTCACCTTCGACATCGACGCCAACGGCATCGTCCACGTGACCGCCAAGGACCGCGGCACCGGCAAGGAGCAGAAGATCACCATCTCGGGCGGCAGCGCGCTGTCCAAGGAGGAGATCGACCGCATGGTCAAGGACGCCGAGGCCCACGCCGACGAGGACAAGAAGCGTCGCGAGGAGACCGAGACCCGCAACATGGCCGAGTCGCTCGTCTTCTCGACCGAGAAGTTCCTCAGCGAGTCCGGTGACAAGCTCACCGACGAGCAGCGCAGCCCGGTCGACACCGCCCTCGCCGACCTCAAGGAGGCGATCAAGCCCGAGTCGACGCTCTCCCGCGACGAGATCCAGGCCAAGATCGACCACCTCAACGAGGAGTCCCAGAAGATGGGCGCCGCGATGTACGCCGCGGCGGCCGAGCAGGGCGAGTCCGGTGACGTGCCCGGTGGCGAGTCCAGCGACGGCGCCGAGCAGGCCGGTGCCCAGGCGAACGACGACTCCGACGTGGTCGACGCCGAGGTCGTCGAGGACGACGAGGAGAAGAAGTGACCGACCCCCGTATGCCGGGTGAGGACGAGGTCGTCGACGCCGAGCTCGTGGACGACGAGTCCTCCGACGACGCGATCAACACCGAGTCCGCCAACGACGGTGAGGAGGTGGCTCCGGCTTCGGCCGGGGCCACCGCCCCCGCGGGCGACGTGCCCGCCGACGACGTGCCCGCCGACGACGAGGAGCCGGTCGACGGCGACGGTGGCGAGCACCCCGACACGGCGCTCGCGGCGCAGCGGCTCGACGACCTCCAGCGGCTCAACGCGGAGTACGTCAACTACAAGCGCCGCGTCGACCGGGACCGTGCCGCGGTCCAGGAGCGTGCGGTGCGCGACGTCCTCGACTCGCTGCTGCCGGTCCTCGACGACATCCAGCTCGCCCGCGACCACGGTGACCTCACCGACGGCCCGTTCGCGGCGATCGCCGACAAGCTCGAGTCGAGCCTGGGCAAGTTCGGGCTGATCCGCTTCGGTGCGGTCGGCGAGCCCTTCGACCCGATGCACCACGAGGCGCTCATGCACGCCGCCTGGGACGCCTCCAACGCCGAGCTGCCCACCGACGCGACGACGACGACCGTCGTCCAGGTGCTCCAGCCCGGCTACCGCACCGGCGACCAGGTCCTGCGTCCCGCGCGGGTCGCGGTCGCCGACCCCGAGTGAGGCGGCTCGGCACGACGCCGGTCCGCACGCCGAACGCCCCTGTGGCGCAACGGCATACGATGTCCGAGAGGAGGCGCTGATGGCGAGCCAGGACTGGTTCGAGAAGGACTTCTACGCGATCCTCGGCGTCCCCAAGGACGCCGACTCCGGTGCGATCAAGAAGGCCTACCGCAAGCTCGCGCGCACCCACCACCCCGACAAGAACCCCGGGGACACGGCCGCCGAGCAGAAGTTCAAGGACATCGGCGAGGCCCACGCGGTGCTGTCCGACCCCAAGCAGCGTGAGGAGTACGACGCGGTGCGCCAGATGGCGCGCGGCGGCGCGCGCTTCACCGCGGGGGGGCCGGGGGGCAACGGCGGCTTCGACGACATCTTCAGCCACTTCGGCGGTGGCGGGCAGCGCGTCCGCTTCGACACCGGTGGTGGCTCCTACGGCGGCTACCCCGGCGGCGGTGGGGAGGACATCAACGACCTCCTCGCCCAGATGTTCGGGGGAGCCGCCGGGGGCGGCGGCCGTCCGCAACCGGGGTATGCCGGCTACGGCGCCACTCGGGGTCCCCGCAAGGGCGCCGACGTCCAGGCCTCGACGACGCTGCCGTTCCGCGATGCCGTCGAGGGTTCGACGGTGACGCTGCGCACCGCAGAGGGTCGCACGATCACGGCGCGCATCCCGGCCGGGGTCAAGGACGGCCAGAAGATCCGGCTGCGGGGCAAGGGCCAGCCCGGCGAGCCGGGAGCGGCCGCGGGTGACCTCATCCTCACCGTCGCCGTCGAGAAGCACCCCGTCTTCGGGCGCGACGGCGACAACCTCACGGTCGACCTCCCGGTGACCTTCGCGGAGGCCGCGCTCGGTGCGACGGTCGCCGTGCCTACGCTCGACGGGTCGAGCGTCAGGGTGCGCATCGCGCCCGGCACCCCGTCCGGGCGCGTCCTGCGCGTCAAGGGCCGCGGGGTCGCAGGCAAGAGCGGCACGGGCGACCTGCTCGCCAAGGTGCAGGTCGTCGTGCCCTCCGAGCTCTCCGACCGCGCCCGCGAGGCCGTCGAGGTGCTGCGCGCCGAGGCCGAGGGCACCGACCCGCGGGCCGACCTCGCCGAGCGGGCCAGGGCCTGATCATGGCAGCGCGCCAGGCCCAGCCGCGACCGGACGACGAGGCACCCGTCTTCGTCATCTCGGTCGCGGCCGAGCTCGCGGGCATGCACGCGCAGACGCTGCGCCAGTACGACCGGCTCGGGCTCGTCACCCCGTCGCGCACCCGGGGCGGCGGCCGCCGCTACTCCGCCCGCGACGTCGCGCTGCTCCGCGAGATCCAGCGGCTATCGCAGGAGGAGGGCGTGAGCCTCGCCGGCATCGCCCGCATCCTCGAGCTCGAGAACTCCGTGGCCGCGCTGCGCGCCCGCGTCGCCGAGCTGTCCCGCGAGGTGGAGCGGCTCGAGACCGCGGCGTCGGGGGGCTCGCGGATCTTCTCGGTCGGCCCGGGCGGCGAGATCTTCGCCAGCCGTCTCGGTGAGCGCCCCCGCCGTCGTCCCGGCTCCGGCTCGGGTGCGGGCAGCGCCTCGCAGGCGCTCGTCCTCTGGCGCCCCTGACCCCCCGGCACCTTCGACTTCTTGCCCGGATGCGACACCGAGCGCCAGCGAGGTGTCGCATCCGGGCAAGAAGTCGGTCGGGAGGCGGCGGACGGCATACGCTTCGGCTCGTGACCGAGCACCTTCTCCTCTTCCCCGAGCGCGAGACCGCCGACGAGATCGCCACCGAGCTCGACGAGGAGGGCTTCACGGAGGTGCGGGTCCTGCGGATCGCGCACGCGGGAGAGGACGACGCGGAGGACGCCGAGTGGGCCGTCCACATCCGTGAGGAGATGGTCGACGACCCGTCCGGCCCGGTCGAGAGCGGCCTGCGCGAGCGGTTCAGCGCGCTCGCCGAGGAGCGGGGCGGCTGGTACGACCCGGAGCCGACGATCCCCTGACCGGAGCGCGGTCGTCGAACGCCCGTTTTGTCCACTTCGGCTTGTCCACCGGACAAGCCGCGCGTCCGACTCCGGAACATCCCGCTCCTGACAGGGTCTGGGTCTAGCATCCAAGCACCGAGCCAGTGAGGTCCGCGGTGCGATTCGACGAGGAGACGACGTGGCCGATCCGGCACCCATCCTTGAGATGACGGGCATCACCAAGACATTCCCCGGTGTCAAGGCCCTGTCCGACGTCAACCTGACGGTCCGTCGAGGTGACGTCCACGCGATCTGCGGCGAGAACGGCGCCGGCAAGTCGACCCTGATGAAGGTCCTGTCGGGCGTCCACCCGCACGGCTCCTACGACGGCACGATCCGCTACAACGGCGCCGAGGTCACCTTCAACAACATCCGCGACTCCGAGCACGCGGGCATCGTCATCATCCACCAGGAGCTGGCGCTCATCCCCGAGCTCTCCATCGCCGAGAACATCTTCCTCGGCAACGAGGAGACGAAGCGGGGCGCCATCGACTGGGTCAAGACCAACAACCGCGCCCGCGACCTTCTCGCCCGCGTCGGCCTGGCCGAGGACCCCGAGACCCCGATCAAGAACATCGGTGTCGGCAAGCAGCAGCTCGTCGAGATCGCCAAGGCCCTCGCCAAGGACGTGCAGCTGCTCATCCTCGACGAGCCCACGGCGGCGCTCAACGAGGAGGACTCGCGCCACCTGCTCGACCTCATCCGCGGCCTGCAGGCCAAGGGCATCACCTCGATCATGATCAGCCACAAGCTCAACGAGATCGAGGCCATCGCCAACGCGATCACGATCATCCGCGACGGCCAGACGGTCGAGACGCTCGACGTGCGCCAGGGTGCCGTCGACGAGGACCGCATCATCCGCGGCATGGTCGGCCGTTCGCTCGAGTCGCGCTTCCCCGACCACACCCCCGACATCGGCGAGGTGATCTTCGAGGTCAAGGGCTGGACCGTCGCCCACCCGCAGGTCCCCGAGCGGCTCGTCGCCAAGCAGTCCGAGTTCTTCGTCCGCCGCGGCGAGATCGTCGGGTTTGCCGGCCTCATGGGCTCGGGCCGCACCGAGCTCATGCGCTCGATCTTCGGCCACTCCTACGGCACGTGGCTCGGCGGCGAGATGTGGCTCAACGGCAAGAAGGTCGACCTGCGCAGCGTGCCCGCGGCGATCGACGCCGGCATCGGCTACGTCACCGAGGACCGCAAGTCGCTCGGGCTCAACCTCCTCGACGACATCAAGACGACGACGGTGTCGGCCAAGCTCAAGAAGATCGCGCACAACCTCGTCATCGACCGCCGCGCCGAGCACTCCGCGGCCGACGACTACCGCAAGCAGCTGCGCACCAAGACCCCGTCGGTCGACTACGGCGTGGCCAAGCTCTCGGGCGGCAACCAGCAGAAGGTCGTCCTGAGCAAGTGGCTCTTCACCGACCCCGACCTGCTCATCCTCGACGAGCCCACCCGCGGCATCGACGTCGGCGCCAAGTACGAGATCTACGGGATCATCCAGCGCCTCGCGAGCCAGGGCAAGGGCGTCATCGTCGTGAGCTCCGAGCTGCCCGAGCTGCTCGGGCTGAGCGACCGCATCTACACGATCAGCGAGGGCCGGGTCACCGGTGTCCTCGACAAGGCCGAGGCCAACCAGGAGTCGCTCATGCGGCTCATGACCAGGACGTCGCAGTCCAGCACTCCGAAGGACGCTGCATGAACAAGATCAAGGAAATCTTCGGTGGAGACACCCGCCAGTTCGGGATGATCTTCGCCCTGGTGTTCCTCATCGTGCTCTTCCAGGTCCTCACGGACGGGCTCACGCTCGACCCCGGCAACGTCATCAACATCTTCCAGGGCAACAGCTACATCCTCGTCATGGCGATCGGCATGGTGCTCGTCATCATCGCCGGGCACATCGACCTCTCGGTCGGCTCGGTCGCGGCCTTCGCCGGCATCGTCGTCGCCATCGCGATGCGCGACTGGGGCATCCCGTGGTGGCTGGGCATCCTGCTCGGCCTCGGCATCGGCGTGGTCGTGGGTGCATGGCAGGGGTTCTGGGTGGCTCAGGTCGGGATCCCGGCCTTCATCGTCACCCTCGCGGGCATGCTCATCTTCCGCGGCGCGAACCAGTACGTCGGCAAGTCCAACACCGTGCCGGTGGGCGAGGACTTCCAGACCATCGGTGCCGGCTACCTGCCCGAGGTCGGGCCCAACACCGGCTACAACAACCTCACCGTGCTCATCGGACTGCTCGTCTGTGCGGCGATCATCCTCGGCACGCTGCGCAACCGGCGCAACCAGAAGAAGATCGGCGCCGAGCTCGAGGACGGCACGGTCATGTGGATCCGGCTCGCCCTCATCTCGGTCGCCATCCTCGCCGTGGCGTTGCTCATGGCCTCCGGTCGCCCGGGGACGTCGCTGCCGATCTCGGCTCTCATCCTCGGCGCCCTCGTCCTGCTCTACGGGTTCATCTCGACGCGCACGATCATCGGTCGCCACGTCTACGCCGTCGGTGGCAACCGTCACGCCGCCGAGCTCTCCGGTGTGCGCTCCAAGCGAGTCAACTTCCTCGTGATGATGAACATGTCGGTCCTCGCCTCGCTCGCCGGGATGATGTTCGTCGCGCGCTCCAACGCCTCCGGCCCGTTCGACGGCGTCGGCTGGGAGCTCGACGCCATCGCCGCCGTCTTCATCGGCGGCGCCGCCGTCACCGGTGGTGTCGGCACCGTCGTCGGGGCCGTCATCGGTGGTCTCGTCATGGCCGTGCTCAACAACGGCCTGCAGCTGCTCGGCGTCGGCGCCGACATGACCCAGATCATCAAGGGCCTCGTGCTGCTCGCGGCCGTCGCGTTCGACGTCTACAACAAGAGCCAGGGCCGGCGCTCGATCACCGGCCTCCTCATGCAGAACTTCGGTGGCCGGGCGACGAAGGAGACGGGCGAGACCGTCAAGCAGGAGTCCTGAGCCCGCTCGCCACCGCACAACTGAATAGGCAGGACAGTGACGCTTCCGCCCCGGGTGCGCCACGGCATACGAAAGAAAGAGACGACATGCGTTCCCTCACCAAGCTGATGGCGGCCACCGCCGTCGCCGCCCTCGCACTGACCGGCTGCGGCCGGGCTGACGAGGAGACCCCCGCCTCGGGTTCCGACAGCTCCGCCTCCGGCGGTGCCGGCGGCTTCGAGGCCAACTCGCTCATCGGTGTGTCCCTGCCGCAAAAGACGTCGGAGAACTGGGTCCTCGCCGAGCAGCTCTTCAAGGACGACCTCGCAAAGGCCGGCTTCAAGGCCGACGTGCAGTTCGCCAACGGTGGTGTCGGCGAACAGCAGAACCAGATCCAGTCGATGGTGACCAAGGGCGCCAAGGTCATCGTCGTCGGCGCCATCGACGGCGCGCAGCTCGGCACCCAGGTCAAGGCGGCCAAGGACGCCGGCGCGACCGTCATCGCCTACGACCGTCTTCTCAAGAACACCGACGCGGTCGACTACTACGTCGCCTACGACAACTTCAAGGTCGGCGTTCTCCAGGGCAACGCGCTCCTCGAGGGCATGGCGGCCAAGAAGCCGTCCGGCCCCTACAACATCGAGCTCTTCGCCGGCTCGCCCGACGACGCCAACGCGCAGGTCTTCTTCGACGGCGCGATGAGCGTCCTCAAGCCGAAGATCGACGACGGCACGCTCAAGGTCACCTCGGGCCAGACGAACTTCAACCAGGCCGTCACCCAGGGCTGGAAGGCCGAGAACGCGCAGAAGCGCATGGACACCCTGCTCTCGGCGTCCTACAGCTCGGCCGCGCTCGACGGCGTCCTCTCGCCGAACGACACACTCGCCCGCGCGATCATCACCTCGGTCAAGGCCGCCGGCAAGCCCGTCCCGGTCGTCACCGGTCAGGACTCCGAGGTCGAGTCCGTGAAGTCGATCATGGCCGGCGAGCAGTACTCGACGATCAACAAGGACACCCGCAACCTCGTCAAGGCCACCATCGAGATGGTCCAGGCGCTGCAGAAGGGTGAGAAGCCGACCGTCAACGACGAGAAGTCCTACGACAACGGCGTCAAGGTCGTCCCGGCCAACCTGCTCGAGCCGCTCATCGTCACCAAGGCGAACGCCAAGGAGGCCTACGCCAACGACCCGACCCTGAGCAAGCTCACCCAGTGAGCCGAGCCGCTTCGGCGGCACTCGCGTCCTCGGCCCCGTCACCCGTGGTGACGGGGCCGAGGTGCGTCGTGGGACGGCGCGTCTGCCCTCAGACCCGTATGCCGTGCGCGGAGAAATTCGACCGCGCCGTGCTACCGGGGCTTGGGGCGCGAGCACGTCGGGATTGGACCGGCCTGCCGACGTGCTCCAAGCTCGACGAGCTCGCAGCGCACCGCCCGTGCGAGACTCTCGGATGAGCGAGCGCCACACCACTCACATCGTCGTCATGGGGGTCTCGGGCAGCGGCAAGACCACGGTCGCCCGCGGTATCGCCGAGGCGACCGGCTACGAGTTCGCGGAGGCCGACGAGTTCCATCCGCCGGAGAACATCGCCCGGATGGAGCGCGGGGTTCCCCTCACCGACGAGGACCGGTGGCCCTGGCTCACGGCCCTCGCGCAATGGATGGAGGCCAGGTCGGCCGCTGGGGTCTCGACGATCATCACGTGCTCGGCCCTCAAGCGGACCTACCGCGACGTCCTGCGCGACGGCCCGCCGTCGGTGACCTTCGTCCACCTCGACGGTCCGGCCGAGGTCATCCGCGAGCGCATGGCCGGGCGCGAGGGGCACTTCATGCCGACGAGCCTGCTGCGGTCGCAGATCGACACGCTGGAGCCGCTGGACGAGGACGAGGCCGGTGTCGTGCTGGACCTGCGACGCCCGCCCTGGGAGCTCATCGACAAGGCCGTCGCCCGGCTGGGCGAGCTCGCGGACTGAAGCGAGTCCCGGCGAGCCCGGGACGACGGCATACGAGAAGTTCGCCTTCCGGTCACGTCCCTGCCGAGTGCGCGCCGTCCGAAGGGGGGAGCGTCGAGGTCATGAGAGCACCCCAGACACTGGCCGCTTTGGCCCTGGCCGCCGCCCCGTTCGGGATCGCGGCCCCGGCGCAGGCCGTCCCCGACGCACCCGTGGGCAACGCCGTCCTGCCCCAGAAGACCCACTTCGACCTCCAGGCCCACCGCGGGGGACTGGGCCTCACGACCGAGTCGACCCCCGAGGCGTTCGCCAAGGCGCTCGAGCTCGCGTGAGCACCCTCGAGCTCGACACCCAGGTGACCGAGGACGAGAAGGTCGTCGTGACGCACGACCGCCAGGTGAGCCGTACGAAGTGTGCGGACACCGGGCCCGCGTTCCCCGGCGATCCGGAGTTCCCCTACGTCGGCGACTACGTCAAGAACCTCACCCTGGCCCAGATCCGGACGATGGACTGTGGCTACCAGCAGCTGCCGGGTCACCCCCAGCAGGAGCAGGTGCGGGGCGCCCGGATGGCCGAGCTGAGGGACATCTTCGACGTCGTCAAGGGGCACGGCGCTTCCCGGGTCACGCTGGGTGCCGACGACCGGCCCGGGTTCGCGCGCGCGGCCCGCGAGCAGCTGCTCTGGTGGCGCGCTCACGTCGCACCGCACATGCGGCGATGGGCCACGGGTGCCTCGCGCCGGGAGACCGTCCTGCCGAAGTGGGTCGAGCCGGTCCGGCCGGCCGTCTCGGCGCCCTGGTTCGGGCCGGGCAACGATCCGGCCGGGGATTCGGTCCAGCCTCACTGATCCCACAGCCGTGCGCGGCATGATGGGCACGTGCAGAACCACGACCCCCGCCGCAACCGCGGCACCCGGCGCGCCGAGGACACCGACGACTCGGTCGACGACCACTCCGACCTCGGCCACGACGAGGACGACTACGACGAGTACGACACGACCGGGGGGTCCGGCCGGTTCTTCGGTCTCACGGCGCTGAGCACGGTGCTCCCGGGCGCGGGTCTCCTCGGCACTCGCAGGCGGGGCTTCGGCATGGCCCTGCTCGCGGGGACCCTGCTGCTGGGCGCGCTCGTCGTGTTCTACGCGTGGCGCAAGGGCGTCGTCGTGGCCGCCCTCGACCTCGCCGTGCGCCCGCGCATGCTCGTCATGCTGCTCGTGGCCACGGTCGTGGGCGCGCTGCTCTGGTGTGCAGGCATTCTCCTCACGGCGCGGGAGACCGCTCCGCGTGGGCCGGGCACCGGCTGGCGCGCGCTCTTCGCCGCGGTCTGCTGCCTGCTCGTCCTGGTGCCCGCCGCGAACGCCGTGCGCTACCTCGGCATCCAGCATGACGTGGTCGGGGTGCTCACCGGCGGCAACCCCGAGGGCGACGACGGGACCGCCAGCGCCTGGGCGGACAAGCCGCGAGTCAACGTCCTGCTCCTCGGGTCGGACGCGGCCGACAGCCGCGTCGGTGTCCGCACCGACTCGATGATGGTCGCGAGCATCGACACCGAACGCGGCGACACCGTCCTCTTCAGCCTCCCGCGCAACCTCGAGCGGGTGCCGATCCCCGACAGCAACCCCCTGTCGACGCTGTACCCCAACGGCTACGACTGCGGCGACGAGTGCCTGCTCAACGGAATCTGGACCCTCGCCACCGACCACTCCGACCTCTTCCCGGGGAACCCGAACCCCGGCCTCACCTCGACGCGGGACGTCATCGGCGAGATCCTCGGCCTGACGATCGACCGCACCCTCGTCGTCAACCTCCGGGGGTTCCAGTCGCTCGTCGACGCGATGGGCGGTGTCGACATCGACGTCAAGGAGCGCGTCTGCGTCTCGTGCAAGCTCGTGAACGGCAGGGTCGTCTTCGTCGGCGACAAGAGGGAGTGGATCGAGCTGGGCCCGCAGCGTCTCGACGGCTACCACGCGCTCTGGTACGCCCGGTCACGCGCGGGCAGCGACGACTTCAGCCGCATGCGTCGCCAGCGGTGCGTAGCCGGTGCCATCATCGACCAGGCCGACCCGGTCAAGCTCCTCCGCAACTACCCCGACCTCGCCAAGGTCGTCAGGAGGAACCTCACCGTCGACATCCCGACGTCCGAGCTCCCGGCCTGGGCCGAGCTCGTGGGGACCGTCCAGGACACCGGTTCCATCCGCAGCCTGCCCATCACCAACAAGGTCGTGCGGGTCGCGAAGCCGGACTTCGACAAGATCCGGTCCCTCGTGCAGGCCGCGATCTCGCCCACCACCCCGTCGGCCGCGCCCTCGACCTCGGCCCCGGCCCCCAGCCCGACCCCGACCCGGTCGTCGAGCACGCCCAGCCCCAGCGAGCCGGCGGACGAGGTGCAGGACCTCGCGGCCACCTGCTGACCCGCACCCCGACGCGGAGTTGAGCGGAATCAACTCAACTCTGTGCTCGTTGCACCTGACGAACCCGTGACCCCACGATCCTCAGGAGACAGCCACGATGGAACTCACGCCGACGACCAAGGTCGCCGAGGCGCTCGCGCTCGCCCAGCGCACCGCCCAGGCGGCCGGTCATCCGGAGATCACCCCCGACCACCTCGCCCTCGCGCTCGTCGAGCAGCCGGACACCTCGACACCGGCGCTGCTCGAGGCGGCCGGCACCACGGGTGAGGCCGTCACCTCGGCCGCGCGCTCCGCGCTGTCCCGTATGCCGGTGAGCTCCGGTCCCAGCACCGCCACCCCCGCGCTCGGGCAGGCGGCGCTCGGCGTCCTCCAGCAGGCGAGCACCCTCATGTCCGCCAAGGGCGACACCCACCTCGCGACCGACCTGCTCGTGCTCGCCCTCGTCGAGAAGGGTGCCCTGCCGGGCGTCGACCGGTCGGCGGGCAAGGCGGTCGAGGCGCGCATCGACGAGCTGCGCGCCGGCCGCAAGGTCACCTCCGAGGCACAGGAGAGTGGCAGCGAGTCGCTCGAGAAGTACGGCACCGACCTCACCGGCATGGCCCGCGACGGCCGGCTCGACCCGGTCATCGGCCGTGACTCCGAGATCCGCCGCGTCGTCCAGGTCCTCTCACGGCGCACGAAGAACAACCCCGTCCTCATCGGCGAGCCCGGCGTCGGCAAGACCGCCGTCGTCGAGGGCCTCGCGCAGCGCATCGTCGACGGCGACGTCCCCGAGTCCCTGCGCGACAAGCGCCTCATCAGCCTCGACCTCGGCGCGATGGTCGCGGGCGCGAAGTACCGCGGCGAGTTCGAGGAGCGGCTCAAGGCCGTCCTCGAGGAGATCAAGGCGAGCAACGGCCAGATCGTCACCTTCATCGACGAGCTCCACACCGTCGTCGGTGCCGGCGCGACCGGCGAGGGCGCGATGGACGCCGGCAACATGCTCAAGCCGATGCTCGCCCGAGGCGAGCTCCGGCTCGTCGGCGCGACGACCCTCGACGAGTTCCGTGAGCACGTCGAGAAGGACCCCGCCCTCGAGCGCCGCTTCCAGCAGGTCTTCGTCGGCGAGCCCTCGGTCGAGGACACCGTCGCGATCCTGCGCGGTCTCAAGGAGCGCTACGAGGCGCACCACAAGGTCGAGATTGAGGACACCGCCCTCGTCGCGGCCGCCTCGCTGTCCGACCGCTACATCACCGGCCGCCAGCTGCCCGACAAGGCGATCGACCTCGTCGACGAGGCCGCCTCCCGCCTGCGCATGGAGATCGACTCGAGCCCGGTCGAGATCGACGAGCTCCGCCGCGCCGTCGACCGGCTCAAGATGGAGGAGCTCCACCTCGAGCGCGAGACCGACGAGGCCTCGGTCGAGCGCCTCGCCCGCCTCCGCGAGGACCTCGCCGACAAGACCGAGCAGCTCTCCGCCCTCAACGCCCGCTGGGACGCCGAGAAGTCCGGCCTCAACCGGGTCGGTGACCTCAAGGCCCAGGTCGACGACGCCCGGACCCGCGCCGAGCGCCTGCAGCGCGACGGCGACTACGAGGGCGCCTCCCGCCTGCTCTACGGCGAGATCCCCGAGCTCGAGAAGCAGCTCGCCGCCGCGAGCGAGGCAGAGGTCGCCCGCAGCGGCGACGACCTGATGGTCAAGGAGCGGGTCGGCGCCGACGACATCGCCGAGGTGATCTCGGCGTGGACCGGCATCCCGGCCGGACGTCTGCTCCAGGGCGAGACGGAGAAGCTGCTCTCGATGGAGTCGATCATCGGCGCCCGCCTCATCGGTCAGACCTCCGCCGTGCAGGCCGTCGCCGACGCCGTCCGTCGCAGCCGCGCCGGCATCGCGGACCCCGACCGGCCGACGGGCAGCTTCCTCTTCCTCGGCCCCACCGGCGTCGGCAAGACCGAGCTCGCCAAGTCGCTCGCGGACTTCCTCTTCGACGACGAGCGGGCGATGGTCCGCATCGACATGTCGGAGTACTCCGAGCGGCACGCCGTCGCACGCCTCATCGGCGCGCCCCCCGGCTACATCGGCCACGAGGAGGGCGGCCAGCTCACCGAGGCGGTCCGCCGTCGTCCCTACTCCGTCGTCCTCCTCGACGAGGTCGAGAAGGCCCACCCCGAGACCTTCGACATCCTCCTCCAGGTCCTCGACGACGGGCGGCTCACCGACGGCCAGGGCCGCACCGTCGACTTCCGCAACGTCATCCTCGTCATGACGAGCAACCTCGGCAGCCAGTTCCTCATCGACCCGACGCTGGACCCGGAGGCCAAGCGCGAGGCCGTCATGGCGGCGGTGCGCACCGCCTTCAAGCCCGAGTTCCTCAACCGGCTCGACGAGGTCGTCGTCTTCGACCCGCTGAGCCGCGACGAGCTCGCGCACATCGTCGAGCTCCAGGTGCGGGCGCTCGGCACGCGCCTCAAGGACCGCCGCATCGACCTCGAGGTGACCGACGCGGCACGCGCGTGGCTCGCCGAGACCGGCTACGACCCGGCATACGGGGCTCGTCCCCTGCGCCGACTCGTCCAGAAGGAGATCGGCGACCGCCTCGCGCGCGCCCTGCTCGCGGGCGAGGTCCGCGACGGCCAGACCGTCACGGTCGACCGGGAGGGCGACGGCCTGGCCCTGCGGTGACTGCCGAATGACCGAGGACCCGGCCAGTAGGGTGTGCGCCATGCGACGACGCGCTCTGCTGGCCGGGTCGGTCACGGCCGCCGCCGCCACCCTCGGACTCCTCACCGGCTGCTCCGGCGGGGCCGAGCCCGAGGCGAAGGCCGACCCGAAGGCTGCACTCACCGAGGCCAAGGCCGTGTTCGACAAGGCGAAGTTCGTCGGGCTGACCCTCTCGAGCAAGAACGTGCCGAAGACCGAGAACGGCGTGACCGGCGCCCTCGGCACCGGCGAGATCAGCGCGACCGAGCCGAAGTTCAAGGGCAGCGTCACGGCGACGATCAAGGGCGTGAGCGGGTCGGCCGAGGTCATCACGATCGGTGACACGGCATACATGAAGTTCTTCACGCCGGGCTACAACCCGACCGACCTCGCGGAGCTCGGCGCCCCCAACCCGTCGAACTTCTTCGACCCGGCCAAGGGCATCTCGCAGCTGCTCGTCGACACCGCCTCGCCCACGGCCGGCGACAAGGTCCGTGATGGCGCCACCGTCCTCCAGCAGTACTCCGGCACGCTCCCCGGCTCCCGCATCAAGGAGCTCTTCAACCTCGGTGACGGCAAGGGCACCTTCGAGGTGACCTACGGCATCACCGACGACGACCGGCTCCAGCTCGCCGAGATGACCGGGCCGTTCTTCGCCGGGACGACGTCGACCTTCACCCTGCGCCTCAAGGACTACGGGACCGCGGTTGAGATCACCCGCCCCTAGGACAGACGAGCGACGGACGACGACCGCTCGCCCCCGGGCGCTGCTCGCGACAGCATCGGTTGCCGTGGCCCTCGCCGCCGCCGACACCTATGTCGTCGTGCTCGCGCTCACCGACATGATGGCCGGTGTCGGCATCGGGATCGACGCGCTCCAGCGCGCGACGCCGATCGTCTCCGGCTTCCTCCTCGGCTACATCGCCGTGCTGCCGCTCATCGGCCGGCTCGCGGACCTCGCCTCGCACCAGCGCGTGCTGCTGGGCTGCCTCGCCGTCTTCGTCGCCGGCTCCGCCGTGACGGCACTCGCCGTCGAGCTGCCGGTGCTCGTGGCGGGCCGGGTCGTCCAGGGTGTCGGCGGTGGCGGCCTCGTGCCCGCGACGCTCGCGATCGTCGCCCAGCTCTGGGACCGTGACCGTCGCGGCACCCCGCTCGGAGTCGTCGGCGCGGTGCAGGAGCTCGGCTCGGTGCTGGGTCCGGTGCTCGGCGCGGCGGTGCTCGCTGTCGCCGACTGGCGCGCGATCTTCTGGCTCAATGCCGTGCTGGGTGTCCTGCTGGCTGCCGCCGTGGTCGCCACCGGCGGGGGTATGCCGTCCCGTCCCCGCCCGCTCCCCGTCGCTGTCTCGCTGCTCGCGGCGGCCGCCACCTGGCTCGCGCTCGCCGCACCCGAGGCGCTCGTGACGTCGGTGTCGCTCGGGGTGCCGTTCGTGCCCTTCGGCGACTCCACGTCACGCCTCGCGACACCGGTCGGGGTGGTGGCGCTGGTCCTCGTGGCGGCCGCTGTCGCGCTGTGGGTGCACGGTGCCTGGCCGGTGCTGCGGCGGGCCGACCTGCTCGGCGCACTCCTCCTCGGGGGAGCGCTCGGGTCCATCGTCCTCACCTTCGCGGCCGCCGACCCCGAGAAGGAGGTCGTCGGGCCGCTCGGGCTCGCGCTGCTTCCGGTCGCCGCCGTCCTCGCCGGCCTCTATCTCGTGCACCACCGCCGTGCCGGGCAGCCGCTCGTGCCTCGCGGTGTCGTCGTGGGACGCACGCGCTGGGCGCTCGTCGTCTCGCTCTGCGTGGGGGTCGCGCTCGTCGCCGTCATCGTCGACGTGCCGCTCCTCGCCCGCCTCGTGCACACCGAGAGCGAGACGGTCGCAGCCTTCGTCCTCGTGCGCTTCCTCGTCGCCGTCCCCGTCGGCGCGCTGCTCGGCGGGTGGTCGCTGCGCCGTCTCGGTGACGGCCTCGTGAGCGGGACGGGGCTCGCGCTCGCCGCCGTCGGGCTCGTCGTCATGTCGACGTGGGGTCGTGGTTCGCTCGGGGAGTGGACGGCGACGCCCGTTCTCGCGCTCGTCGGGCTCGGCATCGGGCTCGCGCTCGCACCGGTCAACAACGCGGCCCTCGCCGACTCACCCGAGGACGCCCACGGCACCGCGAGTGCGCTCGTGGTCGTCGCCCGGATGGTCGGCATGGTGGTGGGGCTCGCCCTGCTCACCGCGATCGGGCTCCACCAGTACTACGCGGCCGTGGCGTCACTGCCCGACCAGACCGACGCCCAGGCGCTCCTCGACGCCGCGGTCGTCCAGGTCGAGTGGGTCTTCCGCGGTGCGGCGCTCGCCGCCGCCCTCGGGGCCGTCGCCTCCGTGGCGCTGGGGCTCGGCCGGAACCCCCGCGGCTGAGCCCTTTGGCGCCCAGCCCGTGAGCGCGGCGCGAGCACCGGTCGCGAGCGCCGCGCACACGGCATACATCACGACGAAGCCAGCGGCCGTGCGGAGGGTGAACGGCTCGTCCTCCGTCTCGCACAGCACCGCCAGCAGTGCGACCGACCCGGCGAGGACGGCGACGCCCACGACCCTCACCCAGACCCGGCGTGATGCAGCGAGTGCCATGCCCAGGACGCCCGGGGCCAGGAGCAGGCCGGGCCCGAGGAAGAGCAGCACGGCGGGCAGGGTGACGAGCTTCCACCACCGCGAGCGGTGGTGGCCCTTGGCGGCGTGCGCCATGGCGAGGACCAGTCCGGCCACGCCGAAGAGCCCGAGGATGAAGGCCGTCCCGGACCAGCTGAACCGAGGGTCCGCGGTGAGCAGGGCCATGAAGCCGCGGGCCACCGCCCCCAGCCCGATGCCGAGGAGGAGGCCGGCCACGAGGTGACGGAGCAGCCGCACGGTCACCACTCCACCGTCTTGCAGGCGAGCCGCGCGCCGGCGCCACCGGTCTGCGGGTTCGTCGGGTCGGCGTGGATGACGACCGAGCGCTTGCCGTGCTCCGGGACGAACGGGACGCTCGCCGTGCCGGTGCCCTCGCCGTCGACGACGGTGAAGTCGAGCCAGATCTCGGTCTCGTCGTTGATGGCAACGGGGGAGTGCCCGGCGTGGGCGTCGGAGTTGTAGTGACCCATGGCGGCGGCGCCGTCGCCCGCGACGCATGGACCGTCGTGGAGGTGGGCGCCGAAGGTCCGGCCCTCGGCGGCCGCGCCGATGCCCTTGACCGTGAGGACGGCGTGGCTGCCGCTCGCCGACTCGACGAGCTGGACCCGCGCGCTCGCGCCGTCGAACGGGCCGGCCGCGGTGGGGGCGAAGTCGCGCAGCGGGCCGCTCGTGCGCAGGAACGGCCCGAACGCCAGCGCGGGCGTGGCCGTGAGGAGGACGATGGCAGTGGTTCCGACGGCGACCCGGGCGCGGGTGGAGGTGAGCATCGCAGGTGTCCTTTCGACGTGGTCGGCAGGGTGCCGACACCCATGCAGACGGCCGTGGACCGGTGGCGGGTGACCTCGAGAACGCACAGAAAAATCCTTCTCCGGACGGTCACCCGGATGCCCCTGCGAACGCGTCTGTCAGGGCGATGGAGACCCTCGCCGAGCGCCGGACGGCCGCGCCCGACCCCGGTGTGGGTGCTGGGACGGACCCCGACGTCATCACCCTCTTCGCCCAGGAGGCCACCTCACTCACCCGGCTCGCCCGGTTCTATCTCGACGACCGCACCGCCGCCGAGGACCTCGTCCAGGAAGCGTTCATCCGGTTGTCCCGCAACGCTGGTCGCATCCGCCGCGGCGGCAGCGCGGCGGCATACCTCCGCTCGATCGTCATCAACCTCGCGCGCGACCACAACCGCAGGGGACTGGTCTCGCTGCGCCACCGACCGCCCGCGCTGCCCGACGCGCCCTCCGCCGAGGAGGACGCGGCGACGCGGGCCGAACGCCAGGAGGTCATCGACGCGCTCCGGGACCTGCCGCGCCGCCAACGTGACTGCGTGACCCTGCGCTACTACCTCGACCTGTCCATCCCCGACATCGCCGAGACCCTCGGCCTGTCGAACAACACCGTGAAGACCCATCTGCAGCGCGGCCTCGCCGGCCTCGCCGAGACCCTGGAGGGCAACCGATGAGCGACCTCGAGGACCGGCTGACCCGCGCATTGCACGACTACCCCGTCGAACCCTCGCCCGACCTCTTCGAGCGCGTCGTCGACAGCATCGACGCCGACCGTGCCCGACGTTCCGCCGCGCTGCGATGGTCGCTCGGTGCGGTCCTCGTCGTCGTCGTGGTGGCCACGTTCGTCCTCACCCTCACCCCCCGCACAGAGAACGGAACCCTCGCCATGCCCTGGTGGATCCTCGAAGTCGCCACGAACCTCGTCCTCCTCGGCATGGCGCTGTGGCTCGGGCCGTTCATCAAGCGGTTCGGCCGCGCCTACGCCGCCGACGTCTTCCACGACAACCCGCTCACGGGCAAGAGCTACATCGTCCTCACCGACATCGTCTACTACCTCATCTTCGCGGCCTTCATCCTCTTCACCCTCCAGGTGGCGCCCAACCCCGACTGGGCCCTGGCCCAGCCGATCACCGACGTCACCGCCGCGCAGGTGAAGTTCGAGCTCATCCGGATCGGCGGAATCCTTCTCATCATCGGGATCCTGCACGGTCTCAACATCGTCCTCATGCCCGTCCTCGGGCGGCTCTTCTCCCTCAACCGCCGGCTGCCGGACAAGGTCGCCGCCCGGCTGGGCGACGAGCGCACGCTCCGCTGAGCGGAGGGGCGCGGTCGCCGCGCGGGATCGGCGGCGGCGCCCTAGGTTGGGCTCCATGGCTCCGATGTCGCGCGCTGCACGCACCCTCGCCCTGTCCACCGCCGCCGCCGTCACGGCGTGCGGCGTCGTCTTCGGGGGAGGAGCCGCCCGGGCGGCCGACCCCACGACGATGACACCCATCGGGGGTGGCTACACGCTCGAGACGCTCCAGGGCTTCGCCCGTGCGGCGGCCGACGGTGCCACCGGCCCGAGTGTCGACATCGTCGTCGTGCCCTCGTCCTACGGGGACGCCCCGGCGGACCGCGAGGAGAACCTCACCCTCGCGCAGCAGCGCACCGACGAGGTCGACGCGGCGTGTGACGCCGTCGTCACCGCGCCCTTCACCGGCTGCACGGCCGTCCTCGCCCCGCTGCTCGCCCGCGCGGACGCCGAGGACCCGGCCAACTCGGCCATGGTCACCGAGCAGACCGACGGCGTCTTCATCCTCGGCGGCGACCAGGGGCTCGCGATGTCGGTCCTCGCCGACACCCCCGCCGAGGACCGGCTCGAGGCGGCGTTCGCGCGCGGAGCCGCCGTCGGTGGCACGAGCGCCGGCGCCGCGGTCGAGTCGCGCACGATGATCAACGGCTACGTCGGCGACCTCGGCCCGTGGGACGGCCTGCGCCGCGACAGCTCGCTCGTGTGGTGGGGCGACGACGCCGACCGTGAGCGCGGGCTCCGCTTCGGCTCGACGCAGGCGATCTACGACCAGCACTTCTACCAGCGCGGGCGCTTCGGCCGCCTCCTGTCGACGCTCGCGTCCTCGGACGAGCGGTTCGGCGGTGCGAGCCGGCTCGGCGTCGGCGTCGACTACGCCACCGGCGTCCGCAACACCGCCGACACGACCCTCTCCGGTGTCTTCGGTGCCTCCTCGGTCGCCGTCCTCGACCTCGAGACGCTCTCCTCGCCGGTCTCGTGGGTGGGGCCCAACAGCGTCCTCTCCACCCGCAACGTGCTCACGCACCTCCTCCCGCCGGACGCGGCAGGGAGCACGACGGCCTACGACGTCGTGGGGCGCACCGTGTCGCGCAACGGAGCCCCGGTCGCGGCGCCGACCCCGGCGCCGGCCGAGGGACCGAGCGTCCCCGGTGCTGCGGGCACGGTCTACCTCGGCGGCGACGTCGTGGGCGGCGGGTCGACCGCCGTCGTCGACCGGTTCGTGGCCGACACCCGGGGCGCGGTCGCCTCGGGTGCCCAGCCGCGCATCGTCGTGCTCGCGGCCTCCTCGAAGGACAAGAAGGCCACCAAGGGCTACACCGACGCGCTCAGGGCCGCGGGCTGGACGGGGACCGTCGAGGTCGTCGAGGCCGACAAGAAGTCGAAGGTCGTGACGACCGGAGCGGCCGGCGTGCTCCTCGTCGGTGAGACGCCCGCGTCCGTCGCGGCGGCCGTCGCGGACCCGGCCTTCGCCGACAAGGTCCGCAGTGCCGTCCTCACCTCACCGGTCATCCTCGCCGACCGCCACCTCACCGCCGCCCTCGGCACGTGGTTCTCGACCAAGGCCGACCCGACCGACACGAACTACGAGGACGAGGCGATCGCGAACTTCCGCACCGGCGACGGGCAGTGGCAGCGTGGGCTCGGGCTCGTGACGGGCTCGCTCGTGCCCTCGCTCACCCTCGACTACCGCTGGGGCAAGCTCTTCGACCTCGGCGCCCTCGAGGGCGGCCAGGTCGCGTGGGGCCTCGGCGAGGACACGGCCGTGCGCGTCCCGCCGGGAGCCTCGGCCACCGTGGTCGGCGCCGGCTCGGTCGTCGCCCTCGACCCGCGGGGCGCGGACTTCTGGACCGGCCCCAACGGCGCGATCGGCGCCGTCGGGGCGCTCCTCAGCACGTTCGGCGAGGGCGAGGCGCTCGCGCTCGGCTGACGGTCAGCGCGCGTCGACGAGGTCGATGAGGGCGTCGGCGACGGTGTCGGTCGCCTCGTGCGTGAGCATGTGCCCCTTGCCGGGGAGGACGGTGAGCCGCGAACCCGGTATGCCGTCGTGCAGGCTGCGTGCCCACCTCACCGGTGTGAGCCGGTCCTTCGTCCCGACGAGCACGTGGGTGGGCACGCCGTCGAGCACGGCGAGGGCCTCGGTCTCGTCGTGGTCGCGGATCGAGGCGAAGTAGCGACCGGTCGTCGCGAGCGAGGTGCTCGCGATGGTGCGGACCGTCGACCGCACGTGGGTCCGGTCGGGGTTCTCGCCGAAGTTGAGGTTGCGCAGGACCGAGCGCGGGACGAACATCCCCATGCGCAGCAGCGGAACTCGCGCTGCGACAGCCATCGCGAGTGCCTCGCCGCGCACCTCCGGCCGACCCTCGACTGTGGCCGTCGTCGAGACGAGGGCGACCCCACGGACACGGTCGCGGACCACGGACGGGTGGCGGCCGGCATACGCGAGGACCGTCATGCCGCCCATCGAGTGGCCGCCGAGGACGAGCGGTCCGGTCGGTGCGACCGCCTGGACGACGGCTGCGAGGTCGTCGGCGAGGGCCCTGATCGACTGCGACCGGACCGAGCCCCACGTGGAGCGGCCGTGTCCGCGCTGGTCATAGGTGACGACGCGAACGGCCCTGTGCGACAGCAGCTCTCGCACGACCGGCTCCCAGCTCGCTCGGGCCAGGGTCCAGCCGTGGGCGAGGACGACGGTGGGCGCGCCCTCGTCGGGGTCACCGGCCGGCAGGTACTCGGTGGCGGCGAGGGTCGCGCCGTGCGGAGCGAGGACCGACAGGGTGCGCTCGGTGGTGCGGGCGCTCACGCGTCCGCGACCTCGATGACGACGGGGGCGTGGTCGCTCGCGCCCTGACCCTTGCGCTCCTCGCGGTCGATGACCGCGCCCTGCACGCGCTCGGCGAGTGGCTCGGAGGCCAGGATGAAGTCGATCCGCATGCCGCGCCGCTTCGGGAACGCGAGCCGCTGGTAGTCCCAGTAGGTGAAGTCGCCGGGCTCGGTGTGAGGTCGCACGACGTCGGTGACTCCGGCATCGAGGACGGCCTGGAAGGCGGCCCGCTCGGGCGGGCTGACGTGGCTCTTGTCGAGGTAGTACTCCATCGACCAGACGTCCTCGTCCTGGGGCGCGATGTTCCAGTCGCCCATGAGCGCGAAGGGCGAGCCGGTCTCCGCCCACGCCTGCGTCTGGACGCGAAGGGTGTCGAGCCAGGCGAGCTTGTACTGCATGTGCGGGTCGGTGATGTGCCGGCCGTTGGGGACGTAGAGCGACCACAGCCGGATGCCGGCGCACGTGGCCCCGATCGCGCGCGCCTCCTCGACGGCGGGCTCGCCCCACTGCGGCAGGTCGGGGAAGCCGCGGCTCACGTCCTCGAGCCCGACTCGCGAGGCGATGGCCACGCCGTTCCACTGGTTGAGGCCGTGGTGGGCCACCTCGTAGCCGAGCGCGGCGAAGCGGTCGTGCGGGAACTGGTCCTCGCGGCACTTCGTCTCCTGGATGGCGAGGACGTCGACGTCGGCTCGCTGGACCCACGCCTCCACGCGGTCGATGCGGGAGCGGATGGAGTTGACGTTCCAGGTGGCGATGCGCACCCGGTCACCCTAGGTGGTCACGCGCCCACAGTGCGGCACTCGTCCTGTCGGCGACCCCGAGCTCGCGGAAGACCTTGCCGAGGTGTGCCTTGACCGTGCGCTCGGTGATGCCGAGCGCTCGGGCGATCTGCTTGTTGGCCAGCCCGTCGGCGACGAGGCGGAGCACCTGCTCCTCGCGGCTGCTGAGGCCGTCGCCGGCCCGCTGGCCCCGGGTGGGCAGGAGGACCTGCGCCACCCGCGGGTCGAGGGGAGCCTGGCCGGCGGCCGCCGCTCGGACCGCGGCGAGCAGGCTCGCGGGCTCACCGTCCTTGAGCTGGTAGCCCACCGCACCCGCCTCGAGGGCGGCCGTGACGCGCCCTCGGTCGGAGAACGAGGTGAGCACGACGACGCGCAGATCGGGCATGACGTCGAGCAGGGCGGAGGTCGCGGCCACGCCGTCCATGACCGGCATCGACAGGTCCATGAGGACGACGTCGGGGCGTGCCTCGGTCGCGACGGTGATCGCGTCCTCGCCGTCGGCGGCCTGGGCGACGACCGTGATGTCACCGGCCGCCTCGAGCAGCGACACGAGGCCGGCGCGCACCATGGCGTGGTCGTCGACGACGACGACGCGGATCACGACGCCGCCCCGGAGTCGGCCAGCCGGAGCCGCCAACGGGTGCCGCGACCGGGTGCGGTGCGGACCGCGAGCTCGGCACCGGCGTCGGAGGCGAGGTCGGCGAGGACCTTGAGCCCGAGGTGGCCGGCGGGTGGGTCGCGGAGCACGTCGGGGTCGAACCCCCGGCCGTCGTCGGCGACCTCGAGGACGACGGCGCCGTCCTCGCGGGCGAGGCGGAGCAGGAGCCTGCACGGCGCGGCGTGGGTCGCGGCGTTGCGCAGGCACTCCTGGGCGATCCGGTGGATGAGTCGCTGCTCGTCCTCGGGCAGCCGGATCGACGGGTCGACGTCGAGCTCGACGTCGACGTCCCGGCCGTGGGCGGTGGCGGCGACGTCGGCCAGGACCGTGGCCGGGTCGGCGCCGGTGAGGCTCTCGGGATAGATCTCGACGAGCAGCGAGCGCAGCGCCCTCGCGTTGCCCCGGGTCGAGGCCGCGACGCGCTCGAACGACGCGGCCAGCGCCGAGTCCCCGCGCGCGGCGGCCTGCTCGGCGGCGACCGAGGCGGCGAGCGACGAGGCGACGAGCTCCTGCACGGGACCATCGTGCAGGGTGCCGGCGATGCGGCGACGCTCGGCGTCCGACGCCCCGAGCGAGCGCTCGAGGACGCGCTCGCGGTGCTCCGACACGGTGCGCAGCCGTCCCAGGAGCCGCGACAGGACCGGCGTCATGAGGACGACGAGCAGGAGCAGGCTGCTCAGCGTCACCCCGACGAACCCTCGCCTCAGCTCGGCCGCCCGCTCGCTCACGACGTCGTATGCCGTGTAGGTCTCGAAGAGCATCTCGCGACCGGTGGGTGTCCACACCGGTCGGTAGACCTCGAGGAGGCGGTTGCCCGTCTCGAACTCGTTCTCGGTCTCGTCGAGCTGCGACACCTCCGCGATGGTGCGGGGGTCCGCGAGCGCCTCCCGCTGGTCCTGCGACAGGCTGAACGTGCGCCCGATGAGGTGGGCCTCGTCGGCGTAGACGATCGTCCCGTCGGGCGACCAGATCTTGACCCGGACGATCTCGTCGCCGATGACGACGTCGCGCACGACCTCGTCGAGGGCCGCGGACGAGCCGTCGACACCGTCGAGGAGGTCGTCGGTGAGCAGGGGCGTGATGACCGCCTGGGCGATGAGGTCGGCGGCGGCGGCGGCGTCGTTGACGGCCTCCCGCTCCGCGAGCCGCCCGGCCGCGAAGGTCGCGAGGGCGGCGACGACGACGAGGACGAGCGCGAGGGCGCCGACCATCTGGGTGAGGACGCGCCGCGGCGTGACGACGGGGGAGAGGTCGGTGCGGGTGCCCGGCGTGGTGACGAGCGTCCAGTCCGGTTCGGACGGCCCGTGCGGCTCGGTCGGCACGCTCGGCGGAGGCGACAGGAGCTCGTCGCCGAGGCTGCGGTCCTCACCGAGGTCGCCGGGACGCGGCTGGGCCGCCGCGGCGGGAGCCGCGGCGGCCGGGTCGGGAGCGACTGCCACTCAGTCATCGCCTCCGTGCCCACCGTGGTCGTCGGGTCGGGCGTCGTCCGACCCACCCGACCCGCTCGAGCCGGACCCGCTGGAGCCGGAGTCGTCGGAGCCGGAGTGTCGCGAGCCCGAGCCGTCCGAGTCGGTCGAGGTGCGCCGGTCGTCGCCGGGCTCGGTGCGCTGGTCGCGCGGGGTGTCGCCGCCGTGGTCGTCCGTCGTCACGTCGTCGTGGTGGCGGGTGGTCGAGGCGGAGCCGGAGCCGGAGCCGGACGAGCCGGAGCCCGAGCGGTCCGACCGGCGGTCGTCGCCGGGTTCGGTCCGCTGGTCACGGGGCGTGCGGCCGCCGTGGTCGTCGCTCGCCGAGGGGCTCGGGCTGGGGGTGGAGGTGGACGCGGACGGTGAGGGCGTCGCATCCACGCGGATCACCTGGCTGTTGGCCGGCACCCGGACGGGCACGGCCTCCGAGAACGACGCGTTGGCCCACAGTCCGATGACGGCGGGGCAGACAGCCACCGTCAGTCCTGCGACCACCAGTCCCATGCGCTTCATGATGTCTCCTTGGTCGGGGGGAGGTGAGGTGATCAGCGTCATCCGGACCCGGGGGCGCGTGCCATTGGGCGATGGTCGTAGTACCCCGGCTGCAGGCCTCGACGCGCGCGACGAGGCCCTCGACGGGCAGTCGAGGTGCGCGGACGGCATACGACGTCGGTCACGGAGCCGGTCGGGACGGTGAGGGTCCGGCATACGGTGTCGCCATGAGCACCGCACTCGTCACGGGCGCCACCGCCGGCATCGGCCGTGAGTTCGCCGTCCAGCTCGCCGCCCGCGGCGACGATCTCGTGCTCGTCGCCCGCGAGGTCACCCGGCTCGAGGCGCTCGCCGACGAGCTCCGGGCGCGCCACGGAGTGGAGGTCGAGGTGCTCCCCGCAGACCTCACGGACCGGGAGGCGATGGGAAGGGTGGCCGAACGGGTGGGGTCGGTCGAGCGGCCGGTGGACCTGCTCGTCAACAACGCGGGCTTCTCGCTCAAGGGCGCCTTCCTCGACCACAACATCGCCGACGAGGAGGCCCAGTTCGACGTGCTCGCGCGGGCCGTGCTCGTCCTGTCGCACGCCGCGGGCCGGGCCATGAGGGACCGCGGCCGGGGCGCGATCGTCAACGTGTCGTCGGTGGCGTCGTTCATCGCTTCGGGGACCTACTCGGCGGACAAGGCCTTCGTCACCGTCTTCAGCGAGGGTCTCGCCGCGGAGCTCGCAGGGTCGGGAGTCACGGTCACGGCCCTGTGCCCGGGCTTCACGCACACGGAGTTCCACGAGCGGGCCGACGTCGACATGTCGAGGCTGCCCGAGTTCGTCTGGCTCGACGCGCCCAGGCTCGTCCGCGACGCCCTCGCCGACGTGGCGAAGGGCAAGGTCGTCTCGGTGCCGAGCCCGCTCTACAAGGTCGCCGTGGCGGCTGCCCGCCTCGCGCCGCGCCCGCTCGTGCGAGCGGTGTCGAAGGGCGCGCACCGCCCGTCGGCGGGCTGAGCCCCGGGGTCGGTAGCCTCGGGGCCGTGACTGACATCGCCGCCGACCGCGCCCGCCTGCTCGAGATCATCAAGGACAAGGCCATCGTCCACGGCCGCGTCACCCTCTCGTCGGGCAAGGAGGCCGACTACTACGTCGACCTGCGGCGGATCACCCTGGACGGTGAGGCGAGCCCGCTCGTGGGTCGGGTCATGCGCGACCTCGTCGCCGACCTCGAGTTCGACGCCGTCGGCGGTCTCACCCTCGGCGCCGACCCGGTCGCGACCTCGATGCTCCACGCGGCCGCGGCTGCCGGGGAGCGCCTCGACGCCTTCGTCGTCCGCAAGGCCGGCAAGGCGCACGGACTCCAGCAGCGCATCGAGGGGCCGTCGATCGAGGGTCGACGGGTGCTCATCGTCGAGGACACGTCGACGACGGGGGGCTCCCCGCTCGACGCCGCGAACGCCGCGAAGGAAGCCGGTGCCACCGTCGTCGGCGTCGCGACCATCGCCGACCGGGCGACCGGCGCGGCGCAGGTCTTCGACGAGGCGGGTCTGGGCTACCGACACGCCTTCGGGCTCGAGGACCTCGGACTCGCCTGAGCCGGACGCCGCCGTCCCGAGCGCCGTCCGAGCCGAACGTGCGCGCATCCCCGGGCGGACGGCATACAGGTCCTAGGATCGCGAGCGAAGCGCCACCGACAGGGGAGTTCCCATGATCACCGCCATCATCATCATCGTCGTCGTCCTGCTGCTCGTCGGCGTGGTCGTCGGGATGTACAACGGCCTCATCAAGCTGCGCAACCTCGTGCAGGAGGCGTGGCGGCAGATCGACGTCGAGCTCACGCGACGCCACGACCTCATCGGCAACCTCGTCGAGACGGTCAAGGGCTACGCCGCCCACGAGCGGGGCACCCTCGAGGACGTCATCAAGGCGCGTTCGGCGGCGATGGCCCCGAACCAGTCGCCGGGCCAGCAGGCCGAGAGCGAGAACATGCTCAGCCAGGCGCTCGGTCGCCTCCTCGCCATCGCCGAGGCCTACCCCGACCTCAAGGCCAACCAGAACTTCATGGCCCTCCAGCAGGAGCTGACGAGCACCGAGGACCGCATCGCCTCGGCCCGCCGCTACTACAACGCGACCGTCCGCGACCTCAACACCAAGGTCGAGACGGTGCCGACGAACTTCATCGCGGGCATGTTCGGGATCAAGCAGGCCGAGTACTTCGAGGCCGTCGGTGAGCAGCGCGAGGCTCCCAAGGTCGACTTCGGCCAGCGCGACGCGACCATCCCGCCGCCGAGCGGCTACGCCCCGACGGCACCCAGCGCCTCGACCCCGCCCGGCCAGCAGTCGCCGGCCCAGACGCCGGCCACGCCGGAGGCGACGCCGACGGTCGGGCAGACGCAGCCGATCGAGCCCGCGAACCCGGGCGACGGCCCCGCGGCCCCGCCCGCTCCGCGTACCTGAGGCCCGCCCCTGTGACGATCCTCCCCGGCCGCCGCTCCGCAGCCGCCCCGTGGGTGGCCGAGGTCTGGGTGGACCCGCAGTGGTACGAGTGCCAGAGCAGCCCCGACCGGCTGCCCGCGTTCGGTCCGCCGACCGTGGTGCCGCTGCGCAACAGCCAGGTGCTCATCGGTCGTCACAGCGAGGCGATGTCGGTCGCCCCGCACATCGACTGCGACGGTGATGCCGGTGTGAGCCGACGGCACGCGCAGCTGACCCGACACGGGCTGGGCTGGGTCGTCGAGGACCTCGGCTCGGCCAACGGCACCTATGTGTCGCCGAGGGTCGGCGACATCCCCGACGACCCGATCGAGACCGGGCAGCCGATGGGCTCGGGTCACGTCCTCTACCTCGGCTCGTGGACCCGGATCGTGCTGCGGCAGGAGCTCTCCGCCGGCTGACGCTGGGCCGGGCGTGGGCTGTGGGTGACTTCACCCAGGAACCTCGCACTTCGGAGCACAACGGTTCCCACCTCCAGTGCGACAAACCCACCTCGGGTGGGAATGCCGAGGACAGAATGGCGGGCATGAGTCCGACTGTTCTCGACACGTTCTCGCTCGCCGGCCGCACGGCGCTCGTCACCGGCGGATACCGCGGGCTCGGCCTCGCCTTCGCCCGCGCGCTCGCCGAGGCCGGGGCCGACGTCGTCATCGGCGCCCGTGACGAGGCGGCCTCGCGGGACGCTGCCGCCGACCTCGCCGCCGAGACCGGACGCACCGTCGTCGGGCTCGGGCTCGACGTCACCGACCGCGACAGTGTGACCCGAGCCGTCGAGGCCGCGGTCGAGGCGACCGGCCGGCTCGACGTCCTCGTCAACAATGCCGGCGCCTGCGTCCACCGCCCTGCGCTCGAGGTCCCCGACGACGAGTGGGACGAGGTCTTCGACACCAACGTCCGGGGCCTGTGGCTCATGAGCCAGGTCGCCGGCCGACACTTCGCCGACCGGGGCAGCGGCGTCATCGTCAACATCGGCTCCATCTCGGGACTCATCGTCAACCGCCCGCAGTGGCAGCCGGCATACAACGCGTCGAAGGCGGCCGTGCACCAGCTGACGAAGTCGCTCGCGGCGGAGTGGGCACCCCTCGGCATCCGCGTCAACGCCGTCGCCCCGGGATACGTCAGGACCGAGATGGCACCCGTCGACGACCCGGCGTTCAAGCCCCGGTGGATCGACGACGCCCCGATGCAGCGCTACGCGCTCCCCGAGGAGATCGCCCCCACCGTGGTCTACCTCGCCTCCGACGCCTCGAGCTTCATGACCGGCTCCGTCGTCGTCGTCGACGGCGGCTACACGACCTTCTGAGTCCACCGGTCGGTGGACGCACGATCCACCCGAAGGTCGGTGTGCGCGGCCCTCGAGCCGAGGATGCTGGAGGCATGACAGCGATCAGCATCCGCGGACTCGTCAAGACCTATGGCGACAAGCGCGCCGTCGACGAGCTCGACCTCGACATCGAGGCCGGTGAGGTCTTCGCCCTCCTCGGTCCCAACGGTGCGGGCAAGACGACGACCGTGGAGATCCTCGAGGGCTTCCGCACCGCCGACGCCGGCACTGTGCAGGTGCTCGGCACCGACCCGCGCGACGCCGACCGTGCTTGGCGCAACCGGATCGGCATCGTCCTGCAGACCTCGTCCGGCCTCGACCTGCTCACCCCGCGAGAGATCCTGTCCTCGACCGCGCGGGCCTACGCCACCCCTCGCGGCGTCGACGAGGTCCTCGCATCAGTCGGCCTGCAGGAGAAGGCGGACGAGCGCATCGCCGGGCTCTCGGGCGGCCAGCGCCGCCGGCTCGACGTCGGTCTCGGCATCGTCGGCCGGCCTGAGCTGCTCTTCCTCGACGAGCCGACGACCGGGTTCGACCCGAAGGCCCGGCGCGACTTCTGGGACCTCATCCGGTCGCTCGCCGACGAGGGCACGACGATCCTGCTCACGACCCACTACCTCGACGAGGCGGAGCACCTCGCCGACCGCGTCGGGGTCATCGCTGCCGGACGGCTCCTCGCCCTCGACACCCCGGCCAACCTCGGCGGCAGGGCGGACGACGAGGCGACGGTGTCGTGGACCGAGGACGGGCAGCGCCGGTCGCTGGTCACGTCCACGCCGACGCTCGAGGTCCAGCGGCTCGCCGAGCGGTTCGGCGGCGAGGTGCCGGAGCTCGCCGTGAGCCGCCCCTCGCTCGAGGACACCTACCTCTCCCTCATCGCCCCGCACGTCACCGAGCACGTCGCGGACTCCCCGGCAGACACGACACGGAAGGTTCCGGCATGAACGCCGTCGCCCTGGGGCTCGACCGCACCGTCCTCGAGCTCAAGATGTACTCCCGCGAGAAGGAGTCGGTCTTCTTCTCCTTCCTCTTCCCGATCCTCATGCTCACCTTGTTCTCGGTCATCTTCGGCGACGTCATGGACTCCAGCGGGTCACCGATGAACGCCGCGACCTTCTTCCTGCCGGGCATGATCTCGGCCGGCATCCTCCTCACGTCGTTCCAGACGATGGCAATGTCGGTGGCGGTCGAGCGGGACGACGGGACGCTCAAGCGGCTGCGCAGCACCCCGATCCCGCCGGTGTCCTACTTCCTCGGCAAGGTCGGGCTCGTGGCCACGACGGCGCTCGCCCAGCAGGTCCTCCTGCTCGCCGTCGCCCGGTTCGCGTTCGACGTCGACCTGCCCGACACGGCGTCTCGCTGGCTGACGTTCCTGTGGGTCTTCGGCCTCGGCGTCTTCGCCGGGACGGTGCTCGGCACGGCCTTCAGCTCGCTGGCGTCGGCGCGCTCGGCGGGAGCGGTCGTCGTCGCGCCCATGCTCATCCTCCAGTTCATCTCCGGCGTCTACTTCGCCTTCACCGACATCCCCACCTGGGTGCAGCAGATCGCGTCGGTCTTCCCGCTCAAGTGGATCGCGCAGGGCATGCGCTCGGTCTTCTTCCCCGACGAGCTCGCGTCGATGGAGATGGCCGGGACGTGGGAGCACGGGCGCACCGCGATGTTCCTCGGCGTCTGGGCCGTCGCCGGGCTCGTCCTCTGCGTCCTCACCTTCCGCTGGTTCAAGCGCGGCACGACATGATGGCGCCGTGAACCCGGCCCCCGCCCCGCCCGCTGAGCTCTCGAGCGACCAGCTCGCGGCGGTGTGGCGCGGCCAGGCGAAGTGGTGGCACCTCGGCTGCTACGCCCTCGTCGCGACCGCCGTCGTCGTCGCCCTCCTCGAGCCGCCCGGCCCGCACGGCCGTTGGCCGACCCTCGTCCTTCTCGGCGGGGTCGCCTTGGCCTACACGCTCTTCGGTCGCCGCGCGATCATGCGCGAGGAGACCGTGTATGCCGTCCTCTACCAGCTCTGTGCCTGGACGTGCCTCCTCACGATCATCGCCCTCGACCCCGAGTTCGAGTCGTGGCTGCTCTTCTTCTGCCTCTTCCCGCAGATCTGGGCGACCTTCGAGGTGCGCCCGGCGCTCATCGGCACGGGGCTTGCACTGCTCGCGCTCTTCACCGCTGCCGTCGCCCCCGCCGACGACCCCGGCGCCGAGGTCCCCGGGGCGCTCGTCTCGGTCGTCATCTCGTTCGCGCTCTCGGCCGCGCTCGGCATGTTCATCCACCGCATCATCGGCGAGGCCGAGCGCCGGGCCGCCGTCATCGACGAGCTCCGGTCGACCCGGGCGCAGCTCGCCGCCGTCGAGCGCGCACAGGGCGTGCAGGACGAGCGCAGCCGCCTCTCGCGCGAGATCCACGACACCCTGGCGCAGGGGTTCACCTCGGTCATCGCGCTGTCGCGGGCAGCGACCTCGGCGCTCGACCGCGGCGACGTCGCCACGGCCCGCGAGCGACTGTCGATGATCGAGGGCACGGCCGTCGACAACCTCGCCGAGGCCCGGGTCATCGTCGCGGAGCTCACGCCCGGCCACCTCCAGTCGCGCACCCTCGTGGAGGCCCTCGTGAGGCTCACCGACACGGTGACGCGAGAGACCGGCATACGGGTCACGTCGTCGGTCGAGGGGGAGCCGGCACCGCTCGGCGGCAACGCCGAGGTCGTCCTGCTGCGCGGGGTGCAGGAGGCGCTGTCGAACGTGAGGCGGCACTCCGGAGCGTCGTCCGCGTCCGTGACCCTCGCCTACGAACCCGAGCGGGTCGCCCTCGAGGTGACCGACGACGGTGCCGGCTTCGATCCCGCGACCACGCCGCCCGGCTTCGGCCTCGACGGCCTGCGCGCCCGCGCCGCCGAGCTCGGCGGAGAGGTGAGCATCGGCCGCGGGGACCCCCGCGGCACCCGACTCGTCATGGAGCTGCCCCGATGATCCGCGTCCTCGTCGTCGACGACCACCCCGTCGTGCGGGCCGGCATGGTCGCCCTCCTCGGTGAGCTCGACGACGTCGAGGTCGTCGGCGAGGCCGGCAACGGAGCCGAGGCGCTGGCGCTCGCCCCGCGTCTCTCGCCCGACGTCGTCCTCATGGACCTCCGTATGCCGGTCATGGACGGAGCCGACGCGACCGCCAGGCTGCGTGACCTGCCGGACGCGCCGCAGGTGCTCGTCCTCACGACCTACGACACCGACGCCGACATCGTGCGGGCGGTCGAGTCGGGAGCCCGGGGCTACCTGCTCAAGGACACCCCGCCCGACGTCCTCGCCGACGCGATCCGGCGGGCGGCGCTGGGCGAGACCGTCCTCGCCTCTCCCGTCGCGGCGCGTCTCGCCGAACGGCTGCGGGCCCCGGCGCGCTCCGAGCTGACCCCGCGCGAGCTCGAGGTGCTGCGGGCGGTGGCCCGCGGGCTCTCGAACGCCGAGGTCGGTCGTGAGCTCTACATCGGCGAGGCGACGGTCAAGACGCACCTGCTGCGGATCTTCGCCAAGCTCGAGGTGACCGACCGCACGGCAGCCGTCACCGCGGCATACGGGCAGGGACTCATCACCCTCTGACGACTCTGCGGCTCAGCGGAGGCGGACAAGCATCTGGCCGTTGTCGAGGAGTTTTGTGTCGACGAGCCCCCGGTGCGCCTCGACAAAGGCACGGAACGAGGAGTGGCCGTAGGACTTCTCCTTGAAGCCCGAGTCAAGCCGCAGGATCTGGTTCTTGACGCTGGACGAGTCGTGCCAGCCGTCCTCGCGGGCGGTCGCGACCTGCATCGCCCGGCGCAACAGCCTCGTGCCGGGCGGCTCAGCCGTCGCGTTGGTCTTGGTGGCCGTCTTGGCCGGGGCGGGCGGCGACCCCGTGACCTTGGCCGAGGCCGACTTCTTGGCAACGGCCTTCGTGGCTGCGGTCTTCTTGGCGGGGGCGGCCTTCTTCGCCGGCGGAGGTGCGGTCACGGCGGCCGTCGGCGCGGACGGGTCGTCCAGGCCCGGCAGGTCGTCGTAGGAGCTGAACGCGTCGCAGGCCGACCGCAGGGCGCGGCTCGTCGAACCGGACACCCCGACGCCGACCACGAAACGGCCCATCCGACGGCAGTGCTGGGCGAGCGGGATGTAGTCGGAGTCGCCGCCGACGATGACGACATGGGTGAGGTCGGCGTGCTTGAAGAGGTCGTCGACCGCGTCGATGGACAGGCGGATGTCGGCACCGTTCTTGGTGCCCGACGTGGCGAAGAGCTGGACGAGGTCGACCGCGCGGTCGACGAGGTCCTGCCGGTACGCGGCGTTGGCGGGCACCGACCAGTCGGCGTACGCGCGCGTCACCGCAACAGTGCCGAATGACGAGGCGTAGTCGATGACTGCACCGAGGTCGACGTGGGCGGCGGTCAGTCGCTGGGAGACCTCGCTCCCCGAACCGTTGCCGCTCGGGGTGTGGTTTCGAGCCCTGTCGTCACGCCAGCGGCCCGCGCCGTGGACGTCGTCGTAGTGCGAGATCACCACGTTGTCGAAGTCGATGTACACAGCGACCCGCGACGCCTCAGTCATGGCGCGACCCTAGCCGTGAGCAGGCGGACCAGACGGGAACGCGCCTCAGGCGTCGTCGTGGCGGAGGTCGTCGACGACCTCCGCGGTCTCCTCGACGGCCGTGCGGGTGGCGCTGCGGTGGCGGAGGAACTCGACGACCATCGGCAGGACCGAGAAGGCGACGATGAGCAGGATCGCGGCCTCGAGGTGGTCGTGGATGAACTGCACCCCACCGAGCGCGTGCCCGAGCAGGGTGAGCCCGGTCGCCCACAGGACGGCGCCGACGGCGCTCCACACGAAGAAGTGACGGCGGTCCATCCGCGAGACGCCCGCGACGACGGTGATGAAGGTGCGCACGATCGGCACGAACCGGCCGATGATGAGCGCCTTCGCTCCGTGCTTCTCGAAGAAGGCGTGGGTCTGGTCGAAGTACTTCTTCTTGAGGAAGCGTCCCTCGCGCTCGTAGAGCGGGGCACCGACGGCGCGCCCGATCTCGTAGCCGGTGACGTTGCCGAGGAAGGCGGCGGCGCTGAGGATGAGGCAGGCCAACCAGATGTTGACGTCGATGTCGCCCCGGGCGATGAAGAGGCCGATCGAGAAGAGGAGCGAGTCACCCGGCAGGATCGGGAAGAGCAGGCCGCACTCGATGAAGACGATGGCGACGCCCACCCAGAAGAACTGGGAGCCGAAGCGTTCGAGGAGCCACTGGGGGTCCATCCAGTCGGGGCCGAGGGTAGGCATCATCACGGGCGCAAGGGTATGCCGTGCCGCTGGGCGTTCGCTGGACGCCTCGGCCCGCGCGCAGCCGGCGCGCGGGCCGAGACCGTCGTCAGGAGACCTTGGGTGCTCCGGGCCGGGCGTAGCGCATCCACGTGATGGCGATGCACATGACCGCCCACGCGATGCCGATTGCGTAGAACGCCGTCGGCGACATGATCGTGAGGCCGACGCCGAAGAGGAACGGACCGAAGGCCGCGATGGCCGCCGTCCAGCCGATGACGCCACCGGCCTGGCGGCGCTCGAAGATCATCGGCATCTGCTTGAAGGTCGAGGCGTTGCCGATCCCGCTGAAGAGGAAGATCGCGAGCATCCCCCAGAGGAAGCCCTTGAAGTCACCGCGCAGCGCCTCGGCCGAGGACGTGTCGGGAACGAGCGTCGTCATCGTCCAGGCGATCGAGCCGACGAGCCCGATGCCCGAGACGAGGGTCCACCGCGCGCCGCCCATGCGGTCGGTGAGCGGGCTGAACAGCACCCGGGCTCCGGCGCCGACGAGCGGCCCGAGGAAGACGTACTTCACCGGGTCGGGGACCGAGTAGCCGTCGATGAGCAGCTGGGCGCTCGCTCCGGCGCCCTGGACGATGTCGGGGTTGCCGGCGCCGTAGAGGTTCTTCATGAGCAGGCCGAACTGGGCGGACAGGCCGGAGAAGGTGCCGAACGTCATGATGTAGATGAGCGTCATCCACCAGGTGTCCTGGTTCTTGAAGATGTCGAACTGCTGGCGGATGTTGGCCGTGACGGGCACCGACCGGAGCATCGTCCACGCGAGCGCGGCGCCGATGAGGATGAACGGGATGTAGACGAACGCGGCGTTCTGGTACCAGACCTCGGTGGCGGGCTTGCCGGGCAGGCCCTGCATCGACTGCGAGCCGCCGAGGAAGCCGATCATCCCGAAGCCGATGATCCACGGGGTGAGCAGCTGGACGAGGGAGACGCCGAAGTTGCCGATGCCGGCCTGCAGCCCCAGCGCCGTGCCCTGAAGGCGGCGCGGGAAGAAGTAGGACGTGCTCGGCATGAAGCCCGAGAACGCGCCGCCGCCGATGCCGGACAGGAAGGACAGGGCGAGCAGCTCCCAGTAGGGCGTCGTGGGGTCCTGGATCCGGACGGCCCACCCGAGCACCGGGAAGATGAGGAGCAGCGTCGTGAGGGTGACGAGCTTGCGGGTGCCGAGGATCGGCGGCATGACCATCCACAGCAGTCGCATGAGGCCGCCGGCGAGACCGGGCATCGAGGTGAGCCAGTAGAGCTGGCTCTGGGTGAGGTCGAACCCGAGGTTGGTGAGCTTGGGCGCGATGGCGCTCGCGAGGAACCACGAGGCGAAGCACAGGGTGAGCGTGAACGTCGTGATCCAGAGCGTGGTCCACGCGAGCTTCTTGTCCCAGGTCTCCTCGTTCTCGGGGTCCCAGGAGTCCAGCCACTCTCCACCGCGGCGGGTCGTCGTCGTGCTCATGCTCGTGCCTCCTCGGGGACGCGGTGCGGCCCGGTCGTGTCAGTGGGTTCGGTGGGTGCGGCTGCGGCGTCAGCCGTGCGGCTCGGCCGCTCGAGCTCGGTCGCGAGCTCCGGGGACTCCTCGTGGAGCATGTGGACGACGGTCCAGTGCATCCACACGCTGCACGCGGCGGTGAGCAGGAACAGGACGAAGAACGTGCTCGACGGCAGGCCGGACCAACGCTGCCCGTAGGCGAAGAGCGGCGGGAGGAAGAAGCCACCGAGGCCGCCGAGCATCCCGACGAGCCCGCCGACGGCGCCGACGTCCTTGGGGAAGTACTCGGGGATGTGCTTGAAGACGGCGGCCTTGCCCACGCCCATCGCGCAGCCGAGGACGAAGACGGCGATGGCGAAGGGCCAGATGCCGATCTCGTAGGGGAGGACGTTCTTCGGCCCGTCCCGGGTCTCGAGGACGATGTGGCCGCCGGGCATCGACAGGAAGAGCGTGGAGGCCATCATCACGCCGAACGTCCAGTACATCGCGCGCCGCGCACCCCAGCGGTCGGAGAACCAGCCACCGACCGGGCGCAGCAGCGACGCCGGGAAGATGAAGGTCGCGGTGAGCAGGGCCGCCGTGCCGAGGCCCACGTCGAAGTTGTCGACGTAGTACTTCGGCAGCCATGCGGCCAGCGCCACGTAGGCGCCGAAGACCGCGACGTAGTAGAGGCTGAACCGCCACACCCGCAGCCGGCGCAGCGGCTGGAGCTGCTCGCGCAGCGGCCGCCCGCGACCGGGCTTGCGGTCCTCGGCAGGGGTGACGACGAGGACGAGAGCCGCGAGCACGAGGAGGAGGACGGCATACAGGACGGGGACGATGCGCCACCCACCCTGGACGCCGAAGTACGTCGCACCGGCGGTGCCGGTGATGAGCGCCGGGCCGATGAACTTCGTCACCGACGCGCCGACGTTGCCCGCGCCGAAGACCCCGAGCGCGAAGCCCTGCCGCTCACGCGGGGTCCACGCCGAGTTCCACGAGATGCCGGCGCTGAAGGAGTTGCCCGCGAACCCCACGAGGAACGCGAGGACGAGCAGCAGGCCGTAGCTCTCGGCCCGGGACACGAGGTATGCCGGCACGGCCGTGAACGCGAGCATCGCTGCGAAGACCTTGCGACCGCCGATGCGGTCGGTGACCATCCCCGCCGGTAGGCGCCAGAGCGACCCGTTGAGGACCGCCACCGCGCTCAGCCACGAGAGCTGGACGTCGGTGAGGCCGAACTCCTTCCGGATCGGGATGCCGAGGATCCCGAACATCAGCCACACGGCGAACATCACCGTGAACGCCGTCGTCGACATCGTGAGGACCCGGCGCGCGGCCCTCTCGTCACTGAGGCCCCGCGCGGGTCGGTGCTGCTCCGACACGGTCACTCCTTCCACCCTCGTCTGGACGGTAGCGATCGACCGTCGGCATGTCGACGCTAACGACGGGTGCTGATGTGTCGCAGGGCCTTTGGTCCTGACCTGCAACATGTGCGACCGGCCCGCCCGACGGGACCTTGGTCCTTGCCAACCCGGGTGCAGGTTCGGTTGGGTGGGGTGACGAGTCCGTTCCGAGAGCGACGACGCCCTGACGAGGAGAGCCGTGACCACGAGCGAGCAGGCCACCAGCAGCACCGGACTCGACGGGCCCCTGGCGGAGGCCCTCGTCGGCACGCGGCGGTTCTTCACCCGCGGCACGGTCTCGGACGACGGGCGCAGCCTCAGCCTCAAGGGCGGGCGAAGTGGCGACTCCTTCTACCGCGACCGGTGGAGCCACGACAAGGTCGTCCGGTCGACGCACGGGGTCAACTGCACCGGCTCCTGCTCGTGGAAGGTCTACGTCAAGGACGGGATCATCACGTGGGAGGCGCAGCAGACCGACTACCCGTCGGCCGGCGCCGACCGGCCCGACTACGAGCCCCGCGGGTGCCCGCGCGGCGCGGCGTTCTCCTGGTACACCTACTCGCCGACCCGGATCCGCTACCCCTACGTGCGCGGCGTGCTGCTCGGCATGTTCCGGGAGGCCAAGAAGGCCCACGGCGGCGACCCGGTGCTCGCCTGGGCCTCGCTCGTCGAGGACCCGGCGAAGGCCGCGCGCTACAAGGCGGCCCGGGGCAAGGGCGGCCTCGTGCGTGCGTCGTGGGAGGAGGTCGTCGAGCTCGTCGCCGCTGCCCACGTCCACACGGTGAAGGCCCACGGCCCCGACCGCATCGCCGGCTTCTCACCGATCCCCGCCATGTCGCCGGTGTCCTACGCGTCCGGCGCCCGCTTCCTCGAGCTCGTCGGCGCGCCGATGCTGTCGTTCTACGACTGGTACGCCGACCTGCCCAACGCCTCACCGCAGATGTTCGGCGACCAGACCGACGTGCCGGAGTCCGGTGACTGGTGGGACGCGGCATACCTCTTCATGTGGGGCTCGAACGTGCCCCTGACCCGCACGCCCGACGCGCACTGGATGGCCGAGGCGCGCTACCGCGGGCAGAAGGTCATCGCGGTCGCGCCCGACTACGCCGAGAACGTCAAGTTCGCCGACGAGTGGGTCACCCTCGGCCCCGGGACCGACGGGGCCCTCGCGATGGCGATGGGTCACGTGCTCCTCAAGGAGTTCTTCGTCGACCGGCTCGAGCCGTTCTTCGCCGACTACAACAAGCAGTACACCGACCTCGCCAACCTCGTCGTGCTCGTGCCGGGGGAGCGCGGCGACGGTGGTGACGGTGCCTATCGTCCGGGCAAGTACCTCGTCGCCGGCGACGTCGAGGGCGGGCCGAAGTCCGACTCCGAGAACGCCATGTGGAAGCCGGCCGTCATCGACGCGCGAACCGGCGAGCTCACCGTGCTCAACGGGTCGATCGGCGACCGGTTCGGCGACGAGGGCGTCGGGAAGTGGAACCTCGAGCTCGGTGACACCGACCCGCTGCTCACCCTCCACGGCACGACCGACGAGGCGGTCGAGGTCGAGCTGCCGCGCTTCGACGGTGCCGACGGCAAGGTCGCCCACGAGGTGCGCGGCGTGCCCGTCCGGCGCATCGGCGACCGCCTCGTCACGACCGTGCTCGACCTCCTCCTCGCGCAGTACGGCGTGGCCCGCGACGGGTTGCCCGGCACGTGGCCGACCGGCTACGACGACCCCTCCGTCCCGGCGACCCCGGCGTGGCAGGAACAGCACACCGGCGTGCCGGCCGCGCAGGTGGAGCGGCTCGCGCGGGAGTGGGGGCAGAACGCCGTCGACACCCAGGGTCGCGGGATGATCCTGCTCGGCGCCGGGACGAACCACTGGTTCCACAGCGACCAGATCTACCGCGCGATCCTCCTGCTCACGACGATCACCGGCTGCCAGGGACGCAACGGCGGCGGCTGGGCCCACTACGTCGGCCAGGAGAAGATCCGGCCGATCATGGGCTTCCAGCACATGGCCTTCGCGCTCGACTGGCAGCGCCCGCCGCGCCACATGAACCAGACGGCCTACTGGTACGTCCACACGTCGCAGTACCGCTACGACACGTTCTCGGCCGACGACCTCGACTCGGGCACAGGGGTGTTCGCCGGCAAGAGCGTCATGGACCTGCTGTCGCAGTCGGTGCGGCTCGGTTGGACGCCGAGCTACCCGACCTTCGACCGGAGCTCGCTCGACATCGCCGACGACGCGGCGGCCGCGGGCATGGAGGCACCGGCCTACGTCGCGCAGGAGCTCAAGGAGGGGCGCCTCAAGTTCGCCGTTGACGACCCCGAGTCCGGGAGCAACCACCCGCGGGTGCTCTCGCTCTGGCGCTCGAACCTCCTCGGCAGCTCGGCCAAGGGCAACGAGTACTTCCTGCGCCACCTGCTCGGCACCGACAGTGCGGCGACGGCGACCGAGGCGGGCCCCGAGCACCGGCCGCAGGGCATCGAGTGGCCGGACAAGGCTCTCGAGGGCAAGCTCGACCTGCTGCTCACGCTCGACTTCCGGATGACGAGCTCGACGATCCTCTCCGACGTCGTGCTTCCCGCCGCCACCTGGTACGAGAAGCACGACCTCTCGACCACCGACATGCATCCCTTCATCCACTCGTTCAACCCGGCGATCAGCCCGCCGTGGCAGACGAAGTCGGACTGGGAGACGTGGAAGGAGATCGCGAAGAAGTTCAGCGAGCTCGCCGTCGACCACCTCGGCACCCGCAAGGATGTCATCGCCAAGCCGCTCTGGCACGACACCCCAGAAGCGATGGCCACGGTCCACGGCGTCGTCAAGGACTGGAGGGCCGGTGAGTGCGAGCCGGTGCCGGGCAGGACGATGCCGGTCATCGCCGTCGCCGAGCGCGACTACACGGCCGTCTTCGACAAGATGACGAGCATCGGCCCGCTGCTGGAGAAGGTCGGCATGCTCACCAAGGGCGTCGCCTACGACGTCAAGCGGGAGGTCGAGATCCTCCGCCAGCGCAACGGCATACGGCGTGGTGGTGCCGGTGACGGACAGCCCAAGGTCGAGACCGACATCCAGATGGCCGACGCGATGCTGCACCTCGCGGGCGTCTCGAACGGCCACCTCGCGACGCAAGGCTTCCGCTTCCTCGAGAAGCGGACCGGCACGCAGCTCGCCGACCTCGCCGCCGAGCACGAGGGCAAGCAGATCACCTTCGCCGACACCCAGGTCGCGCCCGTGCCGGTCATCACGAGCCCGGAGTGGTCGGGATCCGAGTCCGGTGGGCGGCGCTACAGCCCGTTCACGATCAACATCGAGCGGCACAAGCCCTTCCACACCCTCACCGGACGCCAGCAGTTCTACGTCGACCACGACTGGTTCCTCGGCATGGGGGAGGCGCTGCCGGTCTACCGGCCACCGCTCGACATGACGCGGCTCTTCGGCGAGGCGCCCATCGGCGAGCTGAGCCGGGCGGAGGGGCAGGGCGTCGCCGTCTCGGTCCGCTACCTCACGCCGCACAACAAGTGGTCGATCCACTCGGAGTACCAGGACAACCTCTTCATGCTCGCCCTCTCGCGCGGCGGGCAGTCGGTGTGGATGTCCGACGTCGACGCCGCGAAGGTCGGCATCGAGGACAACGACTGGATCGAGATGGTCAACCGCAACGGCGTCGTCGCCGCGCGGGCCATCGTCAGCCACCGGATGCCCGAGGGGACGGTCTACATGCACCACGCCCAGGACCGGCTCATCGACGTGCCGCTCACCGAGCGCGACCGCAAGCGGGGCGGGATCCACAACAGCCTCACCCGGATCCTGCTCAAGCCGAACCACATCGTCGGCGGCTACGCGCAGCTGTCCTACTTCTTCAACTACATCGGCCCGATCGGCAACAACCGCGACGAGGTCACGACCATCCGCAAGCGGACCGCGAAGGTGGAGTACTGATGGCACCCCACGAAGTTCTACGCTCATTCTTCGCTCCGATACTTCGCGAGGACCCCCGAAAGGCGGCAACCCGATGAAGGTCATGGCGCAGATGGCGATGGTGATGAACCTCGACAAGTGCATCGGGTGCCACACCTGCTCGGTGACGTGCAAGCAGGCGTGGACCAACCGCTCGGGCATGGAGTACGTCTGGTTCAACAACGTCGAGACCCGACCCGGCCTCGGCTACCCGCGTGGCTACCAGGACCAGGACAAGTGGAAGGGCGGCTGGACCCTCACCCAGGGCGGCCGGCTCACCCTGCGCGCCGGCGGCCGGCTCACCAAGCTGCTCAACATCTTCAGCAACCCGAAGATGCCGGCGCTGAGCGACTACTACGAGCCGTGGACCTACGACTACGAGACGCTGCTCACCGCCCCGGCGGGCAAGACGTTCCCCGTCGCCCGCCCGCACTCGCTCATCTCCGGCAAGCCGGTCAACATCGAGTGGTCGGCGAACTGGGACGACGACCTCGGCGGCAGCGGCAAGCACGCCGCCAAGGACCCGATGATCAAGGGCATCGAGGACAAGGTGAAGCTCGCCTTCGACGACACCTTCATGTTCTACCTGCCCCGCATCTGCGAGCACTGCCTCAACCCGTCGTGTGCGGCGTCGTGCCCGAGCGGCGCGATCTACAAGCGCGAGGAGGACGGCATCGTCCTCGTCGACCAGGACAAGTGCCGGGGCTGGCGCATGTGCGTCACGGGCTGCCCCTACAAGAAGGTCTACTTCAACCACAAGACCGGCAAGGCCGAGAAGTGCACCTTCTGCTACCCCCGCGTCGAGGTCGGCATCCCCACGGTGTGCGCCGAGACGTGCGTCGGACGGCTGCGCTACATCGGCCTCATGCTCTACGACGCCGACCGCGTCCTCGAGGCCGCCTCGACCCCGGACGACCACGACCTCTACGAGGCGCAGCGCTCGGTCTTCCTCGACCCCTTCGACCCGGAGGTGCAGCGCGAGGCCGAGCGGGCCGGCATACCGGGCGACTGGATCGAGGCGGCGAAGCGCTCGCCGGTCAACGCCCTCATCAACACCTACAAGGTCGCGCTGCCGCTCCACCCGGAGTACCGCACGATGCCGATGGTCTGGTACATCCCGCCGCTGTCGCCGGTCGTCGACGCCCTCAAGGACACCGGGCACGACGCCGAGGACGAGGACAACCTCTTCGCGGCCATCGACACGCTGCGGATCCCCGTCGAGTACCTCGCCAACCTCTTCACCGCCGGTGACACCAGGCCCGTCGACGCGGTGCTGCGCAAGCTCGCGGCGATGCGCTCCTACATGCGCGACATCAACCTCGGCCGGGACCCGCAGGCGCACATCCCCGAGGCGGTCGGCATGAGCGAGGAGCAGATGTACGACATGTTCCGGCTGCTCGCCATCGCGAAGTACGAGGACCGCTACGTCATCCCGACCGCGCACGCCGAGGAGGCGCACGGGCTCGAGGAGCTCGCGACCGACTGCCCGGTGACCTCCTACGACGACGAGCTGCTCGACGTCTCCGGACCCTTCGGCGAGGGCTCGGGCCGCGGCAACGTCACGCCGGTCGCGGTCGAGAACTTCCACATGCTGCAGCAGCGCCAGACGTCGGAGACGCTCGTCGGCGGTGGAACCTCGAAGGGCCGGGTCAACCTCCTCAACTGGGACGGCAAGGGTGCGCCTGACGGGCTCTTCCCCGAGGGTCGTGCCGACCGGACGCAGGACGACGCCCCCGACGAGGAGGTGCGGTCGTGATGCCGTGGCGCCGGCACCGCCGGTCCTCCTCTCGCCTCTCGGCGGCCGACCAGGCCACGGCGTGGCAGGTCGTCTCACTGTTGCTCGACCACCCCGACGAGACCCTCGTCGAGCGGGTGCCCATGCTCACCGATGCGATCGCCGGACTTCCCGACGACGTCCGTATGCCGTTGTCCCGCTTCCTCGCTCGCCTCTCGAGCGCTGCCCTCGGAGAGCTCCAACGCGACTACGTCGACACGTTCGACGTGACCCGTCGGTGCTGCCTGCACCTCACCTACTACCTGCACGGCGACACCCGCAACCGCGGAGCCGCGCTCGTCCGGATCAAGCAGGACTACCGCCGGGCCGGCGGCGTCCTCGTCGACGAGGACGCCGAGCTGCCGGACCACCTGTGCGTCGTCCTCGAGTTCGGCGCAGGCGTCGACGCCGACGTCGCGTGGCGCATCCTCAACGACCACCGGGTCGGCATCGAGCTGCTCCGGGTCGCGCTCGCCGACCGCGACTCGCCGTGGCTCGACGTCGTCGACGCGCTCCGCAGGACCCTGCCGGCCCTCGAGGGCGACGACCACGAGGCGCTCGAGCGGCTCATCGCCCAGGGCCCGCCCACCGAGCTCGTCGGGCTGAGCACCGAGCTCGACGCGCCCTACGCGACGCCGTCGAGCCTCGACGAAGCCGCGCCCGCCGGACCCCCACACTCCGGAGCCTCGCACGCCGGACCCACGCCCGTCACGATCGGAGGCCCTCGGTGAGCACGTTCCTCTGGGTGATCTTCCCCTACATCTGCCTCGCGGTCTTCGTCGTCGGGCACGTCTGGCGCTACCGCTACGACAAGTTCGGCTGGACCACCCGCAGCTCGCAGCTCTACGAGAGCAGGCTCCTGCGCATCGGCAGCCCGCTCTTCCACTTCGGCATGCTCGGCGTCGTCATGGGTCACGTGCTCGGGCTGCTCCTGCCCCAGGACTGGACCGACGCCGTCGGCCTGAGCCACGAGGCCTACCACGTCATCGCGCTGGCCGGCGGAATCCCCGCCGGCATCGCGGCGGTCGTCGGGCTGGCCATCCTCGTCTACCGCCGTCGGACCGTCGGCCCGGTCTTCTCCGCGACGACGGTCAACGACAAGGTCATGTATGCCGTGCTCGGCACCGTCATCGTCCTCGGCATGTGGAACACCGTGGCAGGCAGCCTCTTCACCATCGGCGGGGAGTACAACTACCGTGACGGCGTCTCGCCGTGGTTCCGCCAGATCTTCTGGTTCCAGCCCGACGCGAGCCTCATGGAGTCGGCACCGGTCGGCTTCAAGCTGCACGCCTTCCTCGCGTTCCTCCTCATCGCCATGTGGCCGTTCACGCGTCTCGTGCATGTCTTCTCGGCGCCGATCGGCTACTTCACGCGGCCCTACGTCGTCTACCGCAGCCGCGACGAGCGACCCGGCCGGGGAGCGGGCACCCGCGCCCAGAAGCGCGGGTGGGAGAAGGTGCAGTAGGACGGCCGCCCGTTTGCACATCACTCCGCGCGGGCACAGGGTGGGAGGAACGCCACCGACTCTCGAGGAGGAGCCATGCCGCAGGGCAAGAGCGGTTCGAAGGACCCCGGACCGAGCATCAAGGACCCCGAGCTCTACGAGAAGCTGCGCGACGACGGTGCGAGCAAGGAGAAGGCCGCCCGCATCTCCAACGCCGCGGCGGCCACCTCACGCTCCGAGATGGGCGAGCGCGGCGGGTCCGCCGAGGACTACGAGGACCGCACCGTCGAGGAGCTGCGCGACCGGGCCAAGGAGCTCGACATCGAGGGTCGCGCGTCGATGAGCAAGGACGAGCTCATCGACGCCCTGCGCAACCACTAGGTCCGCGCGTCAGCCACTCCTGCGCCCGTCGATGACCTCGCGGAGGAGGTCGGCGTGCCCGAGGTGCTGGGCGTACTCCTCGACGAGGTGGACGACGATGTCGCGGACGTTGATCCGGCCGTGGTGGTCGGCGTCGACGACCGCTCCCATGTCGTCGTGCGCGGCGAGCCAGCCCTCGGCGAACGCGACCTCGGCGCGCCAGGCGGACCAGGCCTCGTCGACGCACTCCTGGCTGCCGACGGCGCCGTTCCAGTCGTCGTCGTTGCCGCGCGGCCCCCAGAGCCGCTCCGGGTCGCCGCCGTCGAGCCAGCGACGGAACCACACCCGCTCGACCTCGGCGAGGTGGCGCACCATGCCGAGCAGCGACATCGTCGACGGCGGCACCGAGCGCAGAGCGAGCTGCTCGGGTGTGAGCCCCTCGCAGGCCGCGACGAACATCTCGCGCCGGCTGCGGAGGTAGTCCGCGTAGTTGTCCCTCTCACCCAGCAGCTCACCCATGCCTGACATCGTGGTGTCCATGACCGACAGCGGCAACCGAGTTGACGACGTCGGGGTCGGTCCCTGGGACGGGGCGTGGCCCGACGACGAGCGGCTCGACCCCGACCTGCTGCGCGAGGGCGACCGGCGCAACGTCGTCGACGCCTACCGCTACTGGCGCCACGAGGCGATCGTCGCCGACCTCGACACGCGGCGGCACGACTTCCACGTCGCGATCGAGAACTGGGAGCACGACTTCAACATCGGCTCGGTCGTCCGGACCGCCAACGCGATGGGCGCCGCCGCCTTCCACATCGTCGGCCGCCGTCGGTGGAACCGCAGAGGTGCCATGGTCACCGATCGTTACCAGCACGAGCACCACCACGCCACGCCCGGCGAGCTGGCCTCGTGGGCGCGGGCGCACGGCATACGGCTCATCGGGATCGACAACCTGCCCGGGAGCCGCGCACTCGAGACCTACGACCTGCCGCGCAAAGCCATGCTCGTCTTCGGGCAGGAGGGGCCGGGGTTGTCGGAGGCGATGCGCGCCGAGTGCGAGGCGACGCTGCACATCGAGCAGTTCGGGTCGACGCGCTCGATCAACGCTGGGGCGGCGGCGGCCATCGCGATGCACGCCTGGGTGCGGCGCCACGTCTTCGACCAAAGCGTCGGCGACGCCGCGACCACGGGGGCACACTGACGGGATGGCCCACGAGTCCGCCGCCGAGCAGAAGGCACTCATCGGTGGAGTCTTCGAGCGGGCGGCGGCGACCTACGACCAGGTCGGGGTCGAGTTCTTCGGACCTGCCGCGCGAGCTCTCGTGGGGGCGACCCGGCCCACTGCCGGCGAGCGCGTCCTCGACGTCGGCTGTGGCCGTGGCGCGAGCGCGCTGCTGGCCGCGCGGGCCGTCGGGCCGACCGGTGCCGTGACGGCGACGGACATCGCTCCGACGATGGTGGCCGGGCTCCGCTCCGAGGCCGCCGACCTCCCGTGGCTCACCGCGGAGGTGGGTGACGCTGCTGACCCGCCGCCGGGTCCCTGGGACGTCGTGCAGGCCGGACTCGTCCTCTTCTTCCTGCCGGACCTCGGCGCGGCCCTGGACGTCCACCGCGCGGGGCTCTCGCCGTCGGGCCGGCTCGGGTTCACGTGGTTCGGTGCGGCCGACGACTCGTGGGCCGACATCCACGGCACCGTGGTGCAGGCGCTCCCCGAGAAGGAGCGACCTCCGATCACGGTGGCCCGGGAGGGGGACTTCGCCTCGGTGGAGCGGCTCGAGGCGGTGCTGCGCGAGCACGGCTTCGGCCGGGTCGCCACGGAGGAGCACCGGATCACCGTCACCCTCCCGGCGGCGCAGGCGTGGTGGGACTGGGTCTGGTCGCAGGGGTTCCGCGTCGTCCTCGAGGCGCACGAGCGGCTCGGCACCCTCGAGGCGGTCCGCGAGCAGGTCCAGCCGATGCTCGAGGACCGTCAGCGCGAAGGCCGGCTGTCGTGGTGGACCGATGTCCGGGTGACCCTCGCGCGTCCGTGACCTAGGCTGTCCCATCCCCCCAACACACCCCTGAGCTCAGGAGAGGCGACAGCGTCATGCCCACTCATGAGGAGCTCACCCGCGAGCGCGCCCACCTCGCGAACGCGCGCGCCGAGCTGGCCCGGATGCGCGAGCGGACCCTCGCCCTCGACATCCAGGGCGGTGACGCCGTCTCGTCCGAGCGGCTCGCCGAGACGCTGTGGCGTCGCGCCCGCTCGCTCGAGGACGACCCCACGACCGCGCTCTTCTTCGGGCGCGTCGACCTCGACACCGACGAGCGCTGGTACATCGGCCGACGGCACGTCACCGACGACCTCGGCGACCCGCTCGTCATCGACTGGCGCGCGCCGGTGTCGACGACCTTCTACCGCGCCTCCCACACCGACCCGCTCGGCGTGCGGCTGCGGCGCCGGTTCGGCTACGACCACGGCCGGATCACCGCGATGGAGGACGAGCACCTCCTCGACGAGACCGAGCCGGACGCGACGTCGCAGATCCTCGCGACCGAGATCGAGCGGCCCCGCGTCGGGCCCATGCGCGACATCGTCGCGACGATCCAGCCCGAGCAGGACGCCCTCGTCCGGGTCGACGCGACGACGACCGTCTGCATCCAGGGAGCGCCCGGCACCGGCAAGACCGCGGTCGGGCTCCACCGCGCGGCATGGCTGCTCTATGCGTTCCGCGAGCGGCTGAGCCGCAGCGGCGTCCTCGTCGTCGGACCCAACGAGGCCTTCCTCGACCACATCGGGGCCGTGCTCCCGACCCTCGGCGAGGTCGAGGTCAAGCACACGAGCATCGAGGCGCTCACGGCGTCGGTGCCGGTCCGGGCGGCCGAGCCCACCGAGGTCGCCCGGCTCAAGGGTGACGCCCGCATGGCGCAGGTGCTCCACCGCGCCGTGTGGTCGCACCTCGTGCCGCCGAGCGAGGCGATGGTCGTCCCGCGCGGGTCACGCCGGTGGCGCGTGCCGGCATACGACATCGCTCCGCTCGTCGACGGTCTCGCGGCGCGCGACGTGCGCTACGAGGCGGCGCGCCAGCTCCTGCCGCAGCGGCTCGCCCACGCCGTCCTCGTGCGGATGGAGGCGCTGGGGGAGTACCCCGACGACCGTGTCCAGGACGCCGTCGCGCGCAGCGCGCCGGTCAAGGCGTATGCCGGCTCGATCTGGCCCAAGGTCGAACCCCGCGCGCTGCTGCACCGGCTCCTCTCCGACGCGGACGCGCTCGCGGCGGCAGCCGACGGGGTCCTGTCGGCCGACGAGCAGAGCCGCCTGCTGTGGCAGAAGCCCTCTCGCACAGCGGGATCGGCGAAGTGGACACTCGCGGACACGTGGCTGCTCGACGAGCTCGGCGACCTGCTCAACCGGACGCCGAGCCTCGGCCACGTCGTCCTCGACGAGGCGCAGGACCTCTCGCCGATGCAGCTGCGCGCCGTCGGCCGACGCTGCTCGACCGGCGCGGCCACGGTGCTCGGCGACATCGCGCAGGGCACGACCCCGTGGTCGACGGCGTCGTGGTCGGAGACGCTGGCCCACCTCGGCAAGCCCGAGGGGGTCGTCTCCGAGCTGCGTCGCGGGTTCCGCGTGCCCGCGAGCGTCATCGAGTTCGCGGCGCGGCTGCTGCCCACCGCGGCCCCGGGGCTCGCCGCACCCGAGTCGGTCCGCGCAAACCCCGGGCTGCTCGACCTCGTCGAGGTCGCCGCCGACGGGAACCTTGTCGCCACCGCTGTCGCGCACGTCGACCGGCTGCGTGCCCTCGAGGGCAGCATCGGGGCGATCGTGCCGGATGCCCGCGTCGCCGAGGTCTCGGCTGCGCTGTCCGCGGCGGGCATCGAGCACGGCACCCTCGGCGCCGACCACGGCGACGTTGACCACCAGGTCGACGTCGTGCCGGCGACGGTCGCCAAGGGTCTCGAGTTCGACCACGTGCTCGTCCTCGAGCCGGCCGAGGTGGCCGAGGCCGAGCCCGACGAGCGCACCGGTCTGCGCCGCCTCTACGTCGTGCTCACCCGTGCGGTCTCCGACCTCACGGTCGTCCACGCCCGGCCGCTGCCCGCGCCGCTGGCCGAGCGCCCGACCGACCCCCCGGCCTGAGGAGCAGCAGCCCGACGGCGGCGACCGTGAGCACTGGCCACCACCAGTGCACGCCGTCCTCGGCCACGACTCCTTGCGCCGCCATGAGGCCGAGCCCGCCGCAGGCAACCGCGGTGACGAGCACCGGCAGCCAGACCGGTGGCGGCGGGGAGTCGTCGGCGCGGGGCGTCTCGAAGCGGCCCAGCGCGGCGACCGCGCCGGCCGTGACGATGCCGAGGAGCGCCCACCACAGCGGCCGGGTCAGCCACCAGCCGGCGCTCACCGGCTCGATGCCGAGGCCGGGGCCGCCGAGCAGCAGGAGGGCCCCGATGACGAGCACCATCGCGGTGAGGTGCCACAGGTAGAGCGTCATGATGCGTGTGTTGACGAGGACCGTCGCGGTCCAGGCGCGCGGGCGGCTCATCCACCGCGCGAGCAGCGGCTCGAGGGCGAGGACGAGCCCGGCCTGGAGCAGGCCGAGCGTCAGCATCGTCACGCGCGTCGGGTAGGAGTTGTTCACCGCAGCACCGTCGAGCCCGATCATCGACACCGGATAGGGGCCGAGGCCGACGAGCGCGAGCGTCGCGGTCCCGCCGACCGCGGCGAGGAGCAGCCGCCGACCCGTGCCGGCGAGCCGCCCGTCGAGCCACGCGTAGCCGAGCTGGGAGACGGTGGCCCACACGACGACGTAGTTGGCGAACCCGACGAGGAGGAGGTCGGCGCCGATCGACACGAGGTCGACGAGCCCTCCGAGCGCCAGCCCGGCGGCGACGGACGCCCACCCGAACCGCTCCCACAGCCACAGGGTCGCCGGCGCGAGGGCGCACACGACGACGTAGGCCGCGAGGAACCACGTGGGCACGAGGGCCACCTGCGAGGCCGTGCGCAGCGTGCCCGCCGGGACGCCCGCCTCCCACGCCACAGCTGTCGCCGCCAGCCAGAGCAGCAGCAACGGGACGACCGGGACGAGGAGGCGACGCAGCCGCGAGCGGAGCCACCCGGCATACGGGAGGTTCCGTCGGCGGGCCGAGCGCCACGAGAGCGCGTTCGCGTAGCCGCCCACGACGAAGAACACCGGCATGACCTGGAAGACCCAGGTGAGCGGGTGCGTCCACGGCGCGAGCCCGAGCAGGTGGCCCATGACGAGCTCGTCGTCGCGGACCTGCACGGCGGCCATGAGCCAGTGGCCGAGGACGACGACGAGGATCGCCCCGGCCCGCAGCAGGTCGACGACCCGGTTGCGTTCGGCGGGGGTGGCGCGGGCGAGGTCGCGCACGGTGGAGAGGTCCATGGGGACAGCGTGGCGGGTGCATGCCTTCCCGCGCGTGAGTACGACGACCCAGCCCGGCACGACCCGGTTGTCGATCCGGGTGTGGTTCGCTCGTCACGAGGGTGGAGGTCGCACCCGCGGCCACACCGAACCGACCGGAGGAGACCCGATGAGTCGCCACCTGCTGCTGCTGCCCGCGCCCGAGGCGGAGTGGGCACAGCTCCCGCCCGAGGAGCACGAGAAGGGAATGCGCTCGCACGAGCAGTTCCACGAGGACCTCGCGTCCGGCGGGCACACCCTGCTGATGACGAGCCCGCTCACCCCCTCGGCCGAGGCGACCTCGATGCGCCCCGACGGGTCCGGGGGAGCGCTCGTCACCGATGGGCCCTTCACCGAGTCCGCCGAGCAGGTCGTCGGCTTCTACCTCGTCGAGACCGACGACGAGGCCGACCTCCGCCGCATCTGCACCGAGTTCGCATCTCGCGGCGAGCTCCTCGAGTTCCGCACCCTGGTCCAGTGAGGCGCTACCTTTTCCTCCTCGCCTACGAGCCCGGCGGCTGGGAGGCGGCCGGACCCGAGGAGCGGCAGGCCTACGTCGACGGCCACGACGCCTTCCACCGGTTCGTCGACGAGCGCGGACGCCGCATCTCCGGTGCTCCGCTCGCCGACGCCGACACGGCGACGACGGTCCGCCACCTCGACGGCCGGCGCGTCCTCACCGACGGACCGTTCGCCGAGACGACCGAGATGATCGGTGGCTACTACGACGTCGAGCTGCCCGACCTCGACGTCGCCATCGAGGCCGCCTCCCTCCTCCCACCCGCGTATGCCGTGGAGATCCGTTCCGTCGTCGAGCTCGACGCTGCCGGGAACCAGGTCGGGTGACGCCCCTCGAGCGCGTCGTGCGCGAGGAGTGGGGCCGGCTCGTGGCCCTGCTCCTCGCGCAGTTCCGCCGGCTCGACCTCGTCGAGGACGCGCTGGCGGAGGCGGTCGCGACCGCGCAGGCGAGATGGACGCAGGAGTCGACGCCCGCCAACCCCGGCGGCTGGCTCATGACCGCCGCCCGACGCCGCATCCTCGACCGGCTGCGGGCCGAGGCGATGGCCGCTCGCAAGCAACCGCTGCTCACCGTCGAGGCCGAACGCCGGCCGAAGGAGGGAGTCATGGTCGACGACGGGTCCGTGGTCGACGACGACCTGCTGCGGCTCGTCCTCATGTGCGCCCACCCCTCGCTCTCACCGGAGAGTGCGAGCGCGCTGTCGCTGCGCCTCGTCATGGGCATCTCGACGGCCGACATCGCCCGGCTCTTCCTCGTGCCCGAGGCGACGATGGCCGCCCGCATCACCCGGGCCAAGAAGAAGGTCGTCGCGGCCGGCATCCCCTTCGCCATCCCCGGGACCGACGCGATCGGCGAGCGGCTCGACGTCGTCGCGCACACGGCATACCTCGCGTTCACGGCCGGCTACGCGCCCGGGAGCGGGCCGGACCTCGTCCGGGCCGAGCTGGCCGGCGAGGCGATCCGTCTCGCGCGCGTGACGATGGGGCTTCGGCCGAGCGACACGCTCGCCCACCTCGTCGTCCTCACGACGCTCCAGCACTCCCGACGCGACGCACGCGTCGGCCCCGACGGATCGCTCGTCCTCCTCGCCGACCAGGACCGGGCGCTGTGGCACCACGACGAGGTCGCCGACGCGCTCGCGCTTCTCGCGCGGCTCGAGTCACGCCCCGAGCCCACGTCGCCGCTCGCCCGCAGCTACCGCCTCCAGGCGCTCATCGCGGCCGAGCACGCGAGCGCGCCGACCGCCGCCGACACCCGCTGGGACCACATCGCCGACCTGTATGCCGTGCTCGAGCGGCTCTCCCCGTCACCGGCCGTGCGGGTCGCGCGGGCTGTCGCCGTCGCGGAGGCCGAGGGGCCGCGGGCCGGGCTCGCGCTGCTCGACGGGGTCGAGATGGCGGGCCACCGGCTGCCCGCCGTGCGCGGCGAGCTGCTCGCCCGGGCCGGTGACACCGAGGCGGCCCGAGAGAGCCTCGCCGAGGCGATCGGGCTGTGCGACAACGAGATCGAGCGGCGCCACATGGAGCGTCGACGCGAGGAGCTCACGGGCTGAGCACGGAGTTACCGGCCGGTGTCTGGGCACGGTGTTGCCACCACGACCCTGCGTGGAAAGATCGGAAGCGATCCGGCTTCGCCACTGACGAGGAGACCCCATGCCCATCGCAACTCCCGAGATCTACGCCGACATGCTCGACCGGGCCAAGACCGGCTCGTTCGCCTACCCGGCCATCAACATCACCTCGAGCCAGACCGTGACGGCGGCGATCCGCGGGTTCGCCGAGGCGGGCAGCGACGGCATCATCCAGGTCTCCACCGGTGGTGGCGAGTACGCCTCGGGCTCGACGATCAAGGACATGGTCACCGGCGCCAAGGCGCTCGCGGCCTACGCCGAGGAGGTCGCGAAGAACTACCCCGTCAACATCGCCCTCCACACCGACCACTGCCCCAAGGACAAGCTCGACGGCTTCGTGCGCCCGCTCCTCGCGGCCAGCGCCGAGCGCGTGAAGTCCGGTGGCCTGCCGATCTTCCAGAGCCACATGTGGGACGGCTCGGCCGTGCCGCTCGAGGAGAACCTCCAGATCGCCGAGGACCTGCTCGCGGCGTGCAAGGCCGCCAACGTCATCCTCGAGATCGAGGTCGGCGTCGTCGGTGGCGAGGAGGACGGCGTCGCCAACGAGATCAACGAGCAGCTCTACACGACCCCCGAGGACGCGGTCGCCACGATCAAGGCGCTCGGCGCGGGCGAGAAGGGTCGCTACCTCACGGCGCTCACCTTCGGCAACGTCCACGGCGTCTACAAGCCGGGCAACGTCAAGCTGCGCCCCGAGATCCTCAAGGCCGCCCAGGAGGCCGCCGCCGGCGAGCTCGGCCAGGGCGCCGATGCACGCCCCTTCGACCTCGTCTTCCACGGTGGCTCGGGCTCGACCGCCGAGGAGATCGCCGCGGCCGTCGACTTCGGCGTCGTCAAGATGAACGTCGACACGGACACCCAGTACGCCTTCACCCGGCCGGTCGCCGAGTGGATGCTGCGCAACTTCGACGGCGTCCTCAAGATCGACGGCGAGGTGGGCAACAAGAAGCAGTACGACCCGCGCGCGTGGGGCAAGGAGGCCGAGGCGGCGATGGCACGCCGGGTCGTCGAGGCCTGCGAGAACCTCCGCTCCGCCGGCACCCACCAGGCCTGAGGCGCGAGTCGTGAGCGACAACCTGCTCGGCATCCCCGAGACCCGGCTCCCGGTCGACCCCGCGGCGCGGCTCCTCGACGAGGGCGTCGCCGCGGACCAGGTCGCCGCGGCCAACCCGACGTCGTCCCTGGCGTGGGCGACCCTCGCCGAGGACGCCCTCGCCGACGGTCGCACCGTCGAGGGCTACGCCTACGCCCGCACGGGCTACCACCGGGCGCTGGACGCGCTCCGCCGCAACGGCTGGCGAGGCCAGGGGCCGGTCCCGTGGGAGCACGAGCCCAACCGCGGGTTCCTCCGCTCGCTCGCCGTCCTGTCGCGGGCGGCCGGGCTCATCGGCGAGACCGACGAGGAGCGGCGCTGCGCCGACTTCCTGCGCGACTCCTCGACGACCGGGGCGCGCGAGCTGGGGCTCTGAGGCCCGTCCCGGGTTCGGCGGTGCCGATCGCGGGCGACTGCGACCACCCGCCCGATCGCGCATGAAGAGAAGGGCTCGGACCTCAGGTCCGAGCCCTTCTCCAGCCCCTGCCAGGGAGCACCGCGCCGAAGCGCGAACACGTCCGCGTGTCCCCTGCCACGACGGTCGTGCGCGCCCATCATGCGCCATGTCACACCGAATCTGCGACACTTAGATGCCAATGGCAGCATCCTGCCATTCCGTCGAGCAGGAGGAGCCCGTCATGGCGCTGACCTCAGACAACGTCGCCTCGCCGGCCCGGCTCCTCGAGGAGTACTTCGACCGCGAGCAGTCCCGGATCGAGGAACGGCTGCGCGACCTCGGCCAGATCCGCGACCTCGTCGGACGGCTCACCCAGGGCACCTCGACGGCCTCGACGCCCGGTGTCGAGCCGATCAGCGAGGAGATGGCGCCGACCGTCGTCCAGCGGCTCATCCACGAGTCGAGCGGGGTCCTGCGCAACCTCGTCATGGTCGTCGACGCCGGCCCCGCACTCGACGACACGACGATGCGCGACAACCAGCAGTGGATCGCCGCCGGCAACGTCCAGCGCACGATCTATCCCGCCCACGCCCTCGACACCCCGCAGGGGCTGCAGTGGCTCCGGTCGTGGTCGACCGTCGGCGAGGAGCAGCGGCTCCTGCCCGAGGTCGGCTCCGAGTACGCCGTCTTCGGCGACGTCGGCGCCGTGGGCCTGCGGCGGTGGGGCGACGTCTCCTCCGGCTACGTCCTCATCCGCGACCCCCTGCTCATCTCCACCCTCGCGGCCTACTTCGACCTCGCGTGGGAGCACGCCCACGCCGTGCCGTATGCCGCCGGGGCAGCCGGCGACGCCCGTCTCGTCGAGCTCTTGGGCATGGGCCTCAAGGACGAGGCGATCGCCCGCTTCCTCGGGGTCGGGCTTCGCACGGTGCGTCGGCGGATCGCCGCCCTCATGTCGATCCACGGCGTCGACACCCGCTTCCAGCTCGGTGCCGCGCTCGCGGCCTCGCACCCGGCAGCATCGGTGGGCGGACGGCATACCCGATAGGCTGGGGCACACCGGAGGCCCGTCGCGAACGCCACGCGCCGGGCCTCGCGCATGTCACGCACGCGCGGCACCGCCGCGCAGGAGAGGACTGACCAGATGCCGGCAATCGTGCTCGTCGGAGCCCAGTGGGGCGACGAAGGCAAGGGCAAGGCCACCGACCTCATGGGCGAGGACGTCGACTACGTCGTCAAGTTCAACGGGGGCAACAACGCCGGCCACACGGTCGTCATCGAGAAGGACGGGGCGCTCGAGAAGTACGCCCTCCACCTCCTGCCCTCGGGCATCCTCACGCCGACCGTCACGCCGATCATCGGCAACGGCGTCGTCGTCGACCTCGAGGTGCTCTTCGAGGAGCTCGACGGGCTCGAGGAGCGCGGCGTCGACACGAGCAAGCTGCTCGTCAGCGCCAACGCGCACGTCATCGCGCCCTACAACCGCACCCTCGACAAGGTCACCGAGCGCTTCCTCGGCAAGCGCAAGATCGGGACGACCGGCCGCGGTATCGGCCCGACCTACGCCGACAAGATGAACCGCGTCGGCATCCGCATCCAGGACCTCTTCGACGAGGGGATCCTGCGCCAGAAGGTCGAGGCCGCGCTCGAGCTCAAGAACCAGGTGCTCGTCAAGATCTACAACACCCGCGCCGCCGAGGCCGACCGCGTCGTCGAGGAGCTGCTCTCGTATGCCGACCGGCTGCGTCCCATGGTCGCCGACACCGCGCTCGTGCTCGAGCAGGCCCTCAACGAGGGCAAGAACGTCCTCCTCGAGGCGGGCCAGGCCACGCTGCTCGACGTCGACCACGGCACCTACCCGTTCGTGACGTCGTCGTCGGCGACCGCGGGCGGCGCCTGCACCGGCTCGGGCATCCCGCCGACCCGGGTCTCGCGGGTCATCGCGATCCTCAAGGCCTACACGACGCGCGTGGGCGAGGGCCCGTTCCCGACCGAGCTCGACGACGACAACGGCGAGTTCCTGCGCAAGACCGGCGCCGAGTACGGCACGACGACCGGCCGCCCGCGCCGCTGCGGCTGGCTCGACGTCGTCATCGGCCGCTACGCCACCCGCATCAACGGCGTCACCGACTTCGTCATCACCAAGCTCGACGTCCTCACCGGGCTCGAGAAGGTCCCGGTCTGCGTGGCCTACGACGTCGACGGCGTCCGGCACGACGAGATGCCGGTGGGGCAGACCGACTTCCACCACGCGAAGCCCATCTACGAGGAGCTCGACGGCTGGTGGGAGGACATCTCCGGCTGCCGCACCTTCGAGGAGCTCCCGGCGAACGCGCAGGCCTACGTGCTGCGCGTCGAGGAGCTCATCGGAGCCCGCGTGTCGGCGATCGGCGTCGGCCCCGGCCGCCACGAGATCATCGAGCGCCACGCCCTCCTCGACTGACCCCTTCGCGACTTATTGCCCGTTTGCGACACGTCGGAGCGGGCTTCGCCCGAGCGGACGTGTCGCAAACGGGCAATAAGTCGGGGGTTCAGCTCGGGCGGAGCACCGTCATGCGGTGCGCGGCTCGGGTGAGGACGACGTAGAGCACGCGCACCCCGCCCGGTGACTCCTCGACGATTGCGTCCGGGTCGAGCACGACGGTCGCGTCCCACTCGAGGCCCTTGGTCGAGAGCGGGTCGATGACCTGCACGCGGCCGTCGCCGACCCCGTCGAGGTGGGCCACCCGGTCCGCCCAGCGCGCCGGCACGATGACCGCGATGGAGCCCTCGACCTCGCCGAGCAGGTCGTCGACCGCACGCTCCACGGCATCGACCGGCGACCCGTCGACGGTGACGTCCACGGGGTCGATCCCGGTCTCGCGCACCGCTGCCGGGATGTCGGCGTCGGGCACGAGCGGCAGGATGACGTCGCGGGCGTAGTCGAAGATCTCACGGGCGTTGCGGTAGTTCGTGTCCATGTGGAAGCCGCGCACCTCGTGGGTGCCGTAGGCCTCCACCCGTGCGCTCCGGGCCTCCTCGAGATCGCCCCACGACGCCTGCGCGGCATCGCCCACGACGGTCCACGACGCGTTGCGGCCGCGCCGGGCGAGCGTGCGCCACTGCATCGGTGACAGGTCCTGGGCCTCGTCGACGAGGACGTGGGCCGACCCGGACGCCCGGTCGATCCGTCCGTGGAGCAGGCGCCCGCGGGCGTCCGCGGGCGTCACGACGCTGCGCGTCGACGTCTCACCCGCGCGGCGGTCGACCCCGGCGTGCACGTCGAGCACGCCGTAGGACGAGAGGTCGTCGAACTCCTCGATGTCATAGAACCCACGCTCCTCGGCCTCGGGCTCCTGGACCTGACCGAGCCGCGCCGAGAGGTCGTCGATGAGGGCGACGTCGGCGACCGACCACGTGCCGAGCTCGAGCGCCTCGCGCATGGAGTGGGCGAGCGCGGCCGCCTCCTCCTGGTCGAGGACCCCGCGGGCGAGCGCGTAGGCGTGATCGGTGTCGGCGAGGGTGAGCAGCACCTCGCGCGGGTCGAGCTGTCGCCACCACGACGCGACGAACTCGTCGATGTCGCGCGAGGAGTCGAAGGCGTCGAAGAACTCGTCGCGGTCACCCTGGCGGACCGACCGCCACGCCTCCTGCGCGAGCTCCTCGCGGGCGTGCTTCGTCGCGAGGTTGTGCTGCCCGGAGCGCAGCACCTGGCGCCGGATGCGGTGCAGGACAGGCTCGTCGAGCCGCACGGCGTGGCCGTTGACGAAGACGCGCAGCTGCGACGGCGCACCCTGCGGCGGGCGCGAGGCGGCGCGCGACAGCACCCGTCGGATCCGCAGCGAGCCCTTGACCGCGGCGACCTCGGGGCTGTCCAGCCGCGTTGCCGTCACCCCGTCGACGAGGTCGCCGAGCGCGCGCAGCGCGACGCTGTCCTCGCCGAGCGAGGGCAGAACACGCTCGATGTATGCCGTGTAGGCCGCCGAGGGGCCGACTACGAGGATGCCGCCGGACTCGAAGCGGCGACGCTCCGAGTAGAGGAGGTAGGCCGCGCGGTGCAGGGCGACGACCGTCTTGCCCGTGCCCGGACCGCCGGTGATCTCGGTGACGCCGCGGGAGGGGGCGCGGATGGCCTCGTCCTGGTGCCGCTGGATCGTCGCCACGATGTCGCGCATCTGCCGGCCGCGGCTGCGGGTGAGGGCGGCGATGAGGGCGCCGTCACCGACGACGACGATGTCGTCGGGCGCCTCGGGCACCATGAGGTCGTCCTCGACCCCGATGACGGTCGCGCCCTTGCAGCGCAGGACCCGGCGACGCAGGACGCCCATGGGGTCGACCGGGGTCGCGCGGTAGAAGGCCGACGCCGCCGGGGCCCGCCAGTCGATGACGAGCGGTTCGTAGTCGTCGTCGCGCACACCGAGCCGGCCGATGTGCCGCACGTCTCGCTCGGCGGCCGGGGTGTCGACCGAGCCGAGGTCGAGCCGTCCGAAGACGAGCCCTTCGTACTGCTTCTCGATCGCGGAACGGCGCCTCGCGGCGGCATACACGAGGGCGTCGCGCTCGAAGAGCCCGGTGAGCTCCTCGTCGCGGACGTCACCGGTGCGGCTCGTGCGGCCGCGGGCGAGGCCGTCGGCCTCGACGTCGGCGGCGCGGGCACCGGCCTTCTCGAGCTCGGCGTAGACGCGGTCGACGTGCGCCTGCTCGAACGCGATCTCGCGGGCGACGTCCGCCGAGGTGTCGGGCGCACCGGGGCGCGTGCTCGTCACTGTCGAGGCCCTCCCTGCAGAGTGACGTGGGGTGTGGGGTGCGCGGGACGCACGGAAGGAACGAGTCTACGCGCGCGCGGACCCCGGCGAGGACGCCCCGCGGACAACGGACACGGACGCCCTCAGATGAGCCCCCGCCGCCCGGCGATCGCCCCCGCCTGGAAGCGGGTCGTCGCCCCGAGCTCGACCATGATCGCCCGGACGCGGCGCTCGACGGTCCGCTGCGAGATGTCGAGCTGGCGCGCCATCGTGAGGTCGCTCGCCCCGGCGGCGAGCAGGGCCATGATCTGGGTGTCGCGCTCGGTGAGCCGTGCGACCGACAGCGACCGTGGCGTGCGGGGGAGGGGCGTCGCGAGCGCGAAGAGCCCGAGGCACATGTCCATGAGCGCACTGGCGAGCTGGCGCTGCTGGACCTGCAGCGAGCCGCCACCGGAGTCGATGTGGGTGATGTCGATGAGCGCCGAGGTGCGGTCGACGGCGAGGACCGAGAAGGCGAGGTGCGGCGTGAGGCGCACGTCGATCCCGTCGGCCCGCATCGCCTCGAGCGCCGCGAACGCCCCCCGCACCTCGAGGATCGACTGCTCGAAGACGACCTGCCGCTGCAGCCCCGGGCTCGCGACGCCGCTGTGGGCGATGGCGATCGACTCGGGGTGCGAGATGACGAGCTCGTCCATCCGCGGGCTGCGGGCGAAGAGGCGCACGCAGCGGGTCTCGGCCCGCCGGGCCAACCGGTAGTAGGCCGCCTCGACGTCCTCGACGGTGTCGAGGATCGCGACGTCGCGGCTGGCCGTGGAGCCGCGGACCCCGGCCCGCGCCTCGTTGTACATGTGGGTGAGCCCCTCGACCGCCGAGCGGGTCGTGCGCGCCTGCCGCTCGAGGTCTGCGGCCCAGGCGGGCAGCGTCGTGTCCGGCGGGAAGACCTCGATGAGATCCGGGCGCGAGGCGTTGACCATCCCGCGGGACTCGAGGTTGGCCAGCGCCGCCGTGATCTCCGCCTCGGTGAGGCCCTCGCGCAACAGCGCGCTGCGCCGCGGCGACGGGTCGCGGAGCAGGACGAGGTAGACACGGGTCGTCAGCTCGTCGATGGCGAGGCGGGTGGCGGGGTCGCTCACCGGCCCAGACTATGGCGGCTTCACGACATTGTCAGGAATCCGCCGCCGTTTGGTTTGAATGAAGGGTGAACGACGTGTCATGGTGTTCCACGTCGACCTCGTCGACGTTCGTGCAGAGCGCCGGTTCCCCCCAACCGTGAGCGCCGCACGGACGGGCGCGGCGCACCCGGGGGTACCCCCCTGCTCCCCGGGCGCGTCGCGCCCACACTTGTGTCCGTGCCCATGGACGCGCCTCCGGCCCGCAGAAGGACGTCGTGTGCCGTCCGCGCACCCGCCCGTATGCCGTCCGCGGACCCCCGCTCCCGGCTGCGCGACACCGCCCTAGGCTTGCGATCCATGAAGGTCCTCGTCCTCGGCTCAGGTGCCCGCGAGCACGCCATCGTCCGCAGCCTCGTCGCCGACCAGGCGGTCGACGCCGTCGTCGTCGCCCCGGGCAACCCGGGGATCGACCGGATCGCGCTGTGTGAGCCCCTCGCGGACGTCACCGACGGGGCGGCCGTGCTCGCGCTGGCGCAGCGCCACGCTCCGGACCTCGTCGTCGTCGGACCCGAGGCGCCACTGGTCGCCGGTGTCGCCGACGTGCTGCGGGACGGCGGGTTCGACGTCTTCGGGCCCTCGGCCGAGGCCGCGCGCCTCGAGGGGAGCAAGGCCTTCGCCAAGGAGGTCATGTCGGCGGCAGAGGTGCCGACGGGCCTGGCCCACCTCTGCACGACCGTCGACGAGGTCGCCGAGTCGATCGACGCCTTCGGCGCTCCCTACGTCATCAAGGACGACGGCCTCGCGGCCGGCAAGGGGGTCGTCGTCACCGACGACCGCGACGAGGCGCTCGCGCACGCCGGCGCCTGCCTCGCCAAGCCGGGCGGCAAGGTCGTCGTCGAGGAGTTCCTCGACGGGCCCGAGGTGTCGCTCTTCGTCATCAGCGACGGGGCCAAGGTCGTCCCGCTGAGCCCGGCGCAGGACTTCAAGCGCGTCGGCGACGACGACGCCGGCCCCAACACGGGCGGCATGGGCGCCTACAGCCCGCTGCCGTGGGCGCCGGAGGGCCTCACCGACGTGCTCGTCACCCGCGTCGCCCAGCCGACGGTCGACGAGATGCGCCGTCGTGGCACGCCCTTCGTGGGCGTCCTCTTCATCGGTCTCGCCATGACGAGCCGCGGCCCGCGCGTCATCGAGTTCAACGCCCGCTTCGGCGACCCCGAGACCCAGGTCGTCCTCGCCCGCCTCCTCACCCCGCTCGGCGGGCTCCTCAAGGCCGCCGCGACAGGACGGCTGGACGAGTACGACGCGCTGCGCTGGTCCGACGACGCGGCGGTCACCGTGGTCGTCGCCTCGCACAACTACCCGGGCACCCCGCGCACCGGTGACCCGATCACCGGTCTCGGCGACATCGAGGGCGTGCCCACGGCATACGTGCTCCACGCCGGGACGGCGCTCGACGGCCAGGGGACGCTCGTCTCCGCGGGCGGGCGCGTCCTGTCGGTCGTCGCGACGGGAGCCGACCTCGCGCAGGCACGGGAGCGCGCCTACGCCGCCGTCGACCTCGTCGGCCTCGAGGACGCCCACCACCGCAGCGACATCGCGCTCCGTGCCTCGCGCGGCGAGGTCGGCGTCAGCTGAGCTGCGGCAGGACCTTGGCCGCGACCTCCTCGACGTGGTCGAGGTCGGCGAGGTCGAGGACCTGGAGGTAGACGCGGGTCGCGCCCGCCTCGGCGTAGCGGCCGATCCGGTCGACGACCTCGTCGGTCGAGCCGGCGAACCCGTGGGTGCGCAGCTCGCCCACCTCGCGCGAGATCGCGGCCGCCCGACGGGCCAGCGTCGCGTCGTCGTCGCCGAGGCAGAGGACGCCGACCGCCGACAGCGTGAGGGTCTCGGGGTCGCGCCGGCGGTCCTCGCAGGCCCCCCGCACCCGCTCGAAGAGGACCCGCGACTCCTCGGGCGACTGGAAGGCCGCGTTGAACTCCGAGGCGTAGCGCGCGGCGAGAGCCGGCGTGCGCCGCTTGCCGGAGCCGCCGACGATGATCGGGACGCCGCCCTCCTGCACCGGTTTGGCGAGCGCGGGCGCGTCGACCATGGGGTAGTGCGACCCGTCGTGGGTGTAGGTCCGGCCCGCGGGCGTCGACCACAGCCCGGTGATGACGGCGAGCTACTCCTCCAGCCTGTCGAACCGCTCCCTCACGTCGGGGAAGTCGATCCCGTATGCCGTGTGCTCACCCTTGAACCACCCCGCGCCGATGCCGAGCTCGACCCGGCCCCCGGACATCTGGTCGACACCGGCGACGGCGATGGCGAGCGGGCCGGGGAGGCGGAAGGTTGCAGCCGTGACGAGCGTGCCGAGGCGGATGCGCGACGTGTCGCGCGCGAGCCCGGCGAGGGTGGTCCAGGCGTCGGTCGGCCCGGCGCCACCGTCACCGCTCATGTGGAGGTAGTGGTCGGACCGGAAGAAGGCGTCGAACCCGGCGTCCTCGGCGGTGCGGGCGACCGCGAGGAGGTCGTCGTAGGTCGCGCCCTGCTGCGGCTCGGTGAAGATCCGGAGGTCCACGGACCTCACCCTAGACAGGCCGTGGCGCACCGGCATCCGACGCAGGGACCGGCCCCCGCGCGGGGAACTGGAAGAGCGCGATGTTGACGGTGCGGTGGCCGTCGACCCGCGTGGCGCGTGGGGTGGGTGACCCGTCGGAGGTGGAGGGCGTCGACCGTGGTGGCGTGCCGTCTGGCGGCGTTGCGGGTGCCTGGAGTGTCTGGGGCACGAGCGCGGCGACCCGCTCCTCCGCCCGGGTGCGGTCCGCGGCGCGCGCGCTCTCGCGGCCGAGGAAGCGCAGGGTGTCCTTGCGCGCCTTGGCCCTGTCGAAGTCGTCCATGACGGCCCGGAGGGAGCCTTGGTCCGCTGTCCCTGCCTCCGCCTGGACGAGGCTGTCGAGGAGCCGCCCGACGAGGGGGCCGTAGGTCGTCGAGAGCTCGCGGGCCTGCCCGGCCATCTCGCCGTAGTTCTTCACCCTGGGCACGAGAGCGCAGATGCTCGACAGCAGGGCGCCAAGCGCCACGATGCCCTTCTCCGTCGTCGTCGAGGTGTCGTCGAGGACGGGGAAGACCGACAGCCCGGTGACGGCCGCGAGGATGCCCGCGGCGAGGGACCACCAGTCGGCCTTGCTCTGCTGCCAGTTGGCGTAGCGGGGCAGCTCGCGCGCCCACATCTGCGCGCTGACGAGGCAGGCGCGGACCCGGGCCGCGCTGATGGGAGTCGGCGTGGATGTCGCCGTGGGTGTGGTCGTCGGGGTGACGGCTGCCGGGGTGGCCGACGTGCTCGCGGTCTCGCTCATGGTCGTGCTCCCGTTCTGGGCATGGGTTCTGTAGGGGTGGTCCTGCACCTCTCAGGAGGTGGGGGAGCCACTCCAGATACCCGGAGCGATCGTCGGTGCCCGGTCGGAGGTTGTCGCCATGACACGCGCACCCGTGTTCGGCATCACCCTCGACTGTGACGCGCAGGTCCTCGCCGCGTTCGGCATCGCCTGAGCCGGTCCGGGCCCGCCCAGCCGCGCGGCACTCAGTCGTCGACGCCGCGGGCGCTGAGCGCCTCGCCGAGCCGGTCGGCGTGTCGCAGCGACCGGACGATGAGCGGCACGGCGAACGCTCGTGGGCTCGACCGCAGCCCCCTCGCGTGCTGCGCCTCGCGCACCTCCTGCGCGAGCCCGAGGACGACGTGCACCGACCGGATGCCCAGCGCCAGCAGGAGCCCCACCCGCTCGGGGTCGACCCCGAACTTCCGCAGCCACCCGCACACCCGCACGACGGCGTCGACCATGGCCGTCGTTCGCGTCGTCAACGTGACGAGCCCGGCGAGCAGGACGAGCGTGACGAACGAGCCGACGACCCCGACTCCCGTCCGCCACGACGCGAACACCCACTGGAAGGCGAGCAGCGGCACGGCGACCCAGGCGAGGGCGACCACCTGCCGGGCCAGCACGCGCAAGGGAAGGCGCGCCACGGCATACAGGAGGAGGACGGCTCCGAGCGCGACGGCGACCTGCCACGGCGAGCGCCAGACGGCGAGGGTCACGCCCGTCGCGAGCAGGAGGAGCAGCTTGGGTCCGGCGCCGAGCCGGTGGACCGGTGAGGCGCCGGGGAGGTAGAGCGGGACCGCGGTGACGGGCATCAGCGGGCGACGAGCGAGCGGTAGGCCGCGACGGCGTCGGCGGGCGTGCCGTCGTGGACGACGCGACCGTCGTCGAAGACGAGCACGCGGTCGAAGCCGTCGAGCAGGTCGAGGTGGTGGGTGACGAGGACGACCTGCTGCGAGAGCCCGTCGACGAGCCGCCGGACCATCTCGGCGTTGCGCAGGTCGAGCAGGGTCGTCGGCTCGTCGAGGACGAGCAGGTCGGGGTCGGTGACGAGGACGCTGGCGAGCGCGAGGAGCTGCTTCTGCCCGCCCGAGAGCAGGTGGGCCGGGTGGTCGGCGTGACCCTCGAGCCCGTATGCCGTGAGCGCACCCTGGGTGCGCGCGCGCACCTCGTCCTTGGTGAGACCGCGGCGGCGCAGCCCGAAGGCGATGTCCTCGGCGACGGTCGGCATGACGATCTGGGCGTCGGGGTCGGTGAAGCAGAAGCCGACGCGCCGGCGGACCTCGCGGCCGTCGCGGACGGTGTCGCGGCCGTCGACCGTCACCGTGCCCGAGTCCGGGTGGACGAGGCCGTTGAGCAGGCGGGCGAAGGTCGACTTGCCCGAGCCGTTGGCCCCGACGACCCCGATGCGGTGCTCGGTGAGGGTGACGTCGACGTCGCGCAGGACCGGTCGCCGCGTCGCGCCGTCGCCGAAGGAGTGGCTGACGGACGCGACGCGGATCTCGGGCACGGAAGGGTGGCTCGGTGGAGCGTCAGGCGGAGACGCGGTCCGGGGTGGCGGGCTGCTCGCGGCGCGCCGGGATGAGGCCGGGGTAGGCGGCGTGGACGCCCGCGGCGACGACGGCGGTGAGGACGGCCTTGACGACGTCGCCGGGCATGAAGACGGCGGCGAGGGTCGTGGCCTTGACGAGCGAGACGCCGAGGACTGCGGCCATGCCGATGATGCCGAGGACGTTGAGGGCGAGGACGCCGCCGAGGATGTTGGCCATGACGCCGAGGTGGACCCGGTAGGGGCGGCCGACGCGCTCGGTGAGCAGGCCGACGAGGAAGGCCGCGACGGGGAAGCCCACGAGGTAGCCGACGCTTGGCCCGGCGAAGACACCGAGGCCTCCACGCCCGCCGGAGAGCAGCGGCAGCCCGATGGCGACCAGCGCGAGGAAGAGCAGCACCGACAGGGCGCCGCGGCGCGCGCCGAGGATGGCGCCGGCGAGCATGATGCCCATCGACTGCGCGGTGATGGGGACGGCGCCACCGAAGGGCGAGACGGCCGGGACGAGGCCGAGCGCGGCGATGACGCCGGCGAAGATGGCCACGAGGGACAGGTCACGGGACGAGAGCATGGGTCGTACTGTGCCAGCCCGCCAGCGGTTTGCGGCAGGGGCATCCGCCCACGGGAACGACCTACGCGCGCAGCCGGTGCGTGAGAGTGAGGGCCGTCGCGGCGGCCGCGATCGAGATACCGATGAGTAGCGCGAAGACCCCTCCGTCGAGGGTGTCGTGGCGGGCGGCGATGAGCGCGCCCCCGCCGGCTGTCGTGAGCGCGCTGCCGAGGCTCGCGCCGATCTGCGACGCGGCGGTTGCCTGCCCCTGCTCGTGCGGCTCGGCGAGGGTGAAGATCTCCGTCGCCAGGCTGGGGGAGGAGAGCCCCATGCCGGTCGCGGCGAGCGCCCACCCGACGAGCCCCGGCACGAGCCCGAGGACGCCGAGCGCGATGAGCAGCGGGCCGGTCCCCCCGACGACGATGAGCGCGAGGCCGAGCCGGACCCGGGCCGCGGCGTCGAGGCGTCGTTGGACGGCGTCGAGGCTGTGGACCGCCGAGCCGACGGCCCAGAAGACGCCGGTGACGCTGAGGCTGATGCCCGCGAGCGCCGGCCCGACGTCGTGGGTGACGTCGAGCATGAGAGGCAGGTAGCCACCGATGCCGCCGAACGCGACGACGAGGAGCGTGCGCAGCGCGACCACTGCCGGTATGCCGCGTGCCACCGTGAGCGTCCCGGGCGGCAGCGCTGCGCGCACCGTGGCGACGAGGGCGAGTCCGCCGACCGCGAGGGCGACGAGCCCGGCGAGCCGGTGGTCCCCGCCATCGAAGGCGAGCGGACCGCCGATGCTGAGCAGGGCGACGGCCGTGGCGAGCCCGATGGCCGGGGCGAGCGGCGCCGGCGTCGGGCTTGCGTCCGCAGCTCTGGTGGCCTGGCCGTCGTCGTGCCGGACGTTGCGGCGCAGCGCGGGCAGGAGCAGGAGGAGTGCGGGCACGAGCAGGACGGTCGGCAGCAGGAAGACGAGCCGCCAGCCGACGAGCGCCTCGGCCGCACCTGCGGCCCCGGGGCCGAGGAGGCTCGGCAGGATCCAGGCGGCGGCGAAGGTCGCGAACACCTTGGCGCGCAGGTGCTCGGGCAGTGCCCGGGCGGCGAAGACGAGCGTCGAGACGTCGATGAGCCCCTCGGCGATGCCGGAGAGCCCGCGCCCGAGGAGGAGCACGGCCATCGACGGGGCAGCCGCGGTGACGACCTGGGCGGCAGCGAACGTCCCCAGCCCGGTGAGCAGGACCGTGCGCGCCCCGACGCGGTCGACCCAGCGGCCGGCGACGACGACGGCCACCATGAAGGTCACCATCGAGGCCGCGTTGGCGGCGCCGAACCACGCGAGCCCATCGAGGGCCCGGGTGGCGGTCGGCATGATGCTGATGACAGCCCGGTTCTCGAAGGCGCCGAGGGTGACGAGGGCGATGATGCCGACCGCCACCGGCAGGTGTCGCGCGCTGAGCAGGCGCTCGGCGCGCTCAGGTGCGGCCGCGGGAGCTGACCCTCCGGGAGGCGCGGGGGTCGGCACGGCGGCCGTCGAGGTCATGCCGGGCATCCTGATATCTCAAGCGCACCTGAGATCAAGTCGTAGGCTGCGGGCGTGGACAAGAACGACCTGCTGCCCATAGGTGAAGTCGCCGCACGCAGCGGCGTCTCGGTCCCGACGGTCCGGTTCTACGAGGAGCGCGGGCTCATCGCGAGCGTGCGCAACGCCGGCAACCACCGCCGCTACGGACGGCATGTGCTCCGCCGGATCGCGGTCGTGCGCGCCGGCCAGCGGTTCGGTCTCAGCTTGGGCGAGATCGGTGAGGCGCTCGCGACCCTGCCCGACGACCACCCGCCGACCAAGGGCGACTGGGCCCGGCTCTCCAAGGTGTGGCACGCCGCCCTCACCGCCCGCATCGACGCCCTCGTCGAGGTGCGCGACGGGCTCACCGGCTGCATCGGCTGCGGCTGCCTGTCGATGACGAGCTGCCCGATCTACAACCCCGAGGACGCCCACGCCGCCGACGGCCCGGGCGCCCAGCGCTGGCCGGCCGCTGCCCGGGAGTGACGGCGGGGCCGAGGCTGCCAGAATCGCAGGCATGACGACGCCGCTCGAGATCCCCGGCTTCACCCACCTCTACTCGGGCAAGGTCCGCGACCTCTACGTCCCGGACGGGCGTGACGACCAGCTGCTCCTTGTCGCCTCGGACCGGATCTCGGCCTTCGACTTCATCCTCGACCCGCCGATCCCCGACAAGGGCGCCGTGCTCACCCAGCTGTCGCTGTGGTGGTTCGACCAGCTCGCCGACCTCGTGCCCAACCACGTCGTGTCGACCGATGTGCCCGACATCGTCGCCGGTCGCGCGGTGCTCGTCCAGCGGCTCGAGATGGTGCCGGTGGAGTGCGTGGCCCGGGCCTACCTCACCGGCGGCGGCCTGCGGGAGTACCTCGCCGATGGCACCGTGAGCGGGCTCGCGCTGCCCGAGGGCCTGCGCGACGGCGACCGGTTCGACGCGCCGCTCTTCACCCCGTCGACGAAGGCGCCCGTGGGCGAGCACGACGAGCCGATGTCCTTCGAGGCCGTCGTCGGCGAGGTGGGCGCTGAGCGCGCCGAGGAGCTGCGCGACCTCACGACCCGCATCCTCGCCCGCGGCAACGAGATCGCCGGCGAGCGCGGCATCCTCATCGCCGACACCAAGGTCGAGTTCGGCGTCGACGCCGGCGGTGCCCTCGTCCTCGCCGACGAGGTGCTCACCCCGGACTCGTCCCGCTTCTGGCCCGCGGACCAGTGGGAGCCGGGCCACCCTCAGCCGAGCTTCGACAAGGAGTTCGTGCGCGAGTGGCTCCTGTCCGCCGAGAGCGGCTGGGACAAGACCTCCGGCGACGCGCCGCCCGCACTGCCGGCCGACGTCGTCGAGCGGACCCGGGCGAAGTACGTCGAGGCCTACGAGCGCCTCACCGGCCGGACGTTCTGACCCATGACCCGCCAAGGCTCCGAACCGCGCCGCTGGCAGCAGGAGGCGGACCGCCTCGCACAGGCGAGCATCGAGCGGGGTGACCCGACGAGCTGGTTCGAGGAGCTCTATGCCGCCGGCGAGTCCGGCGAGGTGACGATGGCGTGGGACCACGACGACCCGCAGCCGCTCCTCGCCGCCTGGTCGCGCGAGCACGGCGTGCGCGGCGAGGGACGTCGGGCGGTCGTCGTCGGCTGCGGCCTCGGCGCCGACGCCGAGCACGTCGCGTCCCTCGGGTTCGAGACGACCGCCTTCGACCTCTCGCCGACGGCGATCCGCACGGCCCGCCGGCGCCACCCGGACACCCAGGTCGTCTACCTCACGGCCGACCTCTTCGACCTGCCGCAGGACTGGCACCGGGCCTTCGACCTCGTCGTCGACGTCTACACCGTCCAGGCCCTGCCGCGGGACCTGCGCGACCGGACCGTCGGGGCCATCGCGGACCTCGTCGCGCCCGGCGGCACGCTCGTGGCGGTCCAGGGCGTCCTGCAGCCCGACGACGACGGCTCGGGGCCGCCGTGGCTCCTCACCGCCGAGGACGTGTCCCTCTTCGCCAGCCACGGGCTGAGCGAGGTCGAGGTCGTCGCCGACGGGTCGCTGACGGACTACCCCTGCTGGCGGGCGGTCCTCACGCGCTGACCGTGCCTTTGGGATTCACTCTGTCACCCGGTGGCGATACCATTCGTGCGTGAGCACGCAGATCTCCGTCCGCATCGACGACCGCCTCGTCGCCTTCCTCGACGACCAGGTGAAGTCCGGGCAGGCGCGCAGCCGCGCTGAGCTGGTCGAGTCCGCCCTCGAGCGCGAGCTGCGCCGGAGGTTGTATGCCGAGGAAGTCCAGCGGCTCATGGCGCAGAAGGCCGCGGGAGCCCTCGAGGATGACGACCTGGCGGGGCTCGCGGAGTGGTCGCGTAACCGCACATATCCCGATCTCGACTGATGCGCCCGATCCACATCGTCCAGCTGGACAAACCACGTCCAGCCGTCATCCTCACCCGAGAGACGGCCCGCCCCCACCTCACGAAGGTCACGGTGGCGCCGATCACGAGCACGGTGCGAGGCGGGTTCACCGAGATCCCCGTCGGCCCGAGGAACGGGCTGGACCACCCGTGCGCGGTGTCGATCGACAACATCCAGACGACCGAGGTCGGCGCCGTGGGGCGTCTGGTCGGGTTCCTCCTGCCCGAGCAGGAGCAGGAGCTGGCCACCGCGGTGTCGCGCGCCTTCGACCTCGCTGATCCGGTGGTCTGAGGTCCGACCAAGGGCCAGTAGCCTGTGACCCGGCCCGGCCGCACACGTTCGGAGAACCCAGAGTGCCTGTCTCGACGCACGACCTCGCCCTGACGACCGTCGAAGGGGGGTCCGCTCTCTCACCCTTCCGGGCCGCGGCCCTCCTCGCCCGCCTGCGGGCGGTTGACTCCGGCATCACCGGTGTGAGCGCCCGGTTCGTCCACTGGGTTGCGAGCGAGCAGCCCCTCGACGACACAGGGCGCGCCACGGTCGAGCGCCTCCTCACCTACGGCGACCCGTATGCCGTCCCGTCGCCCTCCGAGGCTCCGCGGACGACCGTCGTCGTCGGTCCCCGCCTCGGCACGATCTCGCCGTGGGCGAGCAAGGCGACCGACATCGCGCACAACTGCGGCATCGACGTCCGCCGGGTCGAGCGCGTCACGGAGTTCACCGTCGAGGGCGTCGGGCTCGGCAACCATGCCGACCCCGCTGGCGGTGAGCGCTGGGCCGCCGTCGCCGCCGTCCTGCACGACCGGATGACCGAGACCGCCCTCCCGACCCGCGAGGCGGCCGCCGCGCTCTTCGAGGAGCGCCAGGCCGAGGCGATGGAGCACGTCGACGTGCTCGGCGGCGGCCGCGACGCGCTGGAAGGTGCGAACACGGCATACGGGCTGGCTCTGTCCGACGACGAGATCGACTACCTCGTCGACGCGTTCACCGGGCTGCGCCGCAACCCCACCGACGTCGAGCTCATGATGTTCGCGCAGGCCAACTCTGAGCACTGCCGGCACAAGATCTTCAACGCCGACTTCGTCGTCGACGGCGAGCCGCAGACGCGCAGCCTCTTCGGGATGATCCGGCACACAGAGTCGGTCGCCGGCGAGGGGACCGTCGTCGCCTACAAGGACAACGCCTCGGTCATGCAGGGCCGGCGGGTCGAGCGCTGGCTGCCCGAGCGTGGTGACGGGCCGACGCCCTACGTCGCGCGCGAGGAGGACGTCCACGTCCTCATGAAGGTCGAGACCCACAACCACCCGACCGCGATCTCGCCGTTCCCCGGCGCCGCGACGGGGGCGGGTGGCGAAATCCGTGACGAGGGGGCGACCGGGCGCGGCTCGGCGCCGAAGGCCGGGCTCACCGGGTTCGTCGTGTCGAACCTGCACCTGCCGGGGACCTCGGAGCCGTGGGAGACCAACCCCTACGGCGCGCCCGACCACATCGCCAGCCCGCTCGACATCATGGTCGAGGGCCCGATCGGGGCCGCGGCCTTCAACAACGAGTTCGGACGCCCCGGCATCGGTGGCTTCTTCCGGGTCTACGAGCAGACCGTCGACGGCGTGCGCCGCGGCTACCACAAGCCGATCATGAGCGCCGGTGGCCTCGGCTCGATCAGCGCCGACCAGACCGAGAAGGTGCGCTTCCCCGCCGGCACCCTGCTCATCCAGATCGGCGGGCCGGGCATGCGCATCGGCATCGGCGGTGGCGCCGCCTCGTCGATGGCCTCCGGCGACAACGCCGCCGAGCTCGACTTCAACTCCGTGCAGCGCGGGAACCCCGAGATGGAGCGGCGCGCGCAGGAGGTCATCAACTCGTGCTGGTCGCTCGGCTCGGACAACCCGATCCTCGCGATCCACGACGTCGGCGCGGGCGGGCTGTCCAACGCCTTCCCCGAGCTCGTCGACGACGCCGGTCTCGGTGCCCGCTTCGACCTCTCGGCGGTGCCGCTCGAGGAGTCCGGCCTCGCGCCCAAGGAGATCTGGGTCAACGAGAGCCAGGAGCGCTACGTCCTCGCCATCGCGCCCGAGTCGCTCGAGCTGCTCGAGTCGTTCGCCGAGCGCGAGCGCTGCCCACTCTCGGTCATCGGCGTCGCGGCCGACGACGCCCAGCTGGTCGTCGCCGGCGACTCCGACGACGACGTCCCGATCGACATGCCGATGGAGGTCCTCCTCGGCAAGCCGCCGCGGATGACCCGCGACGTCGAGCGCGTGTCGTGGACGGGAGACGCGCTCGACCTGGGCGACATCGACGTGCGCGAGACGGCATACGCGGTCCTGCGTCACCCGACCGTCGCGAGCAAGCGCTTCCTCGTGACGATCGGCGACCGCACGGTCGGCGGGCTCACGCACCGCGACCAGATGGTCGGACCGTGGCAGGTCCCGGTCGCCGACGTGGCGGTCACCCTCGCGGACCACGCCGGCTTCGCGGGTGAGGCCATGACGTCGGGGGAGCGTATGCCGCTCGCCTCGGTCGACGCTCCCGCCTCCGGGCGGATGGCGGTCGGCGAGGCGCTGACGAACCTCATCGCGGCGCCGATCGCGTCGCTGTCGTCGGTCAAGCTCTCGTGCAACTGGATGGCCGCCGCGGGCGAGACCGGTGAGGACGCCGCGCTCTACGACACCGTGCACGCCGTCGCGATGGAGCTGTGCCCCGCCCTCGGCATCTCGGTGCCGGTTGGCAAGGACTCGATGTCGATGCGCACCCGCTGGACGGACCCGGCCTCCGGGGAGGCGAAGCAGGTCACGTCGCCGGTCTCGCTCGTCGTGTCGGCGTTCGCCGCGCTGCCCGACGTGCGCGGGACGCTCACCCCCCAGCTCGCAGCGGACTCGGCCCTCGTGCTCATCGACCTCGGCGCCGGCGCGAACCGGCTCGGCGGGTCGATGCTGGCCCAGGTGTCCGGCGCGTTCGGCGGGGAGGTGCCCGACCTCGACGACCCGGCCCGCCTCGTCGCACTGGCCAGGGCCGTGCACGAGCTGCGCTCCCGCGGGCTGGTGTCGGCCTACCACGACCGCTCCGACGGCGGCCTGTGGGCGACCGTGTGCGAGATGGCGTTCGCGAGCGGGATGGGGGTCGAGGTGTCGGTCGACTCGGTCGAGGCACTCTTCACCGAGGAGCTCGGCGCCGTCCTCGGTGTGCCCGCAGCCTCGGTGGGCGAGGTCCGCGAGGTCCTCATCGCGGCCGGTGTCGGCGAGCTCGCCACGGTCGTCGGCGGCACGCACCCGGAGCGCCGGCTCACCGTCAACGTCGACGGCCGTGTCGAGGTCGACGAGCCGCTGCGCGACCTCGCCCAGGCGTGGGACGAGGTGTCATGGCGGATCTCCGCGCTGCGCGACAACCCCGAGTGCGCCGACGAGGAGCACGCAGCGTTCGGGGCCGACGACGACCCGGGCCTCCGGGTGTCGACGACCTTCGACCCGACCGACGACGTGGCTGCCCCGTTCCTCAATTTCGGTGCCAAGCCCCGCGTCGCGATCCTGCGTGAGCAGGGCGTGAACTCGCACGTCGAGACGGCCTACGCCTTCCACCGGGCCGGGTTCGAGACGCTCGACGTCCACATGACCGACCTCCAGACCGGGCGCGCGTCGCTCTCCGACGTCGTCGGGCTCGTCGCGTGCGGCGGCTTCTCCTACGGCGACACCCTCGGCGCCGGTGAGGGCTGGGCGCGGTCGGTGCTCTTCAACGACGCGCTCACCGAGCAGTTCCACGAGTTCTTCCACGGCGGCGACACCTTCGGGCTCGGCATCTGCAACGGGTGCCAGATGTTCGCCGCCCTCGCCGACCTCATTCCCGGTGCCGAGGCGTGGCCGCGCTTCACCCGCAACCGGTCCGAGCAGTACGAGGCGCGGCTCTCGCTCGTCGAGGTGCTCGACTCGCCGTCGATCTTCACGTCGGGGATGGCGGGCTCGCACCTGCCGATCGCCGTCGCGCACGGCGAGGGCTTCGCCAACTTCTCCGCCCGCGGTGACGCAGCCGCGGTGGAGCGCGTGGCGCGCTACGTGACGGGCGACGGGTCGGTTGCCATGGCATACCCGCACAACCCCAACGGCTCACCGGACGGGCTCACGGCAGTGACCACGCCGGACGGCCGGTTCACCGCGATGATGCCGCACCCCGAGCGGGTGCAGCGGAACGCGCAGATGTCGTGGACGAGCGGGCGGGTCGAGGACGAGTCGCCGTGGCTGCGCATGTTCCGCAACGCCCGCACGTTCGTCGGCTGACCCCTCGGCGGAGGAGCGGCCGTCTCCCGAGCCGCTCTCTCGCTCACGAGCCGCCTCGAAGCGGCTCGCGAGCGCCAACCCGGCTCGCGACCCGAGCTACTGGGCGCGGGCGGCGGTGATGAGGCGGGTGAGTCCGTCGCGCAGGTCCTCGAGCTCGGACAGCTCCATGCCGAGCCGGTCGAGGATGGCCGGCGGGACCTTCTCGGCACGCCTCCTCAGCCGGGCACCCGCGGGGGTGAGCGAGACGGCGAGGGCGCGCTCGTCGCGTGGGTCACGCTCTCGGGTGATGAGCCCGCCGGCCTCGAGCCGCTTGAGCAGGGGCGAGAGTGTGCCCGGCTCGAGACTCACGCGGCGGCCGAGCTCGCTCACGGTGAGCGGGGTCTCCTCCCAGAGCGCGAGCATGACGAGGTACTGCGGGTGGGTCAGGCCCATCGGCTCGAGCAGCGGCTTGTAGAGCGCGATGACGTTGCGCGAGGCGACCGCGAGGGCGTAGCAGACCTGGCGGTCGAGGGCGAGCAGGTCGGTGCCCGCGGTGGCCGTGGAGGTCTTCGACGTCGTCACGGTCGCAATCCTAGTGGTCGGGTGGGCTATGCTGAGTGTACTAACCATAAGTGCACGAAGGAAGTGGGAGTCGATGGCCAAGCCCGAGAACGAGGGCCTGTCGCTGGGCTACCGGATCGGCTACCGCATCCAGTACGCCATGTGGGAGGTCTTCGGACCGGCCCAGCTCGGCGCCGGCGACGACCCGCAGATGCGCCTCAAGCGGCGCCGTCAGGCCAAGGTCGAGGCCGCGCGTGCTGAGCGTGAGGCACGCGAGGCGAGCGCACGCACGGCAGACGCTGCCTGAGCCCACCTCATCCCCTGCGCCGTGACTCGTGGACGATGGCGAACGGGTCCTCCTCGTCGGTCTCGGACCCGTCGTGGAGGTAGGTCTCGGCCCACACCATCGCCATGTCGAGCCCCTCCGCGCCTTCGAGCTGGTCGAGGGTCGGCGGGTGCATGAGTGCGGCCACCGCGGCGCCGACGTCCGGCACCGCGATCTCGGCGTCCTCGGCGGTGTCGTCCGGCCACGCCTCGGCGTAGGCCCGGCGCCCCGCTTCGACGAACGCCTCCGGGTCGGTCACCCGGAAGTCCCAACGGCCCACGACGGACAGGACGTCGCCCACCTCCTCGTCCTCCTCGTCGTCGTCCTCGTCGTCATCCCAGTCGTCCTCGTCGATGCGCACCTTGATCGAGGTCGAGCCGCACCAGTCGAGCTCGGCGTGGGTGAAGGCGACGGCCGCCTCGTGGACCTCCTCGGCGGACTCGAACCAGGGGCCGAGCTCGCGCTGACGACCCTCGCGCCCGGTGGTGAGCTCGACGTGCCGCCGGATCTCGGCGATGAGCGCCTCGGCGCTCGCGGCGTAGCTCTCACGGGCGGCATCGGTCCACTGCGTCTCGTCGAGCTCGTCATCCATGGCGCGAGGCTACGACGCCAGCCGCCGGATGACGCCTAACCTGTGGCCCAGGTGCGGAGCGTCCGCGCCGAGGGGAGGGGGCCCATGGACCTGCGCGCCATGTCGACCGAGCGGCTTGTCGGGGTGACCGCCCGCCTGCTGGCAGCGGCCGCGGTGCTGGTGGCGATCGGGCTCGGCCTGGTCGCCCGGATCATGTGGCAGCAGACGGGGCAGTCCTTCGGCGAGGACGGCACGCCCACGGACCTGGGCATGGACCTCGCGACTCGCATCACGCTCATGGTGTTCGAGACCGGCTACCGACCGCTGCCCATGCAGGCGCTGCTCGCCTCCGTGCTGCTGGCCGCTGCGGTCGCCGCATTCCACCGGAAGGCGGCGTCGGCGCGGTTGGGATCGCTCCGCTGGGAGGTCCTCGGCGCTGGTGTGGTGGTTCTCGTCGCCGTCGTCGTGCTCTTCCTCGCGCACCTCTACGTCCTCACGGCGGACGACAGCGCCAGCCGAGCCAGCGGCTACCTGGGTCCGCAGTCCGTGACCCCGTTGCTCCTCGGCAACGTCTCGATCCTCATCGCCGCCTTGGGCGTGATGGCCGTGGCGACCCTGTGGTGGCTGCGCTCGGGGCCGCTGCCCGACGACGCGGACGAGTCGGCCGACGAGGTCGAGGACGAGGACGAGGACGAGGACTCGGGGGACGGTGACGACACCGGGCCCGTGGGCTCGTCCCGCAGCGCCCGCGAGGTCCGGGACGACCCGGGGATCGATGCCCCAGTCGACTACTCCCGCGACTGGTCGCCCGAGGACTTCCGGCCGCCGCACTGACCCTCCCGAGTCGCGACGCCGCCAGGGTCAGTCGGGCGGGGCGGGCGACATGGCGGTGTCGCCGGACGCCGCGCTGAACGGCTGCGCCCCCGCGCTCCGCGCCACCACCTCGCTCGGCGGGACCACCCCCGTCGGCAGCGGCTGACGCGCCGCCGCCCGCCGCAGGTCGTCGACCGGCAGCTCGTCGCGTGACGCGACGAGGACGACGTTGCCGAAACCTTTCGCCTTGAGCACCCCCTGCAACCCCACGTATGCCGTCCGCGCACCCGCGCCCATGGCCTCCCGGGCACCCGCGGCGACGCGTGCGGCATACCTGAGCCCGGGTCGGTCACCGAGGTTCGCGAGGAGGAGGCCGCCGGGCGCGAGGACCCTCGCGACCTCGCCCAACCACTCGACGGTGGTGAGGGAGGCAGGGACCTGCCCGCCGGCATACGCGTCGAGGACGACGAGGTCCGCGCTCGAGGAGGCGAGCCCGGAGACGCCGTCCTCGCCACGCTGCGGTCGGACCCGGATGCGGTGCCCGCGGGGCAGCGGCAGCTCGCGCCGGACAGCCTCGGTGAGGGCGACGTCGGGCTCGAGGACGATCTGCGGCGATCCCGGTCGGGTGACCTGCATCCACCGCGCCAGCGTCAGCCCGGCGCCACCGACGTGGGTGACGCGCAGCGGAGCGGGCGGGGCGAAGACCGCGTCGACGGCGAGGGCGAGCTGCTGGACGTACTCGAAGACGAGCAGCGTCGGGTCGTCGAGGCAGACGGCCGACTGGGCGTGGCCGCCGACGCTGATCCACGTGACGTCGCCGTCCTGCTCGAAGACGGGCTCGTCGGTCACGCCCCACAGCCAAGCACCCCCCGCGCCGACGTGGCGCGGGGGGTGCGTGGATCGTGCAGGGAGGCGGGTCAGAGCCCCGCAATCCGGCTGGCCGGAGCGGTGATGCCGGGGTTGGCACCGAAATAGGCGACGAGGTTGCCGAGGTCCTCCGGGCCTCCGATGCGGTTCTTGCCACCGGTGAAGGCGGTGAAGAGGTCCCCACCATCGGCGAGGAAGCTGAGCGTCCCGACCCGGTAGGTCTTCGTCGCCTCGATCGGCGTCCCATTGAGGGCCATCGAGCCGTTGACGACGCGCGAGCCCTGCGGCTGCGTGGCGTCCCAGGTGTAGGTGAAGCCCTCGGACACCCCGAGCGCGAGCATCGGGCGCGAACCTCGAGCGGCGACCGGCTGATACTGCTGCTCGAGGACCTGGCGGATCTGGTCACCGGTGAGGTCGAGGCTCACGAGCAGGTTGTTGAACGGAGCGACGTCGAACGCCTCTGCGTAGGTGATCTGGCCGGGTGCCTCGGAGTACTTCGGCTTCATCGGCAGATCCTCGCGGACGCCTCCGACGTTCATGAAGGCGATCTGGGCGCCACCTTCGTTGGCACCGTCGGTGCCGGCGAGGATCGCGTCGGCCACGACGTCGGCCATCGGCGTCTCGATGCCGCGGTTGCCGCCGGAGTCGCCGAGGATGTCCTCGGTGTGGGTGCCGACGACCTGCGCCTTGAGCGGGCCGGCAAGGGTGTTCCACTTGTCGATGATCTGCGTGATCGCGCCGTCCTTCGGAGCCGTCCGGGCGACGAGGTGGTTGGTGGCGGTCGATCGGTCACGCATGACCTCGCCGCTCTTGGTGTTGATCACGAGCGTCGTCTCGGTGACGGTCCGGCCGTAGTCGTGCGCGCTCGTGACCAGGCGGTCGTTGCCCGCCGGGTCGGGAAGCGAGCAGATGTAGGCCTGGTGCGTGTGACCCGTGATGATCTGGTCGACCTCGGGAGTGATCTGGGCGGCGATCTGGGCGATCGGGGCCGAGATGCCGTTGCAGTCGTTGATGGTGCCGGTCTGGTAGCCGCCCTCGTGCAGGAGGACGACGATGGACTTCACGCCCTGCTTCTTCAGGGCCGCAGCCTGTGCGTTGGCGGTCGTGACCTCGTCGAGGAAGTCGACCGAGGACACGCCAGCGGGGCTGACGAGTGTCGGCGTGGCCTCGAGGGTCATGCCGATGAAGCCGACCTTGACACCGTTCACGGTCTTGACCGACGTGCCGGGCAGGAGGGTGTCGCCGTTGTCCTTCCGGACCACGTTGGCCGAGAGCCACTGGAAGTCGGCACCGGCGTAGGGCGCCTCCGGGAAGTAGCAGCCGTCGGTCGGGTGGCAGCCGCCGTTCTGCATGCGGAGCAGCTCGTCGGTGCCCTCGTCGAACTCGTGGTTGCCGACGGAGCTGACGTCGAGCTTCATCTCGTTGAGCGACTCCACCGCGGGCTCGTCGTGGAACATGCCGGAGAGGAACGGCGAACCGCCGATGAGGTCTCCCGCCGCGACGGTGAGGCTCGACTTCTCGCCGACCTTGGCGCGCAGGTTGGTCAGCGTCGTCGAGAGGTGCTCGGCCCCACCGACGGCGGTCTGGCTCGGGTCCTCGGCAGGGGTGAGCTTCGGGTCGGTCGCCTCGAGGTGACCGTGGTAGTCGTTGAACGACAGCAGCTGCACCGTCGTGAGGTTGGGGTTGCCCTTGGGCTTGGCCTTGGTGTCGCCGCTCGCGGGCGCCGCCGCGAGGGTTGCGGCGCAGGCCGCCGCCAGAACGGTTGCGCCGACCCGGCGCCTGGTGGTGATCGTCATGCCAACTCCTGGTTCGGCCACTCCGGGTGAGTGAGCGCGTCGTCACCGGCAGGGGCTCGGCAACCCGGCCCATGCTGCCCGACAATGCCGACGGCGTCTGCACCCTTTCCATAACTTTTTTTGACATCACGGGAAACGGTGGTCGTCCGGGACCGTCGGTGCGCCGCCCTACGATGCCCGTATGCCGTCCCGTCGCCGTGTGCCCGTCACCGCCGGCCGCGCGGCCCTCGCCTCGTGGGTGGGGGACCCCGAGGGCGCCGACCGCACGACGACGGCGACGGCGGTGCGGTTCTCGCTCGAGGAGCTCGGCGCCCGAGCCCCCGGACGCAGTGTCGAGGTGCGGGTGCCCCCGTTCGGCGTGGTCCAGTGCATCGAGGGCCTCCAGCACCGCCGCGGCACCCCGCCCAACGTCATCGAGACCGACGCCGCGACATGGCTCGCGCTCGTCGTCGGCACGCTCGACCCGGCCGCGGCGGCCGGTGAGGGACGCCTGCGGGTGAGTGGCACGCGAGCCGACCTCACGGCATACCTCCCGCTCTTCCCCGACCCCGAGAAGGTGACCTGACGTGCGACACGGGATCTCGATCCTTCCCGACGCACCCTGGCGCGAGGCCGGGCCACGGTGGCGCGCGGTCGAGGAGCTGGGCTTCGCGCACGCATGGGTCTACGACCACCTCGTGTGGGGCGGGCTGCCCGACAGCGCGTGGTTCCCGGCGGTGCCGACGCTCGCCGCGGCGGCCGGCGTGACGTCGACGATCGGGCTCGGTACGTTCGTCACGTCGCCGAACTACCGCCACCCCTACGTCTTCGCCCGTGACGTCCTCGCCCTCGACGACCTGTCCGGCGGGCGCCTGCTCTGCGGGCTCGGCACCGGCGGTGACCTCGACTCCGAGGTGCTCGGCGATTCGCACACGGTCAAGGAGCGGGTCGACCGCTTCCACGAGTACGTCCCGCTGCTCGACCGGCTGCTGCGCGAGGACCACGTCGACCACGACGGCGAGTGGTACGCCGTGCGCGACGCCCGCACGCTGCCCGGACCCGTTCGCGACCGGGTGCCGTTCGTCGTCGCCGCCAACGGGCCGCGCTCGCTGCGGCTCGCGGCCCGTTTCGGCCAGGGCTGGGTGACGACCGGGGTGCGCGGCGCCGAGACGCTCGACCAGTGGTGGGAGGGCGTCACCGGTCTCGTCGAGCGGTTCGACGGACTGGAGGGCACGGGCGGGCACGACCGCTACCTGCTCCTCGACGCATCACCGCGGTTCTCGCTCGAGTCGGCCGGCCTCTACGAGGAGATGACCGGCCGCGCCGCCGAGCTCGGTTTCACCGACACCATCACCCACTGGCCCAGGGCCGAGTCCCCGTATGCCGGCTCGCTCGCGACCCTCGAAGCCGTTGCCTCCGGTGTCGTCGCCGCCGCGCACGCGAAGTAGCGTTGGGGGCGTGAACGAGATCCGCCGTCCCAACCACCTCCGTGTCCTCGTCGTCGGGGCCGTCCTGGGGTTCGCGCTGGGTGCCTTCTTCGGGGTCTACCGCGGCCTCGAGTCGTCGGCGCGCACCACCGCCGGTGAGTACTCGACGTCGACGGCGGTCGGCTACCTCGGCATCCTCGGCGCCATCGTCGTCGGTCTGCTCGCAGCCGGCGTGTCCGTGCTCATCGAGACGATCTCCGAGCGCCGCAACCGATGAGCACGCGGACGCGGCTGGTCCTGGGCCTCGTGCTGGTCGTCGTCGGTCTCGTCTGGTTCCTGCAGGGCGTGGGCGTGCTCGGGGGCAGTGTGATGTCGGGCGTCACCCTCTGGGCGGTCGTGGGCCCGGCGGTGGCGTTGGTCGGCCTCAGTCTCGCGCTCAGCGGGCGCGGAGGGCGACCACCGTCTGCGTGAGGCCCTCCGAGAGCGGGCGGCAGGTCCATCCCAGCTCGCGCTCGGCCTTCGCCCGCGTGCCGGTGTAGCTCGCCAGCGCCGCTCGCAGCGACTCCGGGTGGTAGGTGCCGCTCAGTCGCAGGGCGCCGGCAACGGGCCGCAGGACCCGCTCGGTGATCCGGACGACCGAGGCGGGGAGGGGCACCGGTGGCTTCGTCCCGGCGACCTCGGCCACCTGCCCCAGCAGCTCGGAGAGGGTGGCCGGCTCACCGGCGAGCATGTAGTCCTCGCCCGCGACCCCGCGCTCCATCGCGAGGACGTGGCCACGCGCGACGTCCTCCCCAGCTTGTACCAACCGGCCACGTGGAAGAGCCCGTCGGCGCCGGCGAGCAGCCGGTCGAGCGCCTTGTCGGAGTCGAGCTCGCCCTCGACGAGATCGACACCCAGCGCGCTCAGGGCCGTGGCCCGGCCCGGCGTGCGGACGAGCGCCACGACGTCGTGCCCGGCCTCGACGAGCTGGCGGGCGAGCTCGCCGCCGACGAACCCGGTGGCGCCGGTGAGTGCGTATCGCATGGCGCCCATTGTCCACCGCGCCAGGCGGCGGTCAGGCGAACGAGAAGAGGGCGACCGGGGCGCTCGTGGGGTGCTCCGAGCCCGACTCGGGCTCGAGCGTGATGCCGGCGCCGGTGGCGGTCGAGGCGTCACCCTCGAGCATGACCGTGACGGCAGACCCCGTCGTGGGGATCATGCCGGCGCTCACCATGCCCTGCCCGGGGACGTCGAACCACAGCTGGTAGGCCTTGCCCGATGGCGGGCTCGGCATGGCGTCGGCAACGAAGACCGCCTGCTTGTGCGACGGGCTCCGGACGAGGACGACCTCGGAGGTGCCCATCGGCAGCTCGAGGCGCTGGGCGTCGTCGGCCTGCAGCACCTGCTCCGTGGCGGTGAGCTGCGGGGGGGCGTCGTCGCGCCACGGCTGCCAGACGAGGCCACCGACGGTGAGGACGGCGGCGGCGACGGCGGCCGCGAGCCAGGGACGCAGCCGGTTGCGACGCCGTGCGGCGAGCTCGTCGACACCCGCCGAGCCGTCAAGGGGTGCACCCACCGGCGCATCGACCGGAGCCGGGGACCCCTCGGCCGGGGACGGCGCCCCGTCGGGGGCCGGTGTCGCGGCAGGAGCGGCAGCAGGCGCCTCGGTCTCCTCGAGCGGGGAGAGCTGGCGGGTCTGGGCCACGGCGGAGAGGACCGACGCGCGCAGCGCCGGCGGGGGAGGCAGCTCGACGTCCGCCGCGATGGTGGCGGCAGCGGCGCGCAGCTCGGCGACCTCGGCGCGGCAGTCCGCGCACTGACCGAGGTGCAGCTCGAAGGAGCGTCGCTCCTCCTCCGTCACGGCGTTGACGGCATACGCGCCTGCGAGCGCGTGCGTGTCAGGGTTCATGCCGTCACCTCCAGGGTGTCTCGAAGTCGGATGAGTCCGTCCCGTATCCGGGTCTTCGCCGTCCCGAGCGGGATGCCGAGGAGGGCAGCCACCTCGGTGTGGGTGTGTCCGCCGAGGTAGGCGAGCTCGACAGCTCCTCGCTGGGTGTCGGTGAGCGAGGCCAGCGCGCGGCGGACGCGCTCCTGGTCGAGGCGGACCTCGACCTTCTCGAGCGTCGAGTCGTGCTCGCGCTCTGCGGTCGTCACCTCGTAGGTGACCTCGCGGGCCTTGCTCGCCTCGGCGGAGCGGACCCGGTCGACGGCCTTGCGGTGGGCGATCGTGAGCATCCAGGCGAGCGGCGACCCCTTGGAGGAGTCGAAGCGGGTGCAGTGGCGCCAGATGTCGAGGAAGGCCTCCTGGGTGACCTCCTCGCTCTGCGCCCGGTCGCGCACGACCCGGACGACGAGCCCGTGGACCCGGGCCGCGGTGGCGTCGTAGAGCTCGGCGAACGCCGCCTCGTCCCCCCGGGCCGACCGACCGAGCAGGCCGGCGAGGTCCGGTCCCACGGCAGCGGTCGGCGAGGGGTCTCCTTCGTCGCCGACCGCTGCCATGTGGACCATGATCGCCTACGTCCTGTCTCGGGTGCTCGTCGGTCAGGAGGCCGGGAGCAGGACGCCGTCGATGATGTAGACGGTCGCGTTGGCGGTCTGGACGTTGCCGCAGGCGACCTTGGCCTCGCCGACGGTGAAGTCCTCGCCGCTGCCGGCCACCGTGATCGTGCCGCCACCGAGGGTCTTGTGGTCACCGGCCAGCTGGTCGGGGCTGATCTTGCCCTCGACGACGTGGTTGGTGAGCACCTTGGTGAGCAGACCCTTCGGGTCGGCCATCGCGGCGTCCAGCGTCGCCTTCGGGACCTTGGCGAACGCGTCGTTCGTCGGCGCGAAGACGGTGAGCTCGGGAGCGCCGTTGAGGGTGTCGACGAGGCCGGCCTCCTTGACCGCGGAGACGAGCGTCGACAGGAGCGGGTTGGCGCTCGCGGCAGTGGCGACCGGTGCGGTCGACATGCCGTCGAACGAGCCGGCGCCGCTGGCGGGAACCTGGCTGCAGGCGGCGCCGAACGGCTCGCCCATCATGTCTCCCGAGGGGGACTCGGAGGCGCTCGCGGACGGGCTCATGGACTCCGAGGTCGACGAGCTGGCCGCGGTGTCGGTGCTGTCGTCCGAGCTGCCACAGGCGGCGAGGCCGAGCGGGAGCGCGAGGGCCAGGGCGAGGACTGCGGGACGGTGCGTGAGCTTCATGATCGTCTCCTTCATGGGGGTGGATGACACCCGTTGTTCGGTGCCGCTCGCGAGTCGGATGGGCTCTGGCCCAACCTTTTTCGAGCTTTCTTCGGTATGCCGTCCGCCCACCTTCGGACGCGACTCACCCTTGCGTCCGGCAAGGTGACGACCTGGCCACCAGAGTTGCGGACGCAAGGAGAGGGGCACTCCTTGCGTCCGGCAAGGTGACGACCTGGCCACCAGAGTTGCGGACGCAAGCGAAGGGGCGGCGGGGGAGGGCGGGACGGGCCCGCCTGGGTGTCGTCAGTCGACGAGGACGGGGATCGAGTGCCAGCCGGTCGCGCCCCGGGGGAACGGCTCGGCGCGCTGCTCGGTCTGCACGGCCCCGGTGAGGTCGGTGGCGCGGACGGTGAGCTCGTGCCGGCCGGCCTTGGCGTCCCACTCGAGGAACCACTGCCGCCAGTAGTCGATGTTGGCGTCGGGCCCGAGCGTCGCCTCGCGCCACGGCTCGTCGTCGATGCGGACCTCGACCTTGGCGATGCCACGGCCCTGGGCCCAGGCGACGCCGCCGATGACGTTGCGGCCGGGGCGGAGGTTGGCGAGCCCGCGCGGGGTGTCGATGCGGGACTGGGTGAGGATCCGGCCGTCGGTCGCCCACTCGCGCTCGGTCCAGTAGGCCTTCTTGGCGGCATACGTCGTCGCGGTGAGGCGCTCGACCCACTTCGTCGAGCCGACGAACCCGTAGAGGCCCGGCGTGACGAGGCGCACCGGGTAGCCGTGGCGGCGGGGCAGCGGCTCGCCGTTCATCCCGATGGCGAGCAGGGCGTCGCGGTCGTCGGTGAGTGCCTGCACGGGCGTCGAGATCGTCATGCCGTCGACGGAGGTGCTGAGGATCTGGTCGGCCGAGCCGCGGACGCCCGCGCGCTCCAGCAGCTGCCGGACAGGCACGCCGAGCCAGCGGGCGCCGCCGATGTAGCCGCCGCCGACCTCGTTGCTCACGCAGCACATCGTGATGTCCTTCTCGACGAGGTCCATCGAGGAGAGCTCGGCGAAGTCGATGCTGAAGGGTGAGTCGACCTCGCCGTCGATCGTGAGCTCCCACGAGTCGACGTCGACCCGAGGGATGACCAACGCGGTGTCGATCCGGTAGAAGTCCTTGTTCGGGGTGCGCCACGGCACGATTCCCTTGACCGTGCCCTCGATCCCCGCGGGCAGCGGCGCGAGCGTCTGGGCAGGCGCCGGCAGCGTCATGGTCGAGGGGGCGATGGCGTCGGCGGTGAGCTTCTGGCCGACTGCGCCGACGGCGGCCGCGCCGACCGCGGTGGCACCTGCCCCGAGCAGGAAGCTCCGGCGGCCGGTCGACACCTCCTCGCCGGTGGCGCGGGCATTGTGGTCGGTCGGGCTCTCGGGTGCCGAGGCGGCGCCGGTCCGCCCGGACGCGACCACGGCGGTCTCGCGCCGGGCGACGAGCCCGAGCAGGAGCGTGAGCACGCCGACGCCGACGAGGCCCGTGACGAGCCCGGGGACGACGTCGAGCTGACCGGCGGTGGGCCGCAGCACGGCAGCGGCCGCGGCGAGGGTCGCGAGCCCGACGATGACGAGCCGGCCGACCAGCGGGCGCGTGCGGGACACGAGGCCCGCGGCGGCGGCGAGCAGAAGGGTGACGACGGTGACGCTGCCGATGAGGATCGGCTTGTCGGCGGTGCCCATCGTGCGCACCGCCCACTCCTTGACGGGCGTCGGGGTCGCGTCGATGACCTGCGAACCGACGGCGAGCACGGGGGACGCCTCGGGCGCGACGAACGCGGCCACGAGGTGACCGGCGGCGGCACCGGCGGCCGCGGCGAGCAGGCCGCTGACGGCATACGGCCAGCGCGGGTGCGACGTCGGAACGGAAGCGTCCATGGCAAGCCATTCGGTGCCGAGCCCGCGGCGGATGGGTCGGGAGTGCGGCCGCCGCCGGGGTCCCGCGGAGTCGTGGGACACTTGGAGTGTGGCACGCGGAGACGGACGACTCACCCACGACCTCATGCCCGGCGAGAAGGGCCCGCAGGACGCCTGCGGGGTCTTCGGCGTCTGGGCCCCCGGCGAGGACGTCGCCAAGCTGACCTACTACGGGCTCTACGCCCTCCAGCACCGCGGCCAGGAGTCCGCCGGCATCGCCACGAGCGACGGCCGCCGCCTCCTCGTCTACAAGGACATGGGCCTCGTCTCGCAGGTCTTCGACGAACGCTCGCTCGGCTCGCTCAAGGGTCACCTCGCCATCGGGCACTGCCGCTACTCGACGACCGGCGGCTCCACGTGGGAGAACGCCCAGCCCACCCTCGGTGGCCATGACGGCGGCACCCTCGCGCTCGCCCACAACGGCAACCTCATCAACTCCGCCGAGCTGCGCGACCTCGTCGAGGAGGTGAGCGGCGACGGTCGCCACCCGGGCGAGCTCGGCCGTGGCAACACGACCGACACGGCGCTCGTCACAGCCCTCCTCACCGCGGACCCCGACCGCACGGTCGAGACGGCCGCCCTCGACGTCCTCCCGCGCCTGCGCGGCGCGTTCTGCTTCGTCTTCATGAACGAGCACACCCTGTATGCCGCCCGCGACCCCCAGGGGATCCGTCCCCTCGTCCTCGGTCGCCTCGAGCGGGGCTGGGTCGTCGCCTCGGAGACCGCCGCCCTCGACATCGTCGGTGCCTCGTTCATCCGCGAGGTCGAGCCCGGCGAGCTCATCGCCATCGACGAGGACGGCCTGCGCTCGCAGCGCTTCGCCGAGACCGACCGCAAGGGCTGCGTCTTCGAGTACGTCTACCTCGCCCGCCCCGACACGACGATCAACGGCCGCGTCGTCCACGAGGCCCGGGTCGAGATGGGCCGGGCGCTCGCCCGCGAGCACCCCGTCGACGCCGACCTCGTCATGCCGACGCCGGAGTCGGGCACGCCCGCGGCGATCGGCTACGCGCAGGAGTCGGGCATCCCCTACGGCCAGGGGCTCGTCAAGAACGCCTACGTCGGCCGCACGTTCATCGCGCCCTCGCAGACGATCCGCCAGCTCGGCATCCGCCTCAAGCTCAACCCGCTCAAGGAGGTCATCAAGGGCAAGCGCCTCGTCGTCGTCGACGACTCGATCGTGCGCGGCAACACCCAGCGCGCGCTCGTCCGGATGCTCCGGGAGGCCGGTGCGGCCGAGGTGCACGTGCGGATCTCGTCGCCGCCGGTGCGCTGGCCCTGCTTCTACGGCATCGACTTCGCGACCCGCGCCGAGCTCATCGCCACCGGCATCGGGGTCGAGGAGGTCTGCAACTCGATCGGCGCCGACTCCCTCGGCTACATCTCCGAGGAGGGGATGATCGCCGCGACCGAGCAGGAGCCCGAGCGCCTCTGCACCGCGTGCTTCACCGGCGTCTACCCGGTCGAGCTGCCGTCGGCCGACCGGCTGGGCAAGGGGCTGCTCGAGCTCGAGTTCCCGGTCGACGCCGCCGGCGTCGACCCGACCGATGCCGGCACGCTCGACGTCGACCGCGTGTCCGTCACCGCCTCCGGTGGGGCGGCCGAGGCCGTCCGCCGGCCCTGACCCTAGGCTGACCGACGTGTGCGACCAGGGCGAACAGATCACGTATGCCGCGGCCGGAGTCGACGTCGAGGCGGGTGACAAGGCCGTCGAGCTCATGAAGGCCGACGTCCGCCGGGCGACCCGACCCGAGGTCCTCGGCGGGCTGGGTGGCTTCGCCGGCATGTTCGACGCCAGCGCCCTCGCTCGCATGGACCGGCCGGTCCTCGCGACGAGCACCGACGGCGTCGGCACCAAGGTCGCCATCGCCCAGGCGCTCGACAAGCACGACACCATCGGCTTCGACCTCGTCGGCATGGTCGTCGACGACATCGTCGTCTGCGGCGCCGAGCCGCTCTTCATGACCGACTACATCGCGACCGGCAAGGTCGTGCCGGAGCGCATCGCCGCCATCGTCGGCGGCATCGCGCGCGCGTGCGAGCAGGCCGGTGTCGCCCTCGTCGGCGGCGAGACCGCCGAGCACCCGGGCCTGCTCGACCCCGACGAGTACGACGTCGCGGGCGCGGCCACCGGCGTCGTCGAGTACGCCGACGTCCTCGGCCCGCAGCGGGTGCGCCCGGGCGACGTCGTCCTCGGCATCGCCAGCTCTGGCCTGCACTCCAACGGCTACTCGCTCGTCCGCCGCGTCGTCGCCCACGCCGGCTGGGAGCTCGACCGCCACGTCGACGAGTTCGGCCGGACCCTCGGCGAAGAGCTGCTCGAGCCGACCCGCGTCTACTCGCGCGACCTGCTCGACCTCATCCGCACCGACGGTGTCGACGTCCACGCGCTCTCGCACGTCACCGGCGGGGGGCTCGCCGCCAACCTCGCGCGTGTCCTGCCGTCCGACGTCTTCGCCCGCGTCGACCGCGCGACGTGGACCCCGCCACCGGTCTTCACGACCGTCCAGCGCCTCGGCAACGTGCCGCAGGCCGACGTCGAGCGCACCCTCAACATGGGCGTCGGGTTCGTCGCGATGCTGCCCGCCGACCAGATCGACCTCGCCGTGCGCACACTCGCCGACCGCGGGCTCGCCGCCTGGGCGATGGGCGAGGTCACTGCGCTCGAGGACGCCCGGGTCGAGGACGGAGTCGAGGTCGTGCGTGGCGCCAAGGGTGTCGACGGCGGCTCGGTCCAGGTCGTCGGCGACCACCCGGCCTGAGCAGCCGACCTCAGGACACGGGCGGCCTCGACCGGCATCCTCGGAGGGTGACCGACCCGACCCGCCCTCCCCGGGGACTCGACCCGGCTTCACCGGTGACCGGCGAACCCGTGGGCAGTGACCCCGTGCGTGTGGCCCGGCGCTGGGCGGTCGGGGTGCTGGCGGCCGGGACGGTCGTGCTCATGGCCTGGCTCGTGCTCGTCCTCGTGGCCGTCTGGCTCGTCGGCTCCGCGATCGAGCAGGTGGCGTCGCGCGACCTCGGGTCGCCGGACGTCGGCGGGCTCGTCGTCACGACCCTCCCCGGGCTCGTCGGTGGGTGGGGTGTCGGTCTTGGCGCCGCGACCCTGCTGGGGCGCGGGGAGGCGATGGGCGCGCGCGCCGCCGGCGTGACGGCAGGGCTGCTCGGCGTCGTCGTCGGCGCGGCGCTCCTCGCCGCGACCGGCGTCATCTGAGGGCCCGCGCGTTCAGACGATCGTCACCTGCGGGGCGAACATGCTCATCGCGCCGAGCGCCTGCTCGTGCATCGCGACGCTCGACCCGGCGCACGCGTCCGCGACGACGCGCACGGTGGCGCCGGCATCAGCGGCAGGCAGGGCCGTCGAGATGACGCAGCAGTCGGTGGCGACCCCGGCGAGCGCGAACCGCGGCTGCTCGCCGATGACGCGACGCAGCCCGGCCGTCCACTTGCCGAAGGTCGGCTCGGTGACGACGTGGTCGGTGAGGTCCGCGAGCTCGGGCACCACGGCATACAGGGGGTCGGAGCCCGGGACGAGCGCGAACTGCCAGTCGTCGTAGTAGTCGGCCCACGAGCCGCCGAGCTCCGGGTCCGCGACGAAGCGCGTGACGACGACCCGACCCTCGTATGCCGTCGCGAGACGCCGGATCCGCGGCACCACCTCGGACCACATGGGTGAGCCCCACGGGCTCGTCACGGGGTCGGCGAAGACGGCCTGCGGGTCGATGACGACGAGCCACTCGTCGTCGAGGGGGGCGACCTCGTCGACGGGCAGGCGGCCCGTCGGGGGAGCGGCGCTGCTCACGCGCGCGACTCCTGGGCGCGGACCTTGGCGCCGCGGGCGACGTAGGTGACGACGAAGGACAGCACGAGGGCGAGGAGGACGCCGAGGTTGGCGTAGGCGAAGGTGCCCTCCCAGTAGGAGCCGGCGGGGTCCTCGACGAAAGTGCCGAGCCCGAGCGGGTCGAGGAGGAATCCCTGCCAGTTGTTCCACGAGGCGTCATCGGCGAAGTTGTTGACGACGAGGCCCCAGCCGAGCACGGAGGCGACCGCCATCGTGCCGATCGACACCCAGTCGAACGCGCCGTAGCGGCCCGAGGAGTCGAAGAGGGCGTCGTCGTCGTAGTCGCGCTTGCGCAGCGCGATGTCGGCGATCATGATCCCCGCCCACGAGGCCAGCGGAACGCCGAGCGTGATGAGGAACGACTGGAACGGGTTGATGAAGCTCTCCGCGACGAAGACGACGTAGAAGGTGCCGAGCGTGAGGATGACACCGTCGATGAGCGCCGCCATCGGACGCGGGATGCGCACGCCGAGCGAGAGCAGGGTCAGCCCGGACGAGTAGATGCCGAGCACGGCTCCGGACACGAGCGAGAGGATCGCGGCGACGAGGAAGGGCACGAGGACCCACGTCGGCAGCAGCGTCGCGAGCGTGCCGATCGGGTCTGCGCCGATGCCGTCGAGGACCGCCTGGTCGGACCCGGCGAGGGCGAGTCCGTAGCAGACGAGCAGGGCCGGCGCGAGGGCGCCGCCGAAGGTGTTCCAGCCGACGATCGCGGCGCCGCTGGCGTCACGGCGCTGGTAGCGCGACCAGTCGGCGGCGATGTTGATCCAGCCGAGGCCGAAGCCGGTCATGACGAGGACGAGCGCCCCGATGACGGCGCCGATGCCACCCGACGGAAGCGACGAGACGGCCGACCAGTCGATGTGCGTGAACGTCATCGCGACGTAGAGCACGGTGATCGCGCCGGTGACCCAGGTGAGGACCGACTGCATCCGCATGATGACGTGGTAGCCCGCGACGGCGGCGAGCACGATCATCGCGGCGACGACGACCGCGGCGACGACCTTGGTCGCGGTGCCGCCGCCCCAGCCCAGCCGCTCGAAGATCGTCGCGGTCGCGAGGACGGCGAGGATCGCGAGGAAGGTCTCCCAGCCGATCGAGACGAACCACGAGATGACGCCGGGCACCTTCTGCCCCTTGACCCCGAAGGCGGCGCGCGAGAGCACCATCGTCGGCGCGGAGCCCCGCTTGCCGGCGAGGGCGATGATCCCGCACAGGGCGAAGGACACGACGACCCCGACGACCGTGACGAGCACGGCCTGCCAGAAGGAGATGCCGAAGCCGAGGACGAAGGCGGCGTACGAGATGCCGAACACCGACACGTTGGCGGCGAACCACGGCCAGAAGAGGTCGCGAGGGGCCGCGGTGCGGGCCGACTCGTCGATGATCTCGATGCCGGTGGTCTCGACGCCGAGCCGCTTGGCGGCGTCGGCACTGCGCACGTCAGTCATGCCCGCGAGCATGACAGATCGCAGGCGGCACGATGTGCATGCCGGACGAGGTGTCGTGCGTGGACGTCAGGCGTCAGCGACGCCCGGCGGCCCACTTGTCATAGTCGTCGTCCTCGTCACGGTCGTGCCCGGTGCTCCGGGTCGACGGTGCAGGGGATGAGCTCCCGTGAAGTTCTCGCTCAAGCGCGCTCAAGTCGGTGTCGGGGCTGAAGTACTTCAGCTCGCGTGCCACCTTGGTCTGCTTGGCTTTTGCCCGGCCGCGCCCCATGGCGTGACCCCCTCGTGCGTCTGCCGGGACGGCATACCCGATGGGACGGCCCCGAAGGGGTCATCCCGTGCAAGCTGTGGTCCCGGGAATCGTGTGTGTGTCGTGGGGTCAACGCTACATCAGGCCGGGGGATTTCCGCGCACGGGTCCGGTTCTCGGGTCGTGTCCTGCGTCGCGCCCGCCCGGGGCACCGCGAAGACCTCGAGAACCTCGTATGCCGTGTGCCCACCTCAGGAGGCGGGCACACGGCATACGGGCAGGTCGGCCGGGGTGCGGCCGGGTGCGGGGAGGGTCAGTGCTGCGGCAGCCAGATCGTCGAGGACCCGGCGGCCATGCGGCGCTCGGCGATGTGGTCGGCAGCCGCTGCCGGGCTCTCGCCACGCTCGTCGGCGGTCCGGAGGACCTCGAGGGTGTGCTCGAAGATCGCGGTCGCGCCCCGCTTGGCCCGCTCGAAGTCGAAGCCGCGCAGCTCGTCGCTCACCTGGATGACGCCACCGGCGTTGACGAGGAAGTCGGGGCAGTAGGTGATGCCGCGCGCCACGAGGCGGTCGGCCGTGCCGCCCTCGCCCTCGGTGACGAGCTGGTTGTTGGCACCACCGCAGACGACGCTCGCGCGCAGGACGTCGACGGTGTCGTCGTCCAGCGCGCCGCCGAGGGCGCACGGGGCGTAGACGTCGATGTCGCTGCGGACGAGGGCGGCGACGTCGCCGACGACCTCGATGCCGGGGTGGGCGACGAGCAGGGCGTCGACGGCGGACGCGTTGACGTCCGTGACGACGACGTCGGCGCCGTCCTCGAGGAGGTGGCCGGCGAGGATGCGGCCGACCTTGCCGACGCCGGCGATGCCGACCCGGCGGCCCTTGAGGGTGGGCTCGCCCCAGAGGTGCTGGGCGGCGGCCCGCATGCCCTGGAAGACGCCGAACGCGGTGAGGACGGAGGAGTCGCCGGCGCCGCCGTTCTCGGGCGAGCGGCCGGTGGCCCAGCGGGTCGTCTCGGCGACGACGTCCATGTCCTGCACGTAGGTGCCCACGTCGCAGGCCGTGACGTAGCGGCCACCGAGGCTTTCGACGAAACGGCCGAACGCGCGCAGCAGCTCGGGGGTCTTGTCGGTCGTGGGGTCGCCGATGATGACGGCCTTGCCGCCGCCGTGCGGGATGCCGGCGACGGCGTTCTTGTATGACATGCCGCGCGAGAGGCGCAGGACGTCGGCGAGCGCGTCGTCGTGGGTCGCGTAGGGGTAGAACCGCGTGCCGCCGAGGGCCGGGCCGAGAGAGGTGTCGTGGATCGAGATGATCGCGCGCAGGCCGGTCGCGGGGTCAGAGCAGAGGACGACCTGCTCGTGGCCGGACGTGTCGGTCGGGTCGTGCTGGACGGACGAGACGTGGGGCTCGGGTGCGGGCGGCGTGGGCTCCGGCGCGGAGGCCTGCGGGGCTCCCGGAGCGGCGGTGGCCTCGGGGGCCTCGGCGGTCCCGGGGGCGGTGACGGACGACGCGGTCACGGTGGTGACTCCTTTGTCAGTGAGGGCTGCGCGACGGTGCAGCGGTGCCATGGCGTGGGTCTCACGCGCACCCTCAGGCTAGTCGCGTCGTGGACTGCCGGCCGCCGCGTCCGTGGCGGGGCCCAGCGGGTGCAGCCGAGCGACCGGAATGGTGCGACCGGACCGGTGCTCGTACTTCGCGACGGTGGGGAGCTGGGCGAGGACGACGTCGCGCCAGACCCGAGCGAGCTCGTCGCCCTCGAGCACCTCGGGACGCACGCGGGTCGAGGTGGTCCCGATCTCGATCGTCGCCTCGGGGGCCTGCCTGAGGTTGCGGAACCAGTCGGGCTCGGTGGGCGACCCGCTGCCCGTGCCCCACACGAGCCGGGTGTCACCGTCGTCGAGGTAGCGGACCATCGTCGAGCGAGGGAGCCCCGTGCGTCGTCCGGGCGTCGTCAGCATGAGGACGCCGCCCACCTTGCCGCCGCCGTCGAGGCGCCCCCTGAAGGCCCGGTGGATCCACAGCCCGATCGCGTTGCCGCGAGCCTTCATCGCGTGGGAAGCCATGTCCGACACCTCCTCCGGCCAGCGTCCTCCGGTGCGCCGTGCCGGTCAACGGTGCGCTGCAGTCCCGCTGGGCTCAGCTCTCCAGCCGGGCGGTTCAGCCTTCGACCCCGGTGGACTCGTGCGGCTCGCCGACCGGCTTCGACTCGGGCGAGCCGCGCTCGCGCAGGTAGATCGAGAGGACGACCATGCTCGCCACGGCGAGGAACTCGGACTGCCAGTTCTGCAGCGTGCGGCCCCAGAAGTCCGGGTCGGTGAGGTAGGCGGCCCAGCCCTCGGGTTCCTTGAGGTCGCGGATGAGGTCGGCGTTGTGCGCGGCCCGGCCGGCGACGAACTGGGCGGACCACGACCCGAGGAAGATGAGGCCCATCGTCAGGCCGAGCGAGTGCGAGTAGAGCGAGCGACGCCAGCCCTCGGCCTTGGCGAGCGGAGGCGAGTCGGGCGTCGCATGACGCCCGACCTTCTGGTCCTCGTCGCTCTCGCGGCCCGTCTTGTCGAGGGGCTTGGATTCGGGCGAGCCCTTCTGGACGAACCACACGGTGAGGAGGATGAAGAGGAGGAACTGGAGGTACTCGGACTGCCAGTTCTCGGCGACGTCGACGGCGAAGGTCGAGGACGTGACGTACTCGCCGAGCCCGATCGTCGGCAGGCCGCGGTCGCGGGCCTCGCCGTTGAGCTCGGCAACTCCCCACAGCGCCTGTCCGGTGAGGGAGAGGAGGAAGAGAGCGCCGAAGACGAGGGCGAGGCCGTGGTCGCGCAGCCGCCTCATCGGGCCATCGCCCCGATGGTGAGGCACCACGCCAGGCCGAACCCGATGACGAGGAGCCAGCCGACGAAGGACCACCTCATGCCGTTCACGGCCCCTCCACCTCGCAGTCGTAGGGCAGGTCCTTCCCCGTGGGCTCACACCCCGCGGCCGTGACCCGCCAGCCGTCGTCGAACCGGGCCAGGAAGATCACCTGCTCGCCCCAGCGCACCATCGCGTCGCGCCCGTAGACGTCGACCGTCGGCTCGCCGGACTGCTCGCCGCCGGCGGCCTCGGGCAGGACGTCGGCGCACTGCTCGCCGTCGGCCTCCACCTCCTCGAGTGTCGCCGGGGCGAGGAGGTCGCAGCCCTGGTCAGGGGCCGAGGTCACGGAGGCGAGGAAGCGGGTCGCGGTGTCGGCGACCGGCTCGTTCTCCGCCGAGCCGCGTCCGGCGCAGCCCGCGAGCAGGAGCGCAAGGGTCGTCGCTCCGGCGACCGCGAGGCACGGCATACGGCGTCTGTGCAGGTCAGGGGCCACGTGCTCACTATGGCACCGGCATGGGGAAGGATGACGGCATGCGCATCGGCTACAAGGCTTCGGCCGAGCAGTTCGCCCCGGCCGAGCTCGCGGGATACGCCGTGCTCGCCGAGGAGCTCGGGCTCGACTCGGTGACGATCTCGGACCACTTCCAGCCGTGGCGGCTCGAGGGCGGGCACGCGCCCAGCTCGATCGCCTGGCTGTCGTGGGTCGCGGCCCGGACCGAGCGGGTCATGCTCGGGACGTCGGTGATGACGCCGACCTACCGCTACAACCCCGCGGTCGTCGCGCAGACCTTCGCGACCCTCGGCTGCCTCGCGCCGGGTCGGATCATGCTCGGTGTCGGCACCGGCGAGGCGCTCAACGAGGTGGCCGTCGGCTCGGTGCCCGAGAGCGGCTGGCCCGAGTTCAAGGAGCGGTTCGCCCGGCTGCGCGAGTCGGTGCGGCTCATGCGGGCGCTGTGGACGCAGGAGTCGGTGACCTTCGAGGGCGACTACTACCGCACCGAGGACGCCCGGATCTTCGACCGGCCCGAGACGCCCGTGCCCGTCTACGTCGCCGCGGGCGGCCCGACCGTCGCCCGGTATGCCGGCCGGTCCGGTGACGGCTTCATCTGCACCTCGGGCAAGGGCCGGGAGCTCTATGCCGACTCGCTCCTGCCTGCCGTCGCCGAGGGACTGGAGAAGTCGGGACGGGACACCGGCAGCATCGACCGGATGATCGAGATCAAGCTGTCGTGGGACCCGGACGCCGAGCGCGCCCTGGAGAACACACGCTTCTGGGCGCCGCTGTCGCTCACCGCCGAACAGAAGCACTCGATCACCAGCCCGGCGGAGATGGAGCGGGCCGCCGACGAGCTGCCCATCGAGCAAGTCGCGCAGCGTTGGATCGTGGCCTCGACGCCGGAGGACGTGGTGTCCGCCGTCAAGGAGTACACCGACCTCGGCTTCGACCACCTCGTCTTCCACGGGCCCGGCGGTGACCAGGAGCGCTTCCTGCGGACCTTCGCCGAGCAGGTCGTGCCGGGTCTGCGCGAGCTCACCGTAGGGTCCGGGTCATGACCTCCGCCGCCACCGCGTTGAGCTCCACCGAGCTCGACGTCGCCTCGCTCGTCATCCGCCTCGCCCTGGGCCCGATGCTCGTGCTGCACGGGGTCAACAAGGTGCAGGGTGGGCTGTCCGGGACGGCCGGCTGGTTCGAGTCGCTCGGACTGCGCCCGGGGTGGCTGCACGCGCGGTTCGCCGCGTTCACCGAGATCGGCGCGGGACTTCTCGTCACGCTCGGCCTGCTCAACGGGCTCGCCGCGATGGCGTTCGTGGGCCTCATGACCGTTGCCGCGCTCACCGACCACCGCGGCAAGGGCTACTTCATCTTCAAGGGCGGCTGGGAGTACGTCGTGCTCGTTGCCATCGTCGCCGTGGCGCTCGCGGTGCTCGGGCCCGGGCGGTGGTCGCTCGACAACGCGCTCGGCCTCGACCTCGCCGGGCTGGGCTGGGGCGCGCTGGCCGCCGTCGGTGGGGTGGCCGCGGCCGGGGCGATGCTCGCGGCGTTCTACCGCCCGTCGGCTCCGGAGGGATCCGGCGACGGGGCCGGCGACGGGTCCGGCAGCGGCTCGGGCTCCAGGGCCTCGGCATGAGCGAGCGCTCGGCGGACTCCGTCCTCGTCGAGGTGGACGGCGCGGTCGGGCGCGTCACGCTCGCCGCCCCCGACCGCCTCAACGCCGTCGACGTGCCGATGCTCGAGGCAGCGGCCGACGCGGTGCGGCGGCTCGACGCCGACCCGGCCGTGCGCGTCATCGTGCTCTCCGGTCAGGGGCGAGCCTTCTGCGCCGGCGCTGACCTCTCCGTGCACCTCGACGAGGGCGACCTCGACGGGACCCTGCACGGCGTGGGTGCGGTGAGCCGCGCGGTCGTCGAGGCGGGCACGCCGGTGATTGCACTCGTGCCGGGCGTCGCCGCCGGCGCCGGGCTCGCGATGGCGCTCTCCGCCGACTACGTCCTCGTCGGGGACGAGGCGACCCTCGTCCTCGCCTTCGGGGCCCTGGGCCTCATGCCCGACGGCGGCGCCACCGCGCTCGTCGTCGCGTCCATCGGACGGGCCCGCGCCCTGCGCCTGGCGCTCACCGGCGAGCGGCTCACCGGGGCCGTCGCCGCCGAGTGGGGGCTCGTCGCCGAGTCCGTGCCGGCGGAAGGCTTCGCCGCGCGCGCCGACGAGCTCGTCGCACACCTCGCCGCGCTCTCCCCGACGGGCACGGCACGCACCACGGCGGCCATCACCGCCGCCGCGCTGGACCTCGACTCGACGCTGGCACGCGAGAACGAAGGCCAGCACGCCCTCCTGCGCACACGCGACTTCGTCGAGGGGCTCACGGCCTTCCGTGAGAAGCGACGCCCGACGTTCGGGCAGTGAGCGAGATGGACGGGCACCAGCCACACCGTGTGGACCGGCCGGCATACCGGGCGTCGGACTGGACGCCCGAGGCGCTCCTCGAGCGCAAGGGTGGGCACACCGTCTCTGTCGTCGTCCCGGCCAAGGACGAGGAGGCGACCGTCGCGGCGGTCGTCGAGCGGATCCGTGCCGACTTCGTGCGCGACGGTGGTGGCGGGCTCGTCGACGAGGTCGTCGTCATCGACTCCGACTCCAGCGACCGGACGGCCGAGGTGGCTCGCGCTGCCGGGGCAAAGGTGTTCTCGGCCAACAGGATCCGGCCCGACCTCGGCTCGGTGCCGGGCAAGGGCGAGGCGCTCTGGAAGGCGCAGCACGTCACGCGTGGCGACCTCCTCGTCTTCGTCGACGCCGACCTCGTCGACTGGGGCACGCACTTCGTCACCGGACTGCTCGCGCCGCTCCTCGTCGATGATGCGGTGCAGCTCGTCAAGGCGGTCTACGACCGGCCGATGATCGACGCGACCGGTCGCGAGGAGGAGTCGGGCGGGCGGGTCACCGAGCTCGTCGCGCGACCGTGGCTGGCGCTGCACCGTCCCGGGCTCGCAGGCGTCGTGCAGCCACTCTCGGGCGAATGGGCCATCCGGCGCGCAGCCTTCGCGTCGTATGCCGTGCCGGTCGGCTACGGCGTCGAGATCGCCGCCCTCGTCGACACCTATGACGCACACGGCATCGACGCCATCGCGCAGGTCGACCTCGGCCGTCGCACCCACCGGCACCACCGGCATGACACCCTCGGCCTCATGGCAGTCCAGGTGCTGGCGGCCGCGGACCGGCGGCGCGAACGCTCCGGTGCGGGGCCGGTCCGGGCGGAGGAGACGGTGGGGCTCACGCAGTACGCCCGCGGGCAGGCGGGCTTCGAGCCGCGTGTCACCGCGGTGGCGACGGGCGAGCGGCCTCCGGCCGACAGCGTCGGTATGCCGGCCCACGCAGAGCCTGGTCCCCGCGCGGAGTCTCGATGAGTGACCTCACGTTCCGGCTGGGCCGGCGCGAGTTCGACGCCCGGTCGCGGCTCGTCATGGCGATCGTCAACCGCACGCCGGACTCGTTCTACGACAAGGGCGCGACGTGGCGCGAGGACGCGGCGTTCGACCGCGTCCGCCAGGTCGTCGCGCAGGGTGCGGACATCGTCGACATCGGCGGCATCAAGGCCGCCCCGGGTGTCGAGATCGGTGAGGACGAGGAGAAGGAGCGGGTCGTCGACTTCGTCGCCGCCGTCCGCGCCGAGCACCCCGACCTCCTCATCAGCGTCGACACGTGGCGGGCGTCCGTCGGTCGGGCCGTCCTCGAGGCGGGCGCCGACATCCTCAACGACGCGTGGGGCGGCGCGGACCCGGAGCTCGTGGAGGTGGCGGCCGAGTTCGACGCCGCCGTCGTCTGCACCCACACCGGCGGCGTGACGCCACGGACCCGGCCGCACCGGATCGAGTACGACGACGTCGTCGCGTCCGTCGTCGAGTCGCTCGTCGCCCAGGCCGACCGCGCCGTGTCGGTGGGTGTCCCGCGCGAGCGGGTCGTCATCGACCCGGCACACGACTTCGGCAAGAACACGTGGCACTCGGTCGAGGTGACCCGGCGGCTCGACGAGCTCGTCGCGCTCGGCTGGCCGCTGCTCGTCTCGCTGTCCAACAAGGACTTCGTCGGCGAGTCCCTCGACCTCCCGGTCGGCGAGCGGTTGACCGGGACTCTTGCGGCGACGGCGATCTCCGCCTGGCACGGCGCTCACATCTACCGCGTCCACGAGGTCGTCGAGACCCGTCAGGTGCTCGACATGGTCTCGGTACTCGCCGGCGACCTGGCACCGGCCCGGACCGCACGGGGGCTCGCGTGATCACCGACGTCGTCATCGTCCCGGCCGCGCCGCTGCTGCTGCCGGAGTACCAGGGTCGCGTCCCTGCGGCCCCCGGCTTGCTCGAGTCCTGCGTCGCGGCAGTGCGGGACGCCGTGGCCACGGCGGCGCACGTCGTCGTCGTCCACGCCACCGACCGCGAGCCGCGGAGCACTCGCCCGGCCGTGGGGCTGCGCGTCGCGGACCACCTGCTGGCCTCGACCCACCTCGGGTTCGAGGTCGAGCACGTCGCAGTCCCGTGGGACGCCCCGACGGCTGACTGCGTCGACCTGGGGCGCGCGGTCGCGACGGGTCCGTCGGTGCCCGCTGGCCGGGTGCGCAGGACGTCGGCTGAGGACGCGGTCGACCACCACGCTCGGCGGGGTGGCTTCACTTCCGCTGGTGATGCAGAGGTGCCTGCGTCTGCGTCGGTTGGTGAGGCGAAGGGGGGTGGCTTCGCTTCCGCTGGTGATGCAGAGGTGCCTGCGTCTGCGTCGGTTGGTGAGGCGAAGGGGGGTGGCTTCGCTTCCGCACGTGACGTGATGGACCCGGCCGCGGCATCGGGGGCCGAACCTCACGGCGCGACGGCTGCTTCGGGAGGTGGAGCAAAGACACCCCCCACGACGATGCTCGTCGTCGCCGACGGTTCCGCCCGCCGGACCGAGAAGGCACCCGGCCACCTCGACCCCCGGTCGCACGAGGTCGACGACGTCATCGTCGCTGCGCTGCGCGGTGCGGCCGACGGAGGTCTCGACGGTCTGCTCACCCTCGACACCAACCTCTGTGCCGACCTGCTCGTCGCCGGCCGGGCGCCACTTCAGGTCCTGGCCGGAGCGGCAGGGGCACCGGTCAACGCGACCGGCGGGCCGGCATACGGGGCGTTCGAGGTGGTGACGTGCGAGGTCAGCGACCCGTTCGGGGTGCTCTACGTCGTGGCGCACCTCGCCCGCACAGGCTGACCGGTCAGTCGACGCCAAGGCCTTCCTCGCGGGCGCGCACGACGGCCGCGGCCCGGTCACGCACGGCCAGCTTGGTGAGGACGTTGGAGACGACGTTGCGGACGGTCTTGGGCGAGAGGACGAGGCGCCGCGAGATCGTGAGGTTGTCGTGGCCGCGGGCGACGAGGTCGAGCACCTCGCGCTCGCGGTCGGTGAGGTCGGGGAAGGGGACGCGGGCGACGGACCGCCCCGACGTGAGCGCCGTGACCGCCCGGGCGGCGACGGCGGAGCCGAGGATGACGTCGCCGTTCGCGACGGCGCGCACCGCCCGCTCGACCTCGTCGGGGCTCGCGCCCTTGAGGAGGTAGCCGCGCGCGCCGACCCGCATGCAGGACGCGACCGCGTCGTCGTCCTCGCGCATCGTCACGACGAGCACGCGCGCGTCCGGGTCACGACGGACGATCTCGCGGGTCGTCTCGATGCCCGAGTCCGCGCCGAGATTGAGGTCCATGAGGACGACGTCGATGTCGGCGAGCGGCAGGGCGAGCGCCTCTGCCGCGTCGCTCGCCTGACCGACGACGGTGATGCCGTCGAGGGAGGCGAGGAGGCCGGCCATGCCCATCCGGAAGACGGGATGGTCGTCGACGACGGCCACGGTGATGTCACCCACGGGTCACCGCCACGCCCTGGGGGAGGAGGGCCTCGACGAGGGTGCCGCCGGTCTCGGGTGAGGTGATCGAGAGGCTGCCACCGAGCTCCTCCGCGCGCTCACGCATCGAGCGGGTGCCGACGCCGGCCCTGGCCTCGGCGGAGAAGCCCCGGCCGTCGTCGGCGATGCGGACCCGCAGGCCCGCCGGAGCGGAGGTCGTCGTCACCCACGCGGACTGGGCGCCGCTGTGCCGCAGCGTGTTCGTGACCGCCTCGGCGACGATCGCGTAGGCCGCGGCGGCGGTCTGTGGGTCGAGGGCGTCGTCGTGACCGAGGTCCAGCGCGATCTCGACGCCGTCCTCCGCGTGGCGGGCGGACAGCTCTGCCAGGGCGGCGGCGAGCCCGAGCTCGTCGAGGACGGGCGGGAGCAGGTGGTGCGAGAGCGTGCGGACGTCGGTGACCCGCTGGTCGAGCTCGGACTGGAGCGTCGAGAGCAGCGCGGCGGCAGCGGACGGGTCGGTCGCCATGAGGTTGCGGGCGCCCTGGAGCCCGAGCCGCAGGCCGGCGAGCGAGGGCCCGAGACCGTCGTGGATCTCGCGCCGGATGACGCGGCGCTCCTCGAGCCGGGCCCGGGACAGGCGCGCCCGGGCGTCGTCGACGTCGGCGGCGGCCCGGGTGACGGCGGCGGCGGTCGCGACGACCGTGGCGAGGTCGCCGAGCATCTGCTCCCCGCGCGACCCGAGGCTCTCACCACCGGGCAGGGTGACGGCGAGCTCGCCGACGGGTTCGCCGCGGTGGTCGAGCGGGACGCGCACGGGGTGGGCACCCGCCATACCCCAGACGACGGGTTCGCGGCCAGGAAGGGCCACCGTCACGGACTCCAGACGCATCGCGGAGCCGATGTCGGCGGCGAGGCCGCGCAGGAGGTCGTCGGTCGTCTCGGCGAGGCGCAGATGGCTGCCGAGGCGGCGGACGACGTGGTCGGGGGAGGCGGCGACGCCGTAGACGAGACGGTGGACGCGCTGCTCCAGCCAGAACCTCGTCGGCTGGACAGCGACGGCGACGACTCCGGCCCCGACGAGACCGGCGCCGTCACCGGGCAGGAGGCTCGTGGCGACGACCGTGGCGACGACGTAGACCGCGACGAGCGAGACCGTGACGAGGCCGGCGAGCACGGTGCGGCTCACGGCGAGCTGCAGTCCCCACATGCGGCTGCGCAGGACTGCGACGAGGATCGCCGCTGGATAGACGGCCTGCGAGAGCAGGTGGAGGACGGGCGTCGTCCAGACGGGGAGGGGCAGGGCACCCGGCGGCAGGAGCAGGGGGACGAACGACAGGGCGAGCAGCGCAGCACCGAGGGCGAGCCAGCCGAGACCGTTGCGCTCGGCGACGGGGCCGCGGCGGTGGCGGTGCTCGACCGCGCCGGCGGCGACCAGCCCGAGGACGACGGCGAGCGCGAGAAGGATCGTGAAGGGTGCTCGTGCGTCGAGCAGCTGGGCGGCGAGGAAGGCGACGATGACGACGCCGCCGGCCGCCACTCCCCACCGGGCGCGGCCGAGCGGGTGGTCGCGCACGAGCCACGGCACGACGAGGAAGAGGGCGAGCGTGCCCGGGACCCACGCGGTGCTCTGGAGCCACTGGACGAGGTCCGCGCCCGGAAGGCCGGGGCGTTGCGAGGCGAGGGCGGGGTAGCCGAAGCCGAGGGCGGCCACTCCGCCACCGATCGCGGCCAGGGCGAGGAGCCAGCCGACGGGGTGCGGGCGGCGGGAGACGATGAGGGCCGACACCGTGCCGTAGACGCACGCCACCGCGACGTCGACGACGAAGAACCAGACACCCTCGCCGAGTGCCGGGCGGGCCATGACGACGAGCGCCACCGCGAGCACGGCGGTGCCCCAGGCGGACGCGGCGATGACCGCGGCCGCCCGGGGCTGGCCGACCCTCGTCAGGGCGTCGGAGGGGCTCATGATGTCGGCACCATAGCGTCGGTTCACGGTGCTGATCAGGGCTTTTGTCAGACCCGCGAACGGGTGGCCCGGTCGCCGAGGGCGAGGCCCAGGGCGGTGACGAAGAGCCACACCGGACCGGTCATGCCCGCCATGTACTGCAGCGGCGAGATGCCGAGCAGGAGCGTGAGCCCGCCGAGGACGATCCCGACCCAGCCGAGCCACCGCGAGACGGCACCGTGGCGCAGCGCGCTCACCGCGACGGCGACACCGGTGGCGCCGGCGCCGACCCAGAGCCACGGGATCGTGCCGACCCAGTGGTTGAAGAAGACCGCCGACTCGGGGACGAGCCCGTTGCCGGGGTCGGAGACGCCGAAGACGAACTCGGTGGTGAGACCGGAGCCCATGAGGCCTGCGACCGCGACGAGGCCCAGTCCGCCGGCCGCGACGTCGGGCAGGAGACTGCGGCTCGGCAGCTGGTCGGCGAGGCGCCGGCGAAGGCCGGCCGCGAAGACGAGCAGCAGCACGACCGAGACCATCGTCGCCGTGTGGAAGACGAGGATCTGCGGGACGAGCTCGGCGAGCCGGGCGACGATGGCGTCGGGGTCCCCGTCGGCGTCGGGGGAGTAGACCGCGTCGATCTGCATCGAGGCGGCGATGCCGACGATCGAGGCGAGCCCGGCGGCGACGCCGGTGAACGCCCAGCCGCGGCCGGTCGAGGTGTGGGTGCTGCGCGCGGGCTCGAGGTCGAGCCGGGCGGTGTGGTCGGGGGCGATGGTGGCGCTCACGGCGTCTCCTGTGGTTGTCGGAAGAGCTGGACGACCCCAACGGTGGGCCGCCCCGCGTCCTTGCCGACAGGGGTCGGTGTCCCGTCCGTCCGGGCAGTTCCCGCCGGGACGGGCGCCGATCTGCACACAACCTTCACAGGTCGCACCCCCGTCGCTGCCGCCGCCGGCCCTAGCGTCCGACGCAGCGGTCGGACGAGCAGAGGGAGCGGGTCATGATCACGGTCGAGGGACTGACGAAGGTGTATGCCGGGGTGCGCGCCGTCGACGACCTCACCTTCGCGGTGGAGTCGGGCAAGGTCACGGGGTTCCTCGGGCCGAACGGCGCGGGCAAGTCGACGACGATGCGCATGGTGCTCGGTCTCGACCGGCCGACGGCCGGCAGCGCGCGGGTGAGCGGGAAGCGCTACACCGACTTCCCCGCACCGCTGCGCGAGGTCGGCGCGCTGCTCGACGCGGGCGCCATGCACCCCGGTCGGACCGGGCGGTCCCACCTGCGAATCGGCGCCCACAGCAACGGGATCGCGCGCTCGCGGGTGGACGAGGTCATCGAGCAGGTCGGTCTCGAGGCGGCGGCGGGACGCCGGGTGAAGGGCTACTCGCTCGGCATGCGCCAGCGCCTCGGGATCGCGGCAGCCCTGCTCGGGGACCCACCCGTGCTGCTCTTCGACGAGCCGGTCAACGGCCTCGACCTCGACGGGGTGCGGTGGATCCGGGCGTTGCTGCGCGGGTTCGCCGACGAGGGTCGCACCGTCCTCGTGTCGAGCCACCTCATGAGCGAGATGCAGCTCATCGCCGACCGGGTCGTCGTCATCGGGCGCGGTCGGCTCATCGCCGACACCGAGATGGACGGGCTGCTCGCCGGGCTGGACGGCCAGCGGGTGCGCGTGCGCTCGCCCCGGGCCGACGACCTCGCCGCCCTGCTCGCGCGGGACGTGACCGTCGCACTACACGGTCAGGGCGAGCTCGAGGTCCGCGGGCTTGCGGCGAGCGCGGTCGGGGACCTTGCGCACGCACACGGCATACCGCTCCACCACCTGGCGGAGGTGGAGCAGTCCCTCGAGGACGCCTACCTCGCCCTCACCGAGGGCAGCGTCGAGCACCACGGCCACGTGCCGGCGTCGGCGGAAGGAGGGGTCCGATGAGCAGTGCGACGGTCCTGGCCCGGGCAGGACGAGCGGAGTGGAGCCGCATCTGGAGCGTCCGGTCGAGCTGGGTCCTCGTGGTGTGCCTCGGGCTCTTCATGGTCGGGGTCGCCGTGCTCGCGGGTGTCGACGCCGCGAGCAACCCGGAGTCGATCCCCGCCGACGCCACCGGGTGGGACGGCGCCCGCTTCACCGCGATGTTTGCGCTCTTCGGGACGGTCGCGCTCGCGGTCATGACGAGCACGGCCGACCACGCCACCGGTGCGATCGTCCCGACGCTCCAGTGGTCACCGCGGCGCGGCATCCTCTTCGCGGCCCGCGGCCTCGTCATCGTCCTCACGGTCACACTCATCGGGATCATCCTCGTCACCCTGGCGAGCCTCGTCATGGGAGCGCTCGCGGGCGTCGGCCTGCCGCTCGACGACGGCCTGCGCTCCGCCGGGGAGCTCGCCGTCGTCCTCGCCTGCGGCGCGCTGCTCGGCATCGGGCTCGGACTCGCGACCCGCAGCACGGCGGCCTCCCTCGTGCTGGCACTGGCCCTGCTCCTCGTGCTGCCGCCCATCGTGGCCAACCTGCCGTTCGAGTGGGCAGCGACGGTGTCGTCGTGGCTGCCGGGCTCCGCGGCGCTCTTCCTCATCTTCGGCGAGGGACCGCTCGACGACATGACGGTGTCGTTGGCGCGGCTGACGATGGTCGGGTGGGCGGTCGGTGCCGCCACCCTCGGCGCCTTGCGGCTGGTCCGGAGCGACGCCGGGCACTGAGGACCTCGACGGTCGGGACGGCGCGGCCCGGCTGGTGCCGATCTCCCGCCCCGCCGTCCACCGACGGACATACTGCGGTGCATGCCCCGCGACCGCCTCACCCGCGCCCAGACCGCGGGCTACGCCGCCGGCAGCGTGGGCACGGGCGGGTTCGGCACGCTGCCGGGCCTCGTCCTCGCCTACTACCTCACCGACACCCTCGGCGTGGCCGCGGCGTTCGCAGCCGTCGTCGTCCTCGTCCCCAAGGTGTGGGACGTCGTCATCGACCCGGCGATCGGAGCGCGAAGCGACCACGAGGTCGCGACCCGTGGGTCGCGCCACCGGCTCATGCTGCTCGGCGCGGTCACCCTGCCCGTCGGCTTCGTCGCGATGTTCGCCGTGCCCGACGGCGTCGGCACCGCGATCGCCGCCCTGTGGGTCGTCGTCGCCTTCATCCTCGCGACGACGTCGTTCAGCCTCTTCCAGGTGCCCTACATCGCGGCGCCCGCCGACATCACCAGCGACTACGCCGAGCGCACCCGGATGATGGCCTGGCGGGTGGGCGTGCTCGCCCTCGCCATCCTCGCCTTCGGCGCCGGCGCCCCTGCCGTCCGCGACGCCCTCGGCGGCGGACGGGCCGGCTACCTCGTCATGGCCGTCGTGTCCGCGACTGCCCTCGCCGCAGGCATGCTCGCCACCGTCGCCAGCCTCCGCGGTCACGAGAGCGTCGCCCGCGGGTCCGGCGAGGCGGTCACCCTGCGCGCCGGCCTCGACGCGGTGCGCGACCTGCCCCGCTTCCGCTCGCTGCTCGTCGTCTTCGTCCTCCAGGCCCTCGCCACCGGCATCGTCCTCGCCGCCGCGCAGTACGTCGCGACCTACCTGCTGGGCTCGCAGTCGTGGGTGAGCATCCTCTTCGCCGCCGTCGTCGCCCCTGCCCTCGTCGTCATGCCGCTGTGGAAGCGGCACGCGGCCGCGCGAGGCAAGCGGACGGCATACCTCTCGGCGTCCTGGCTCTTCGTCGCCGCGTGCGTCGTGCAGGTGCCTGCGCTCGTGGCCGGCTGGGTCTGGCTCTCAGTCCTCGCCCTCGCGGCCGGCGGCGTCGCGTATGCCGGGATGCAGCTCTTCCCGCTGGCGATGCTCCCGGACGTCATCGAGGAGGCGGGACGGGCCCGAGGCGGTGCGATGAGCGGGGTGTGGACCGCCCTGGAGACGGCCGGGCTCGCGCTCGGGCCCGCGGTCGTCCTCGCCATGCTCGCCGTCGGCGGGTTCGTCTCGAGCGCGGGTGACCCGGCGGCCCAGCCGCGCAGCGCCCACATCGCCATCGGGCTCGCGTTCACCCTCGTGCCGGCGGCACTCGCACTCGTCTCGATCTCGGTGCTGCGGCGCCACGAGGAACCGGAGGTGGCGCTCGATGGGCGCTGACGCACGCACGGCCGACGAGGTGCTCGCTCAGCTGCGCGCCTACCGCGAGCACGACGCGCCCACGCATGGCGGTCGGGTGCTCTCCTACGTCTACGACCACGGTCGACCAGAGCTCGATGAGGTTGCGGCACAGGCGATGCGGCTCCTCCAACCCGTCAACGGGCTGGACCCGACGACCTTCCCGTCGGTGGCGCTCATGGAGTCCGACCTCGTCGCGTTCGGCCGCAGCATGCTCCACGGCCCGACCGCCACCGGGTCGGTGACCTCCGGTGGCACGGAGAGCTGCCTGCTCGCCGTCAAGGCCGCACGCGACCACTGGGTCGCCCGGGGTGGGAGCGGGCGACCGCGGCTCGTGCTGTCGTCGTCGACCCATGCCGCGTTCCACAAGGCGGCGCACTACTTCGGCCTCGACGCCCACGTCGTCCCCGTCGAGGTCGGGACCGGCCGAGCCGCGCCCGGCGCCCTCGAGGCCGCCCTCGGGCCCGACGTGGCGCTCGTCGTCGTGTCCGCCCCGTCCTACCCCCACGGGGTGGTCGACGCGATCGCCGAGGTGGCTGGGGCCGCAGCCGACCTCGACATCCCCTGCCACGTCGACGCCTGCGTCGGCGGCTGGGTGCTCCCGTGGTGGGAGGAGGCGGGCGGGGATCCGTTGCCGCAGTGGGACTTCCGCGTCCCGGGGGTGACGAGCATCAGCGCCGACATCCACAAGTACGGCTACGTCCCCAAGGGCGCCTCACTCCTCCTCTTCGCCGACGGCGAGCTCGACCTCGCGCGCTACTTCGCCACGACCGGCTGGCTCGGCTACCCCGTCGTCAACCCGACGATGCTCGGCACCCGCTCGGCGACGTCCCTCGCCGCGGCCTGGGCGGTCGTGCAGACCCTCGGACCGAGCGGGTATGCCGGCCTCACCCGTCGCGTCGTCGACGCGACCGCCGCCGTGGTCGCCACGGTCGAGGGGATCGAAGGGCTGCGGATCCTCGGAGACCGGCAGGGCCCGCTCGTCGCCGTCGCCACGGACGAGGACGTCGAGCCGCAGCGGCGGGTCGACCCGCTGCTCTGGGTGGCGGCCGTGGCCGAGCGCGGGTTCGTCCTGCAGGGTCAGCCCGCGCTCGAGCAGTCCGACGGCAGCGTCGTGCCGCACACCGCACACCTCACCATCACGCCCGTGACCGAGGGGCTGGTCGACGAGCTCGGCGCTGCCCTCGTCGAGGGAGCCGCCGTGGTGCGCGGCCACGCGTTGCCGAGCCCGGAAGCACTGTCCGCGGACGGCATACCGGATCCGGCAGCACTGGCGGACGCGGCGCGCGACGGAGGCGACCTCGACCTCACCAGTGTCCTCACCCTCATCGAGGCGCTCCCCCGCGAGGCGTCGGCGGGGCTTCTCTCGGCGTTCCTGCGGAGGTTCACCGCCCCTCGGGCCTGAGGTCCTCGCGCGAAGCATGAACCGGCTCGCTCGCGGGTATGGGATCGCCGGGGGCACACCACGCCTCCGCCGTCCGACGACCGAGGAGCATCATGAGCCGACTGCAGGAGCCGGAGTCCGGGCTCGAGGGGTCCCGTCCCGCACTCGTGAGGCTCCCGGGGTGCTACCCGGTGCAGGCCGACACGTGGCTGCTCGCCGACACGATGACCGAGCTGGGCTGCGCCGTCGGCGCGCGGGTCCTCGACCTGTGCACCGGGACCGGTGCACTCGCCGTCGCCGCCGCGCTCGCCGGCGCCACCGACGTGACGGCTGTCGACCTGTCCTACCGCTCGTCCGCAAACGCCTGGATCAACGCGCGCCGTCACGGCGTCCCCGTCACCGTCCTGCGCGGCGACCTCTTCGCGGCACTGGACGAGGTCGGGCAGTTCGACCTCATCCTGGCGAACCCGCCCTACGTGCCCTCCTTCACGAGCCGTCCCTCCCGCCACCGCGTCGACCGGTGCTGGGACGCCGGGCCCGACGGACGGCTGCTCCTCGACCGGATCTGCCGCGAGGCCTACGCCCACGTGGCCCCGGGAGGCAGCCTGCTGATCGTGCAGTCCGACGTCGCCGACGTCGACGCGACCACCCGCTGCCTCGTGCAGTACGGGTTCGGCGTCGAGGTCGTGCGGCGCGAACCGGAGGCCTTCGGTCCGGTGATGCGGGCCCGCGCCGCGGCGATGCGGCGTCGCGGACTCGTCGCCGAGGGCCAGGAGCTCGAGGAGCTGGCCGTCGTGCGTGCGGTGCGCCCGACGGTGGGTACGGTGGGACTGGAGGCGACGGCATGACGACGACCGGCAGGGAAGCGCGCGTGAACCGCGTGGTGGTGACGGGTGAGGGGCCCGTGCTCGTCGAGGGGCCGGTCGAGGTCGTGACACCGGACGGCGAGGTCGTCCGCTCCGACCGCGGGACCGTGGCGCTGTGCACATGCCGCCGCAGTCGCATCGCGCCCTTCTGCGACACGAGCCACCGCGACAAGGTGCGTGCCGGTCGGGGCGCGCCGGCGGACGGGGAGAAGTCGTGACCGCCACCGTGACGCCTGCTGCGCCCTCCGAGAAGGCTGGTCCGACGCTGTCCGCTCCGGCGAGGTCACGCACGGTGAGCAAGGACAGTCAGACGGCGCCGCCCACTCCGGTGACTTCGGCCACGCGGGTGGCGCCGGCGCCCGCGCCCGCGACCACGCCCACGGCCACGCCTACGGCCTCGTGCCGGTTGCCCGAGTCCGCCCACGCGCCGTCGGCGCGCCCGCCCCTGCCGACACCGCGTGGTCCGATCTCCGCGGCGGTGATCGACTTCTGCACCGGTCGCATCGGGGATCCCTTCCCCACGTCGGGCGAGGTCGACCCCTACGGCGACGACCTCCAGCTGGCCCTCCACGTCTGCTACGAGCTGCACTACCGCGGCTTCGACGGCGTCCCGGAGGAGATGGAGTGGCACCACGAGCTGCTGGGCGTCCGTCTCGAGCTCGAGTCGACCTTCCTCACCGCCCTGCGGCGCGACGTGCCCGGCGGCGACGACCTCGAGGCCGAGATCGGAGCCCTCCTCACCGAGCGGGTCGGCGAGCCGGGCATCTCCCACCACCTCGCCGAGCGGGGGACGCTGGGTCAGATGCGCGAGTACGTCACGCACCGGTCGGCCTACCACCTCAAGGAGGCGGACCCACAGCTCCTCGTGATCTCCCGGCTCGACGGTCCGGCCAAGGCGGGGCTCATGACGGTGCAGCACGACGAGTACGGCGCGGGTCGCGCAGAGCAGATGCACTCCGAGCTCTTCGCGGCGATGATGCGAGAGCTCGGGCTGTGCGACCACTACGGTCACCACCTCGACGAGGTGAGCGCCGCCGCCCTGGCGGAGGTCAACCTCATGTCCCTGTGCGGCATGCGGCGGGAGCTGCGGGGAGCCGCGGTCGGGCTGTTCGCCGTCATCGAGCTGACCTCGTCGCCGGGCTCGGCGCGCCTCGTCCGCGCGGCTCGGCGGCTCGGCTGCGGCCCTGCCACGGAGCACTACTACGCCGAGCACGTCGAGGCCGACGCCGTGCACGAGCAGGTCCTGCGGCGGGAGGTCATCGCGCCGCTCGTGCGTGCCGAGCCCGAGCTGGCGGGTGGTCTCGTCTTCGGGATCCAAGCGAGCGGACTCCTCGGTGGACGGTTCTCGGATGAGATCCTCGGGGCGTGGTCAGCCGGTCGGTCGAGCCTTCGGTGACGCCCCGCACCGTCGGGGTCGAGGAGGAGTTCCTGCTCGTGGACGCCGAGATGGGTGGGCCGGTGGCGATCGGTCCGGCGATCGCCGAGGCCGCCGCGGACGCGTGGGTCAAGGGGGAGTTCAAGCAGGAGCAGGTCGAGGTCTGCTCCCGGCCGACCGCCTCGCTCGACACCCTCGCCTCCGACCTGAAGGACCTGCGCCGCCGGGTCTCCGGACTGGCGGCCACGCAGGAGGCGGTCGTCGTCGCATCGGGAACCTGGCCGGGGGAGCACCTCCCGACGCCGGTGGTGTCCGACCGCTTCGACCGGATCGGGAAGGAGTTCGGCGAGCTGGCCTCCCAGCAGCTCACCTGCGGCACCCACGTCCACGTCTCGGTCGACTCGCCCGACGAGGGGGTCGCCGTCCTCGACGGCCTACGCCCATGGCTCGCGGTGCTCACGGCCGTCACGGCCAACTCCCCCTACTGGCACGGCCGCGACACCGGGCACGCGAGCTGGCGCTCCATCGTGCTGTCGCAGCTCCCCACAGCCGGTCCGGCGCCGCTCTGGCGCGATGTCGACACCTACCGCCGAACGGCCGACGCGGTCGTCGCGGGCGGTGGGGCGTTCGACGCCGGGATGCTCTACTACGACGCGCGGCTCTCGGCGAGGTACCCGACCGTCGAGGTCCGGGTCACCGACGTCGTGCCCGACCCCACCGTCGCCGTCGCGGTCGCGGGGCTCTGCCGTGCGCTCGTCGATACGGTCGCCGGCGACCCGCCGGCTGCGCGCGTGGCCAGTGCGCGCTTCTCGACCCTGGCCCTGCGCACGGCCGCGTGGCGCGCGGCCCGCCACGGACTCGGCGAGCGTCTCCTCGACCCCGCCACCGGTGACCTGGTGCCGGCGAAGCAGGCAGTCGGGTCGCTGCTGGCCTTCACCTCGGACGCGCTCGAGGCGCACGGCGACCTCGCGGCCGTCCAGGACGTCGTCGACAGGCTCCTCGCGGAAGGGACCTCGGCCGATCGCCAGCGCCTCCTCGTCGACCCGCGACATCCCGCCCCCGGCCTGGCCGCCTTCCAGGTGGGGTGAGCACGGCGCTGGAGGCAGGGCACTTCCGCGGGCGGACGGCATACGCAAGACTGCGAGGTCCGAGGAAGGGGAGCACCGTGCAGAGCCTCATGGTCGACCTCATCATCAGCCTCGACGGGTACGCCGCTGCCGAGGGCTGGCCCGGCCTGTGGGGCGTCGAGTCGCCGGAGTACATGGCGTGGCTCGACGAGCAGCAGGAGGAGCACACCGTCCTCATGGGGGCGACGACCTACCGGCTCATGTCCGGGTTCGCCGAGCAGGTCGGTGACGACCCCGGCTTCGCCCAGCTGGCGGCGATGCCCAAGGTCGTCTTCTCGTCGACGCTCGGCGACTCGCCGGGGTGGGCGAACACCACTGTCGTGAGGGACGATCCGGTCGACTGGGTCCACGCGCAGAAGGAGTCGGGCACCCGCCCCATGCGCACCCTCGGCAGCCTGTCGGTCTGCCGCACGCTCCTCACCGCCGGTCTCGTCGACCGCTATCGCCTCGTCGTCTTCCCCTTCATTACGGGCGCGACGGGGCAGGAACGGGTTTTCGACGGCTACCCCGATGTGGCGCTCGAGCTCGTCGAGAGCCGGACGTTCGACGAGGGCATGCAGCTGCTCGACTACGTCCCGACGCTCCTCGACACCCCGCCCACGGGCGGGATCGTCACGCGCCCGGACCCGCAGCCCGGGAGCTGAGTCCCGGGCTGCGCCGGCTCGTCAGACGTGGGCGAGTGAGCGGCCCCAGCCGCGAGCCCTGTCCAGCTCTCCGTCGACGAGCGGACCCTCGGTCCCCTCGACCCAGAAGGACTCCGGGTCGGCAGCCTGCGTGGCACCCATCCGGCGCAGGCGCTTGGCGGCCTTCTTGGCCGCCGAACCGGGGAGGCGAGGGTGGTTGACCCGGGTGTCGAACGTCGCGTAGGCGGGGAGGGTGGACCCGTCGAGGCCGGCGAGCCACTCGCGCACCCCCATCGACGCCGACTCGACCGCCCGGTGGGCCTTCGTGCCCGCGTCCTCGCGTGTCGACGCGCGGCTCAGGCCGAAGGCGTGGGTGGGGCCGCCGACGACGACGAGGTCGAGTCCGGGAGGGAGGCGAGTGGCGTCGGAGACCTCGTGGACCTCGACCTCACCGCCCTCGCGCAGGCCCGCGGCGACCGCCTCGGCGACCTCACGGGTGTTGCCGAACATCGACTCGTAGACGACCCACGTGTGCGTCATCCCGATCACCTTCCCTCTCGCGTCACCTGGCGCAGCGCCAGTGAGATGAGCGCCGCGCCGGTCGCGGCGACGACCAGACCGGCGAGGAGCAGACCGAGGCCGAGACGGAAGAGCCACGGGAAGGTGGCACCGACCGTGACATCGGCCGAGATGACGGTGCTCCCGTCGGGGTTCATGAGGACCGCCGACCAGTTCCCGTCGCGTGGCGACCAGGTGACGACCTGTCGACCCGTGCCGGAGGCCGAAGCGTCCCAGAAGGACTGGGCCACAGGGGCGCTCGCCGTCCCGCTGCCGGGCACCTGCCGCGGCTCGAGACCCGCGCCACGCGCTTCCGTGTATGCCGTGCCGCCGAGGAACGCGGACACGTCCGCCTCCGGCCCGATGCCGAAGAAGACGTCGTCGGTGCGGTCGCTCGGGGTGACGGTCACGCGAACGTCGCCGATGAGCGTCTCGGGGACCCAGCTCGCGCCGGCCGTGTCGAGACGGATGTCGCCGAAGAGCACGGCGCTGCCGTCGCTCGTGAACCTCTCGGTCTGCGAGGTGAGGTAGCCGTCCGCGTCTCGCCCCACCCCGTCAGCCACGAGGGCGGCGACGCCGCCCGTGACCAGGGTGAGCGACGTGAGGGCGGCGATGCAGCCGAGGACGACCGTGGTGACTGAGCCCGCACCCCAGCCAGGACGTCCCGTCGGCGGGGCGGTGGACGTCACCGCACCCGGGGTCGATGCGCTCGATGGCGGAGCATCCGACGTCGGTGCGCTCGACGGCGGCGCGCCGGTGGTCATCACCACGCGGCCCTGCGGTTCGTGGGGACCCTGGTCGAGGCGGAAGGGCGGGTACTCGTCCGTCATGAGGCCGGCATACGCAGCGACGCGCAGGACCCAGCGGTTCAGCCCGAGGAGGAGGTCGTAGAGCGGGCGAGGATAGGCGCCGGTCACGGCGACCACGACGGCCGCGACGATCGCGAGCAGCCCGACCAGTCCGCCGCCGAGGACCCAGCGTGCGTCGTCACCGGTCTGCCACGCGATCGTGGAGCCACCGCCGACGAGGATGCCGACGACCAGGTAGTGCGGGATCGCCAGCAGCCACCACTTGACGAGCGCGAGACCCCGCGACAGGTGTTCGGGGTAGTCGATCTCGAGGTGTGCCGGGTAGGTCGGGTCGTCCTCGAGGCTGAACGGCGGGTAGTGGTCGGTCGCCAGCGCTCCGTAGGAGTAGTAGGTGACCCGCCACCACCACCGCAGGACCCCGACGTTGAAGTCGAAGATGGCCCGGGGGTAGCGGCCGGTGACGACGATCGCGACGAGGGCGACGGCGCTGAGCACGACGAAGGCCGCCCAGAGGAAGACGAGCACGACGTAGTGCGGGATCGCGAGGAGCCACTTGACGAGCCACAGCCACCGCGAGACGGCGGGCTCGTCGACGGCGTCGACGTGGACGGGGTAGGAGCGGAGGGCTGGGACGTCATGGGCTGTCGTCGCCATGGAGATCACGACCTTCGGATGGTGGTTCTGTCCCTCTCCCACCGTCCGCCGGTGCTCACCGGGGCACCAAGGACCTTCGACCTTGTTCCTCGACGAGGGCGAGGGTCGCCCCCCCACCGGTCAGCTGCCGCGCAGCACCTCGGCGGGCGCCTGGCCGTACTGCTCGCGGAAGAGGTGGGCGAAGCGGCCCGCATTGCCGAACCCCCAGCGCGACGCGACCGACATCACCGTGGTGTCCTCGCTGTGCCCGGCCACGAGCTCGTCGTGGGCGAGTGCCAGTCGCACATCACGGAGGTGGGCCATGGGTGTCGTGCCGAGGTGGCGCCGGAAGGCGAGCTGCAGCGCGCGGATGCTCACCGAGGCGGCGGCGGCGATGTCGGCTGCGACGATGTCGCGGTCGGCGTTGTCGTCGATGAAGCGCATCGCGCGACGCACCGTCTCGGGGTGGCCGTCGTGGCCGTCCTGGACCGTCGGCTCGGCGGACGCGGTGTTGGGGAAGGTGTCGAGTGCGACCGAGGCGAGCAGGGCCGCGGAATTGCTCCGGACGAGGTGGTTCTGGGCCGTGTCCCGCGCCGCGAAGACGGACGCACGGACGTAGGCGCACGCACCCCGCCACCGCAGGGCCGCCTGCGGGGACGCGGGCTCGTGCGCGACGAACCGCACCGGTGTCCGGCCCGCCCCAGCCGTCGCCGCGACCTTGGCGAGCAGGGCAGGCCGCATGAGGACCATGGACATGGAGATGTCCTCGACGGTGCCGATGTAGGCCTGGTCCGGCTGGGCGACGAGGTAGGACTCGCCGGCCTCGTAGCGCCGGCTCCGACCGTTCGAGTCGACGCGTGTGCGGCCCGAGTTGAGCTCGGTGAAGACGAGCGTCTCGAGGGGGTCGACCTCCGCGCCGAAGCCGAGGCCGAACTCGAGGTCGTCGAGGCGCACGTCCGGTGTCAGTGGCCGCTGGTGGATCCGCATGACCGTCCCGGCGGGATGGCGCCGGTCCGAGATGCGGGTCCGGGCATAGGTGTCGCTGAGGAGGGTCGCGGCCTCGTCGAGGCTGTCGGTCTCGAAGAAGAGACCCTGGTCGTGGGTGCCGCTCATGCCGGGTTTCCGTCTTCGGCAGGCGCGCGGACGTCGCGGTCTTTCCCATCCTTCCGCAGGACCCGTGAGGAGGCCGGTCGCACCGGCAGCTCGCCGGTCTCCTCCACCTCGAGAGCGACGTCGCGCAGCTTGCGGTTGAGGTGCTGGCTGGCGGTCCGCAGCAGGGCGAACGCCTCCTCCGAGCTCACCTTGCGCTGGGCCATGAGGATGCCCATGGCCGTGCCGATCTGACGGCTGCTCGACAGAGCCGCAGCGAAGTTGCGGGCGTCCTGTTCGCGAAGGCGGTGCTCGACGGCCAGCGCGGCGAAGGGGGCGAAGATCGAGGCGGCAGCGACCTCGGTCCCACCGAAGGCGTCGGGGAGTCGCGAGTAGAAGTTGATGGCCGCCTGGTCTTTCCCCAGCACGGCGAGTCGGACCGACAGCATGCTCACGACACCGGTCTCCTCGACGCAGCGTGGACCGAACCGGGGCCACCGGTCGTCACGCGCGAGGTGCCCGACGACCTCGGCGGTGTCGGACTCCGCCGCGTCGAGGCAGGGTCCCTCGCCGAGCGAGTACTGGATCCGGTCCACGGCGAGGGAGAGCTCGTCGGTGCTGCTCAGCGTGTACGGCTTGTGGCCGGAGCGCAGCACGGTGAGGCCGCAGTGGTTGGTCTCGGGGACGGCCATCGCGGCCATCCGGACGACCCGGTCGGGGTCGATGCCCGCGTCGTCGCGGGACGAGAGCCTCACGCTCAGCTCGGCGAACTGCGCGCCGAGCTGCTGCATCAGTCGGTCTGTCTGCATGTCGGCACCACACAACTTGCGTTGGGAGACGGCAGGTTCGCGAAGGTTTGGACGACCTGCTTCCTTTCGCTCCAAAATAGGCCAGAAGATCGCGCGTCCCGGCCTTAGCCGTCGGGGACTTCCGGCCCCGGACAGCCGACCGCCGGGCCACCCTCCTGGGGTGCCCCGGCGGACGGTGTGGTCATCGACCGCAGTCGCGGCGCGAGAGCACTCGGCGGTGCGTTGCCGTATGGGCTCAGACGCCACTGCCGCCGGCGGACGTCCTGACGTCCTGGGCGCGGCTCTGGCCCTCGTCCTTGACCTCCTGTGCGCCCGACTGGGCCGTCTCCTTGACCGCACGGGCCGCCTCGGACGCGGGCTCCTTGAGGTCCTGCGCGACGTCCTGCGCCACGGATTTCGCCTCGTCGACGAGGGGCTGCGCCTGGTCCTTGGCCGTCGAGACGAGCTGGCGCTCCTTCTCGCTGGCCGGCATGAGCGATCCGACGAGCCAACCGAGGCCCATCGCCACCGCGCCCGCGGCGAGCGGGTTGCCGCGCGCCTTGCTGCGGGCCTGCCGCGGAAGGTCCCCGGCAGTGTCGGTGACGGCGTGGACGGCGCCGCCGCCGGCGGACTGGGCGTCGTGAGCGGACCCCATGACGGAGTCCTTCATCGAGGACAGGCGACCCTTGGCGGACACCGCCGTGCGGTGTGCCACGTTGCCGGGACGCACGGTCTCACCGAGGGTGTCGACGTCCTCCGAGAGACGTCCGCGGGTCCGCTCGATCTCGCGGCGGATGGCCTCGGGGTCGTCCGACGACACGGGAGTGGTCGTGTGGGGGTCAGTGGAGTAGGTCATGGTGTCTGGTGTCCTTTCAGCGCTTCGGGAATGTCCTTGACGGTCTCGGTGGTGCGGGGCAGGCCCATCGGTGACTTCTTGAGCTGCGAACGACCCGTGGCCGCGAGGATCGCCGCGATCACGGCCCACACGAGGGCCACGACGAGACCGGACCAGCCGCGCCCGATGACCTCACCGAGGGCCCACCACGCGGCGACCGACAGGAAGACGAGTGCGAGCTGCGCGGCGACCGCGGCGGCCCCGAGCATGCCGGCGCCCTTGCCCGCCTGGGTCGCGCTCTGCTTGGCCTCGGCCTTGGCGAGCTCGACCTCCTGACGGACGAGCGTCGACAGGTCGCTGCTGATGTCGGAGACGAGGGCCCCGATCGACCGCAGCGGCAGCTCCTCGTCGGACGAGGGGCGGTTGGCGGCGTGGCTCACGAGTGCGTCCCTCCCTCCGGCATGCGCGGGCGCAGGCCCTCGGCCGGGCGGCCTTGGGTCGGCTCGGTGACCCCGACATCGCGCGGCTGCACGTCACCGGTCCATGTCGACTCGCCCCCCGCGACGCTCGCGTCGCCCTCGAGGTATGCCGTGTCGTCGCCTGCATAGGCGGTCTGGCCGCCCGCGTAGGTTCCCGAGCCGCCGGCATACGGGGTGGTGCCCTCGGCGTAGGCCGAGGTCCCGGTCCCGGTGGACCCGAAGTCGGCGGTCGTGCCGACAGAGGTGCCCCTGCCGCTCGAGGTGGTCGTGGCCGCACCCAGTGCGCCCGTCGAGTCCCTGGCCTCGTCGACGGCACCCCGGGTCATCCTGCCGCCGAGCACGCCGAGGCCGGCGGCGACGAGCAGGAAGGTCCCGGGACGGCGGCGCGCGAAGTCGCGGACCTCCTGGAGCACGTCACCGGGCTCCTTGTTCTCGAGCCAGGCGGCCGCGGACGACACCTGGTCGCCCACGTCGCGCACGAGGCCGGTGGCCGTCCCGCCCTGGTCGGGTCCGTCCGCCATGGCCGACAGCTCGGACCCGAGGTCGCGCAACGTGGCGGCGAGCCGGGTCTGCTGCTGTCCGCTCTGCTGCACGAGCTCGTCGCGGGACTGGTCCCAGAGCTGGCGTGCCTGCCGACGGGTCTCACCCGCGACCTGGCCCGCCTGCTCCTTGGCCGTCCCCGCCACGTCCTTTGCGGCCGACTTAGCCTCGTCCGTCGTCCCGCCGCTCGCGGTGGTCGAGTCCATGCTCGTGGTGTCGCTCGTCATGCGTTCCACGTCCTCTCTGGTCGGGTCCGCGGTCGTTCCGCGGGGGATGTTGGCCTACCCGGCCCGGCGTCCCGCAAACCCGCGGCAGGTCACCGGTGAGCCGTCGAGCACTCCGTCGGGGCCGCTCCCGACGGGCACGAGGAGGGATGGGACCCACGACCACCGGGTAGGTCGGTGGCACACACGCACCGACACGAGGAGAGCGTCATGAGCATCACCCCTGACCGAGACCGCACCACCTCACGCCCTGACAGAACCCTCAGCGCGGTCCAGCAGGCCGCGAGGATCGTCGGAGTCGTCTTCCTGCTCGTGGGGGTGCTCGGGTTCGTCCCGGGCATCACCTCGAACTACGGCGACATGACGTTCGCGAGCCACGACTCGGACGCCATGCTGCTCGGCATCTTCCAGGTGTCGATCCTGCACAACATCGTCCACCTGCTCTTCGGCGTCGCCGGGCTCGCCATGTCGCGGACGTGGTCGGGTGCGCGGTCCTACCTCATCGGCGGCGGGGTGATCTACCTGCTGCTCTGGATCTACGGCCTGCTCATCGACAAGGACTCGTCGGCCAACTTCGTGCCCGTGAACTCGGCCGACGACTGGCTGCACTTCCTCCTCGGTGCGGGCATGGTGGCGCTCGGTCTCGCCCTCAGCCGTCGCCGCGACACCGTCGCTGACGGCCGTCTGGGCACCGACGCCACCGCGCACGCGTCGCGGGCCCGCGACGGGCGCTGACCGGAGGATCCGCCAGGGTCAGTCGCCGTCCCCGAGAGGGGCGGCGGCTCCCTCGGCGAGGTAGGCGAGACGCTTGAGGGTCTCGTGGTTGCGGGGCAGGATCATCGCCTGACGCACCAGTCGGGGCGGCAGGGTTCCGGGTCCCGAGACCGCGTCCTCCGTGATGGTCACGGTGCAGCTCTCGGGCCCGTCCGGCTCGATGACGAGCTCCACTCGCGCCTCGCCGAGGGGCCATCCCCGGGCCGTGAGGAGCAGGCGGCGGCCCGCGTCGCACTCCTCGACACGCGTCGTGTCCGAGAGCAGGGCCGGCCAGAGACCCACGGAGTGGTGGATGCGTGACCCGGGCGCCGGCCATGCCTTGTCGACCGCACGGATCCGCGCCGTCCCCACGACCCAGTTCGCATAGGTCCACCCGTCTGCGAGGACGTCCCAGACTCGGCCGGCCGGGGCCGCCACGGTCCGTCGCTGCGGCTGTCCCTGGGGGGACGAGGACTCGTCTGTCTCGTGCACCATGGTCTCCTCCATCTCGCGGGTGCCCCTGGCACCGGTCCTGCGGGGCGTCCAGCCGCCGTCGACGGCCTCGCCCTCCGGTCGTGGTTCGAGGACGTTGCCCGGGGTGTCGGGCACGCCCTCGCCGGGCTGCAGCGCGATGCGCGTCATGAGCGGACCCACCAGGCGGTCGTAGACGGTGGGCAGCACCCGGAAGCCGAACACCGTCAACGCGTTGCCGGCGCCGACGTTGACCTCGCGTCGGGGCCGGTCGAGGCAGTCGAGGACGGCGTCGGCGACGTCGGCCGCCGACGCCCGCGGCGGTGGCGGCTGCCCGTGACGGCCGAGGAAGGTCCCTGCCTGTTGGTAGACCGGTGTGTCGACGCCACCGGGGGACACGAGCGAGATCTGTATGCCGTCCACGTCGCGGTTCTCGAGCTGGAGCGAGCGCACGAGACCGTGCAGGCCCCACTTCGACGTCGTGTAGCTCGACATCCCGGGGACCGCGGTCTTGCCGAGCAGCGAGCCGATGACGACGAGCCGGCCGCGGCCGGCGGGCCGGAAGCGGCGCAGGGCCTCACGGCATACGCGCGTCGTGCCGAGCAGGGTCGTGTCGAGAGCCGCCTCGAAGACGTCGTCGGGCACGTCCTCGAAGCGGCCGTAGGCGAGGGTCGCGGCCGAGTGGACCACGGTGTCGAGACCGCCGGGCTGCTCGTCGGCGACCTCGAAGGCGCGGCGGACGGCGTCGGAGTCGCGGACGTCGGCGACCTCGACGACGGCTGTCCCGCCGGCGCGCTCGCACGCCCGCTGCGCGCGTTCGAGGGTGCCTTGGTCGCGGCCGACGAGGACGACGGTCCACCCTCGCCGGGCGAGCGCCACGGCGGTGGCGAGACCGATGCCGCTCGACGCACCGGTGACGAGGGCCGCCCCTGAGGGCGCTGGTGCGGTGGGGGTCATCGTGGGCTCCTCGGGTCGCGCAGCACGCGCTCCCACGCCGTGCCGACGAGGGCGCGCCGCAGCCGGCGGCCGGTTCTCTGGGTGGCGAGGGCGGCACGGGCGGCGTTCCAGCCGCAGGCGCCGTGGACGCCGCCGCCGGGATGGGCGGACGCGCTCGCGAGGAAGAGCCCCTCGATGGGTGTCTCGGGTCGCCCGAGGCCGGGTGTCGGTCGCAGCACGAGCTGCTGGTGGAGACCGGAGGTGCCGCCGTTGATGGCGCCGCCGACGAGGTTGGCGTCCCACTCCTCGAGGAGGGCTGGTGACTGCACGTGCTCGCCGACGAGGTGGTCCGCGAAGCCGGGGGCGACCTCCTCGACGCTCGTCCGCATCCGGTCGACGTGGCGGGCGAGGGCATCGGGCTGCCACTCCAGACCGCTGGGGACGTGGGTGTAGGCCCACGCCGACTCGGTGCCGGCGGGGGAGCGGCTCGGGTCCGCTGTCGTCATCTGGCCGAAGAGCAGGAAGGGGTGCTCGGGGACACGCCCGAGCGCAATGTCCTTGGCCGCCTCGAGCAGGCCGTCGTTGTCGACGCCCAGGTGCACGGTGCCCGCGCCCGCGAGTCCCGGTGCCCGCCACGGGACGGGGGCGTCGAGGGCCCAGTTGACCTTGATCGTGCCGCCGTCCCACTCGAAGCGGTCGAGGTCGCGCAGCAGACCGGCGGGCAGGCTGTCGCGCGGCAGAAGGTCGCCGTAGAGCGCCGGGGCGACGACGTCGGCGACGACCGCGCGACGGGCCCGCACCGAGCCACCACCGGCGATCTCCACCCCGACGGCACGCCCGCCCCGCACGGTCACGGACGTCACCGGGCTCGAGGTACGGAACTGCGCACCGCGCGCCTCTGCCCGCCGGCGGAGCGAGTCGGCCAGCACCCCCGCACCACCCTCCGGGACCGGGAAGCCGACGTCCTGCCCGAGCATGCACAGCAGCCACCCGAAGAAGCCGCTCCCTGCGCCGTCGGGCGGCAGGTCGCTGTGCATCGCGTTGCCCGCGAGCAGGGCCGGTCCCCCGTCGCCCCCGAAGTTCTCACTGCCGAGGCGTCGCACCGGGGTGAGACCGAGTCGGGTGAGGTCGAGCAGGCCGGCGGCGCGCTGGGTGCGCAGCACGGACAGCATGGCCCGCACGGGCGGGAAGGGTGTGAAGAGCGCGTCGAGCAGCGGCCCCCTGACGGCCGTCCACTGCCGGTGCAGCTCGACCCAGGCGTCACCGTCGCCCGGGTGGTCCGCATCGAGCCCCGCGGCCGTGTCCTCCACGGTGCGGTGGAGGACGGCAGCGCGCCCGTCGGGGAAGGCGTGACCGACGACCGAGGGTGCGTGCCGCCAGACGAGCCCGTGCTCCTCGAGGTGCAGGTCACGGATGACCGGACTGGCTGCGGCGAGTGGGTAGAACGCGCTGAAGAGGTCGGTGACGTAGCCCGGTGCGATGACTTCGGCACTGCGCACAGCCCCACCGATCGTGTCCTGGGCCTCGAGGACGAGCACGTCCCACCCGGCGTCGGCGAGGGCGTTGGCCGCCACGAGACCGTTGGGTCCGGCACCGATGACCACGGCGTCCACGATGTCCGGAAGTCCGCCGGATCCCACAGTTTCCGCCTCTTCTCGTCGTCGTTGCTGTCGCGTCCCGACCGGTCACGGCCATCTGTGGCGCGGCCACGCCCCGGTCTGCGGAGGGCACGCTCTCGTAGTCCAGCACATGGCCGCACCGTCTGGTTGCCCTGCGACCGACCTCTTCAAACACCCGCGTTTGGCTCCCTCCGTCGGGGGGTAGGTCGAGCGCAACCTCGAAAGGCGGCCCACGTGACGACCGAACCACTGCCCGTACCTGCCGACGGGTCCTCCATGGCGGTGTCGGCGATGCGCCGTCTCGAGTCCGCTCCCGGCCTCGACGGGCTGGTCGCGGCGGTCGGCCGGGTGGCACGGGCGCTGCCCGAGGGTGCCGTCGACTCGTGGCTGCGTGGGATCCCCGTCGGGCATGCGCTGCACCCCTTCCTCACCGACCTTCCCATCGGCTTCTGGGCGTCGAGCCTCGCCCTCGACCTGCGCGGCCGAGCGTCCGAGGAGTCCGCGGCCGACGCCCTGGTCGCGCTGGGCCTGCTGAGCGCGGCCCCGGCAGCGGTGACCGGTCTCGCCGAGTGGCGTCGGCTCGACCGACCGGACTCCCGGACCGGTGCCCTCCACGCGTCGCTCAACGGGGTCGCCGTCGGGCTCTTCGGAGCGTCGCTGGCCGCCCGCCGAGCGGGGTCGCGATCGGCCGGCGTGGGGCTCTCCCTGGCCGCGGCCGCCGTGACCGCGGCGTCCGGGTACCTCGGCGGACACCTCGCCATCGGGAAGAAGGCCGGGTCCCGGCACCCGGGTTTCGCGGAGCCCGCGGCGCCTTAGCATGCCCGCGTCGCGTCCGTCGACGATTCGTCCGGTTGCTTCGTTTTGCGGCCCTCATCGTTCGTTTCCGGTGTGGATGGTCTGCGCCGACGGTGTTCGGATGGAGGCACACGTTCACATCCATGGTCCAACACAGGCGCCATTCCTCGATCGAAGGACGACGCCGCCATGACCGTGACGACCCTGCATCCCCTGCCCGCCACCGAGTCACGCGACGAACGATGCGCGCGAGCCGAGCGGCTCCTCGAGGGGCTCGACGGGTGCTCCGCCCGCGAGACCGAGCGCTGCCGGCAGGAGGCCGTACTGCTCAGCCTCGACCTCGCCGACATGGTGGCGCGCCGCTACAGCGGACGTGGCATCGAGGACGACGACCTCCTCCAGGTCGCGCGGATGGCCCTGGTCAAGGCCGTCCGCGGATACCGGCCCGGTCGCGGACACAGCTTCGCCGCGTATGCCGTGCCCACCGTCTCGGGTGAGGTCAAGCGCTACTTCCGTGACCGTGGCTGGGCGGTGCGGCCACCCCGCCGCCTGCAGGAGCGGCGGGTCCAGCTGCTGGCCGCGGAGGAGGACCTGCGCCACGAGCTGTCGCGTGAGCCCAGCCGCGCCGAGCTCGCGGAGCGGCTCGCCCTCGACCTCGCCGAGCTCGACGAGACGGCGGCGTGTGCCACGGCCTACCACGCCCATTCCCTCGATGTGCCCGGCCGCGACGTGCGCACGTTCGACGTCGGTGTCGACGGCGAGGACGAGGCTGACCGCCTCGTGGTCCGCGACGCCCTGAGGCACGCCCTCGCCCAGCTCACCGACCGGGAGCGTGAGATCGTCCGGCTGCGGTTCGTGGAGGAGTGCACCCAGTCGGAGATCGGAGCGGTGCTCGGTGTCAGCCAGATGCAGGTGTCCAGGCTGCTGTCCGGGATCCTGCGCCGGCTGCGGTGCTCGATGGAGCCCGCCGCCTGAAGGTCAGCCCTTCGTCGCCACGGGCGTCCGCGCCACGGGCGTGGTCAGTACCGGCGTCGTCACCACGCCGTCGTCACCACGCCCTCGTCACCACGGTTCGAGCGGTGTCGCCACCCGGTGTGATGCGTTGAGCGTCGCGTCCACCTCGGCAGCGCTGCCGAACGTGCGGCCCTCCGGGAGCCGGGACAGCTCCCAGAGCAGCGAGCTCCTCGCGTGGTGCCGCACCAGCGCGACGAGCAGCTGGTCACGGGTGCTCGGGAAGACCGCGGCGGGGATGCACTCGACGACGCTGCAGCCACCTGTGCGGTCCTGGTGTGGGCTGACGTCGTCGCTGTCCATGACTGGGCCTACCCGCGTTGTTCGAGACCGAAACCTCCTCGGCCTTTCGGCCGGGCCGTGAATGACGCCCGAGGCGCTGGGTAGGACAGGGGACGGGTCCGTCCTGGGGACATGGGGCGACCCGGAGGGCCGGGGCGGTTGAACCCTCAGCCGCCCCGGTCCGCCACGCCGTCACCCCGCCACTCGTCACCCCGCCACTCGTCCCCCCCGTCCAACCGCGGGGTGGGGTCGGACTCAGAGCCCTCCCGTGCGGACCACGTCCTCGGCGATCGCGGACAGCTTGCGGTTGGTGTCCTGGCTCTGACGTCGCAGCAGGTCGAACGCGGCGGCCTCGTCGACGCGCCGTGCGTGCATGAGGATGCCGATCGCCGTCCCGATGCGGCGGCTGTTGTGCAGTGCGATCTCCAGGTTGTCGGCCCGCTCCTGCTCCTCGGCCGCCAGGAGCGCGACGGCGGCATGGGCCGCGAAGACGCCGAAGATGGCGACGGCGGACTCACCGAAGGCGTGGGGACGGTGGGCGAAGGCATTGAGGAAGCCGACTTCGTTGTCCCTCACGAAGAGCCGGTTCGACAACATGCTGTGCACCCCTGCATGCCGCGCCACCCTGGCACCGAACTCCGGCCAGCAGGCCTCGGCGGCGAGGTCGCCCGTGACCCATGTGGCGTGCTCGTCCGCAGCGTCGACACAGGGTCCCTCACCCGTCTCGCACTGGATCTGCGAGACGACCTCGGGCAGGTCGCTCGTCGTGGCGACGGTGCGGAACCCGCTCTGGGTCCGGACGGTGATCGAGGCGTGGTCGGCGACGATGACCTTCACGGCCAGCTCGCACACGGTCTGGAGGGTTCCCTGACGGCCACCTTCGGCCTGGAGGGCCTGGGCGAGCTCGGCCAGCTCACGAGCCACGCCGGGGTCGAACTCGCCCGAGGGCGCCGGGACAGAGGATGTCATCGGTGACTGCTCCGGAGGAAGACGACGGCTCGTCCGACCGGCTCGTGGTTTGGCCGCTGACGCTCCCGCGAGCAGGAGCCTATACAAGGCGAGCGGCAGTTCGGGACACAACCCTTCGTGTCGGTCGGCGGCCCGATTTCCGGCGGCTGAGCAGGGTGTTTGCCGGTGGGGCCCGCCGGGCAAGGACGTGACAGGCCTCGCCCGACGACCACCGGAGGAGCGCACCATGCGACGGGACCGTGACATCGCGAGACTGCCCAAGCCACTGCTCGACGCCTACGAGTGGCAGGACCGGGGCAGGTGCCGGACCCTGTCGGTCGCCGCATTCTTCGACTTCGAGGAGGTTCGCGGTCGGGAGCGGGCCACCCGCTCCGAGACGGCCAAGGCCGTCTGTCGTGGCTGTCCCGTCAGGGTGCAGTGTCTGGAGCACGCGCTGGCCGTGGAGGACTTCGGGGTGTGGGGTGGGACGACCGCCTCGGAGCGCGAGCTCCTGCGGAGCCGGCGCCAAGTGGCGGACGCGTCCTGACGCCCCTCCGCCTGCTGGTGAGTGCACGCCCGAGTGGCACGCGTGCTCGCACGTGTGCGCCACGTCGATGTCGGGTACCTGCCCGACATGACCGACACTGACACCGACACCGCCCGCCTGTGCGCCTTCGCCCTGACCTGCAGCCTCAAGCCGAGCCCCGAGCCGTCGAGCACCGACCTGCTCACCCAGCAGCTGCTCGACGCGATGGGTGAGCACGGCGTCGAGGGCGAGCTCGTCCGTGCCGTCGACCACGACCTGCGCCCCGGCGTCGAGTCGGACATGGGGGAGGGGGACGAGTGGCCGGCCCTGCGCGAGCGCATCCTTGCCGCCGACATCTTCGTCCTCGGCACGCCGACGTGGATGGGCCAGCACTCGAGCGTCGCCCAGCGGGTGCTCGAGCGTCTCGACGCCGAGCTCTCCGACACCAACGACGCCGGGCAGCCGCGGACCTACGGCAGGGTCGCCGCCGCGGTCGTCACCGGCAACGAGGACGGCGCTCACGCCATCTCCGCCACGCTCTTCCAGGCCCTCAACGACGTCGGCTTCACCATCCCGGCCGGTGGGGTGACGTACTGGAACGGCGAGGCGATGCACACGACCGACTACAAGGACCTCGACGAGACGCCCGAGAAGACCGCCTCGACGACGGCGACGCTCGCGGCCAACGCCGCCCACCTCGCGCGGTTGCTGCGCCGCAGCGCCTACCCGCCGGCCTGAGCCACCGGCCGACCGACCGCGGAACGACGAAACCGCAGGCGTGCCGGACGGCATACCTGCGGTTTCGTGGTGGTGGCCAGGGACGGGGTCGAACCGTCGACCTTCCGATTTTCAGTCGGACGCTCGTACCAACTGAGCTACCTGGCCGGGGTGGAACATGCGCCAGGTCGCCCTGACGCGACGGCAACTATAACCCACGGTCCGAGCCCGTCCGAATCCGCTCAGCCGCGCAGGACCTTCTCCATCGGGCGGCCCTTGGCGAGCTCGTCGACGAGCTTGTCGAGGTAGCGGATCCGCCGCATGAGCGGGTCCTCGACCTCCTGCACCTTGACCCCGCAGACGGAGCCGGTGATGAGCGAGGCGTGCGGGTTGAGGTCGGCCTGCGCGAAGAAGTTCTCGAACGTCGTCTCCTCGTCGAGATGTCGCTGCAGCTCGGTGTCGTCGAAGCCGGTGAGCCACCGGATGACCTCGTCGACCTCCGCCTGCGTTCGGCCCTTCTTCTCGGCCTTCGCCACGTAGTGCGGGTAGACCGACGCGACGGGCATGCCGAAGACCCTGTGGCTCATGAACCGAGCGTATGCCGTCCGCCCCCGGAATGCGCACCCCTCGCCACCGCGTTGGGTCCGGACATGCGAGCCATCACCTATCGCCAGTACGGCACCCCCGACACCCTCGAGCTCACCGACCTCCCCGACCCCAGGGTCGGCCCGGGTGAGGTCCTCATCCGCGTGCGCAGCGCCTCGGTCAACCCGGTCGACTGGAAGGTCATGGGCGGCTACCTCGACGGCCTCATGCAGGTCGACTTCCCGGCGATCCCCGGGTGGGACGTCGCCGGTGTCGTCGAGGCGGTCGGCCTCGACACCCCGGAGTACGCGGTCGGTGACGAGGTCATCGCCTACGCCCGCAAGGACTGGGTGCAGCACGGCACCTTCGCCGAGCTCGTCGCCGCCCCGGTGCGCACCGTCGCCCGCAAGCCGAAGAGGCTCGACTGGCACCAGTCCGCGGGGCTCCCGCTCACCGGGCTCACGGCATACCAGCTGCTCCACCGGCTGGGCACGAAGGAGGGGGACACCGTCCTCGTTCACGCGGCGGCCGGCGGTGTCGGCATCCTCGCGGTGCAGATTGCGCGTGACCTCGGCGCGCGCGTCATCGGGACGGCGTCGGAGGGCAACCACGGCTTCCTGCGCGAGATGGGCGCCGAGCCGGTGGCCTACGGCGACGGGCTCGCCGAGCGGGTCCGCGAGCTCGCGCCCGACGGCGTCGACGTCGTCGCGGACTTCGTCGGCGGGGTGCTCGACGTGACGAAGGCCGTTCTCGCAGAGGGCGGTCGGCACGGGTCGATCGCCGACGGCCGCGTCGAGGAGGCCGGTGGCATCTCTGCCTGGGTGCGCCCCGACTCGGCCGACCTGCAGGCGCTCGCAGACCTCGCGGACGCCGGGAAGCTCACTGTGCCGGTCGCCGAGGTCTTCGCGCTCGAGGACGCGGCCAAGGCCTATGCGCTGAGCCAGACCGGTCACGTGCGCGGCAAGATCGCCATCGAGGTGAGCCGCTGACCGCGGTGTTCTCGAGCAAGCGAAGAGCCCCACACCATCCGGTGTGGGGCTCTTCGCTGTGCTTCGCAATCTCTGCGACCCCGACGGGACTCGAACCCGCGACCTCCGCCGTGACAGGGCGGCGCGCTAACCAACTGCGCTACGGGGCCTTGCTGGTGCAAGACCGGTACTGCGTATCCCCAACGGGATTCGAACCCGTGCTACCGCCGTGAAAGGGCGGGGTCCTGGGCCGCTAGACGATGGGGACCCTATCTTTCGATCGAATCTCCACAGTCGCGCAGCGCGCGGGCGCTCGGATCCGTCGTGGACTCGGAAAGCATAAGGGACTTGTGCGCAGGTTCCAAAACGAGCCGATTCCGTGCTCAGGGCGACCCCTTCGTATGCCGTCCACCCGCCTTCGAGGGGTGCCTTGCGGAGGTCACGCACGGGCCTCGCGGAGGGCCGCGCGGACGAGGTCGATCGCCGCCGAGTCGCTCAGCCCGGCCCTGGCGACGGCCGCGGCGTAGGCCGCCGCATTGCGGTGCAGGGCGACGTCGGTGGCGTGGCCGCCGCCGGCGACGACGGTCCCGGCGCGACGGCGCGTGGTGACCAGGCCCTCGGCCTCGAGCTCCTTGTAGGCCCGGGCGACGGTGTTGACCGCCAGCCCGAGGTCGCCGGCGAGGGCGCGGACGGTGGGCAGCCGGTCGCCCTCGGCGAGGTTGCCTCTGGCGATGAGTCCGGCGAGCTGGGTACGGACCTGTTCGTAGGGGGGCTCCGCCGCGGAGACGTCGACGGTGACGACGATGTCGCTCATGCACGCTTCCCGGCTTCGAGCCGCCCCAGGGCGTCGGCGCCGCTCCCGTTCTCGGCGGGGCGAGTGGCCTCGTCGAGCTCCTCGCGCGAGCCGACCGAGCCGGCCAGTGCCCCCAGCGCGACGAGGAGGAGAGCGATGGCGGGGACGTAGAGCGCGAACGCGGTCCACTGGTAGAAGTCCCACGGCGACCGCGGTGCCGTCTCGGACTCGATCCGGAAGAGCTGGCTCACCTCGTTCATGTGCGCACCGATCGAGAACAGCACGGCGCTCCCGGTGACCGCGAAGCCGAAGGCCGAGGCGCGCAGGACCCTTGAGGCGTCCCGGGCCCGCAGCTGGGTGTCGAGCGGGTCGGCGATCCGGGGCCGGTCGTGGATCTCGCGCAGGGCCCACCACGAGCAGGCCGCCAGGACGAGCGCCGCGCACCCCGCCGGAAGCATCGTCGGCCAGCCCGGGAAGCCGCCGGACACGCCCTGGCCCCCATCGTCGCCCCGCACGAGCGACGTGCCACCGGTCGCCATGAGGCTCGCCGCGGTCATCGCGGCGAACGCGATGACGGCGCTGGCCAGTGCCGCAGACCGCTGGTGCGGGACGCGGGCGACGAAGAGGCGCCGGGGTGCGATCTTCGCGGTCCGCACGTCGCCGGCGGCCGGGAGCCGGCTGAGCCGGGAGCCCAGCGCGGTGGTGACGGCGACGGCCGTGCACTGGGCCATGAGCGCCACCGGCGCCGTCGCCACGAACGGGCGGGCCATTCCCCCTGGCGCGGCGAAGAACGCGGGAACGACGAACGTCAGCGTCAGGGCGAGCAGGGAGGCGTTGGATGCGCTCGAGGCCCACACCGGGCCGCGCCGCCGCATGACGAGGACGATGACCAGCGCCACCACCGTGTAGGCCACGAGCATGGAGGCGAGCCTGGTGAGGTCGCTCAGCACCTGGTCGTTCATGGCGCACCCCTTTGTCTCAATGTGTTGACTCATTGAGACATAGCGGCGGCTGAACGTCAAGGCCTCAGCGGTCGGGGTTGGCCCAGGCGTGGACGCGGTCGGCGTCCCACGTCGTGATGATCCGGTCCTCGGGCACGCCGAGCCTTTCGGCCCGTTCGCAGCCGTAGGCCTTCATGTCGAGCTGACCCGGCGCGTGCGCGTCGGAGTCGACGGCGAAGAGGCACCCCATCTCCAGCGCGAGCTCGATGAGGTCGTCCGGCGGGTCCTGCCGCTCGGGCCGGCTGTTGATCTCGACTGCCGTGTTGCCCTCGAGGCACGCCTCGAAGACGGCGTGGGCGTCGAAGTCCGACTGCGGACGGGTGCCGCGTGAGCCCGTGACGAGACGGCCCGTGCAGTGGCCGAGGACGTTGACCCTCGGGTTGAGAACCGCGGCGACCATGCGCTTGGTCATCGGCGCCGAGTTCATCCGCAGCTTGCTGTGCACCGACGCCGTGACGAGGTCGAGCCGGGCGAGCATCTCGTCTGTCTGGTCGAGCGCACCGTCGTCGAGGATGTCGACCTCGATTCCCTTGAAGAGCCGGAACGCCTCTCCCACACCGCGGTTGATCGCGTCGACGATGGCGATCTGCTTCGTGAGCCGCTCGGCGGTGAGGCCGTTGGCGACGCGCAGCTGCGGCGAGTGGTCGGTGAGCACCATCCACTCGTGGCCGAGCTCGATGCCGGTGAGCACCATCTCGTCGATGGGCGACCCGCCGTCGGACCAGTCCGAGTGGAGGTGGCAGTCGCCGCGCAGCGCGGCATACAGATCCTCACCACCGCTGGCGAGCGGGCCACCGCTCCTGTCCTGCAACGACTCCAGGTATGCCGGCAGCTCACCTCGCGCGGCCTCCTCGATGACCGCGGACGTGGACTTGCCGATGCCCGGGATCTGCTGGAGGGTCCCGGCGGCGACCCGCTCGTCGACCTCGCCGTCGTCGAGCTGCTTGAGTGCCTTCGCCGCGTTGCGGAAGGCCTCGACGCGGTAGGTCCCCGAGCGGGTGCGCTCGAGGAGGAAGGCGATCCGCCGCAGGGCGTCGGTGGGCTCAACGGGTGCCTCGAGCGGGGCGAGCAGCGCGACCATGCCCCCATCCTCACCCACTGCTCGCCGACCGCACCTTCGCGCGAACCCGCGACTTCTTGCCCGGATGCGACACAGGCCCAGGGCCTGCGGCCCGACGGACTGTGTCGCATCCGGGCAAGAAGTGGGGGTGGGGTCGCTAGCGTGGCGCGGGTGAGCGAGCAGCGACCTCCCGTGCCCCCTGTCGGACCCGGCCGTGCCCGGCAGAGCACGATCTACCGTCGCGGCACCCTAGGCCAGTCGCCGCGCGTGCCGACGCACCCGGACGAGCTCGAGTCACGGGCGCGGGCGGCGATGAGCGACCGCGCCTGGGCCTACGTCGCCGGGGGAGCCGGGGCCGGAGCGACGGTCGACGCCAACCGTGCCGCCTTCGACCGGTGGCAGGTCGTGCCGCGGATGCTCCATGGCACCACCACCCGCGACCTGCGCACCGAGGTCCTCGGGACGCCGCTCGCCGCACCCGTCATGCTTGCGCCCGTCGGCGCAGCCGACCTCGTCGCGCCCCGGTCCGACGAGTCGATCGCGCGGGGAGCGGCAGCGGCGGGGACGGCATACGTCTTCTCGACGCAGGGGTGCGTGCCCATGGAGGAGACGGCGCGCGCGATGGGTGACGTGCCGTGGTGGTATCAGCTCTACTGGTCGGTCGACGAGGCGCTCGTCGACTCGCTCCTCGGGCGGGCCGAGGCGGCGGGTGCGCAGGCGCTCGTCGTCACGCTCGACACGACGATGCTCGGCTGGCGCACCCGGGACCTCGACCTCGGGTCGCTGCCGTTCACGCAGGGCATCGGCATCGCGCAGTACACCTCGGACCCGAGGTTCATGGAGGTCGTCCGCGAGCGGGTGGCCGCCGCCGGCGAGGAGCCGTCCCCGCTCGCCGGCACCAAGGGAGCCGAGAAGGTCGTCGCAGTCGCGAGCGGCGCAAGGACTCTCGTGAGCCAGGCACGGCGCCACCCGGGTGGGGTGCGCGACAACCTGCGCTCACCGGAGCCGCGGGCCGCCGTCGAGACCTTCCTCGACATCTACTCGAACCCGGGGCTGTCGTGGCAGCACATCGAGACGTTGCGTGACCGGACGTCACTTCCGGTGCTGCTCAAGGGGATCCTGCACCCGGACGATGCGCAGCGGGCCGTCGACTCGGGCATCGACGGGATCATCGTGTCGAACCACGGCGGCCGCCAGGTCGACCGGTCGGTCGCCTCCCTCGACGCCCTCGTCGCCGTCCGCGAGCGCATCGGGCCCGACCCCGTCGTCCTCCTCGACAGCGGGGTGCGCTCGGGTGCCGACGTCTTCGTCGCCCTCGCGCTCGGGGCCGACGCGACGCTCCTCGGGCGGCCGCACATCTACGGGCTCGCGCTCGACGGCGCCGACGGGGTGCAGTCGGTCATCGACGACGTCGTCGCCGAGCTCGATCTCACGATGGGCCTGGCCGGTGCGGCGAGCATCGCCGACGTGCGGGCCGGCGGCTTCGTCGAGCGCCGCCCGACCTGACCCGTGCACAACTCACCAATTCCTCCCGTTCGGTACAGGGCTCGGCGTACCGAACGGGAGGAATTGGCGAGTTAGGTACGTGAGGGGGTGAGGTCCGCGAGGGCGGCGAGGAGGCGGTCGATGTCGTTGTCATCGGTGTAGGGGGCGAGCCCGACCCGGACGCCACCCTCGTCGCCGAGCCCCAGGTGACGCGAGGCCTCGATTGCGTAGAAGTGCGACGCCGGAGCGTTGACGCCGTGCTCGGCCAGCCCGCGCCGCACCTCCTGCGCGGTCATCCCCTCGACCGTGAAGAGCAGGGTGGGCGTGCGCTTGCGCGCGTTCGAGAACAGGCGGACACCCGGCATACCGAGCAGGCCTGCCTCGAGACGGGACAGGAGACGGTGCTCGTGCTCCTCCAGCGCCGCGAACGACGCGAGGATCCGCTCGCGACGCGACCCGGTCGCCGACGGGTCGAGCCCGGCGAGGACCTCGACCGCGGCCGTCGTGCCGGCGAGCAGCTCGTAGGGCAGCGTGCCGAGCTCGAACCGCTCGGGCACGGCGTCGCTCGACGGCAGCAGCTTGTCCATCGTCAGCGTCTCGAGCAGCTCCGGCGACGCCGCGAGGACGCCGAGGTGCGGGCCCAGGAACTTGTAGGGCGAGCACGTCCAGAAGTCGACGCCGAGCGAGGGCAGGTCCACTGACGCGTGCGCCGTCGCGTGCACCCCGTCGACCCAGTGCAGGGCGCCGACCTCATGGACGGCGCGGGCGATCTTGCAGACGGGGGGCTTGGTGCCGATGAGGTTGGAGGCGGCGGTCGTCGCGACGAGCCGCGTCCGGTCGCTGAGGAGCGAGGTGACCGCGGCTGAGTGCATCTCACCGGTGTCCGGCTCGAAGTCCGCCCACTTGACGACCGCGCCCACCGACTCGGCCGCCTGCACCCACGGCCGGATGTTGGAGTCGTGGTCGAGCCGGGTCACGACGATCTCGTCGCCGGGCTGCCAGGTCTTCGCGAGCGCGCGCGACAGGTCGTAGGTCAGCGCCGTCGCGCTCCGCCCGAAGACGATGCCGCGCGGGTCGGCGCCGAGCAGGTCGGCCATCGCCGCGCGCGCCTCGGTGACGACCGCGTCGGCGTGGCGCTCGCTCGGGGTGACGTCACCGCGGTTCGAGATCGCGGAGACGAGCGTGTCGCGCACCGCATCCGCGACAGGGGTTGGGGTCTGCGAGCCGCCTGGCCCGTCGAAGTGTGCCGCTCCCTCGAGCAGCGAAGGGAAGAGGCTGCGCACCGCGCCCACGTCGTACGTCATGGCTCAACGTTGCCATGCGTAGCGACGCACGACCTCACCCTCCCGCACCGTGATCCCGTCGTCGTCGACGCGCAGCGCCCGCAGGGGGTCGTCGCCCACGACGCGGCCCGTATGCCGGCCGCCCACCTCGAGCGTCGCGTGGCCGTCGCCGAAGGGCCACCACCAGGCGTGGGCACGCCCTCCTCCGCGGACCGTCGTGTCCGTTGCCGAGGCCGGGGGCGACGCGTCGCACGACCCCGGCGAGGTCGTCGTCGAGGACCGGTCGAGCGTCGTGAAGGTCGTGCGACGGCAGTCGCCACCCGAGGGGGCGCTCAGCGTGAGGGCGCCGTCGCGGCCCACGGAGGCCACGGCCGGCGGTCGCAGGAGGATCCGGCTGCTCGTGGGGTCGACGAGCACGACGGTCCCGTCCTTCGTCGGCAGGGCCCCGACCGTCGGCAGGTTGCCGTCGGCGCCGATGGCCGGCGCCTCGGTGCCCGACGCCGTCGGCTGCTGGACCTGCCACGACTCCCTGCCGTTGGTGCCGACGCCGATGAGGCGGCAGGCGACCGGGGTGCCGCCGCACGCCTGGACGACCGTCGTCGCCGAGGCCGCGGCCACGAAGGTCACGCGGTGAGCTGGCGGTCCCTGCCAGGTCCAGCGGGACCCGCCGTCGAGCCCGGCCCCGTCGAGCGTGGGGCGGGGACCGTCGTCGCGCAGGACGAGCAGCCGGCCGGCGCCGATGGCCCGGGTGCCACCCCGCACCGAGCCGAGGGTGATTCGTGTGCCCGAGACGAGGTCGACCGCGACGTTGTCGTCGGTCGCGACGAGGGCCCGGCCGCCGAGCACCTCACCGTCGACGGCCGCGGCCTCCCACACGCCTTCGAGGCCCTCCGTCGACGGCCGCGTGAGCCACGCGGCACCCACGGCGAGGGCGACGACGAGTGCCGCGAGGACGGCATACGCCCACGGGGGACGGGACCTCACGGGCAGCCTGCGCCGGTCACCAGGACTGGTGTCACCAGGACTGGTGCAGCGGTCGTCCCTCGGCGAAGCCGGCGGTGCTCTGGATGCCGACGGTGGCGCGCTCGTGGAACTCGGCGAGGGTGCGCGCCCCGGCGTAGGTGCATGAGCTCCGCAGGCCCGAGATGATCTCGTCGATGACGTCCTCGACCGACGGCCGGGCGGGGTCGACGAACATGCGTGCCGAGCTGATGCCCTCCTCGAACATCGCCTTGCGGGCGCGCTCGTAGGCCGAGTCCGTCGCGGTGCGGTTGCGGACGGCGCGCGAGGAGGCCATGCCGAAGGACTCCTTGAACTGGCGCCCCTTCTCGTCGGTGAAGAGGTCGCCCGGCGACTCGAGGGTGCCCGCGAACCACGAGCCGATCATGACGTTGGAGGCACCGGCGGCGAGGGCGAGCGCGACGTCGCGCGGGTGGCGGACGCCACCGTCGGCCCAGACGTGCTTGCCGAGCTCCCGTGCGGCAGAGGCGCATTCGAGCACGGCCGAGAACTGCGGACGACCGACAGCGGTCATCATGCGCGTCGTGCACATCGCACCCGGACCGACGCCTACCTTGACGATGTCGGCCCCCGCCTCGATGAGGTCGCGGGTGCCCGTGGCACTCACGACGTTGCCGGCGACGACGGGGACCTGCGGGTCGAGGTCGCGCACGGCCTTGAGCGCCTCGAGCATCTTGCGCTGGTGGCCGTGGGCGGTGTCGATGACGAGGACGTCGGCGCCGGCCTCGAGGAGCTGCGACGCCTTGGCGGCGACGTCGCCGTTGATGCCGACCGCGGCGCCGATGCGCAGCGCGCCGTCGGCGTCGACGGCGGGGGAGTAGAGGTTGGCCCGCAGCGCGCCCTGACGGGTGAGGACACCGACGAGGGTGCCGTCGGCCGAAACGACGGGGGCAAGCCGGCGGCGGCTCTCGTTGAGGGTGTCGAAGGCCCCCACGACGTCGACGTCGTCGGTCACGGTGACGAGGTCGCGCGACATGACGTCGTGCACCTGGACGAAGCGGTCGACGCCGGTGAGGTCCTTCTCGGTCACGAGACCGACGGGGCGGTCGCCCTCGGTGACGACCGCGGCGCCGTGCGCGCGCTTGCCGAGGAGGACCTGCGCCTCGCCGACGGTCGTGTGCTGGTCGAGCGTGATCGCGGTGTCGAAGACGAGGTGTCGGCGCTTGGTCCAGCCGATGACCTCGCTCACGACCTCGACCGGGATGTCCTGCGGGATGATCGTCAGCGCGCCGCGGCGGGCGGTCGTCTCGGCCATCCGGCGGCCCGCGATCGCGGTCATGTTGGCGACGACGAGCGGGATCGTCGTGCCCGTGCCGTCCTCGGTGCTCAGGTCGACGTCGAGGCGGCTCGTGACGTCGGACTCGTTGGGGACCATGAAGACGTCGTCGTACGTGAGGTCGAACTGGGGCTGGAGGCCGTTGAGGAAATGCACGGTCACAGTCTAGGAGCCGTCGTGTAGCAGGATCGTGGCCGTGAGCCTCCTCGCCCCGTCGCCCGCCGACGACCAGCGCCGCGTGGGCCTGCGCCGCATGCGGGCCGTCGCCCTCTCGCTCCTCGTCCTCGCCGCGATCGTGTATGCCGTGACGCTCGGCTCGGACTCGGGCTGGCTCGGCTACGTCAACGCCGGTGCGGAGGCCGCCATGGTGGGTGCGCTCGCGGACTGGTTCGCGGTGACGGCGCTCTTCCGCCACCCGCTCGGGCTGCCGGTGCCGCACACGGCGATCATCCCCAAGCGCAAGAACGAGATCGGCCGCAACCTTCAGGACTTCGTCACCGAGAACTTCCTCACCGAGGAGATCGCCCGCGAGCGGCTGGCGGCGGCTCGGGTGGGGGAGCGGCTCGGGACGTGGCTCTCGGTGCCCGCCCACCGGCGACGGGTCATGACCGAGGTCGTCCGGGTCTCGCGGGCGGGGCTCGGCCGGCTGTCCGACGACGACGTCCGAGAGGTCATGGAGGACTTCCTCCTGCCCCGGCTGGCGAAGGAGCCGATCAGCCCGATCGCCGGGTCGCTGCTCGAGGGTGTCGTCGACGAGCAGACCCACCACGGTCTCGTCGACCTCGGGCTCGAGCAGCTCCACGGCTGGTTGAGCGACAACCCCGGGAAATTCGCGTCGGTCATCGGCGAGCGGGCGCCGTGGTGGTCGCCGCCGTGGGTCGACGACAAGGTCATCAACTGGAGCTACCAGCAGGTGCTCACGTGGCTGCGCGACATCCGCGTCACGCCCGGCCACCCGGCCCGGGTCGCCCTCGACGAGCTGCTCACCCGCCTCGCCGGTGACCTCCAGTCCGACCCCGAGGTTATGGCGCGGGCCGAGTCGCTCAAGGAGCGGCTCCTGTCACACCCGCAGGTCCCGGAGACGGCGGTCGGCCTGTGGCGCTCGTTCGCGACCGCCCTCGAGACGGCGATGGACGACCCCACGTCCTACTTCCACACGCGTGGCGACGAGCTGCTCGAGCACCTCGGCCGCCACTTGGTGGAGGACGACGCGTGGCGCACGCGGCTCGAGGGCCACCTCGGCGAGGCGGTGTCGTTCTTCGTCAACACCTACGGCTCCGAGCTCGCCGAGGTCATCTCGGTGACCGTCGAGCAGTGGGACGGTCGTGAGGCGGCCGAGCGCATCGAGCTCCACGTCGGCCGCGACCTCCAGTTCATCCGCATCAACGGCACGATCGTCGGCGCCCTCGCTGGCATCGTCATCCACGCCGTCGCCTCCGTCGCCGCCTGACCCGGAGGATCCCCGCCCCCGGGACGCACGACACCCCGTGCGACTCACGGTGCACGGGGTGTCGGTCGGACGACCGGTCAGACGTCGCGGCGGACGTCGTCCCGCTCGTGGCGACCAGGAAGGTCGTCACGGTCGAGCCGCCCGTCGCCGTCTCCGAAGCCGTCGCGGTCGCGCTCGCGGGCGGCGACGTCGCCACGGTCACGGCCGGGCAGGTCGTCACGGTCGAGCCGTCTGTCGCCGTCTCCGAAGCCGTCTCGGTCGCGGTCGGCGACATCGTCACGGTTCGCCCGCACGTCGCGGTCGCCGTCGACGACGCCACGGTCACGTCGACCGTCGGCGTCGACGTCCGGGTCGAGCTCGTCGGCCCGCTGCAGCTTCTCGTCGTACTCCGCGCGCGCCTCGGCCGCGGTCTGCCCGCGCCGGTGGCCCTCGGTCTCGAGCTTCTCTGCCTCGGCGAGCTTCTGCTCCGCCTCGGCCCGCGCCTGACGCGCCTCGGCCTCGGCCTGCGCGGCGTGCGCCTCACGCTCTCGCACGACCTGCGAGTGCTCCTGCGCCTCCTCGCGCACCTCGGCAGCCTGACGCCTTCGCGACTCCTCCTGACGTCGCCGCATCTGCGGCACGAGGAGCAGCACGAGGGCGACGAGCACCACCGCTGCGACGACCCACCACCAGATGGGGTCCATAGGGATCACTCTCCTTCGATGACGTGAGGGTTGTCCTCGTCATCGACGGTAGTGAGGTCCAGGGCCGATCGGTGGCGGGCCGTCAGCCCAAAAAGTGGCGCTGATCAGCGCCGACGTCCTCAGGTGGCGCGGCTGCGGCGGGGCGGGAGCGGGAAGAACATCGACGTGCGCTGCATGTACTCGGCGTAGCCGGGGCGCTTGGCCATCTCGGACTCGAGCAGCCGGGCGCCCGTGGCGAACGCGAGGAAGTAGGTCATGATCGCGGGCGAGAACACGGTGAGCACGCCCGGCCACACCTCGGCCGCGATCACCCACAGTCCCCACCACACGGCCGAGTCGCCGAAGTAGTTCGGGTGGCGCGTCCACGCCCACAGGCCGCGGTCCATGATCCTGCCCTTGTTGGACGGGTCGGCCTTGAAGCGCGCCAGCTGCAGGTCGCCGATCGCCTCGAAGCCGACGCCGACGACGAAGACGACGAGGCCGAGCGCCGCGACCCAGCCGAGCGGCTTGCTGTCCGCCGCCGCCGCCACCTGGAGCGGCATGGAGACGAGGTAGGCCGCGAGCCCCTGGACGAGGAAGACGCGGCGGACGGCATACGAGAAGCGCTTCTCGGGCGGCGCCGCGGAGAGGAGCTTCTCGTAGCGCGGGTCCTCACCGGCGCCGAGCGCGCGCCGGCGGATGTGCCACGCGAGGCGCACGCCCCACACGGTGACGAGCACGGCGAGCAGGAGCGGACGTGGGCCGGCACCGACGAGGGTGCAGACCCAGGCGATCGCCACGAAGACGAGGCCCCAGGCGATGTCGACGACGCTGACCTTGCCGAGGCGGCGGGCGACGAGCGCCGTCACGGTCATGACGACGGCGGACGTCGCGAGCGACAGGAGGGTGACGACGAGGAAGCGGCCCATCAGCGCACCGTCTCATGGGCGAGCATCGGACCGCCGGGGCGACGCGCGAGGATCTGGTCGACGCCCATGCGCCCGTCCCGGAACGCCTGGCCGCCACCGACGAGGTAGAGCCGCCAGACGCGCGCGACCTCCTCGCCGACGAGGTCGACGACCGCCGCCCAGTTCTTCTCGAAGGTGTCGAGCCAGGCGTCGACGGTCCAGACGTAGTGCTCCCGCATGGCGTGGACGTCACGGACCTCGAGCCCGCCGGCCTCGAGAAGCTCGACGGTCTCGCCGACGGGGCGCATGTGCATGTCGGGCGCGATGAACGACTCGATGAACGGCCCACCCCCCGGGTGGCGGCCGCGCCGGGACATCTGCTGGACGAGGACGTGACCACCCGGCTTGACCGCCTCGCGCAGCACGGAGACGTAGGTCGGGTAGTTGCCCTGCCCGACGTGCTCGCCCATCTCGATGGAGGCGACGGCGTCGTAGGGGCCGTCGGCGACGTCGCGGTAGTCCTGCAGCCGGATCGTCACGAGGTCCTCGAGCCCGCGCTCGCGGACGCGGGCGTCGATGAACCGCTTCTGCTCGGCGGCGATGGTCACGCCGGTGACCTGCGCGCCGAAGTGCTCCGCGGCATACAGGGAGAGCGAGCCCCAGCCACAGCCGACGTCGAGGAACCGCGCGCCCTCGGTGAGGCCGATCTTGCGGCAGACGAGGTCGAGCTTGGCGGCCTGCGCAGACTCGAGCGACTGGCCGGTGGCCGACGGGATGTCGCTCCACCACGCCGACGAGTAGGCCATGTGGGGGTCGAGGAGCAGCTCGTAGAAGTCGTTGGAGAGGTCGTAGTGGTGGCTGATCGCCGACCGGTCGCGCCCGAGCGAGTGGAGCCGGCCGCGCAGCCGCGCCTGGCTGGCCGGTGCGGCCAGCGGGGCACCGAACGCTCCCAGCTCGCGCGCCAACGCGACCAGCCTGGGTGCGGTGCGGGCGAGCACGCCCACGCCGAGCCCGGTGACCCCGCGGGCCGAGAGCGCCTCGCGCGCGAGGTCGAGGGCCTCTCCGACGTCCCCCTCGATGTCGAGCTCGCCCGTGACGTAGGCCTGAGACGCGCCGAGCTCGCCCGGCGACCACAGGAGCCGCTGGAGCGCCCTCGGTGAGCGAAGGGCGACGACCGGCCCCTCCTCCGGCCCCGCCCGCGAGCCGTCCCAGACCCTCAGCCCCACCGGCAACGGCCCACGCAGGAGGGGGACCAGAGCGTCGGCGATGCGCAGGGCAAGATCGGGTGACGAAGTGCTCACGGTCGACATTCGGGGCCGCCTCCTGCAGAGATTGGTGCCGGCTGGCCCCAAGATGGACCCATCCAATCCCACCGGCGCCACGAATGGACGGCATGACCTCGACTGACGCTGCACCGCGCACCGCCGTCGTCGGCTCCGGAGTCTCGGGCCTCACCGCTGCGCACGTGCTCTCCCGGCAGCACCGCGTGACCCTCTTCGAGTCCGAGCAGCGGCTCGGCGGCCACGCCCACACCCACACGATCCCCTCGCGCGCGCGGGCACGCGCGGACGCGAGCGAGCCCGATGGCGCCGCCGAGGTCCGGGTCGACTCCGGCTTCATCGTGCACAACGACCGGACCTACCCCCACCTGCAGCGGCTCTTCGCCGAGCTCGAGATCGAGGTCCGCGACACCGAGATGTCGATGTCGATCCTCGACCCGTCCACCGGCATGCAGTACGCCGGCGGCCGCGGCATCACCGGCTTCCTGGCCCGCCCACGCCAGCTGCTCGACCGCGACTTCGTCACGATGCTGCGCTCGGTCCGGCGCTTCCACGCCGAGGCGTCGGCCTTCCTCGCCGAGACCACCGACGAGGACCAGACGACCTACGGCGAGTTCGTCGCCTCCCGGAACTTCCCCGAGAGCTTCGTCGAGCTGTATGCCGTCCCGCTCGTCTCGTGCGTGTGGTCGAGCGGGCGCGGTGACGCGATGGACTACCCCGCGCGCTACCTCTTCCAGTTCCTCGACCACCACGGCATGCTCAGCGTCACCGGCTCGCCCCAGTGGCGCACCGTCGTCGGCGGGTCGGCGACCTACGTCGAGGCACTCGCGGCCCGCCTCCCCGACGTCCGACGCGGCTCCGGCGTCCTCGCGGTCGAGCGCGACGACGACGGCGTCACCGTGACGACCCGCGAGGGTGGCGCCGAACGGTTCGACCACGTGGTCCTCGCGACCCACGCAGACGACGCCTTGGCGCTGCTCGTCGACGCGACGCCCGCCGAGAAGGAGGTCCTCGGTACCTTCCGCTACTCCCGCAACGAGACCGTGCTCCACCGCGACGACTCCTTGCTCCCCTCGGCGCGCTGGGCGCGTGCGTCGTGGAACTACCGCGTCGCCAGGCCCGGCCACGACACCGGGGCGACGGGGCCCGTCGTCACCTACGACATGACCCGGCTCATGGGCCTCCCGGCCTCCGATCCCCTCTACGTCACCCTCAACGCCACCGCGCTCATCGACCCCGACTCGATCGTCGCGGTGATGGACTACGCCCACCCGATCCACGACCTCGCCGCCGTCCGCGCGCAGCGCCGGCGTGACGAGATCACCACGGGCAGAACGGCGTTCGCCGGCGCCCACTGGGGCTGGGGCTTCCACGAGGACGGCTGCCGATCGGGCGTCGAGGCGGCCCGGGCGCTCGGGGTCGCCTGGACATGACCGAGGTCCGGCCCGCCGTCACCGACCAGGTCGTGACGCTCCCCGAACTCCCCGCTCTCGTCGTCGGGCAGGTCCACCACACGCGCCACACGCCGATGCGCCACACCTTCACGCACCGGCACTACCAGTGGCTCGTCGACCTCGACGACCCGCCGACCCTCCCGCGTTGGCTGCGTCCGGTCGCGAGCCTCCATGCCGAGGACCACCTCGCCGGTGCGGGGTCGCTGTCCGAGCTCAAGGCCAACGTCCTGCGCTGCCTCGAGCGCTCCGGCATCCCCGTCGACGGGGTGACCCGGGTCGTCGCCCTCACCCACGCGCGGGTCCTCGGGCACGTCTTCGACCCGATGACCGCCTACTGGTGCCTCACCGCGGGCGGGGCCCTGCGCGGCGTCGTCGTGGAGGTGCACAACACCTACGGCGGACGACACGCGTATGCCGTCCGTCCGGATCCCGGCGGTGCCGCCACCGTGGACAAGGACTTCTACGTCTCGCCCTTCAACGACACGTCCGGGGAGTACGCGATCCGCTTCCACCTCGACGCCGACCGGGTGTCCGTCGGCATCCGGCTGCACCGCGAGGGCGAGCTCGTCCTCACGGCCGTCGTCGAGGGCGCGGTCGTCCCGGCGACGCCGACGTCGGTGGTGCGCACCGTCGCCCGCCACCCCCTCATGCCCCAACGGGTGACGGCTCTCATCCGGATGCACGGCATCCGCCTGTGGGCCCGCCGTCTGCCCGTCCAGCCCCGCCCCGCCCACGACGAGGAGAGTGTCCGATGACCTCCGAAGCCCTGCCACCGCTCGAGCTCCCGACCGCGCGAGCCCTCTTCACCCGAGGCGCCGTCGCCCGTGCCCTCGTGCACCGCATCGTCGCCGGCCTGCCGGTGCACGTCCGCTACCCGGACGGCACCCACGTCGGCGGTGGCACGCCCGACGGCCCGACCCTCGACGTGGTGAGGCCGGAGGCCTTCTACCGCCGTCTCGAGGAGCACCCCAAGATCGGTCTCGGCGAGGCCTACATGGCGGGCGACTGGCGAGCCGCCCCGGGCACCGACCTCGCCCAGGCGCTGCTCCCGTTCGCCGCCCGCATGGGGCGCCTGCTGCCCAAGCCGGTCCTCTCGATGCGCCGCATCGTCGACCGCGCGCTGCCCACCGGCACCCGCAACACGCTCGTCGGCAGCCGGGCCAACATCGAGGCGCACTACGACCTCTCCAACGACCTCTTCGCGGCCTTCCTCGACCCGACGATGTCCTACTCCTCGGCCCTCTTCGACCACAGCCGGCCGCTGGCCGAGCAGGACCTCGTGGAGGCCCAGCACCGCAAGATCGACGCCATCCTCGACTCCGCCGGGGTGGGTGCAGGGTCCCGCGTCCTCGAGATCGGCACCGGCTGGGGCGAGCTGAGCCTGCGCGCCGCCGCCCGCGGCGCCGACGTCCTCACGATCACCCTGTCGCGCGAGCAGCAGGCGCTCGCCCGCGAGCGGATCGCCGCAGCCGGCCTGTCCGACCGCGTCGAGGTGCGCCTCCAGGACTACCGCGAGGTGTCCGGCGAGTTCGACGCCGTCGTGTCCGTCGAGATGATCGAGGCCGTCGGTGAGGAGTACTGGCCCACGTACTTCTCCGCCATCGACGCGCTGCTCGCCCCGGGCGGGACGGCCGTCGTCCAGGCGATCCTCATGGGCCACGACCGCTACCTCGCCACCCGCAACTCCTACGGCTGGATCCAGAAGTACATCTTCCCCGGTGGCCTCATCCCGTCGCTGGACGCGATCTCGGAGGTGACCGGACGGCATACGGGTCTGCGGGTGCGCGGGGTCCGGGCGTTCGGCGGCGACTACGCCGAGACGCTGCGCCGGTGGCGGATGCAGTTCCTCGAGGCGTGGCCGCGGATCGAGGGCGGCGGCTTCGACGAGACGTTCAAGCGGATGTGGGAGTTCTACCTCGCCTACTGCGAGGCGGGGTTCGCGTCCGGCTACCTCGACGTCGCCCAGGTGACGATGCGCCGCGACTGACCCGCGGCCGGGCGGCGGGGTCGTCGCTCAGCCGGCCCAGTCGGGGTCGGCGGCCGTGAGCCGGGCCGGGTCAACCGTGCCCGGCTCGGGGCGGTCCTTGGCACCGTCGAGCGCCGCGCGGACGGCGTCGTCGAAGCCCGTCTTGCCGCCCCGCGGGGGTCCGACGACGTCGTCGATGTCGTCCTCCTGGCAGACGACCTCGTGGATGAGGCTGCCGACGAGCGGCTTGGCGATGCCCGACGGCACGGGGGTGACGAGCCCGACCCAGTGGCTCGCGAGGCCCGGGGTGAGGACGGGGACGGTGCGGATCGCCCGCTCTCGCAGCCCGGCGACGCGGGCGAAGCGCTGGATCATCTCGCGGTAGGTGAGGACCTCGGGCCCGCCCACGTCGAAGGTGCGGTTGACGTCGCCCTCGACGGTCGCCGCACCGACGAGGTAGTGGAGGATGTCGGCGATGGCGATCGGCTGGATCCGGTTGTTGACCCACTTCGGCGTCACCATGACCGGCAGCTTGCGGGTGAGGTGGCGCAGCATCTCGAACGACGCCGACCCCGAGCCGATGATGATCGCTGCCTGGAGCACCACCGTGGGCACGCCCGAGGCCATGAGCAGGTCACCGACCTCGACCCGAGACGCGAGGTGGGGGGAGAGGTGGCCACTGTCGGGGTGCAACCCGGAGAGGTAGACGATGCGGCCGACGTCGGCACCCTGCGCGGCGAGCCCGAAGGTGCGGGCGAGGTCGCGATCGCGCTGCTCGAAGTCGTCCTTGCCGTCCATCGAGTGCAGGAGGTAGTAGGCGACGTCGATGCCCTCGAGGGCTCGGTCGAGGTCCTGGCGCGAGGTCGCGTCACCCTCGACGACCTCGACGTCGTCGGCCCAGCGACGGGCGCGCAGCCGGTCGGCGGAGCGGGTGAGGACGCGGACCCGCAGCCCGGCGTCGAGGAGCACCGGCACGAGACGGGACCCGATGTAGCCGGTCGCGCCCGTCACGAGGACTGAAGGCTGCTGGGAGGAAGTCATCTGTGGCATCGTCTCACTCGTCATGGCGAATCCGGTCGACGAACTGCGGAGATTCCTCAACGCTGCCCTCGTGACGCCGGTCCCGCGCGACCACACCGAGAGCGACTGGGCGTTCAAGCGGCGTCGGGTCGTCGCACTCGCCACCCTCGTCGTCGGGCTGGGCGTCAACGCCTGGGCACTGCGGATCGAACCGGGCAACGACCTCTTCTATCCGGCGACCCTCGCACTCGCGGCCGTGTGGACCTTCGGCGCGCTGATGTCCGGGCCGCTCCACCTCGGGTTCGCGCACACGCGCGCGGGCGACCGCCCGAGCAGGTCCGTGGTGCAGTCGCTCGTCCTCGGCACGATGCTGCTGGGACTCTTCCTCGTCGGGGCCGTCGCTGTCGCACGGATCCCCGGGCTCCGTGAGCCGGTCGACCGCCTCCTCGACCACGCCCGGTTCGGGTCGTTCGCGGTCGTCGCCGTCATCACCGCGGTCAACGGTGTCGCGGAGGAGCTCTTCTTCCGTGGCTCGCTCTTCGCCGCGGTCGGCCGCCGGCACGCGGTGCTCGTGACGACCGTGGTCTATGCGCTCGTCGTCGCCGGCTCGGGAATCGCCCTGCTCGTCCTCGCCGCGGCGCTCGTCGGGATGGTCGTCGGGCTCCAGCGACGCGTCACCGGCGGCATTCTCGGCCCGATCGTCACCCACCTCACGTGGTCGCTCGGCATGCTCTTCCTCCTGCCGGTCGTGCTCGACGCGGCCCGCTGACGGCTCGTCGGAAGTCGGGACGCCGACCGGGCACTCGCCGTGGGTGTCGGTCGTTGAGCGGGCATGAGCACCCTGACGTGTCCCAAGTGCGGATCCGAGATGCGCAGCTACGAGCGCAACCAGGTCCACGTCGACCAGTGCACCGGCTGTGGTGGCCTCTTCCTCGACCGTGGTGAGCTCGAGGCGCTCGTCAACGCCGAGGCGGCTTACTACGCCGGGCCCTCCCAGCAGGGGCAGCAGTCCCAGCAGGCACCGCCGCCCGCAGCGGCGCCGCAGCAACCGGCATACGGGCAGGGCCCCTACGGCCAGCCCGCGGCCCAGCCCTACGGCCACGCGCCGCGCTACTCCACCTCGGGCCGGGGCTACTACGGCCAGCCCGGCTACCGCCGCAAGAAGTCCTTCCTCGGCGAGCTCTTCGACTGATCTGCGAGGCGCTCGGCGCCACTGACTCGCAGGCCCTCGCTGACATCTGGTCAGCGGGGGTTTGTCGTGCCACTCTTCATCCATGACGGTCGGGGTGGGGGACGAGGCCAAGCAGGGCCCGGCGGCGCCGATCTCGGCGCCGCCCGCGGCGACGCCGGAGCAACCACGCACGTGGGCTGGGTGGCGCGACCGCCTCGTCGTCGCCCTCGGCGGCGTGGTCGTGGCGGTCGTCGCCGTCCTCCTCGCATCCGCGTGGCAGACCGGACTGCGGGCCTCGACCTTCGAGCAGCTGCAGAGGGACATCGCCGACGGCTCGGTCCAGCAGTGGTACGCCGCCGAGCGGCTTGAGTCGGGGCCACTCGACCTCACGCGTGCCCAGGCGTCCACGATGCGTGGCGACCTCGACGAGACGGGCGAGGGTGTCTATCTCCCGCCGAAGGGCGACCCGCTCGGCGGCATCCTCGTGTGGCGCTCCTGGGGCGACCCCGGCTGGCAGGTCGCCTCGTCCACCGGTGTGAGCAGCAGGGGTGACGACTACCAGGAGCCCGCGACGGAGGAGTCCACCGCCATCGTCGGACAGCTCCGCGAGGCCCAGGTGCCGATGAAGCCCTTCGAGTTCTCCGAGGGGTCGTGGGTCACCAACGCCGTGTCGTTCGGTGGGCTGGCGCTCTTCGCGTTCCTCGTCCTGGGGCCGGCGCCGCGGGTGGGGACCCGGTGGTTCTGGTTCTGGGTGACGCTCACCCTTCCGGCCGCCTCCGGCGTGCTCGCGTATGCCGTCCTCGAGCTCGTCGGGATCCGTCGCCGCCCCGACCGGCCCCTCGACCGGCGGATCAGCGGTCTGCGCGGCTTCCTCGGATCGATCCTCGTCTCGATGGTGCTGCTCGCCCTGGCGCACACGTTGCGGGACAAGGGAGTTCCACTGCCGATGTGAGGCGTTGCGCCCTCACACGTCGTCGGGCGTGGCCTCGTGTCCCGGACGATCGTAGGTCCGCCGCTCCTGCTTCATCTCGGCCTCGAAGACGTGGCGCCGGCCGCCCATGAGCGCGTCGCGCACCCGACGGTCGTGCTCGCGGAACGCGGTGTAGTAGCCGTCGTCGAACTCCTCGACGACCTGGAAGGTCCACCGCCCGGCGAGGACGTTGCGGCCGAGGAGGTCGGCCTCGATCTCGTCGGCGATCTCGTCGTGGCCCGCCTCGCGGAGCTTGTTGACGGCCTCGCCGAGGGTGAGGTCGGCGCGACCGAGGTTGCGGTGGAAGGCATAGAGCGAGCCACGTGCCTCCTCGATCACCTCGAACGCCTCGGACAGCTTCCCGACGGCCTCGACCGTCGCGTCGCTGGTGCCCTCGGGGCGGGAGTGGGCCTCGTCGACGGATCGCATGACCCCGATGCTATGCGTGGCTGACGACACCACGGCACGCCCAGAAGGGTGGCACGGGAGAGTGCGGACGTCCGCGTTTGTGGGCACAGATGTCGGGTAAGTCGTCGGGGTGACGTCCATCGACCGCATTGCCGAACCGTGGGGGAGCCGCACACCGTATGCCGTTGGGGAGCCGTGGCCGGTCAGGGTCGACTGTCGCCTCGAGGACGGTCTGGCCGAGTCCGACGTCGACGCGTGGGTGCAGTCGGCCTCGCTGCTGCACTCGAACGGCGACGCCATGGACATCGCCGTCAAGGACGGACGGATCGTCGGTGTCCGGGGCCGGGCCGGTGACCGCGTCAACCACGGACGACTGGGACCCAAGGACCTCTTCGGGTGGCAGGCGAACGCGTCCGCCGACCGGCTGACGAGACCACTCGTCCGCCGCGACGGCCGGCTCGTCGAGACCGACTGGGACACCGCGATGGCGGCGGTGGCCGGCCGCACGACAGAGCTCCTCGAGGAGCGCGGGCCGAGCTCGGTCGCGTTCTACACGACCGGGCAGCTCTTCCTCGAGGAGTACTACACGCTCGGGCTCATCGCGCACGGCGGGATCGGGACGATCCACGTCGACGGCAACACGCGCCTGTGCACCGCGACCGCCGCGGAGGCACTGAAGCAGTCGTTCGGATGCGACGGCCAGCCCGGCTCCTACACGGACGTGGACCACGCAGACGTCATCGCACTCTTCGGGCACAACGTCGCCGAGACGCAGACCGTGCTGTGGTCGCGCATGCTCGACCGGCTCGACGGCGTGGACCCACCGCGGCTCGTCTGCGTCGACCCGCGCCGGACACCGGTCGCCGAGCGGGCGACGGTCCACCTTGCTCCCCGTCCGGGCACCAACCTCGTGCTCCTCAACGCCCTCATCCACGAGCTCGTCGAGAACGGATGGGTCGACACGGCATACGTGGAGAAGCACGCGGTGGGGCTCGCGGATCTCGAGAAGGTCGTGGCGAAGTACCCGCCGGAGCGCGCGGCCGAGGTCTGCGACGTGCCGGTCGAGGACGTCCGCGAGGCGGCACGGGTCATCGGGACTGCCGAGCGGCTGATGTCGACGGTGCTGCAGGGCTTCTACCAGTCGCACCAGGCGACCGCCGCGTCGGTGCAGGTGAACAACATCCACATCCTGCGAGGGATGCTGGGGCGCCCCGGGTGCGGCGTCCTGCAGATGAACGGCCAGCCGACCGCCGAGAACACGCGCGAGGCCGGCGCGGACGGCGACCTGCCGGGGTTCCGCAACTGGCACAACGAGAGCCACATCGCCGAACTGGCGAAGGTGTGGAACATCGAGCCGACCGACATCCCGCACTGGACGTCGCCCACCCATGCGATGCAGATCATGCGCTACGTCGAGGACGGGTCGATCCGCTTCCTCTACGTCACCGGCACGAACCCGGCCGTCTCGCTGCCAGAGCTCGAGCGGATCAGGTCGATCCTGTCGCAGGACCGACTGTTCCTCGTCGTGCAGGACCTCTTCCTCACGGAGACGGCCGAGCTCGCCGACGTCGTGCTGCCGGCGGCAACCTGGGGCGAGAAGACCGGAACCTTCACCAACGTCGACCGCACGGTCCACCTCTCCGAGAAGGCCGTCGAGCCGCCCGGCGAGGCCCGCCCGGACCTCGACATCCTCGTCGACTACGCGCACCGGCTCGGACTGCGCGACAAGGACGGAGCCCCGCTCGTCAAGTGGAGCACGCCCGAGGAGGCGTTCGAGGCGTGGAAGGAGTGCAGCCGCGGACGCCCCTGCGACTACTCGGGCATGACCTACGAGAAGCTGCGTGGGCCGAGCGGCATCCAGTGGCCGTGTACCGAGGACGCACCCGACGGCACGGAGCGGATCTACGTGGACGGTGCGTTCCGGGCCGCGCCGGACGACTGCGAGAGCTACGGCAAGGACATGGTGACCGGCGCCCCCGAGGACGCCGACGCCTACAAGGCGCTCAACCCGGAGGGCCGGGCGATCCTCCGGTCCGCCGACTACCTGCCGCCGCACGAGCTGCCCTCGGCGGAGTACCCCTACCAGCTCATCACCGGCCGGACGCTCTACCACTTCCACACGCGCACCAAGACGGGTCGCGCCCCGCAGCTCGCGGCGGCGGCGCCGGAGGTGTGGGTCGAGGCGTCGGAGCGCGACGCCGCCCGCGAGGGCTGGTCGGAGGGCGACGTGCTGCGCGTGGCGACCCCGCGCGGCGAGGTGACTGCACGGGTCCGGGTGAGTGGCGTGCGGGACGGCGTGCTCTTCCTGCCGTTCCACTACGGCTACTGGGACCGGGACACGGGTGACACGGGAGCGTCGGCCGGCGGGAACGGCGGTGAGAACGGCGGTCAGCCGGCGCGCGACCGAGCGGCGAACGAGCTCACGATCACCGAGTGGGACCCCGCGTCCAAGCAGCCGATCTTCAAGACGGCCGCGGCATCGGCCACGCTCGTCTCCCGCACTGACGGCACCCCGGCCCCGGCGCCGACGACGACCGCCTCCCGCCCCGTGGGTGGGTCCGTCCAGGCGACCCGGGGTGGGGAGTCAGCCGCTGTCGACGAACGCATCGGGACCAGCGAGGAGGAGTCGTGAAGATCACCCAGACCCTGCGCAGCCTCAGGGGCAACAAGGTCGGTGCGGCGGTCGAGGAGTTGCACCGCGCCGAGAACGGCCTCGTCGAGGCGCTGCTCAGCCTGGCCGACCAGCAGAAGGCCGACCACGAGGTGTTCCACGTCGCGCGCGACCTGGCCGGCTGGTCCCAGGAACACGTCCGTCGTCTCGCCGAGGTCGGGCGCTCGCGCGGCCTCGACCTCGACGCGGAGCCGGCCGAGCCCGGCGGCCTCCTCGCGACCGCGAAGCAGAAGGGGTCCGAGCTCATGGGCCGGTTCCACGAGCCGGGTCTGCTCCTGCTCGCCGACCTGCGCCACCTGCACCGCGAGGCAGCAGGAGTCTCGCTCGACTGGGAGGTGCTCCTGCAGACGGCCAAGGCGCTCAAGGACAGCGAGCTCCAGAAGCTCGCCGAGGACTGCCACCCCGAGACGGTCCGCCAGATGAAGTGGGCCGAGGCGAAGCTCAAGGAGTCAGCCGCGCAGATCATGGTCACCGGCTGACGTCGGTGGGCCCCGTGGGACTCGAACCCACAACCTACGGATTAAAAGTCCGCAGCTCTGCCAATTGAGCTAGAGGCCCTGCGCGAGCCCGGCTCGCACGTGCGCCGACGATACCCGGCACTCCGCGGGCGACGGCAGAGCCGGTCGTGCGCCACCAGGTCGAGCTCCCTGTCGTGGGTCAGTCCCCGCCTCCGCCCCCGCCGCCACCGTCCCCGCCGCGGCTGTCCCCACCGCTGTCGCCGACGGGAGGGACGTAGCCACTGTCGGACGACGTCTGGTAGCGGTTGAGGTTCGCCAAGGACGCGGGACCACGCGGCGACCAGGCGGCGGCCGCAGCGATGAGGAATACCACCCCGACCGTGAGGATGCCCGCGCCCGGGCCGACCTCACCGTCGGCGAAGGCGAACATGCTTGCGGCCACGAGCCCAACCCCGACCACCGCCAGAGAGATCCGCAGGCGGCTGTTCGCGGCTGCTCGCGTCTCCTTCGTCATGCGCACAATATGGGTTCGTTCTCCGAAGAGCCTGGCCGGATGTGGTCCTAGGGACCGTCACAGCAGCTCGAGGGTCGCGGGGTCCGGCTCGCCGTCGAACCACTTCTCGAGCACCCCGTCGAACAGCGCCCGGTCGAGCTCGACCTCCGCAGCGCACGAGAGGAGCGTCATCGACGACCGCAGCTTCATCGCGTCGACGGACCCGAATACCGCCACCGCATCCGGCTCGTCGAGCTCGAGCAGCACCTCGGCGCACTCGCGCAACCGCTGTCCGAGAACGGGATCCGCGAGGTAGGCGCGCGCCTCCGCAAGCCCCGACACGGCATACCTCTGCGCCATCTCGCTGCGGCCGAGCCCCTCGACCTGGGGGAAGACGAACCACATCCAGTGGCTCGTCTTGCGGCCGCGGCGCAGCTCGGCGAGCGCCGTCGCATAGGTGCCGCCGGCGTCCTGCGCCTCGACGAACCGGTTCAGTCCCACGGCAACCACTTCGGCAAGTCTCGCGATGCCGCGGACGTGAACTCCGGCGCGCGCTTCTCGCGGAACGCCGCCACGCCTTCGCGGCCGTCGTGCACGCTCGTCCACCACATCGCGAGCGAGTCGACGCGGTGCGCCTCGAGCGGGTGCGGCTGAGCGGCGTTGCGCCACATCATCTGCCGGGTCAGTGCGGTCGCGACCGGCGAGCGTCCCGAGACGAAGCGACGAGCGAGCCCGTATGCCGTGTCCAGCAACGCTTCCGGCTCCACCACCGAGCGCAGCAGGCCTCCGTCGAGGGCCTCCTCGGCGGTGAGGACGTCGGCGGAGTAGGTCCATTCCAGCGCCCGCGAGATGCCGACGAGCCGCGGCAGGAACCACGATGAGCAGGCCTCGGGCACGATCCCGAGCCGTCCGAAGACGAAGCCGATCCGCGCCGACGTCGATGCGAGCCGCACGTCCATCGGCAGGGTCATCGTCGCGCCGATGCCGACGGCGGGGCCGTTGATCGCGGCGATGACCGGCTTGGTGCAGTCATAGATGGCGAGCACGACGCGACCGCCGGTGTCGCGCACGCCGTCCGCGATCTCAGGGGAGTCGAGGCGCTCGCGCATGTCGTCGAGCGTCGGCGCCAGCGACTCGTCGAGCCCGAAGACGTTGCCCTCGCGCGACAGATCCATTCCGGCGCAGAAGGCGCGCCCCGAGCCGGTGACGACGACGGCGGCCACCGTGTCGTTGTCGTTGACCCGCCTGAAGGCGTCCTCGAGCTCGCGCGCCATCGTCACCGTGAAGGCGTTGAGCGCGTCGGGCCGGTGGAGCGTGAGCGTGAGGATCCCGTCGTCGGAGACCTCCCAGAGCAGGGTCTCGTAGGCGGGCGGGCCGTCGGTGGACATCATCTCCCCAACGTACGGGGCAGGATGGGAGCGTGACAGACAGTGGCCGCAGCCTTCCTCGGCGTCCCGTGCACTTCGGTCCCGACGCGCTCGAGGCGCACGGTGGCACCCTTCCGGGTCCCGCCGAGACGACCGAGATCGCCCACCAGACCGCCGCCGTCCTCGTCGGCACCGGGCGAGCCGCCCACGACCCCGAGGTCACCGCACGACTCGTCGCGCTCGTCGACGAGCTGGGCCTGTCGACGGTCGCCGACCTGTGGGCCGGACGACCCGCGCGCAGCCTGCCCGGTGCCCTCTGGCGCCTGTATGCCGTCCGCGAGTGGGTGCGTCGCCAGCCGGTCGAGGCGAGCAGGCAGTACGCCGCGGGGGTGCGGTACACCGACGTCGCCCACGCCGTCGCCGGGGTGGCCGAGCCCCCGGGTCCGGAGGAGGTGAAGTCGCTCGCGGACGAGATCCTCACGGGCGTCTTCGAGGGTGACCTCGCGGTCGCGCTGGAGCGTGCGGCGGCCTTCGCTTCGGTCGTCGCCGCAGGCCGGGCCGACCTCGCACACGACCGCGACGACACCGACCCGGCCTGGGCCGGAGCCCTCACGACGAGCGCCGCGGCGATGCAACGCACCGGCGAGGACCTCGTCGCGTGCGCCCGGCTGTGGCGGGCCGACGAGCTCGACTGACGCTTGCGTCCGCAACTGTGGTGGCTCCACCGGCATCTTGCCGGACGCAACGGTGACCGAAGCTCCGGTGGGACGAGAGTGTCGGTGGGCGGACGGCATACGGGATTGTGGTTCGGGAACAGACTCGGGGCATCGGCGCGTTAGGCTCTCGTGGTGGTGCCGGACCGCGGCAGCCCCGGGTCCCAAATTCAGCCGCTACGAGCGGCCACGCGCCGTGAGGCGCTCCCGGTCCGGCACCGCTTCTCGTCCCGGGGGCCTCCCGCGTCACACGAGTCGCACGGGTTGCGCGAAGGCGAACCGAGCGGTAACGGCCGATGACGTGGATCTGGCCGGGAGGCCGTAGCCTTGTCCGCGACCGTTGACCTCGAGCCTTTTCGGAGCACTCACGTGGGCTTCCGCCTGACCCCCCAGGACACCGGGTTCTACGACCTGTTCTCCCAGTCCGCCGCGCACCTCGTCGAAGGCGCCGCCGAGCTCACCGCCATCCTCGGCGCACAGAGCCAGGAGGAGCGCGAGGCGATCGCCAAGCGCATGGACGAGGTGGAGACCTCCGCCGACGAGTCCACGCACGAGCTCATCCGCAAGGTGAACAGCTCGTTCATCACGCCCTTCGACCGTGAGGACATCCACGGTCTGGCCAGTGCGCTCGACGACTGCGTCGACCACATGGACGCCGCGGCCGACCTCGTGGCGCTCTACCGGATCGACACGTTCCCCAAGGGCGTCGTCAAGCAGGTCGAGATCCTCTCGCGGATGGCCGAGGTCACCGTCGAGGCGATGCCGCGGCTGCGCTCGATGAAGGACCTCAGCTCCTTCTGGATCGAGATCAACCGCCTCGAGAACTCCGCCGACAAGGCCTACCGCCGCATGCTCGCCGAGCTCTTCAACGCCGAGGGTGCCGACGCCATCACGGTGATGAAGCACAAGGAGCTCATCGACGAGCTCGAGGCCGCGGCCGACGCCTTCGAGACCGTGGCCCACAAGGTCGAGAGCATCGCCGTCAAGGAGTCCTGACCACCGTGGAGAGCTGGATCCCGGTGGCCCTCGTCGTCGCGCTGGCGATGGGCTTCAACTACACCAACGGCTTTCACGACGCCGCGAACGCGATCGCGACGTCGGTGTCAACCCGTGCCCTCACCCCGCGCATCGCGCTCGGCATGGCGGCCATCGCCAACCTCGCCGGAGCGTTCCTCGGCACCAAGGTCGCCAAGACGGTCGGCAGCGGCATCATCGACGCGCCCGCCGGCAAGGTCGGCCTGACGATCTGTGCCGCCGGCCTCGTCGGCGCCATCGCGTGGAACATGCTCACGTGGTGGTACGGCCTGCCCTCGTCCTCCTCGCACGCCCTCATCGGCGGCCTCGGCGGGGCGGCGATCGCTGCCTCGTCCACCGTGCACTGGGGAGCGGTGCTCGAGAAGGTCATCCTGCCGATGATCGCCTCCCCGATCGTCGGGCTCATCGTGGGCTTCCTCGTCATGACGGCCATCCTGTGGCTGTTCAAGGGTGGACACCCGGGCAAGGTCAACCGCAACTTCCGCTACGCGCAGACCGTGTCCGCTGCCGCCATGGCGTTCGGTCACGGGATGCAGGACGCCGCGAAGACCGCCGGTGTCGTCGTGCTCGCGCTCACGGTCGGTGGGTTCGCCGCCGAGGGCGACGACGCGATCCCTTTGTGGGTCCTCGTCATGAGCGCCGTGGTCATCTCCGCCGGCACGTATGCCGGTGGGTGGCGGATCATGCGTACGCTCGGCCGCCGCATCATCCACCTCGACCCGCCGCAGGGCTTCGCGGCGGAGACGACGGCTGCCGCCGTGCTCTACGTTGCGACCGCCACGGGTGCCCCGATCTCGACGACCCACGCCATCACCTCGGCGATCATGGGCGTCGGCTCGACGAAGTCGGTCAAGGCAGTGCGTTGGGGCGTGGCCAAGAACATCGTCGGCGCGTGGATCTTCACCTTCCCCGGCGCCGGCATCGTCGCCGCCCTCACCTTCCTCCTCCTCAAGCTCATCATCGGCCTCTGACCCCCCGCGCTGATCCCGACTTATTGCGCAGGAGCGACAGTTTCAGGCCCCCAGACGGGCGATTCGTGTCGCTCCTGCGCAATCAGTCAGGTCGCGGCTGCAGCATGAGCACCGGTAGCGGGCAGTGACCCGCGCGGGCTCGGCCCGCTCGATGGCTGACCGCAGGCGGTCCGCCAGCGGGGTCATCGCCAGCGCATCGCGCTGCCCCCACCGGCAGACCACGAGTCCGAGGTCTCCCAATCGGTCCTCGCGCTCGCGCTGTTCGTGGATCGCCGTCCGCATGATCGAGAAGACGTCTGTGCCTTCACCGGGTTCCGCCCCGATCTCGTACTTGCCCCGGCCGTCCGCCTCGCCGACGACGCCCAGCTCCGGCCACAACGCGTCCACCCGTGCAACGAACCTCCCCGCCGCATCGAGGACGGTCACCTGAGGCACTCCGGCAGGAAGCCCGGAGGCATGGACTGCCCAGGCCGAGGCTGACTCCAGCCAGTTCTCGCGCAGCGGATCGCAGATTCGGAGCAGCGTGTCGACGCCGGAAATCCCCGGCAACTGGCGCTGGTGGCGGCGCATGTCGCGCAGCTGAGGAAGCGAGGTCAGCCCTCGGCGCATCGCAGCGTCCATGATGGCGAGGGCGTCTCGTGGGTGAAGGTCGCGGGCGCAGTCGACGACCGTTCGCGTCGGCGTGAGGTGTGCACGACGGCTCGCCACGACCACATGACCGGGTGGCGTCCGCCCGCGATGGAACTGGCGCCACTCGTCGGCTCGACTGGTCCTGCGGTCGTCGAGCAACGTCATGGAGACCTTCGAGACCGTGTATGCCGGGTGTGGCAGTCCCATGAGGACCGCCAGACTGAGGTGGCTCACCATCGCATCCGGTGTGAGTCGCACCGCCGCCCGGGCCAGTTGAGCGTGCCGCACCCACGGTGCGAGCTCCTCCCAGGCCGAGCGGACGGCATACAGGCTTGGGGCGAGGCGCGTGAGGTGACCGGAGACCGCAGCCCTCTCCACCCCGCGGACGGTGAAGCCGGCGCCGGCCGCCTCGGCGCGCCCGAAGGGCTGGGGGAGGCCGCTGAAGTCCTGCATGCCCTCAAGGCTCAGCGCCCAAGGCACGATGCGCCGCGCGTGGACGGCGCCCTGTGGACAACGAGGGGCGCGACGAGGCCGTGTGGACAAACGGCGCGCCGCCGCACCCGCACCAACTGATTGCGCAGGAGCGACAAGAACAGGGCCGAAATCGGCGGTCTGGTGTCGCTCCTGCGCAATCAGTCGCGGAAAGGAGGGGGAAGGGGAGGGGGTCAGCCGAAGCGGCCGGAGATGTAGTCCTCGGTGGCCTTCTCGGACGGGTTGCTGAAGATGCGCTGCGTGTCGTCGACCTCGACGAGCCGGCCCGGCTGTCCCGTCGCCTTGAGGTTGAAGAACGCCGTCTGGTCCGACACCCGCGCCGCCTGCTGCATGTTGTGGGTGACGATGACGATCGTGTACTGGCTCTTGAGGTCGTTGATGAGGTCCTCGATGGCGAGCGTCGAGATCGGGTCGAGCGCCGAGCACGGCTCGTCCATGAGCAGCACCTGCGGCTCGACCGCGATGGCGCGCGCGATGCAGAGCCGCTGCTGCTGACCACCGGAGAGCCCGGCGCCGGGCTTGTCGAGGCGGTCCTTGACCTCGTTCCACAGGTTCGCACCCTTGAGCGAGCGCTCGACGACCTCGTCGAGCTGCTTCTTGTTCTTGACGCCGTTGAGTCTGAGGCCGGCGGCGACGTTGTCGCGGATCGACATCGTCGGGAACGGGTTCGGCCGCTGGAAGACCATGCCGACGGTGCGACGCACCGCCACCGGGTCCATCGAGGAGGCGTAGAGGTCCTGGTCGTCGAGCGCGACCTTGCCCTCGACGCGGCCGCCGGGGATGACCTCGTGCATGCGGTTGAGCGTGCGGAGGACGGTCGACTTGCCGCAGCCGGACGGGCCGATGAAGGCCGTCACGGAGCGGGGCTCGACGGTGAGGGACACGCCCTCGACGGCCTTGAAGTCGCCGTAGTAGATGTCGAGGTCCTTGACGTCGATGCGCTTTGCCATGGGTGCTGTCGTTTCTCTCTTGGGGTGCGAAGTGCAGGGGGTATGCCGTGTGCGCGGCCTGGCGTCAGCTCTTCACCTTGCTGAACCGGCCGATGAAACGGCCCGCGATGTTCAGCACGAAGATGATGAGGATGAGGGTGAGGGCGGCGCCCCAGGTGCGGTCGATCGCCGGCTGGAGGTTTTCGCTGTAGTTCTGGTAGATCATCGTCGGCAGCGTCGGCATGAGGCCGTCGAAGAGGTTCGTCGCGATGACGGCGGTGTAGGGGCCGAGGATGATGAGCGGCGCCGTCTCACCCATGACGCGGGCGAGGCCGAGCAGGACGCCGGTGACGATGCCCGAGAACGACGTCGGGATGACGATCTTCATGATCGTCTTCCACTTGGGCACGCCGAGCGCGTAGGACGCCTCGCGCAGCTCGTTGGGGACGAGCTTGAGCATCTCCTCGGTCGAGCGGACCACCGTGGGGATCATGAGCATCGTCAGGGCGAGGCACACGGCGAAGCCGATGCGCTGGAAACCCAGCGTCGTCACCCACAGGGCGTAGATGAAGAGGCCGGCGACGATCGACGGGATGCCGGTGAGGATGTCGACCATGAAGGACACGACCTTCGCGAGCCGGCCGCGCCCGTACTCGACGAGGTAGACCGCCGTGAGGACGCCGATCGGCACGGAGATGAGCGCGGTGACGGCAGCCTGGATGAGCGTGCCCTGGATCGCGTGGACGGCGCCGCCGCCCTCTCGCCGGGCGGTGATGCCGGACTGGGAGAGCGACCACCAGTCGACGCTGGCGATGATCTGGCCACCCTTGACGATCGTGGCGCCGAGGATCCACACGAGGGGGATGAGGGCGACGACGAAGGCGGTCCACATGACGACGCGGGCCAGCTGGTCGCGGAACGCCCGGCCACCGGACCGGCCGCCGAAGTCGTCACCCACCGGGGTCGCGGGGGTGGTGGGCGGCGCCGACTCGTCGACGGTGCTCAGGGTGCTCATTCGGTGAAGGCCTTCCGGCGCTCGATGACGACCCGGGCCGCCGCGTTGACGATGAACGTGAGGAGGAAGAGGACGAGGCCCGCCGCGATGTAGGCGCCCGTCTTCTGCGCCGAGTCGAACTCGCCCGCGTCGTTGGCGATGCGCGACGCGAAGGTCTCCCCGCCACCGAAGATCGAGAACGAGAAGGCACTCGACGTGTTGAGCGCGGACAGCAGCAGGGTGACGGCCAGCGTCTCGCCGAGGGCGCGACCGAGGCCGAGCATGGCCGCCGAGATGATGCCGGGCTTGCCGAAGGGGATGACGGCGGTGCGGATCATCTCCCACTTCGTCGCGCCGAGGGCGAGGGCGCCCTCCTTGTGGGCGGTCGGCACCTGGCTGAAGACCTCGCGCGAGATCGCCGTGACGATCGGCAGGATCATGATGGCGAGGATGACGCCGGCGAAGGCCAGGGTGCTCTTGGCGCTCGGCGTGCCGGTGTACTCGAAGAACGGCAGCCAGCCGAGCACCCGGTCGATGACCGTGGCGACCGGCTCGAAGTACTGTCCGGCGACCTGGAGGCCCCAGAACCCGTAGACGATCGAGGGCACCGCGGCGAGCAGGTCGACGAGGGTGGCCGCCGGCTTGTTGAGCCAGCCCGGTGCGTACTGGGTGATGAAGAGCGCCACCGCCACGCCGAGCGGCACGGCGATGAACATCGCGATGATCGACGTGACGATCGTCGCCCAGAGCAGGTCGACGATGCCGAAGCGGGGCTGGGCGCCACTCGGAACCCACTCGCGAGAGGTGAGGAAGTTCGCCTCGTTGTTGAGCAGCGAGGGGACTGCCTGGATGACGAGGAAGAGCCCGACGAGGGTCACGAGGGCGAGGACGAGGATGCCCGAGCCGGTGGCCAGCCCGCCGAAGATCCGGTCGCCGAGGCGTCCGGTCCCGGCCCGGTCGGCCTCGAGGGGCGGGCGGCCGTCGCCGCTGGGCAGCTCGTCGATCGCGCTGTGCCCGGTGATCGATGACACGAGGTCGGTTCCTTCCAGGGGTGGGAGCAGGGGTGAGGGGGCGAGGCCGTCGGCCACGCCCCCTCAGTCGACCCGAGGGGGCCGACGCGTCCGCTGGGAGTCGGTCAGGAGATCGCGTCGATCGCGGTCGCGACCTTGGTCTGGACCTCGGCGGGGAGCGGCGCGTAGCCGATCTCCTCGATGGTCTTCTGCGCCTCCTCCGAGGCGAAGTACTTCAGGAACGCCTTGATGTTCTTCTGCTTCTCGGCGTCCTTGCCCTTCGAGCAGACGATCTCGTAGGTCACGAGGTTGATCGGGTAGGCCCCGGCCTCCTTCGTGGCGTAGTCGAGCTTGAGCGCGAGGTCGTTGCCCGTGCCGGTCTGCTCTGCGGTGGCGACGGCCTTGCCGACCGACTCGCTGGTGAGCTCGACCGGGCCGGCGCCGTTGTCGATCGCGGCGACGCCGAGGTCGTTGTCCTTGGCGTAGCTCCACTCGACGTAGGTGATGCCACCGTCGGTGGACTTCACGCCCTCAGCGACACCGGCCGACTTGGCCTTGCCCTCGCCCTTGCCGTCCCACGTCTTGGCGGGCTCGCCCGGCCAGTTCGCGGGGGCCGCGGCCTTGAGGTACTTCGTGAAGTTCTCGGTCGTTCCCGACTCGTCGGAGCGGAAGAAGACCTTGATGGCGGTGGCAGGCAGCTGGACGCCGGAGTTGGCCGCGGCGATCTTCGGGTCGTTCCAGGTGGTGATCTTGCCCATGAAGATGTCGCCGGCGACGGCCGGGGTGAGGTTGAGCTTGTCGACGCCCTTGACGTTGTAGGCGACGGCGATGGGGCCGGTGACCATCGGGATGTTCCACGCGGGCGAACCGCAGGCGGCCTCGGCCTCCTTGGCCTCGATCTTGCCGTCCTTCTCCACGGTCTTGAGCGCCGAGTCGGAGCCCGCGAAGTCGACCTGGCCGGCGATGAACTGCTTGATGCCGGCGCCGGAGCCCGACGGGTTGTAGTTCACCTGGGCGCCGGAGCACTCGGACTTGAAGCCTGCGGCGACCTCCTCGAAGGCGTTCTTCTGGGCGGAGGAGCCCTCCGCGCTGAGCGTGCCGTCGAAGCACTCGGCGCCGGCCGAGCCGCTGGCGGTCGAGTCCGCGGCGGCGGAGTCGCCGCCGGTGTTGTCAGAACCGCAGCCGGTCAGGGCGATGGAGCCGACGAGGGCCAGGGAGGCCATCGCACCGAGACGCGAAATCTTCACTGTCATACCTCTCACGTGGAGCAGGGAGTCTGGGTCGGGACGTGGTGTACCGACAGTGCGAAGGTAGGCAGAGCTGGTGTCCGGTTCGCCCGTGCAGGGTGAACGAGGCGTGAACGGTGCTCGGCCATTGGCTGTCGCGTTGTTCAAGCGAAGCGCGCCGCAGCGGCCGCGCCGCCACGACGGGTGCCGCCTCAGGGCAGGTGGCGCTCCACGGCGACGACCCGGGCGTCCGCGCCCACCCCGGCGACGTGGCACACGAGCGCCTCACCCTTGGCGAGGTCGTCGTCACGCGCCTCGACGAACCGCTCGAGCATCGCCACCGCGTCCCCGCCCTCGAGGTGGAGCCGCTCGGCGAGCACGCCGAGCACGGCCGCCATGACCGGACCGTGGGTGCACACGGCGGCCGGCTCCCCGCGCTCGAGCAGCCGCTCGACGTGCTCGACCGCCCGCCCGGGCTCAGCCTCGTGCCCCTCCTCCGACAGCCCACGACGGGTGCGCGGCTCGATCCCCAGGGACACGGCATACGGGGCGATCGTGTCGAGACACCGCAGCGAAGGCGACGTGAGCACGCGGGTGATCCCGTATGCCGTGAGCACCGGCACGAGGTCGCGTGCCCTTTGCGTGCCCCGCGCGTCGAGGGGGCGCTCGCGGTCGTCACCGTCCCAGTCCGAGCGGGCGACGGACTTGGCGTGGCGGACGACGACGAGGGGCCAGGTGTCGAGGGCGCCGTCGCCGTGGGCTCGCACGAGCGCCCGCAGCTGCTCGCGGTCGTGGGCGTAGTCGAGGCGGACGTTGGCCTCGGCGACGTCGAGCCAGTCGACGGCGTCGATCTCGTTCTCGAGGCGGCCGTGGCCGCCGGTCACGGTGGCCGACCAGTAGTGGACGACCTTCTCGCCGCGGGTCCCGGCTTTGGTGAGGACGAGGTAGCGGGCCTCGGGCAGCGGGGGCCCGAGGCGCACCGCGAGTCCGGTCTCCTCGAAGGTCTCGCGCACCGCGGCCGCGGCCCAGTCCTCACCGGGGTCGAGCTTGCCCTTGGCCCACGACCAGTCGTCGTAGCGGGGACGGTGGACGAGCGCCACCTGGAGCACGCCCTTGCGCACCCGCCACGGCAGCGTGCCCGCCGCGGGGATGACCTCGGGCCTCTCGGGCCGCTCCGACGGGCTCAGCGGCGCCGCGCCTTGCGTCGGCGCTTGGCGTGCATCTCGATGAGCGCCGCCTGGATGTCGGGCAGCGGCTCGCCGTCGGCGTCGAGGTGGCGGCGGCTCCAGCGGCCGTCGGCCCCGAGCGACCAGTGCGAGAACTTGCCGCTCATGCCCTGGGCAATGAGGGAGCGGAGGTCGTCGAGGTGGCGCGGGTCGGCGAGGCGGACGAGGCACTCGACCCGGCGGTCGAGGTTGCGGTGCATCATGTCGGCGCTGCCGATCCACGCCTCGAGGTCGTCGCCGGTCCCGAAGAGGAAGACCCGCGAGTGCTCGAGGAAGCGGCCGAGGACCGAGTGCACGGTGACGTTCTCGGACAGGCCCTCGACGCCGGGGCGCAGGGCGCAGATGCCGCGCACCCAGACGTCGACCTTCACGCCGGCCATCGAGGCCCGGTAGAGCGCGTCGATGACCTGCTCGTCGACGATCGAGTTGACCTTGATGCCGATGTAGCCGCTGCCGGGCTTGTCGCGCTCGGCTGCCACCTGGCCCTCGATGCGCTCGACGAGCCCGCTGCGGACCGATCTCGGGGCGACGAGGAGCCGCTTGAACTTGCTTCGCGGCGCGACGCCGGAGAGCTGGTTGAAGAGACGAGTGAGGTCGTCGCCGACCTGGGGGTCGACGGTGAGGAGGCCGAAGTCCTCGTAGATGCGCGCCGTCTTGGGGTTGTAGTTGCCGGTGCCGATGTGGCAGTAGCGGCGCAGCCCGTCCTCCTCCTGGCGGACGACGAGGCTGAGCTTGGAGTGGGTCTTGAGCCCGACGATGCCGTAGACGACGTGGACGCCCGCGCGCTCGAGCTTGCGGGCCCACGAGATGTTGTTCTGCTCGTCGAAGCGCGCCTTGATCTCGACGACCGCGAGGACCTGCTTGCCGCTGTCGGCCGCGTCGATGAGGGCGTCGATGATGGGGGAGTCGCCGCTCGTGCGGTAGAGGGTCTGCTTGATGGCGAGGACGTTGGGGTCGGCCGCCGCCTGCTCGATGAAGGCCTGCACCGACGTCGAGAACGAGTCGTAGGGGTGCTGGAGCAGGACGTCCTGCTTGCGGATGCTCGCGAAGAGGTCGCGGGCCTTGGCGCTCTCGGTCGGCGCGAGGTCGCTGTTGGTGCGGGCCACGAACGCCGGGTAGTGCAGCTCGGACCGCTCGAGGTCGGCGATGATGTTGAGCCCGCGCAGGTCGAGCGGCGCCGGCAGCCGGTAGACCTCCTGGTTCGTGACCCCGAGCTCCCGCACGAGCAGGTCCATGACGTGGTCGTCCATCTCGTGGTCGACCTCGAGCCGGACGGGCGGGCCGAACCGGCGCCGGGTCAGCTCCTTCTCGAGCGCGGTGAGGAGGTTCTCGGCGTCGTCCTCCTCGACCTCGAGGTCCTCGTTGCGCGTCACGCGGAAGGTGTAGTGCTCGTGCACCTCCATCCCCGGGAAGAGCTGGTCGAGGTGGGCCGCCATGACGTCCTCGAGGGGGACGAACCGCACGTCGTAGACGTCGGTCGACGCGTCGCCCTCGCCCACGCGGAGCAGGCGCGGGAGCAGTGGCGGCACCTTGACCCGGGCGAAGTGCTCCTTGCCCGTCTTGGGGTTGATGAGGAGCACGGCGAGGTTGAGCGACAGGCCGGAGATGTAGGGGAACGGGTGGGCCGGGTCGACGGCCAGCGGCGTGAGCACCGGGAACACCCGCTCGGTGAAGAGCTCGCCGAGGCTGGCCTGCTCCTCCTCGGAGAGCTCGTCCCATCGGACGACCTCGATGCCCTCCGCCTCGAGGGCGGGCTGGACGAGGTCGTCGTAGACGCGCGCCTGCATGGCGAGCAGCTCGTGGCTCACCACGGAGATCTGCTCGAGGACCTCGCGCGGCTCGAGACCCGACGCCGAGCGGACCGCGAGACCGGTCGCGATGCGCCGCTTCAGGCCGGCGACCCGCACCATGAAGAACTCGTCGAGGTTCGAGGTGAAGATCGCGAGGAAGCGGGCCCGCTCGAGGAGCGGCACGTTCTCGTCGGCGGCGAGCTGGAGGACCCGCTCGTTGAACTGGAGCCACGAGATCTCGCGGTCGAGGAAGCGGTCGGCGGGCAGGCCCTCGGACTCGTCGGCGTGTGCCGCAGCCGACGGGCGCACGAACCGTCCGTTCGACGCGCGCGGCTGGGCGGCCCGGGCCTCCGTTGCCGAGGCGCTCGCGATCGAGACCTCGGTGACGAAGCTGCTGTCCGTCGTCGTGTCCGTCTCGGTCGGCCCGTCAGCGGCGTCCGCACGCTCGACGTCGCGGGTTCCGGGCGTGGTCGACGTCGTCATGGGTTCATCGTGTCAGCATCGGGTGAACAACGGGAGACGTGCGCCACAGGGCGGTCTCCGCTCAGCGCAGGCGTCCGCCGGCCATCGTCACGGTGCGCGCGGCGAGCGCGTCGAGCGAGTCGACAACGTCGTGGTCGTCGACCGCGAGGTCGGTGCGCAGGATCGAGAGCTCGGTGCAGGCCAGCAGGACCGCGCCGGCGCCTTTGTCGCGCAGGTGCGTGACCGCCGCGTCGAAGCGGTCACGCTCGACCGGCATACCGGCCTTCACCCCGTCGTAGATCATCGACATGACGTCCTTCTGGACGACGTCGTCCGGAGCGACGGGCGTGAGCCCGGCGGCACGCGCCGCCCGGTGGTAGGTCTCGGCGCGCAGCGTGCCGTCGGTCGCGAGGATGCCGACGGCCGAGAGCCCGGGCACGGCGGCGCGGGCGGCGGCGATCGTCTCCTGGACGATGTCGATGACCGGGATGTCCACGGCGGCCGCGACCTCGTCCTGGAAGGCCTGGGCGGTGTTGCACGGCACGGCGATGAACTTCGCGCCCGCGCGCTCGAGCTCCCTCGCGTCCTGCGCCATCACCGGTCCCGGGCTGTCGGGCGAGTCGCCCACGAGGTATGCCGTCCGGTCCGGGATGCTCGCGTGGTTCCACACGAGCATGTCGACGTGGTCCTGGTCGCGGGAGGCGTCGGTCAGGTCGAGGACGCGCCGCATGAAGTAGACGGTGGCCATCGGCCCGATCCCGCCGAGGATGCCGACTGGTTCGTTGCGCACGGATCGAGCCTAACCCCGGCCGATAGACTCGCGAGCGATCCTTGACCGGCCCCCGACGTAGGAGCTCCGTGGCACTCGCCGCCCTCGACCTCACCGACCGCGAGCACGACGACTTCGTCCGTGACCACCCCCACGGGCACCTCATGCAAACGACCCCATGGGGCCGGGAGAAGGAGCACACCGGCTGGACCTGGCGCACGGTTGCCGTCGGCCGCAAGGGTGCGGGACCTGACGGCGGTGACGAGGTCACCGGCGCAGCGCTCATCCTCTTCCGCCGCACCCCGGTGCTCCCGCTGGCGCTCGCCTACTGCCCGCGCGGGTTCGTCGTCGACTGGGCCGACGGCGAGTCCGTCGACGCGCTCCTCGGCGAGGTGAGCCGGGTCGCCAAGGCCAACCGAGGCGTCCTGCTCCGCATCGACCCGGCCGTCCGCATCGACGACCCCGACGTGCGCCCGGCTCTCGAGTCGCGCGGCTTCACCCGGACCGACCCCGGCGAGGACGCCGCGAAGACCCTCGCCCAGCCCGCATTGCGCATGGTCACCGACATCAGCGACCTTGACCGGCTCGAGAAGGAGCTCTCGCAGGGCACCCGCCAGTCGATCCGCAAGGGCGAGAAGTCCGGCCTCGTCTACGAGTCCGCCGGACGCGACGGCATCGACGCCTTCTACGAGCTCATGAAGGTCACCGGTGCGCGCGACGGCTTCGGCATCCGCAGCAAGGACTACTTCACGACCCTCGTCGACGTTCTTTCGCCGACCGACGACATCGTCGTCTCCCTCGTCAAGCTCGACCACGGCGCCGCGGCGGCCAAGGCCCGCAAGGCCGTCGAGGACACCCGCGCCCAGCTCGAGAAGGCGCGGGCCAAGCGCGAGAAGTACCCCTCCGAGAAGGCCGACCGCCAAGTGGCCCAGCTCGAGGAGACGATCGCCAAGAAGGAGGAGTCGATCCCCGGCTTCGAGGCGGCGCACGCGCAGCACCCCGACGGCCAGTACCTCGCCGGGTCGATCTTCGCGACGTGCGGCACCCGCGGCTCCTACCTCTACGCCGCGTCGTCCGACGAGCACCGCAACCTGCGCCCCAACTACCTCATGGTCTGGCGGATCATGCAGGACGCGGCGGCCAAGGGCGTGACGACCTTCGACTTCGGCGGCATCGACGCCTCCGAGGGCCTCGAGGAGTTCAAGCGCCAGTGGAACCCGGAACGACGCGAGTATGCCGGTGAGTTCACCAAGAGTCTCCGTCCCCTCGCAGGTCGGCTCGTCGACCTCCTCGTCCGCGTCTACAAGCGTCGCTGAGGGGCGGGTTCCGTTGTCCGACAGCGCTTTCGACTCCATTGCCGACCAGCCCTTCGTGCCGGTCATCGTAGGCGCGCACGTGGGTGGCTACTCGCTCGTGCGCGCCTTCCACGAGGCGTATGCCGTCCGCTCCCTCGTCGTCACCGGCGCCACGTCGTGGGTCGTCGAGAACTCGGCGATCCTCGAGGTGGTCGACTGCAAGGACGCCCACGACCCCGACGTGCTCGCCGAGGCGCTGCTGGGCTCGCCGTTCGCCGAGCTCGACCAGCCCAAGATCCTGCTCGCTACCTCCGACTCCCTCGTCGACGTCATCGCCCTCATGCGCGACCGGCTCGACGCCTCCTGGAAGGTGCCCTACGTCGGCGCCGGTCCGCTCGCCCGGGCAACCCGCAAGCACACCTTCGAGGAGGCGGCGCAGGCGGCGGGCGTGACGACCCCGGCGACGACGTTCATCGACCTGGGCGACACGGCATACGACGTCTCGGCGGCGGAGCTGCCCAGCGAGGGCTACCCGCTCATCGTCAAGCCGACCGCTCCGGCGGCGTGGAACGCCGTGACCTTCGAGGGCCAGGCCAAGGTGCACACGGTCGCCTCGCCCGACGAGCTGCGCGACCTCGTGCGGCGGGTGCAGGCGTCCGGCTACCGCGAGACGCTCATCGTCCAGGACCGGATCCCCGGTGACGACACGGGCATGCGGATCCTCACCTGTTACTGCGACCGGGACTCGCGGGTGCGGTTCGCGTCCTACGGCCGCACGCTCATCGAGGAGCACTCGCCCGGGCTGCTCGGGGTCCCGGCCGCGATCCTCACCGGCCAGAACCGCGAGATCGTCGACGAGGCGGTGCGGCTGCTCGCCGAGCTGAAATGGGTCGGTTACGCGAACTTCGACCTCAAGTACGACCCGCGCGACGGGAAGACGAAGTTCTTCGAGCTCAACCCGCGGCTGGGCCGGTCGAACTACTACGTCACGGGGACCGGCTTCAACCCGGTGCGGTGGTACGTCGACGAGTACGTCCACGACAACCTCCCCGAGGAGTTCGAGATCGTCGAGGCCGACACCGAGACGGTCTACTCCGTCGTGCCCGTGCGGACGATCAGGTGGGCGATCGCGCGTCACCCCGACCTGTGGGCGCGCACGAAGCGGGTCATCAAGGCCGGAGGGCTGCGCAACCCGCTGCACTACCGCGCCGAGAAGAACCCCGTGCGGTGGGCCAAGATCCTCGCGGCGGGCGTGAGCTACGACCGCAAGTTCCACCAGTACTACGACCCCGAGGCGGCCTACCACCCCGGCGGCGAGCCCGCCGACAGCGACCTCCCCCGCCGCTGACAGACCCCGACTTATTGCGCAGGAGCGACACAAATCAGCCCGAAACCACGGGTTTTGTGTCGCTCCTGCGCAATTAGTCGGAACGCGAGCGGGGTCAGCGGCCGGGGAGGGGGAGGCGGCGCAGGATTGGCGCGAGCATGTCGTCGACCTCGCGGATCCGCAGCGCCTTCGCCAGCGCGAGGAAGACGACGCCGAGGACGGCACCGCCGACGGCGAGGGCGAGCACGTGGGCGAGCAGCGGGCTCGCCGGGTCGAAGACGAGCGTCGAGGCGCCCCACCCGGCGACACCGGCCACGGCCGACGCGAGTGCGAGTCGCGCCCACAGGTTGAGGACCCGCCCCATCCCGAGCCCGTCGAGCTGGCCCCTGGCGACGACGAGGAACGCCGCGGCCGAGACGATGTTGGCGATGGACGCACCGGCGGCCACCGTCGCGACGACGTACTCCGGCGGCGAGACCCAGTAGGCGACGGCCGCACCGGCGAGGTTGACCGCCGTCATGAGGGCGACGAGCCAGAAGTTCATCCACCCGTCGCCGCGGGCGAAGCAGTAGCGCTGCTTGAGCGCGGTGATCCCGAACGGCATGAGCCCGACCGCCATGATCGCGAGGACGAGGGCGATGCTGCCCGGCTCGTCGATGCCCCGGCTCGGGGCGTAGCGGGTGCCCCAGAAGAGCGTCTTCGCCATCGGCCGCCCGAGCGCGATGAACGCCGCGACGGCAGGGAGGAGCAGCACCGCCGGGCTCGTGAGCCCGCTGACGACGCGGCGGCGCAGCTCGGCGAGGTCACCGGTCTCGTGCGCCCTCGACATGGCGGGGAAGAGCGCCGTGACGATCGAGGTCGTGATGATCGAGTGGGGGAGGATGTAGAGGCTGTAGGCGTAGCCCTGCACGGCGTTGCCCGCGACGGACGGTCCGCCGACGCTCTCGGGCGACATGACCTTCGTGCTCACGAACCCGTAGAACTGCGAGATGACGAGCGCCGCGACGGTCCAGCCCGTCATCCGCGACATGTCGCCGAAGCCGTAGCCGCGCCAGCCGAACCGCGGCCGGTAGCGGAAGCCCGAGCGCCACAGCGGCCACGCGAGGCTGAGGCCCTGGATGACGATGCCGAGGGTCGTGCTCAGGCCGAGGACGAGGATCATCTCGGTCGTCCACGGGTCGACGTCGGGCTGGCGCCCCCACTGCGAGATGAACCAGCCGAGCCCGGCGATCTGGACGATGTTGGCCCAGGCCGGCGCCCACGCGAACGCGAGGAAGCTGCCTCGCGCCTGCAGGACCTGGCCGAGGACGGCATACAGGCCGTAGAAGAAGAGCTGCGGCATGCAGATGTAAGCCATGAACGTCGTGAGGTCGACGAACGCCTCGCCCGCGTTCTCCTTGGTGAGCCAGTCGACGATCCACGGGGTCATCGCCACCGAGAGGAGCGTCGCGCCGCCGAGGACGAGCAGGCACAGCGTGATGAGCCGGTCGCTGAAGTCCTGCCCGCCGTCCTTGCGCAGCATCGCCTTGGTGAGCTGGGGGATGAGCAGCGCGGAGATGAGCCCGCCGTTGATGAGGACGAAGAGCTGGGTCGGCAGCGTGTTGGAGATCGTGAACGAGTCGGCCGCGACGCCGGCGCCGATCGCCACCGTGAGGAGGGCCCCACGGATGAAGCCGAGGATGCGCGAGCCGAACGTGCCGATCGCCATGACCGCGCTGTTGCGCGCGACGCTGTCGACCTTGGCGGCGACCTGCGGCGGCGGTCCGGCGCCCTCGGGGTCGGCCTCGGCGCCCTCGGGACGGGTGTCGGTCACGTGCTCTTCCTCGCGGTCAGCCCTCGGATGGACCGGCCCACTCTACGGCGCGGTCGGTCGCCCGTAGACCACGTGGACGGCCGCGTCCTCGAACCCGGCGCGCCGGTAGGTCGCGAGCGCCCGCGTGTTGTCGCCGTCGACGTAGAGCTCGATCGTCGTCACGCCCTGGCGGGCGAGGTATGCCGTGCCGAGTCCCGTGAGCGGTCCCGCCAGACCACGCCCTTGGTATGCCGGGTGCACTCCGACGACATACACCTCCCCGCGGCGTCCAGCTCCTTCGTCGCTGTTCGCCGCGTGGGCCCGCCCCATAGCGCTGCGGACCTCACGCTTCGTCCAGTGGAACGCGGCCAGCGGGTGCGCGCCCCCGTCCGAGGTCGCGGTGGTGTCCTCGACGAGGAGGAAGCCTGCGGGATCGAACCAGTCCTGCCCCATGCGCTCGGTGAGGTCCTCGAGCGTGATCGAGCCCTGCTCGGGGTGCGAGGCGAAGGCGAGCCGGTTGACCTCGAGCCACGCCTGCTCGTCGCGGCCGGGCTCGAAGGGCCGGACCGAGAAGCCCGCAGGGAGCTCAGGGTCGACGTCGTCGCCTTCTCGGACCGGTCGTTCCATGACGTGCAGCTCGCGGGTCGGGACGAGACCTTCGGACGCCGCGAGGGCACGCGCCGCCGGGAGGTCCCCGTGCGCCCAGACGCCAGTGGCCCCGGCGTCGAGCACCGATCGCAGCAGTGCCCGGCCGACACCTCGACGACGAGCCGGGGGGTCCACGACGAGCTCGGCCGACCCGGACGGGTCGAGCGCGGCATAGCCGAGGAGGTCCGCGGACGGTGACGGGCCGGCATACGCGAGGGTGTGCGAGACCCCGCCACGTCCGGAGGTGAGCGCGATGCGGAAGGCCTCGGAGACCGCCTCGACGCCGTCGGCGTCGGTGGCCCGGCGGACGAGCGCGAGGACGTCGTCGACGGCGCCCTGCTCGAGCGAGGTCGAGGTCTCGGTGCGCACGTCGCTCACGACGGCACCTCGGCGGCCTCGGTGTCCTCGGCCTCCTCGGGGACGAAGCGGTAGCCGACGTTGCGGACCGTGCCGATGAGGGACTCGTGGTCGGAGCCGAGCTTCGCGCGCAGCCGCCGGACGTGGACGTCGACGGTGCGCGTGCCGCCGAAGTAGTCGTAGCCCCAGACCTCCTGGAGCAGCTGGGCCCGGGTGAAGACCCGGCCCGGGTGCTGCGCGAGGTACTTGAGGAGCTCGAACTCCTTGTAGGTGAGGTCGAGGACGCTGCCGCGCAGCCGCACGGAGTAGGTCGCCTCGTCGATGACGAGGACGCCGGCGGTGATCCGCACGTCGTCGTCGGGGGAGCCGTCACCCTCGAGGGCACGGGCGATCGCGAGCCGCAGGCGGGCCTCGACCTCGGCCGGCCCGGCGGTGTCGAGCAGCACGTCGTCGACGCCCCACTCGGGGGTGAGGCCGGCGAGACCGCCCTCGGTGAGGACCGCGAAGAGCGGTGCTGACAGCCCGGTCGTGCGGATGACGCGGCACAGCGAACGGGCCATGGCGAGCTCGCGACGGGCGTCGACGAGCACCGCGTCCGCGGCCGGCGCGTCGATGAGGGCCGTCGCCTCCGCCGGGAGGATGCGAACATGGTGGCTGAGCAGGCCCAAGGCTGGCAGCACCTCGGCGCTCGGCGCCAAGGCGTTGGTCAGCAGCAAGAGGTGGGCCATCCAGCACAGAATAGGTGGACATGACCACGATCGACGGCGCTCGCCGGGCTCTGAGACCGGTGACCCTGCGCTACTGGGCGGGTGCTCGGGCGGCGGCAGGCGTGACCGAGGAGACCATCGAGACCGGGCCCACCGTGGGTGACGTCCTCGATGACGCCGTGGCCATGCACCCCGACCTGCGCGACGTCGTCGCCGTCTGCTCGGTCCTCCTCGAGGGGCGCGCCGTCGGGCGCGAGGCCGTCGTCGCCGACGGGCAGGTCCTCGAAGTGCTCCCGCCCTTCGCCGGGGGGTGATGGCAGGATGCCGACCGTGGAAGCGTCCGAGCCGGTGAGCGAGTCCCGCGCCGCCCGCCGGGCGGCCCGCGAGGCGCACCTCCGCAACCCGATCCTCCCGCCGATGGCGACCGAGCGACGCATCCCCATCGTCCTGGCGACGGCCGTCCTCGCCGTGCTGCTCGCCATCGGCACGACCTCCGACCACGCCATCGGCGCTGCCGCGGTCGCGTGGCTGGGACTCGCGCTCGCGTGGGGGTGGCCGGAGCTGCTCGGGTCACCCAGCCGCTTCGGGTCGTCCTTCGCCGTCGGCGTCGCAGGAGTGCTCGCCCCGGCGACCGTGGCCGCCACGCCCGACGACCCCTTCCTCCGGCACGTCCCGGTCGTCGTCGCGGCAGCCGTGCTCACGATGTTCCTCCACCAGATCGTCCGCAAGGACGGCCGGCCACGGCTCACCCGCTCGGTCGCGATCAGCGCGGCCGGCATCGCCATCGCGACGATCGGCGCCGCGTGGGTCCCGCTCGGACGCACCTCCGGCGGGCCGGAGGTCGTCGTCGTCGTCGCCGTCGCGCTCGCTGTCTCCGCGCTCACCGACCTCGGCGCGAGCATCGCCAGAGTGCGGCCGTGGATGATCGCCGTCGCGGCGCTGCTCGGCTTCCTCGCCGGCGGGGTCAGTGGCCTGGTCGTCGACGAGGTCGGGGTCGTCGCCGGTGTCGTCCTCGGCGCGGTCTCAGCGACGCTCGCCCACGTCATGCGACGGGTCCTCTGCGTGCTGCCGCCGATCCGTGGGCTGCGCGGCCAGCTCACCGCAGCGGCTGCCTCCGTGCTCGTCACCGGCGTGCCGGTCTACGTCCTCGCGATGATCCTCGTCGGCTGACGCCCTCGGTTCCGACTTCTTGCCCTGCTGGGACGGCTCGCTGGCGCTCGCCGTCCCGGAAGGGCAAGAAGTCGAGAGAAGCGGACGGCATACGCCGCCTGTGTCAGTAGACGATCGCCTGGGCGTCGGGGCGGAGGATCTCCTCGACGTAGGCCGCGGCCCCGCGGATGGCTGCTCCCTCGAGAAGGTCGTCGGGGCCGAGGTCGCGACGAGCCGCGCACTGCCCGCAGACGGTGACGGTGCCGCCCTCGAGGAGGGAGTCGCGCAGCTCGTGCAGGGGTGCACCGTGGGGGAGGGTCAGCTGCTCGGCGCGACCCGCCACCGCGATCCACGTGGCGTCGCCGGTGAGCCAGACGCTCACGTCGGCGCCCGTGGCGAGCGCGGTCGATGCGACGGTGAGGCCCTGGTTGAGCCGCTCGAGGGCCTCCTCGCCGCAGGTGATCTTGACGACGAGCGGCCGGGTGCCGGTCCGCATCTCGGCGGGGGTGGCGGGTGGGGTCAGCGACATGGGGCCTCCTGAGGTCTGCGGCTACGATCCCACTCGTGGCATTCCACCTCGACACCAACCTCCCCTCCGAGCTCGCCCCCCTCGCCTGGCTCGTCGGCAAGTGGGCCGGCGCAGGCGTCGTCGGCTACCCGACGATCGAATCGGCGAACTTCGGCCAAGAGGTGCACTGCTGGCACGACGGCCGCCCGTTCCTCGAGTGGCGCAGCCAGACCTGGCTCCTCGACGAGGCCGGTGACAAGGTCCGCCCGCTCGCGACCGAGGTCGGGTTCTGGCGCCCCGTGCCCGAGACGCCCGACGGCACCAACGTCGAGCTGCTCCTCACCCACCCGACCGGCATCGTCGAGATGTATGCCGGTCACGCCCAGCCCGCGAAGGTCGAGCTCCGCACCGACGGGGTGATGCGCAGCCCCCACGCCAAGGAGTACACCGCGGGCCACCGGATGTATGGCTACGTCCAGTCGAACCTGCTCTGGGTCATGGACATGGCGGCCGTCGGCCAGCCGCTCACCTCGCACCTCTCGGCGGAGCTCAAGCGCGTCGAGTGAGCCTCATCCCCGGCGACTGATGTCGCGTTTGGGCAATCAGTCGGGGATCCATCGGGTCACGGGGTGACGGTGACGTCGCCGTACTCGTCCATCGTGTCGGTGCGCAGCGCCTTGCCCAGGGCCGCCATGCTCGCCTCGTCGACGATCTCGATGGAGCCGCCGTCCGGAGCGGTGCCGAAGCCCGTGAAGGGCGCGGTGATGAAGACGATGTCGTCGCCGCGGATGTTGCGCAGCCCGATCGCCTCGCCGCGCATGACGCCGACGTCGAGCCCCTTGTCGACGACGAGGTTGCTCGTCGCGGCATCGACGAACCTCGTGAGGGTGACCGGGTTGGCGATGACCGAGGGCGTGAGCGTCTTGATCATCAGCGCCTTGATGAACGCCTGCTGGCGCCGGCCGCGCGAGATGTCGCCCTCGGAGAGGCTGTAGCGCTCGCGCACGAAGGCGAGCGCCTGCTCGCCGTTGAAGTCGTTCCAGCCCTCGCGCACCTGGAAGCTGCCCTCGTCGCTGGCCTCCTCGGCATAGACCCGGACCCCGCCCACGGCGTCCGTCATCCGCTTGAAGCCCTCGAAGTCGGTCTTGGCGACGTGGTCGATCCTCACGCCGAGCAAATTCTGGAGGGTGCTCACGAGCAGGGGTGCGCCACCGAAGGCGTAGGCCGCGTTGATCTTGTTCTTGCCACGACCCGGGATCGCGACGTAGAGGTCTCGCGGGAAGTGGATGAGCTGGACCGACTGCTTGTCCTCGGGCACGTGGACGAGCACGATGACGTCGGAGCGGCTCGCGGTCTCGCCGGGCCTGGCGTCCGACCCGATGAGCAGATAGTTCTGCCCGGCATCCTTCGGCAGCTCGACGACCGAGCCGTCGGGCAGCGTCGCGGAGGGCGCTGCGGCGGCCGGCGGCAGCAGGTCCTCCTGGCTGATGTTGCTGGACGCCTTGCGGTCGAGGAAGACGACGAAGCCGCCCACCGCGACGAGGCAGAGTGCGAGGAACGACGCGACGAAGAGGAGCAGGCGCCGGCCCCACCGCGGCCTCTTCCCCTCGCGACGGGCGGTCTGGTTCTCGTCGGTCTCGAACTCCTCCAGCACCCGGCCCAGTGTAGGTGGGCACTTCGGCGGCCACCGGCGACCGGCATACATTGGTGTGGTGAGCGATCTGGGCACGCGTCTGCGGGCCGCCGGGCGGCGGCTCACCCCGCAGCGCCAGCAGGTGCTCGACGCCGTCGAGTCCCTCGGCCACGCCACGCCCGAGCAGATCGTCGACGCCGTCTCCGCGCGAGGCGGGTCGCCGATGGCGCTCTCGACCGTCTACCGCTCGCTCGACGCCCTCTCGGACCTCGGCCTCGTGAGCCACACGCACGTCGACCACCGCGTCCCGAGCTACCACCTCACCTCCCACGCGACCCACGTCCACGTCGTGTGCCGTGGGTGCGGGTCGGTGGGCGAGGCGCCCGTCGACGTCGCCGAGGAATTCGTCGAGCGGCTCGACCGTTCTCTGGGGTTCGAGGCCGACGTCACGCACGCGGCGATCCACGGACTCTGCCGCGACTGCAGGAAGCAGACATGACCGACACCACCACGGCTCCGGCCGCTGCACCGTCCTCCCCGCTCCTCTCCCGCCCCGGCGCGGTCGCGGGTGAGGGGCTCGACGCCGGTGTGGCCGCGCACTACGGCGACCCCGGGCGCGAGCAGCGCCTCCTCGAGGAGGGCCTCGCTGTCGTCGACCTGTCCCACCGCGGGGTCGTCACGGTCACCGGACCGGACCGCCTCTCGTGGCTGCACTCGATCACCTCGCAGCACCTCACCGGACTCGCGCCGCGCGTGGGTGCCGAGTCGCTCGTCCTCTCGCCCAAGGGCCACGTCGAGCACGCCCTCCACGTCGTCGACGACGGCGAGACGACGTGGCTCACCGTCGAACCCGGCACCGCCCCGGCGCTCGCTGCCTGGCTCGACTCGATGCGCTTCATGCTCCGCGTCGATGTCGCCGACGTCACTGCCTCGTATGCCGTCCTCGGCGAGCCGCTGTCGGCCGCCAGTGCCGAGGGTGAGCCCCTCGCGTGGGTCGACCCGTGGCCGGCCCTCGTCGGCGACACCGCGGCATACGGGCCTGAGAAGGGGCACCCGGGTGAGGCGCGTCGCTGGCGGGAGCTCATCGTCGCGCGCGCGGACCTCGAGTCCGCCGTCGGCGACCGGCCGCTCGCCGGCACGTGGGCCGCCGAGGCGCTGCGCGTGGCCGCGTGGCGTCCTCGTCTCGGCCTCGAGACCGACCACCGGACGATCGCCCACGAGGTCGACTGGCTGCGCACGGCGGTCCACCTGCACAAGGGCTGCTACCGCGGCCAGGAGACCATCGCTCGCGTGCACAACCTCGGGCGTCCACCGCGTCGGATCGTGTTCCTCCACCTCGACGGGTCCGGTCACGTCCTCCCCGAGGCAGGCGCCGAGCTCTCGCTCGACGGCCGGGTCGTCGGTCGGCTCACGACCGTCGCACGCCACCACGAGGAGGGTCCGATCGCCCTCGCCGTCGTCAAGCGCAACACCCCCGTGGACGCCGATCTTGTCGCCGGGACCGTCGCAGGCGCCCAAACCGTCATCGTCGCCCCCTGACCGCCGCAGGATCTTTCGGTCCCGTGGCGGTGACGCACGGGTCGCCTGACACACTGGCGCGCATGGCTCCCGCATCGTCCGCGACCCTCATCACCGTCGCGCCCACCGGCGCCGAGCACGCGAAGGCCGACCTGCCGCAGCTGCCGACGACTCTCGACGAGCTCGTCGAGACGGCGCGGACCTGCGAGGCCGCGGGCGCCGCCCTCATCCACCTGCACATCCGCGACGGCGAGCACCGGCCGACCCTCGACGGCGGCAGGCTCAGGGCGGCGGTCGAGGCCATCCGTTCCGAGACCGACCTCGTCGTCCAGCTCTCGACCGGCGGCTCCGTGCACGACCCGCTCGAGCAGCGGCTGACGGTGCTCGACGCCGAGCCGGACTCGTGCAGCCTCACCTGCGGCACGACGAACTTCGGCGACGACGTCTTCCTCAACCCGTGGGGGTTCATGTCCGACCTCTACGTCCAGGCGCAGGAGCGCGAGGTCGTGCCCGAGTTCGAGCTCTTCGAGCTGGGCCACGTCCACGCGCTGCGGCGCCTGCTCGACACCCACGGGCTCCCGTTCGGCGGCAAGGTGCACGTCGACTTCGTCCTCGGCGTGCCCGGTGCGATGCCCGGCACGGCCGCGGCGCTGCTCGCCGGCGTCGCGATGCTGCCCGAGGAGGTGACGTCGTGGTCGGCGACGGGCATCGGGCGCACCCACCTCCCCGTCCTCGCGGCCGCACTCTCGGCCGGCGGCCACCTCCGGGTGGGCATGGAGGACAACGTCGTCTTCGCCCGCGGCCAGCAGGTGGAGCACAACTCCGAGCTCGTGGCCCGGGCCGCCGAGCTCGCGACGACGATGCAGCGCCCGCCGATGACGACGACGCAGGCCCGCGAGCTCCTCGGCATCAAGCGCCGCTGACACGCGCTGGCCCTCACGCGGCGGGTCGCGCGCACCTCACCCGCCCCGACTTATTGCGAAAAGGCGACACTTGAGGCCCTGTTTCGGCCCCGAAAGTGTCGCCCTTTCGCAATAAGTCGCGAGGGGGTTGCGGTCAGGCGGGCTGGGTGGCGTCTGCGCGCTCGCTCTCCGGTCGGCGCAGGGTGAGGTCGTTGCAGGCGGCGCAGGTCTCCTCGGGGATGACACCGAGCCGCATGAGCCGGCCGAACGCCCAGCACCCGGCACAGAACCCGACCGCGGCCTCGAGCGTCGCGAAGACGACGAGCACGCCGAGCAGCACCGTCGCCACGGTCGTCGCGCCGAACGTGAGGGCGGCCACCGCCGCCGCCGAGCTCGTCAGGAGGCCGACGGTCTGGGCGAAGCGCTTGGGCGGGCCGGGCACCCACCGGGGGCGCCCGAACCGGGGCGCGACGACGTGCACGGCGAGCCTCCCGAGAGGGCTGAACCTCGGCCCACCGGCCACCCGCAGCGCGAAACCGGCTGCGAGGACGACGGCCAGCCACCACCACTGGGTGGCGAGCGTGAGCCCGGCGAGGACGACGACCCCGGACGCGACGACCCGGGCAGCCTTCTCGTTCACCGGGTTGGGGAAGACGAGGAGCTCGCGCACGGACATAACGCGAGATTATGCCGGACTGAAGTACGCGGCATACATCAGTCCGTATGCCGGATGCGCACCAGAAGTGCGTGGCGGACGTCACGCTAGCCACGGTTTGCAAAATGCTAACTAAAGCAAGCACAATGGGGGCATGAGCCGGAACCCGCTGAACGACCTCGCCGGACTGGGCGACTACCTGCGCGAGCAGCGTCTGTCGCACCGTCTGTCGCTGCGTCAGCTCTCCGAGCTCGCAGGCATCTCCAACCCCTACCTGAGCCAGATCGAGCGGGGACTCAAGCGCCCGAGCGCCGAGATCCTCCAGCAACTGGCCAAGGGTCTGGAGGTGTCGGCCGAGACGCTCTACGTCAAGGCCGGAATCCTCGACGAGCACCACGGCGCCGAGGCCACCACCCCCACCGTGCGGGACGCCATCGCCGCCGACCCCGCCCTCACCGCCCGTCAGAAGGCGACCCTGCTCGACGTCTACGAGTCCTTCGTCGGCTCCGAGACCACGCCCTGACGCCCCGCCCGCCCGAAGCAGCACCCGTCCCTTCCCAGGAGGAACACATGGCCACCACGACCACCAAGAACACCAAGCCCGCCACCCCGCTCTTCGCCGTCGTCGGCGTCACCGACCTCGCCGTCGAGCGCGCCCGTGAGGCCCGCGTCAACGCCGACAAGGCCGTCGCCGACGCCCGCGTCCGCGCCGACAAGGTTCGCGCCGAGCTCGCCCCCGCCGCCTTCACCAAGCGCGCCGGCGTCGTCATCGAGGACGTCAAGGCCCTCCCGGCCAAGGCCCTCGACCAGGGTGTCGCCACCCTCGACCAGGTCACCAAGGGCTACGAGGACCTCGCCGTCCGCGGCGAGAAGCTCGTCACCCGCATCAAGAACCAGAAGGCCACGAAGGACCTCGTCGAGCAGGCCGAGGTCACCCTCTCGCTCGGCAAGGGCGCCGTCACCACCGCCCGCAAGGCCGTCCTCGACGTGCGCACCTCGGCCCTGGCCACCTTCACCACCGGCCGCCAGGAGGCCGCGCACGTCGCCGAGATCGTCGTCGACACCGTGCGTGAGGACGTTGAGGTCGCCGCGACCGACATCAAGGCGTCGGCCAAGCGCACCCGCACCGCCGCCAAGCGCACGAGCACGACCGCGACCAAGGCCGCCAAGAAGACGACGACGCGCGCCAAGGCGACGACGACCGCCGCCAAGAAGACGGCCGCCACCTCGACCAAGGCTGCCGAGAAGGCCGCCGAGAAGGTCGGCGACTGACCTCTTCGGGAGCGGACCTAGTCTGGGCGGTGTGAGCGCCCAGAACCTCGAGTCCACCCCTGCCGCCCTCGACGCCGCCCCGGTCCTCGCGCACGCGATCCGGGGCGGCGTCGTCGAGTCCGCCCACCGCGCAAGCGTTGCCGTGACCGCCCCCGACGGCTCGGTCGAGCTCGAGCTCGGGAGCGCGAGCGACCCGATCTTCCCGCGCTCGTCCAACAAGCCGGTCCAGGCCCTGGCCATGGTGCGCCACGGGCTCGACGTCGCCCCGCACCACCTCGCCCTCGTCTGCGCGAGCCACTCGGGAGAGCCGTTCCACCTCGACGCGGTGCGCGAGATCCTCGACGGCGCGGGCCTCACGGTGCGCGACCTGCAGAACACCCCTGACTACCCGATCGACGACGAGGCGCGGCTCGAGTGGATCCGCGCCGGCCACGGCAAGGAGTCGCTCGCCCAGAACTGCTCGGGCAAGCACTCGGGCATGCTCGCGACGTGCGTCGCCAACGGCTGGGACCACACGGCATACCTCGACCGCGACCACCCGCTGCAGCGCGCGTGCGACGACACCCTCGCCGAGCTCACGGGGGAAAGGGTCGCGGCGACCGCCGTCGACGGGTGCGGCGCGCCCGTCATGGCCGTCTCGCTCGCGGGGCTCGCGCGTGCCTTCGGCCGCATCGCGAGTGCCGCCCCCGGCACTGACGAGGCGCGCGTCGCCGACGCGATCCGCAGCCACCCCGAGTTCCTCGGCGGCACCCGGCGCGACGTCACCACCCTGATCCAGCGCACCCCCGGCGCGATCGCGAAGGACGGCGCCGAAGCGGTGTATGCCGTCGGGCTGGCCGACGGTCGCGGCATCGCCCTCAAGGTCGCCGATGGTGGGCAGCGCGCCCGCACGGTCATCCTCGCGGCCGTGATGCGCCGGCTCGGCATCGAGTCCGGGGCGATCGGGGCCCTCGAGGACGCGCCGATCCTCGGCCACGGCGAGCCGGTGGGCTCGGTCGTCGCCGTGGGCATCTGAGTGCGCGCGGTCATCCAGCGGGTCCGGCGGGCCGCCGTCGTCGTTGAGGGCGAGACCGTCGGCGAGATCACCGGGCCGGGGCTCTTCGTGCTCGTCGGCGTCGGCCACGAGGACGGTCCCGCCGAGGTCGAGCTCATCGCCCGCAAGGTCGCCGACCTGCGCCTGCTCGACGGTGAGCGGTCGGTGACCGATGCCGGGGCGCCCGTGCTCGTCGTCAGCCAGTTCACCCTCCTCGCCGACACGCGCAAGGGCCGCCGCCCCTCGTGGAACGCCGCCGCTCCGGGCGACGTCGCCGAACCCGTCGTCGCACAGGTGGTCTCGGCGCTGCGCGATCGCGGGCTCACCGTCGAGACCGGACGCTTCGGAGCCCACATGGACATCGAGATCGTCGCCGATGGCCCGGTGACCATCGTGGTCGACAGCTCTTCGCCGTAGGCTGCACGCATGTTCGGACTCGGCGAGGCGCAGTACTACGTCACTCTTGCGCTCACCATCGCGGCCCTCGCCCTCGAGGTGTTCGCCTTCGTCCACGCGCTCAAGACGCGGCCCGACGCCTTCGTCGCCGCCGGCAAGCGCACGAAGAACTTCTGGCTCGCGGTCACCGGTGTCGCCATGCTGCTGGGGTTCGTCTCGATGGGCGGCCTCGGTCTCCTCGCCATCCTCGGCGTCGTCGCGGCGGGGGTCTACCTCGCCGACGTCCGCCCTGCCGTCGAGACCGTGCAGGGCCGGGGGACCGGCTCGCACCAAGGTCCCTACGGCCCCTGGTGAGCGGCGGGGCGTGACCCCGGCGCGACGGCGTCCCACGCGACGGTGAGCTCGCCGAGCCGCCACCGCGAGGGCCCGTCGAGCAGCGGCCAGCCCGCGTCGCGCAGCGCCTGCGCCGTCGCGAGGAACCGCTGACGGACCCCGTATGCCGCGTGGCTCGCGCTGCGCGCCCAGTGCCGGTCGACGTCGGCGAGCCAGACGTGGACCCCCTCGCCGGGCACGTTGCGGTGGATGAGCGCCTTGGGCAGGCGCTCGGCGATGACCGAGGGCGTCTCGAGGCCGCGCAGGTGCCACGAGAGAGTGAGGCTCACCGGTCCACCGGGCTCGACCGCCACCCACGTCGAGAGCCGCCCCAGCTCGTCGCACGTGCCGTCGACGAGCAGGCCGTCGGGGGTGAGGCGGCTGCTCACCGTCGCCCACGCGTCGGCGACCTCGGCCTCGTCGTACTGGCGCAGGACGTTGAAGGCGCGCACGACCGTCGCGGACCGGCCGTCGAGCGGGACCTCGAACCCACCGCGCCTGAAGGAGAGTCCCGGTCGCGCCAACGCCCGGCCCGCGGCCACCCGGTCGGGCTCGATCTCGATGCCGACGACCTCGACGTCGGGCCGGACCCGGCGCAGCCGCTCGTGAAGCTCCACGGCGGTGACGGGGGAGGCTCCGTAGCCGAGGTCGACGACGACCGGCGGATCCACCGACCGGCGCAGCCGCCACGACGCCGGTCCGGCGAGCCAGCGGTCGCAGCGACGCAGCCGGTTGGGGTTGGTCGTGCCGCGGGTGACCACACCGACCGGTCTCGTCCTCGCCACGGAGCCAGCGTACGAGCAGCGGTCACGACCCACAGGGCGCGCCCCTAGGCTGCTGACGTGGGCAGACGGGGTGCAGGCGGCCGAGGTGGCCGCGACGTGAGCCGGAGCATGGTGGCGCTCGTCGTCTCCGTCGCCGCGGCCGCGGCCCTCGGCCTCTGGGGCTGGCTCCCCGTCGTGCTGCGCACCGACATCGGGCTCGTCCCCGTCGCACCCGGCCTCCTCACCGTCGACGAGTCGGCGCGCGGTGTCGCGACGCTCGGGCGCGGCTACACGGTGGCGGCCTACCAGTCCGGCTTCCGGGTGTCCGCCGCGAGCGGCACCCTCGCCGACACCATCACGCGGGGCTCGCCGGTGAGCGCAGTCCTCGGGGAGCTGGGGGAGCGTGACGGCCACCCGGTCGAGGACGTCGAGGCGAGCCTCGACCACGTCCGCATCGACGAGCTGCGCGTCGAGCCCGGGCGGGCCGCCTACATCGGCGAGGTCTACGGCGAGGTGGACGGCGAGCCGAGGAGCATGCCGCTGCGGCTCGTCTTCCTCCTCACGACGGCCGGGGTGCACGTCACCGCCCACGCCCAGGGCGCCGACGCCGTCGTCGTCCACCTCGACGCCCTGCCCGCGACGGCGGGCCTCCCGCCCGCGCTGCCCGACCGCACGCTGCGCAAGAAGGGCTGGTGGCTCGTTCCGGGATCGGGGGAGCAGCGGGCCTTCACGTCCGCCCGCCGCGCCGTCGTCGGCATCGGTCCGGCGACACGGGCACGTGGCGTCGACCTCCGTCCCGACGGACGGCTCGACGTCCACGCGTGGTCGAACCGCGCGACCCTCACCCTCAGTGGCGTGCCGCGTCGGGGGTGACTCCTGCGTGTCAGACTGACGGGATGACGAGCGAGCAGACCCGGCCCCGCTTCCGGGTCGCGATGGTGTCGGTGCACACCTCGCCGCTGGCGCAGCCGGGGACGGGGGACGCCGGCGGGATGAACGTCTACGTCCTCGAGTCGGCGAAACGGCTGGCGCGACGCGGGGTGGCCGTCGACGTCTTCACGCGCCGCACGACGGCGTCGGACGCCCCGATCGTCGAGGTCGAGCCCGGCGTCGTCGTCCGCCACATCTCCGCCGGTCCCTACGAAGGCCTCGACAAGGAGGACCTTCCCGGGCAGCTCTGCGCCTTCGCGGCCGGCATGATGCGCGTCGCCGCGCACGCCCCTGAGGGCCACTACGACCTCGTCCACTCCCACTACTGGCTCTCGGGCCAGGTCGGCTGGCTCGCCGCCGACCGCTGGGACGTCCCTCTCGTCCACACGATGCACACGATGGCCCGGGTCAAGAACCTCCACCGGGCCGAGGGTGACCCCGAGGAGCCCAAGGGCCGCGAGATCGGTGAGGCCCAGGTCGTCGAGGCCGCCGACCGGCTCGTCGCCAACACGACCGACGAGGCCCGTGAGCTGATCGACCTCTATGCCGCGGACCCGGAGCGTGTCGACGTCGTCTCCCCGGGTGTCGACCTCGACGTCTTCCGTCCGGGCGACCGTGGCGAGGCCCGACGCGACGTCGGCGTCCCCGAGGACGCCGTCCTCCTGCTCTTCGTGGGCCGGATCCAGCCGCTCAAGGCACCCGACGTCCTCATCCGGGCGGCGGGCAACCTCGTCCGGCGCGACCCGTCGCTGCGCAACCGGCTCGTCGTCGGTGTCCTCGGCGGGGCGAGCGGCTCGGGTGTGCGCTCCCCGATGGCGCTCCAGCGGCTGGCCGACGACGAGGGCATCGGCGACCTCGTCCGCTTCGAGCCGCCGACCGACCGCGCGACCCTCGCGGCGTGGATGCGGGCCGCCGACGTCGTCGCGGTGCCCTCCCACAACGAGTCCTTCGGGCTCGTCGCCGTCGAGGCGCAGGCGTGCGGCGCCGTCGTCGTGGCGACCAACGTGGGCGGCCTGCCCACGGCGGTCGGCGACGCGGGAGTCCTCGTCGACGGCCACGACCCGCACGAGTGGGCCAACGCCATCGAGGGCGTCGTCGAGGACACTGCCCGCGCGGCCGAGCTCTCCGCCCGCGCGGTCGAGCACGCCTCCGGCTTCTCGTGGGAGGCGACCGCCGAACGGCTCGCCACCGTCTACGAGGCGGCCCTCGCCGCACCACTGCGTGCCTCGATCAACGACTCCGACTCGCTCGCCGGCATACCGACCGCGGTGATCCCGTGACCGGCGTGACCGACGCGACCGGCACGGTCGAGGACTTCCTCACCGACACCGGCATCGAATGGGAGCGCGGCGCGCGCGACGGCGAGTTCGTCGTCACCCTGCCGGGCGAGAAGAAGCTCAGGACGGTCGTCTCGCTCGTCGTCGGCGACTCCGATCTCTCGGTGTCGGCCTTCGTCATCCGCAACCCCGACGAGAACCACGAGGAGTTCTACCGCAGCCTCCTCCGGCGCAACCTCCGGCTGCCGGGCCTGGCCTACGCCATCGACGGCAGCGGCGACGTCTACGTCACCGGCCGCGTCCCCCTCGCGGGCGTCGACGCCGACCGGCTCGACCAGGTCCTGGGCGTCGTCCTCGAGGCCGCCGACGCGCCCTTCAACGAGCTCCTCGTCATCGGCTTCCTCACCTCGATGCAGAAGGAGTGGGACTGGCGGGTCTCGCGCGGCGAGTCGCTGCGCAACCTCGAGGCGTTCCGTCACCTCCTCGACAAGGGCTGACCTTCCCTCCCGTATGCCGGCCGCCCCCGACCCCTTGCGTCCGCAACTCTGGTGCCCTGGCCGTCATCCTGCCGGACGCAAGCCCCACCCGGAGGGCCCGGAGGCTTCGTCGCCCGGTCGCTAGTCCAGGCCCTCGAAGACGTCGGTGAGCACGGGCGCGCCCGGCTCCCGCGGCGGCCACGCGACGACCCAGGTCTCGAGGGAGAGTGCCTTCATCCAGCGCTCGTCCGAGCCGCCAGGGTCGAACATGACGTGCCGCTGGCTCGCGTGCTCCTTGTGGGCGGCGAGCATCCTCTCGAGGCCTTCGCGGTGACGGACGACGACACCGACGTCCTCGTCGGGCACGCCGCGCAGGTGGTAGACCTCCGACGGGTCCCACGCACCGAGGCCCGCCATGACGCGGTGGCGCTGGGCGATGAGCCAGGCCCGCCGGGGGATGCATCCGAAGAGCAGCCGCTGCAGCCCGTCGTCGCGCGCACGGCCACCGCCCGCAGCGACCTCGGTCCGCACCCGCTGGAACGCCGCTGCGGTCGCGGCACCGATCGAGACGTGGTCCGGGTGCCCCGTGACCCCGTCCGGCCCGAACGTGAGGACGACGTCCGGCCGCTCGGCCCGCAGGAAGTCGGCGACCTCGTCGACGAGCCCGGCCCCGACCTCGACGAGCCGACCGTCGCCGTGCCCGAGCCACACGTGCCGCTCCGGCTCGGTGCCGAGCGCCCGCCAGGCGGCGACGTCCTCGGCCCGTCGCCACGCCCCGAGGCCCTCGCGGGTGGCGGGCACCCCGGGAGCGATCTCACCCGCGTCACCGTCGGTCGCGTGCAGCACGACGAGGCGGAAGCGCGGGTCGGTGCTGTGCCTCACGACCGAACCGAACATCGCGTAGCACTCGTCGTCCGGGTGAGCCCAGACCCCTGCCAGGGTTCTGCCCATGCCCGATCGTCCCAGAGCGGGCCGGTGCTGCCCATCGGTTTTCGCGGAGGCTGCCCACCGGCGGACGGACACTGCGGCCGCGGCCCGGCGCGGCGTCGATAGGCTGCCGCACATGGCACACACCCTCATCCTGCTGCGTCACGGCCACTCCGAGTGGAACGCCAAGAATCTCTTCACCGGCTGGGTCGACGTCGACCTCAACGACCAGGGTCGCGAGGAGGCCGTCCACGGCGGCGAGCTCCTCAAGGAGCGCGGTGTCCTGCCCACCGTCGTGCACACGTCGGTGCTGCGCCGTGCCATCACGACCGCGAACCTCGCGCTCGACGCCGCCGACCGCCACTGGATCCCGGTGCGTCGTGACTGGCGGCTCAACGAGCGCCACTACGGCGCGCTCCAGGGCCTCGACAAGGCCGCGACGCGCGAGAAGTACGGCGACGAGCAGTTCATGCTCTGGCGCCGGTCGTTCGACACCCCGCCACCGGCGATCGAGGTCGGCTCGGAGTTCGACCAGACCGACGACCCGCGCTACGCCGGCATCGAGGTCCCGCGCACCGAGTGCCTCAAGGACGTCATCGAGCGCTTCATGCCCTACTGGGAGGGCCCGCTGCGCGACGACCTCGTCGCCGGCGAGACCGTCCTCGTCGTCGCCCACGGCAACAGCCTGCGCGGCCTCGTCAAGCACCTCGACGGCATCAGCGACGAGGACATCGCCGCTCTCAACATCCCCACCGGGCAGCCGCTCGTCTACGAGCTCGGCGACGACTTCATGCCGACCAAGCCCGGCGACTACCTCGACCCCGGGGCAGCCGCGGAGGCCGCCGCGGCGGTCGCCAACCAGGGCCGCTGACCGGGCCGGACGGCATACGCACGACGGCGTATGCCGTCCGCGCACCTCACTCGTACAGCCCCCGCTCCTCCTCCGAGGCCGGGAAGGTCCCGAGCAGCGCACCGCCCGGACCGACGACCCGCACCTGGTAGTGCTCCGCGAGGTCGGCGGCCGACGCGACGACGGTGACCCGGGCGCTGCCGCCGACGAGGGGTACGACGGGGGACGCCGGCCATCTCGACGGGTCGCTCGACACCGCCTGCACGGCCGTGCCCGCCGGGGACACGACCCACGCCGAGACCGAGCGGGGGCCGCCCTCGGCGACCCGTTCGTACTCGAGCACCGGGTCGACCGAGGCCGTGTCGCCGGGGAAGGGCTGGAGCAGCTGGATCGGATCGGAGCCGAGAGGGGGCGACTCACGCGTCGGGTGCACCCGCGTGACCCACACGGTGCGCAGGTTCTGGCCCTGGGGGAGGGTCGTCAGCGCGATGTGCAGCATGACGTGAGAGCCGGAGAGCCCGCCCGCGAGCACTCCGCGCTGGAGGTCGTCGGGCACGCGGCCGAGGTGGATGGTCCGGGTCGTCAGCTGTTCCTCGCGCAGGCCGAGGAGCCGCGCCGCCCGGGCGTTGAGCGCCGCTGTCTGGAGGGCGGCGAGCTGCGCGTCCGAGCAGGGCTTGGCACAGACCTCTTCCGCGGGGGGCGCGGACTGGTCTCCCTCGCCCGTGGTGAAGGTCTGCACCGGCCACCCCGAGTCGAGCCGGACGCGGGTGAACTCGCTCATGGGCGTCGTGGCGAGGCCGTCTGCGAGACGGACCCGGTCCCACCGTCGGGTCAGCGTGCCGTCGAGGCCGACCGTCGGTGGCCGCGAGACGTCGACGGCCCTGACGTCCGGCGTCGTCGCAATGAGGCCGGTCGTCCCGCCCCGGACGACGATCGCGCCGCCGTGCTCCATCCCGAGCTGCTCGGGGTTGACTCGCTCGAGGGCGTCGGCGTCGGCGCCGCGAGGCCCGGTCGCCACGATGATCTCACCATCGGTGACGACGACGGAGACCCGGCGACCGTCGAGGTCGGCGAGCAGGATCGGACGGCCCCGGAAGCGGTCGGCGACGTCGGCGACGAGGGCGGCGTCGCGCGCGAGGCCGCCACGCAGCGGCCAGGTGGAGATGTCGTCCCAGGCCGCGTCCGACGCCCCCGGGAGCGAGCTCCTCGAGGCGGGCAGGGCGTCGGGGGGGTCGTCGGCGAGGCGCGAGAGTGCGAGGGGTGCGCCGACCGCCACTGCGACCGCGACCGCGACGGCGAGCCCGCCCCGGCGTCGGCGACGGCTCCGCCCCACGGCAGCGCTGACACGGTCGTAGGGCCGGTCGTCGACGGGGGTGACGCCGGACGCGGCGGTCCTCAGCGCCGTGCGGAGCTCTGACTCAAAACCCATGGGACGCTCCCTTCGTCTGCGCCGGGGAGGGGTCGGGTGCCCGCCGCCCGAGCTCGTCGCGCAGGCGGACGAGCCCTCGCGAGGTCTGGCTCTTGACCGAGCCGACCGAGATGCCGAGGGCCTTCGCCGTCTCGGCCTCGGAGAGGTCGTCGTAGAAGCGCAGCACGACGACGGCACGCATCCGCGGCGGCAGTGTGCCGAGGGCGGCCATGAGCTCGGCCCGGTCGTCGACCGCGGCGAACGTGTCCCCGGCGACCCGCTCCGCGCGTGCCGGGACGTCGCCCAGGTGCTCGGAAACACGGCGCCGACGCCACCACGACGCCGACTCGTTGGCCACGGCTGCGCGTGTGTAGGCGTAGGGTGACCCGTCGCGCAGGAGCCTGGGCCAGTGCCGGTGGACCTTGACCAGGGCCTGCTGGACGAGGTCCTCGGCGCGACCGAGGTCACCGGTGAGCAGGTAGCCCACCCGCACGAGCCGCGACCACTCCCGAGTCACGAACTCGGCGAAGGCCGCCTCGCTGTCTTGGTCCACGTCCCCATCCTCGCGCCGAGCCACCCCTGTCACCCGTCTCAACGCGACCCGGTGGGCGAAAGGTTAAGGTCGGCATACGACCACGTCCGCTCGGCGGGTCACGAGGGCGACGCGCCGACCGGACGGTACGGACGCGGACGGGGTATGCCGTCCGCTCAGCGAGAGGGTCCGCTCAGGGAGTCGTCGTCTCCGGGAAGGCCTCGTCGTCCTCGACGTCCTCGTGGCTCGACTCGCTCTCGGCGCTCTGCTCGCCGGTGACGAGGAAGATCACGCGCCGCGCCACTGAGACCGCGTGGTCGCCGAACCGCTCGTAGTAGCGGCCGACGAGCGTGATGTCGACGGTCGTCTCGGCCGGGTGGTCCCACGAGTCGGAGGCGAGGCGCTCGAAGAGCTGCCGGTGCAGGTCGTCCATGGCGTCGTCGTCGCGCTCGATCTGGCGGGCGGCCTCGACGTCGCGCGCGGCGATGACCGAGCCGGCCTTGGTGACGATGCGCTCGGCGACCTGGCCCATCTCGAGGATGATCGAGCGCAGCTCGGGCGGCACCGCCGAGGAGGGGTAGCGCAGTCGTGCGACCTTGGCGACGTGGCGGGCGAGGTCGCCCATGCGCTCGATGTCCGAGCTCATCCGCATCGAGGTGACGACCATGCGCAGGTCGGTGGCGACCGGCTGCTGGAGCGCGAGCAGGTCGAACGACAGCAGGTCGAGCTCCTCGCGCAGCGCGTCGATCTCGACGTCGGCCCCGATGACCGACTCGGCCAGCTGGACGTCGGCGTCGAGGAGCGCCGTCGTCGCCCGCGACATCGCCGAGCTCGCGAGCCGCGTCATCTCGACCAGAGCCTCGGTGACCCGGTCGAGCTCCTCGTGGAATGCCTTGCGCATCTGCTCCCTCTCAGTGGTGGGCGCCGGTGCGCCCGCGTTCCGCCGGTCCGCGCAGCCCGCGCGGCGCCCGACGTCGGCAGCGTGGCACGAGGTGGTGAACACGCGCCACCACGAAGGTGAACATTGAGGTGACCGCACGCTGGTGCGCCCGTCGGTGGTCCGGAGCGGCCTCGACCTCGGATTACGCTGGTCACGTGGATGCGACGCTCGCCGGGATCGTCGGTGGCGCGCTGGGTCTCGTCATCGGGGCAGTCGCCGTCGCCGCGAGCCGGTTCAGCGAACGCACGCTCACGACCATCCCGCCGACGCCACCGCCGTCGCTGCCCAGCGGGGTCACCGACGTGCTCGCCGTCCTCCGCTCGATCGCGATCGTCCTCGACGCCTCCGACGCCGTCGTCAACAGCTCGGCCTCCGCGGTGAGCTACGGGCTCGTCCGCCACGGCGAGCTCGTCCACGCCGAGCTGCGCCAGCTCGCCCGCCAGGTGCGCCGCGACGGCGAGATCCGCGAGGTCGACCTCGAGCTCTCGCGCGGGTTCGGCACGACGACCAACGCCCTCATGAAGGCCCGGGTCGCGCCGCTGGGAGCGAGCCACGTCCTCATCCTCGCCGAGGACCACACCCACGCCCGGCGGGTCGAGGAGGTCCGGCGCGACTTCGTCGCCAACGTCTCCCACGAGCTCAAGACGCCCGTCGGTGGCATCGCCCTGCTGGCCGAGGCCGTCCTCGACGCGCGCGACGACCCGGAGGCGGTGTCGCGCTTCGCCGCTCGCATCCAGGTCGAGTCCACCCGGCTCACCCGGCTCGTCAAGGAGATCGTCGACCTCTCGCGCCTCCAGGTCGCCGACACGCTGCACGAGCCCGAGCTCGTCTCGATCCCCGCCGTCGTCGCGGAGGCCGTCGACCGCGTGCGGGTCGCCGCGGAGTCGCGCCAGATCAGCCTCGAGACCGTCGCCGACGAGCGCGCCAGCGTCTTCGGCGACGCCGAGCTCCTCGCCACGGCAATCGCCAACCTCGTCTCGAACGCCGTCAACTACTCCGAGCCGGGCACCCGCGTCGCGGTCGCAGCCCGACGCGTCGGCGACACCGTGGAGGTCACCGTCTCCGACCAGGGGCAGGGCATCCCCGCCTCCGAGCAGGGTCGGATCTTCGAGCGCTTCTACCGCGTCGACGCCGCACGGTCGCGCGCGACGGGTGGCACCGGGCTCGGCCTCGCCATCGTCAAGCACGTGTGCGCCACCCACGGCGGCGACGTGTCGGTGTGGAGCGAGGAGGGGCGTGGCTCGACGTTCACGATGCGACTTCCCGCGGCGGCGGTCCGCACCACGGCAGACTCGGACCGACCCGCGGTCGGCACGGCACCAGGCACGACACCACGCACGGCAGGCAGGGCACCCACGGCACCAGGCACGGCACAAGGAGATCAGCACCGATGACCCGCATCCTCGTCGTCGAGGACGAAGTGTCCTTCTCGGACCCCCTGTCCTACCTCCTGCGCAAAGAGGGCTACGAGGTGAGTGTCGCCGAGAACGGCAACGACGCCCTCGTCGAGTTCGACAGCGCGGGAGCCGACCTCGTCCTGCTCGACCTCATGCTGCCCGGGCTCTCAGGGGTCGACGTGTGCCGGTCGCTGCGCCAGAAGTCCGCGGTGCCGATCATCATGCTCACGGCCAAGGACAGCGAGATCGACAAGGTCGTCGGCCTCGAGCTCGGCGCCGACGACTACGTCACCAAGCCCTACTCCTCGCGCGAGCTGCTCGCCCGCATCAAGGCCGTGCTGCGCCGGCTCAGCGAGCCCGAGGAGCTGCTGCCGACGACCCTCGAGGCCGGTCCGGTCCGGATGGACGTCGAGCGCCACGTCGTCACCGTCGGCGGCACGACGACCCAGCTGCCGCTCAAGGAGTTCGAGCTGCTCGAGATGCTGCTGCGCAACACCGGCCGCGTCCTCACCCGCATGCAGCTCATCGACCGGGTCTGGGGCAGCGACTACGTCGGCGACACCAAGACGCTCGACGTCCACGTCAAGCGGCTGCGCGCCAAGGTCGAGCCCGACCCGGCCCAGCCGAAGCACATCGTCACCGTGCGCGGGCTCGGCTACAAGTTCGAGGCCTGAGCGCAGCGTCGGGGACAACACGAGAGCCCACCGGCGCGCGGTCGCGCTCGGTGGGCTCCCGGCATACGGGAAGGGGCGGCGTCAGCCGCTCGTCGACGCGCTCGCCGAGGGGCTCGCGGACGAGCTGGGGGCGGGTGCCGGCGTGATGCCCTCGTAGTAGCCGACCGGCGGAAGGACGGGTGTGGAGAGGACGTTCTGCCCCGTGCCGGAGGTCGCGACCGAGATGGTGATGACCTCGCCCGGGGCGGCCGGGACCGTCGAGAGCGTGGCGGACTCGCCGTCCTCTCCGAGCGAGACCGTGCCATGGCGCGGCACCGTCACCTCGACGGGCTCGCTGCCCTCGCTCGAGAGGGAGACCTCGATGTCCTCGGTGCTCGTGTTGACGAGCTGGCCGATGAGCGCGCCGGGGGCGTCCTTCGCGTCGGCGACGACCGCGAGGTTGCGCACGCCGAGGTCGCCGAAGGTGGCGTTGACGCCGTCGGCGGCCTGGTAGGCGTAGTCGGTCTGCACCGGCGAGAACACGGCGCACCCACCGAGGAGCGTCGTGCCGAGCACGGCGGCACCGAGGACGGCACGGAGGCGGTGGCGGGGAGTCGTCTGGGCGGCGGTCGTCACGGGACACAGCGTAGCGAGCGCTCGCCGCTCCGGCGTGCACGGTCGGGCAGCTCGGCCCTCGAGGAGGTCGCGAAGGGCTTCCGGAGTGCTCCCGCGCGCGCTCGCGAAGGCACGCCGAAGGCGTTGTGTCAAGACCCAACTTCACTGCAGCCCAACGCATTTCAGGCCTCTGACCTGCACGTATGCCGTCCGCTCCGATTCCTCGTGTCGGTCCCGGCGTGTTAAACTATGGGTCGCGAAAGGGGCAAACAGCATATGGTTTTCAAGGTCGGCGAAACGGTCGTGTACCCCCACCACGGGGCTGCGCGCATCGAAGAGATCAACAAGCGCACCATCAAGGGTGTCGAGAAGCTCTATCTCAAGCTCAAGGTGGCCCAGGGAGATCTCGTCATCGAGGTCCCCGCAGAGAACTGCGACCTGGTCGGCGTGCGTGACGTCGTCGACAAGGCCGGCCTCGAGAAGGTGTTCGAGGTGCTCCGCGCCCCGTTCGCCGAGGAGCCGACCAACTGGTCGCGCCGCTTCAAGGCCAACCTCGAGAAGCTCGCCTCCGGTGACGTCATCAAGGTCGCCGAGGTCGTGCGTGACCTCTGGCGTCGTGACAAGGACCGCGGCCTCTCCGCCGGCGAGAAGCGCATGCTCTCCAAGGCCCGCCAGATCCTCGTCTCCGAGCTCGCGCTCGCCGAGAAGACCGATGAGGACAAGGCCGAGTCCATCCTCGACGAGGTCCTCGCGTCCTGAGCCGGTCCACCGGCTCCGTCGGCGTCGTCATCGTCGCCGCCGGTCAGGGCACGCGGCTCGGTGCTGCCCAGCCCAAGGCGTTCGTCCGGCTCGCCGGGTCCACGCTGCTCGAGCACGCCGTCACCCGGGCCCTCGGGGCCGCTGACACCGCACACGTCGTCGTCGTCGCGCCCGCCTCCCACCTCGTGGAGGCGGGCGCGCTCGTGTCCGCCCACCCGCGCTCGGGTGACGTCACCGTCGTCGGTGGCGGCGCCGAGCGCACCGCCTCGGTCGCGGCCGGTCTCGCCGCGCTGCGCGACGACGTCGACGTCGTGCTCGTCCACGACGCCGCCCGCTGCCTCGCCCCCGCGAGCCTCTTCGACCGCCTCGTCGAGGCGGTGCGCGAGGGCGCCGACGCCGTCGTCCCGGGACTGCCCGTGGCCGACACGATCAAGGTGGTCGACGCCACCGGGGCCGTCGTGGGCACGCCGGACCGGTCGACGTTGCGGGCGGTCCAGACTCCCCAGGCCTTCCGTCGCTCGGTCCTCGTCGCGGCCCACGCCTCGGGCGCGGACGCCACCGACGACGCCGGCCTCGTCGAGCGGGTGGGCGGGCGCGTCCTCGTCATCGACGGCGACGACCTCGCCTTCAAGGTCACCACCGCGGCCGACCTCGAGCGCGCCGACCGTATCCTCGGCCCGTGAGCCAGAGACCCGTCGCCCTCGTCACCGGAGGTGGCACCGGCATCGGTGCCGCCGTCACCCGCCGCCTCGTCGAGGACGGGTATGCCGTCGTCGTCGCCGGCCGTCGACGCGACCGCCTCGACGCCGTCGTCGACGAGCTCGGCGACGCGGTGACCGCCCTCCCGCTCGACGTCACGGACGCCGACGCGGTGGCCTCGACCGTCGGCTCGCTAGACCGCCTCGACGTCCTCGTCAACAACGCCGGCGGGGCCATCGGCCTCAGCCCCGTCGAGAGCGGTGACCTCGCTGAGTGGGAGGCCATGTATGCCACCAATGTCCTCGGCACGGTCCGCGTGACCCAGGCCGCGCTGCCGCTGCTGCGCCGCTCGCCGCGCGCGACGATCGTCAACGTCAGCTCGATCGCGGGGGAGCGCGTCTATGCCGGTGGAGGTGGCTACGTGGCCGCCAAGCACGGCGAGTCCGTCGTCTCCGAGACGCTGCGCCTCGAGCTCAACGGCGAGCACGTGCGTGTGGTCGACATCCGCCCCGGCATGGTGCACACCGAGGAGTTCTCGCTCACCCGGCTCCACGGCGACCGGGCTGCGGCCGACAAGGTCTACGACGGCGTCGACCGCCCGCTCGTCGCCGACGACGTCGCCGCCTGCGTCGCCTTCGCCGTCGGGCTGCCCCAGCACGTCAACATCGACACCCTCGTCGTCAAGCCGGTCGCCCAGGCGGCGCCGCACCTGCTCCACCGCGGCCCGATCGACTGGAAGGAGGGGTCGTGACCGAGCCGACGCCGGCCCCAGCCCCGTTGCCCCGCACCGGTATCGGCGTCGATGTCCACGCCCTCGCCCCAGAGGGGTCCGACCGCGAGCTCTGGGTCGCCGGGCTGCACTGGCCGGGTGAGCGCGGTCTCGACGGCCACTCCGACGCGGACGTCGCCGCGCACGCCGCGTGCGACGCGCTCTTCTCGGCCGCAGGCATCGGCGACCTCGGCGAGCACTTCGGCACCTCCCGGCCCGAGCTCGCCGGCGCGTCCGGCGTGACGCTGCTCGCCGAGGCGGCCCGTCTCGTGCGCGAGGCCGGCTTCGAGATCGGCAACGTCGCGGTCCAGGTCATCGGCAACCGGCCCAAGGTCGGGACCCGTCGGGCGGAGGCCCAGGAGGCTCTGTCGAGCGCCTGTGGGGCGCACGTCTCGGTGAGCGGCACGACCACCGACGGGCTCGGTCTCACCGGTCGGGGGGAGGGTGTCGCCGCAGTGGCGTCCGCGCTGGTCACACCCAGGTCGGCACACTGATCATGCTCGCGGTAGCGTCGGGGTGGGTCACGCCGAGGTGGGCGGCCGGCATACCGGAAAAATGACACGACGGAGGGTCCAGTGCCTCAGACGGTGAGGGGAGTCGTCGCCCTGTCCAAGGGTGCGCCGGTCGAGGTCGTCGACGTCGTCGTCCCCGACCCCGGACCGGGCGAGGCGGTCGTCGCCGTCCAGTCGTGCGGGGTGTGCCACACCGACCTGCACTACCGCGAGGGCGGCATCAACGACGAGTTCCCCTTCCTCCTCGGCCACGAGGCCGCGGGTGTCGTCGAGGCCGTCGGCGAGGGCGTCACCGAGGTGGCACCGGGCGACTTCGTCATCCTCAACTGGCGGGCCGTGTGCGGCCAGTGCCGGGCCTGCCTCAAGGGCAAGCCGTGGTACTGCTTCAACACCCACAACGCGACGCAGCGCATGACCCTCACCGACGGCACGGAGCTGTCACCGGCGCTCGGCATCGGCGCCTTCATTGAGAAGACGCTCGTCGCCGCCGGCCAGTGCACCAAGGTCGACCCCGAGGCCGACGCGGCCGCGGTCGGCCTGCTCGGGTGCGGCGTCATGGCCGGGTTCGGCGCCGCCGTCAACACCGGTGGCGTCCAGCGCGGCGACTCGGTCGCCGTGATCGGGTGCGGCGGCGTCGGCAACGCAGCCATCGCCGGCGCCCGCACGGTCGGTGCGACGACGATCATCGCGGTCGACGTCGACGACGCGAAGCTCGAGACCGCACGCGGCTTCGGGGCGACGCACACCGTCAACGGCCGGTCCGAGGACGTCGTCGAGCGGGTCCGCGAGCTCACCGGCGGGTTCGGTGCCGACGTCGTCGTCGAGGCGGTGGGCCGCCCCGAGACCTACGAGCAGGCGTTCTACGCCCGCGACCTCGCCGGGACGGTCGTCCTCGTCGGCGTCCCGACACCCGAGCAGCAGGTCACCCTGCCGATGATCGAGATCTTCGGCCGCGGAGGCTCGCTGAAGTCGAGCTGGTACGGCGACTGCCTTCCCAGCCGCGACTTCCCGATGCTCGTCGACCTCTATCGCCAGGGCCGGTTCGACCTCGACGGCTTCGTCTCCGAGCGGATCGCGCTCGACGAGGTCGAGTCGGCGTTCGAGAAGATGGAGCGCGGAGAGGTACTCCGATCGGTGGTGGTGCTCTGATGTCCGGTTCCCCAAACCTCGCGGAGATCGCTCCCTCGCACGGCGGCGTCCGTGTCGACCGGGTCGTCACCTCGGGCACGTTCGAGCTCGACGGCGGCTCGTGGGAGGTCGACAACAACGTCTGGGTCGTCGGTGACGAGCGCGAGTGCCTCGTCGTCGACGCCGCCCACGACGCCGACGCGATCCTCTCCGCCGTCGCCGGGCGCAAGGTCCGCGCGATCCTCCTCACCCACGCGCACAACGACCACTGCAACGTCGCGACCGACCTCGCCGAGCGGACCGGTGCCCTGGTGCACCTCCACCCCGAGGGCCGCGTGGTCTGGGCGCTCACCCAGGACTCCCCGCCGGACGCGTTCCTCGAGGACGGCCAGGTGTTCAAGGTCGGCGACGTCTCCCTGCGCGTGCTGCACACGCCGGGCCACGCCCCGGGCGCATGCTCCTTCCACGCAGCCGGCCTGCACGCGGTCTTCACCGGCGACACCCTCTTCAACGGCGGTCCGGGTGCGACCGGGCGCTCGTTCAGCAGCTTCGACACGATCATCGAGTCGATCCGCACCCGTCTACTCACCCTCCCGGCGGGCACCGTCGTCCTCACCGGACACGGTGACGCGACGACGATCGGCGCCGAGAAGCCCCACCTCGACGAGTGGGTCGCCCGCGGTCACTGACCCGTATGCCGTGTGGTCGGGGCGGCGCTCGCCCGCCGGTACCCTTGGCCGGGTGACTCTCAGACTGTTCGACACCCGGTCGCGCGCCCTGCGCGACTTCACCCCGCTGCAGCCCGGCCGGGTCGGGATCTACATCTGTGGGCTCACGACGCAGGCACCCCCGCACATCGGCCACGTCCGCTTCGCCGTCGCGTTCGACGTGCTGCGCCGGTGGCTCGTGCGCGGCCACGGCTACGACGTCACCCTCGTCCGCAATGTCACGGACCTCGACGACAAGATCCTTCGCAAGTCGGCCGAGTCGGGTGAGGACTGGTTCGCCCTGTCCTACCGCAACGAGCTCGCGACCTCGGAGGCGCTGCGCCTGCTCGGCGTGCTGCCGCCGACCTACGAGCCGCGCGCCATGGGCCACATCACCGAGATGGTCGAGCTCATGGAGACCCTCGTCGAGCGCGGCCACGCCTATCCCGCCGAGGACGGCTCGGGTGACGTCTACTTCGACGTGAGGTCGTGGCCGGCATACGGGGAAGTGACGAACCAGAAGATCGACGACATGGCCGCGGCCGAGGACGCCGACCCGCGTGGCAAGCGCGACCCGCGCGACTTCGCGCTGTGGAAGGGGACCAAGGCCGACGAGCCCGCGTCCGCGAGCTGGCCGACCCCGTGGGGTCGTGGTCGCCCCGGCTGGCACCTCGAGTGCTCGGCGATGGCGCGCAAGTACCTCGGCGACGCGTTCGACATCCACGGCGGCGGCGTCGACCTGCGCTTCCCGCACCACGAGAACGAGCAGGCGCAGTCGCGCGCGGCTGGCCTGCCGTTCACGTCGCTGTGGATGCACAACGCCTGGGTGACGATCAGTGGCGAGAAGATGAGCAAGTCGCTCGGCAACAGCCTGCTCATCCACGAGGTCACCAAGAAGGCGCGCCCGCTCGCGGTCCGCTACTACCTCACCGCCGCGCACTACCGGTCGACGATCGAGTTCCACGAGGGCTCGCTCGCCGAGGCAGAGGCGGCGGTCGACCGCATCGAGGGCTTCCTGCGGCGCGCGCTGGGCTCGGGCTCCGCGGTGCCGACCGGCGACGAGAAGCTGCCCGACGACTTCGTCGAGGCGATGGACGACGACCTCGGCGTCTCCGGGGCGCTGGCCGCCGTCCACGAGGCCGTGACCCGGGGCAACACCGCGCTCGACGAGGGCGAGAACGACGAGGCCCGGGAGGTTGCCGCCGTCGTCGTCGCGATGACCGACGTCCTCGGGGTCAACCCGCTCGACCCGTCGTGGTCGGGCGACGACAGCTCGTCGACGGTCGCGCTCGCCGCCCTCGACGTGCTCGTGCGCGAGCGGCTCGCCGCCCGCACCGCGGCACGCTCGGCACGCGACTGGGCGACGTCCGACGCCATCCGCGACGAGCTCACCGCGGCCGGCATCACCATCGAGGACACCCCGGCCGGCGCCCGCTGGTCGTTGACCCGAGGACGAGGGGAGTAGCCATGGCCGGCAACAGCCAGCGACGAGGAGCGGTCCGCAAGGGCGGCAAGAAGGCGCCCACCGTCGGCTCGGGCGGCCAGCGCCGCAAGGGACTCGAGGGCAAGGGCCCGACCCCGCGCGCCGAGGAGCGGCCCTACCACAAGGCCCACAAGTCGGCGAAGGCCTCCGAGCGTCGCTCGGGCGGCCGTCCGACGGTCGGCCGCAAGGCCAAGGCGTCGAGCGAGGTCGTCGCCGGTCGCAACTCGGTGCTCGAGGCGCTGCGCACCGACGTGCCCGTGACGACGATGTATGTCGCCGGGCGCATCGACAGCGACGACCGCGTGCGCGAGGCGCTCAAGATCGCCACCGAGCGCAGCATCCCCATCCTCGAGACGCCGCGCGGTGAGCTGGACCGGCTCACCGACGGGGCCGTCCACCAGGGCCTCGCCCTCCAGGTGCCGCCCTACGAGTACGCCCACCCGAGCGACCTCGTCGACCCTGAGATCCCGGGAATCCCGCTGCTCGTCGCGCTCGACGGCATCACCGACCCGCGCAACCTCGGCGCCATCGTGCGCTCGGTCGCGGCCTTCGGCGGCCACGGCGTCATCGTGCCGTCGCGGCGCTCCGTCGGCATGACCGCGTCGGCGTGGAAGACGTCCGCCGGCGCCGCTGCGCGCATCCCCGTCGCGCAGGCGACCAACCTCACCCGGGCGCTCGAGGACTACCGCAAGGCCGGGTTCTTCGTCGTCGGCCTCGACATGGACGGTGACGTCGAGCTGCCCGACCTCGAGCTCGCCGACGAGCCGCTCGTCGTCGTCGTCGGCTCCGAGGGCAAGGGCCTCTCGCGGCTCGTGCGCGAGACCTGCGACCAGATCGTCTCGGTGCCGATGTCGTCGGCGGTCGAGTCGCTCAACGCCGGCATCGCCACGGGCGTCACCCTCTACGAGGTCGCCCGCCGCCGCCGCCGCTGACCAGCGGATTCCGTATGCCGTCACGATGCGAGGTCGGCCCGTGCGTCGCCCTCCTCCCGACCGGGACCTGTGCCACGATGTGCGGCAGTCGGGTTTCCGACAGGGGGAACCTCCCCACAGCTCATGAGTCGAGAGGGACCAAGAATGTCTGACTACGGAAGCACCCCGCCGCCCCCGCCGCCCGGTGGCGGCAGCGGCAACGACGGTGGCTCCACCCCGCCGCCCCCGCCGAGTGGTGGCGGCTACGACGGCGGCTCCTACGGCGCCCCGCCGCCGCCCTCCGGCGGTTACGGTGGCGCTCCCGCGGGCCCGCCGCCGAGCAACAACCTCGTCCTGGCGATCCTCGGCCTGCTCTGCTGCTGGCCGCTCGGCATCCCGGCCGTCGTCTTCGCCGCGCAGGTCAACGGCAAGTGGAACGCGGGCGACCAGGCCGGCGCCGTCGAGGCCGCGGCCAAGGCGAAGAAGTTCGCGACGATCGCCCTCGTTCTCGGCATCATCGCGACGCTCATCTACGTCGTCCTGATCTTCGCCGGCGTGCTGAGCTCGGACACCTCGACCACGGGCATGTGATCCAGACGTCCCTGCAGTCCTCGACGCCCCTGCTCGCCGACCCGTCGGTCGGGCGGGGGCGTCGTCTGCTGTGGCCGGCGGTCTCCGCCGCCGGCGCGACGGGGTTCGTCCTCGTCGCGCACCTGCTCGACCCCAACCAGCCGGGCAACTACCCGACGTGCCCGTGGCTCCTCCTCACCGGCACCTTCTGCCCGGGGTGTGGCACCCTGCGCGCCACCCACGCGCTGAGCAACGGCGACGTGCTCGAGGCCCTGCACCGCAACCCGCTCGCCGTGGCGACGTTCGTCGTCTTGGTCCTCGGCTTCGCGCGATGGACCCGGCGCCAGTGGCGCGGTGAGCGACGGATGACCGCAGCCCCGGCGTGGCTGCTCTACGGCCTCTTCTGGGTCATCATGGCGTTCTGGGTGCTGCGCAACGTCCCAGGCTGGACCTGGCTCTCCCCGGAGTGACCCGCGGATCCCGACCGCGACTTATTGCGAAAAGGCGACACATTCGGGGCCGAAATCGGCCCAGAAGTGTCGCTTTTTCGCAATAAGTCGGGAGCCCGGGGTCAGGACTTGGGGACCTCGATGACCGTCGAGTGGACGACCTTGTCGGCGAGGGTCTGCTTGTTGTCGTCCCACAGCATCCAGAGGTAGCTGAGGTAGACGATCTGGTTGATGAGGCCGCCGACGAGCTCGCGCAGGAACGACTGCATCGCGCCGATCGGCTGGCCGTTCTGCTCGTTGACGAGCTTGAGGCCGAGCATCTTCTTGCCGACGCTCTGGCCGGTGCGGCCCATCTTGAAGATCCGGTTCCAGATCTGGATGCCGATCATGAGCAGCACGCCGAGGCCCATGAGGATGCCGCCCGTCGCTGCCAGCCCTCCGTCCGCGGTGCCCGGCACCGAGTAGCCGGCGGCGTCCACGTCCGGTGCCGCGGTGACGAGCAGGACCGCTCCGAGGATGAAGGGGATGAGGCCGAGCAGGGTGAGCAGCGTGTCGATGATGAGCGCACCGGCTCGGCTGCCGAAGCCGGCGACCGGGCCGAAGTGCTGCTCGACGTAGGCCTTGGACCCCGGCCACGCCTGCTGGGCGCCGCCATAGGGATTGAGGCCCGGGGCCGCTTGGTAGCCCGGCGCGGCCTGGTAGGCGGGCTGCGAGGGTGCGCCGCCGGCATACGGCTGCTGCTGCGGTTGCTGCCCCGGTGCACCGGGCTCGCGGTACCACGACGGCGGCTCAGGCTGGTAGCCCCCGCTCGACGACGAGGCAGGTCGCTCCGCCGGCTCCTGCGGTCGGTTCGGGTCGTGCGGCTCGGACATGCGGGTGGTTCCCCCTGTGGGCGTGGCGATGGACGCCCCGATCCTAGTGACCGGCGCCCGGGGGCGGACTCAGTCCGCGGCGATGACCGGCATCTCGACCGTGTCGACGCCGACGACCGAGACCTCGTCGGGCTTGGTCGGCAGGATCGACCTCACGTAGTCCTCGATGGCCCGCTCGATGGGGACGTCCTGCTGCTCGCGCTCGGCCATGTACCACCGGTGCTCGAGCACCTCGTGGAAGAGCTCGGCCGGCTCGAGCTTGCCCGACAGCTCGCGCGGCACGCGGCGGGTGATCGGCTCGTAGATCCGCGTGAGCCACTCGTGCGCGACGAGCTCCTCGTCGTCGTTCTGCCGGTCGGAGGCGGCGCGGTAGTTGTCGAGGTCGTTGAGCAGGCGGCGGGCCTGGCCCTCGCCGACGTCGAGGCCGGTGAGCCGCAGGAGCCGGCGCGAGTGGTGCCCGGCGTCGACGACCTTGGGCTGGATGCTGATGCGGGTGCCGTCGATGTCGGTCGAGATCGCGAGCTCGTCGACGTCGAAGCCGACCGCGTTGAGCCGGCGGATCCGCTCCTCGACGCGCCACCGCTCGCCGGTGTCGAACTCCTCGGTCGCGGTGAGCTCGCGCCACAGCTCCTCGTAGCGCGTGACGATGCGGTTGGAGACGTCGATCGGGTCGATCGTCGGGTCGAGCAGCTCGCCGGCCTGAAGGTCCATGAGCTCACCCGCGATGTTGACGCGGGCGATGTCGAGGTCGTGCGCGCGCTGGCCGTTGGTGAGACTCGGGAAGAGCTCACCGGTCTCGGCATCGACGAGCCACGCGGCGAAGCTGCCGGCGTCGCGGCGGAAGAGCGTGTTGGACAGCGACACGTCGCCCCACCAGAAGCCGGTGAGGTGCAGCCGGACGAGCAGCACGGCGAGCGCGTCGATGAGCCGGGTCTCGGTGCCGGGGCGCAGCCCCTGCGAGAAGAGCGCGCGGTAGGGGAGGGAGAACTTGAGGTGCCGAGTGAGCAGGCAGGCGTCGAGCGGGGTGCCGTCGGCGGCGACCCGCCCGCTGACGATGCCGAACGGCTCGACCGACGGCTGGTCGAGGCGCCGCAGGTTGCGGAGCATGGCGTACTCGCGCCGGGCGATGTCCTCCTTGATCTCCTTGACGGCGAGGACGCGGCCGGACAGCTTGACGAAGCGCACGACGTGGCGGGAGATGCCGCGGGGGAGGGCGGCGAGCTGGTCCTCCGGCCACTCCTCGAGCGGCAGCGACCACGGCAGGTCGAGCAGGGCCGGGTCCGGTCGCGCAGTCGTGATCTCGAGGGCCATCGGCCACCTCCGGAAAGGAACGCGGGAACGCTGGGTACGACGGGGCGTGGAGCGGGGCGGAACGCGTCAGGGGCGCCGGGAGCACGGCATACCGGCTCCTGGCACCCCTGACGACGGGTGGGCTACCTCAGTGGCTGAGGCGCGCGCCGGACTCCGAGTTGAAGACGTGCATGTGGCTCGAGTTGGGCTGGACCCAGATCTTCTCGCCCTTCATCGGCACGCGGCGACCGTCGACGCGGGCGATGAACGGCTTGACGAGCGCGTCGTCGCCACCCTCGAGCTTGATGGCGCTGTCGGTGGGCGTGCCGTAGACGTAGGCGTCGGCGCCGAGCTCCTCGACGACGTCGACCGTGAGCTCGAGACCGTCGCCCTCGCCGCCGACCTCGACGTCCTCCGGGCGCACGCCCACGATGACGTTGCTGCCGCCGCCGGCGAGCGAGTCACGCTCGACGGGGAGGGTGTGCGAGCCGAACTTCACGCCACCGTCGGTGACGGGCACCGAGACGAGGTTCATCGCCGGCGAGCCGATGAAGCCGGCGACGAAGACGTTGGCCGGGGAGTCGTACATCTCGCGCGGCGTCGCGCACTGCTGGAGGATGCCGTCCTTGAGGACCGCGATGCGGTCACCCATCGTCATGGCCTCGGTCTGGTCGTGGGTGACGTAGACCGTGGTGACGCCGAGGCGGCGCTGCAGCGAGGCGATCTGGGTGCGCGTCTGGACGCGGAGCTTGGCGTCGAGGTTCGACAGCGGCTCGTCCATGAGGAAGACCTGGGGCGAGCGGACGATCGCGCGACCCATGGCGACGCGCTGGCGCTGGCCACCGGAGAGGGCCTTCGGCTTGCGGTCGAGGTACTGGGTGAGGTCGAGGATCTTGGCGGCCTCCTCGACGCGCTTGCGGATCTCGCCCTTGTCGACGCCGGCGATCTTGAGCGCGAAGCCCATGTTGTCGGCGACGCTCATGTGCGGGTAGAGCGCGTAGTTCTGGAAGACCATGGCCACGTCGCGGTCCTTGGGGGACAGGTTCGTGACGTCGCGGTCGCCGATCCAGATCTTGCCGCCGTTGACCTCCTCGAGGCCGGCCAGCATGCGCAGGGACGTGGACTTGCCACATCCGGACGGGCCGACGAGGACGAGGAACTCGCCGTCCTGGATGTCGATGTTGAGCCGGTCGACCGAGGGCTTGTCGTTGCCCGGGTAGATCCGGGTCGCTTCGTCGAACTTCACAGTTGCCATGGCGTCATTGCCTTCCTTCACCGGCAGGAACGTGCCGGACGATCCGTTGTAAAGGGAAAACCCGCCGACGTCGGTGTCAGCGGTGCGTTCAGCATGCCGTATGCCGTCCGCCCTGTCACGCTCGGGCCGCGCACCGGGACGCCTCGGCGGGGTGCCTTCGCGGAAGTCTGGCGCGCTCCCGCGCGGAGCACTACCGTCGGCACATGAGGATCTCCGATGTCGTGAAGCGCAAGGGAGGCACCGTCGTCACGGTGCGCTCCGACGCCAGTGTCACCGACCTCCTCGACCTGCTCGCCGAGCACCGCATCGGCGCCGTCGTCGTCAGTGACGACGACGCGACGATCGCCGGGATCGTCAGCGAGCGCGATGTCGTGCGCCACCTCCAGAAGGACGGCGCCGGCATCCTCGAGGGCCCGGTGAGCGCGATCATGACCGCCGAGGTGCAGACGTGTTCGCCCGAGGACGAGCTCGTCGCGCTCGAGCACACGATGACCGAGAACCGCTTCCGCCACGTGCCGGTCGTCGTCGACGGCCGGCTGGCGGCGATCGTGAGCATCGGTGATGTCGTCAAGCACCGGATCACCGACCTCCAGGCCGAGCGCGACCAGCTGAGCGCCTACATCCAGCAGTAGCTCACGGGCCGTCCGGGACGTGGTCCCTTCGCCACACTGGTCACACCCGCCCCATGCCCACTCGGCGGTTCGGACAGGTTCCGCTCAGGGTGACGGCATACCGTGTCTGTCATGACCGCCGAGATCCTCGACGAGCCGGAGGGGAGGGACGCCCTGCCCGAGCACTCGCTGCTGGGCTCCTATCGCCTCGTCCAGCGCCTCGGCGAGGGTGGGATGGGTGTGGTCCACCTCGCCCTCGACCGCCAGGGCAAGGCCGTCGCCATCAAGGTGCTGCGCCCACACGTCGCGCACGACCCCGCCGCGCGCGCCCGGCTCTCGCGCGAGGTCGACACGTTGAGCCGCATCCGCAGCCCCCGTGTGGCACCGGTCATCGACGCCGACATCGACGGCGAGCGCCCGTTCATCGTCACCCGCTACGTCCCGGGCCCGCCGCTCGACGAGGTCGTCGGGTCGAGCGGTCCCATGGGCGCGGACGACCTGCACCGCCTCGGGCGCGGCCTCGCCGAGGCGCTCGACGTCATCCATGAGAGCGACGTCGTCCACCGCGACCTCAAGCCGGGCAACGTCCTCATGGTCGACGGTGACCCGGTCGTCATCGACTTCGGCATCGCCCACGTCACCGACGACATCCGCCTCACGATGACGGGCCTCGTCATGGGCACGCCCGGCTACCTCTCGCCCGAGGTCGTCGAGGGCCAGCCGGTCTCGCCCGCGACCGACTGGTGGGGCTGGGCCGCCACTCTCGCGTATGCCGCGTCGGGGCACCCGCCCTTCGGGCGCGGACCGATGGACGTCGTCCTCAACCGCGTCACGACGGGCGACCCCGACCTCCGCGGAGTCGACGAGCGGATCTCGCCCCTCCTGTATGCCGCGCTCTCGCCGGACCCGCAGGACCGGCCGGACCAGCGCGATGTCGTCGCGGCACTCGAGCGCTATGCCCACGGCGGGCTCGTCACCGACGTCATCCAGGTCCGCCCTCCGGTGCCGCCGCCGGCCGCGACCCAGTCCTTCTCGGTGCCACGCACGGCCGTGATGCCGTTGTCCCGCGCCGTCACGGCGGCCCCGATCGCCGGTCTCGCGCCCGTGACGCCGATCCGCCCGGCTCCGATGCCGGCGCAGACCCTGCTGCCCGCGAGGCAGGACCCCGCCGACCTCGTCTTCGGACCGCGCCACGACCAGCTCGGACCGGGCCCCGGTGGTGACGGGACGGCATACGGGCAGGACGGCAACGCACCGTGGGCGGGCGAGCAACGGCTCGACCCGCGCATCGGCCGTGCGAGCCGCAGCGGCACCGTCGGCGCCCTGCTCGCGGTCCTCGTCGCGGCGGCGGCGACGGCACCCGTCGTCGCCGCAGCCGGCCTGCTGCTCTGGCTCGTGCTCGCGCGCACGACCGACCGCTCGGTGACCTCGCTCATCATGCGCAGGCACGACCGAGGCGTCCGGCGCAGTGACGTGCCCGTCGCCGTGCTCGCCGGCCCGTGGCACCTCCTCGTGGGGCTGCTGGCCTCGCTCTTCGGCGCGGTGATGCCCGCCCTCATCGCCGTCTCGGGCGTCTTCTGCGCGGCGCTCGTGGTCGTCGCGGTCCAGGGGACGGGTTCGCCCGAGCCCAACGCGCTCGTGCCGCTTGCTGTCGGCGGTCTCCTCGCCGGTCTCATGGCGTGGTGGGGTCCGGGTGGCGCGAGCGTGCGGCGCGGGACGCGCAGCATCGTCCGCGGCCTCACACCGGGCCCGAGCGCCAGCCGGGTCGTCGTGCTGCTCCTCCTCGTCACCGCGGCCGCGGTGGCCGCGGCCGGTGTCGTCACCGGTGAACCGTCGTGGTGGCCCACGGGCACGGCGTGGGCCGACCGGCTCACGCTCCCGTGAGCGACGAGGTCCGCCGACGTCGGCAGTGGCGGCTCCAGGGTGGCCCGCCGACCGAGCCGATGCCGCTCGTCGACCTGCTGCGGCGCACGCCCTACCGCAACGCCCGTGTCGCGAGCGAGGGCGCCGAGGAGGCCCGGGTCCGTGAGGCGCTCGAGCTCGCGGTGCGGCTCGGCGAGCTCATGCTGCGCTGCGGTGCCGGTGCGCCCCAAGTCGAGGGCTCCGTCGCCGCGGTGTGCGCCGCCGCCGGGCTCAACGACGTCGAGATCGACATCACCCTCCAGTCCCTGCTCGTGCACGCGCGGATCGACGCGGTCCACTCGGTCACCGCGCTGCGCGTCGTCCGCTCGACCCGGCACGACTACGCGCGGCTCGTCGCGGTCCACGAGCTCATCGACGCCTTCGTCAACGGTCACATCGAGATGCACGAGGCCACCGAGCAGCTGCGTGACCTCAAGCGCACCCCGCGGACCTGGCCCGACTGGTCGGTGACCCTCGCGACGGCGATGCTCGCCGCCGCGGTCGCTGTGATGATCGGCGCCTCGCTCTTCACCGGCTTCCTCACCGTGCTCGTCGTCCTCGGCGTCTCCGCCGTCGAGCGGGCGATGGGGCCGATGCGCCTGCCCGACTTCTACTCGAACGCCGTCTCGGCCTTCGTCGCCACCCTGCTCGCCTGGGTCGCCTACGCCGCAGGTGCGATGGGGTGGATACCGGTGGGGGGCAAGGACTTCGCGTTCATCGTCGCCGGCGGCATCGTCGCCCTCCTTCCCGGACGGACGATGGCCTCCGCGGTCGAGGACGTCATCTCGGGGTATGCCGTGACCGGCGCCGGCCGTCTGCTCGCCGTCATCGTGTCGCTCACCGGCCTCATCATCGGCATCGCTGTCGCGCTGGGTCTGACGATCCGGCTCACCGACGCCCTGGACGTCTCCTTCGTCTCGCCGTCGGTGCTCGACCTGCGGACCTCGCAGTCGGAGTGGTGGGCCGCCGTCCTCGGCTCGCTCATCGTCGGCTCGTGCGGTGCGATCACGATGCAGAGTCGGCGCGGGCTCCTCCTGCCCACGGCGCTCCTCTCGCTCGCCGGCACCGGCGTCTTCGCCGCCCTGACCCGCGTGGCCGAGGTGGGGTCGGTGACTGCGACCGGGATCGCCGCCGTGAGCCTCGGCCTCGTCGGCCGGCTCGTCGCGCTACGGCTCGGGGCGCCGGCGATGGTCGTCGTCGTCCCGGCGACGTTCGGGCTGTTGCCGGGTCTGACGATCTTCCGTGGTCTCTACGAGCTCGTGGGGGAGAGCGCCTCGTCCATCGGCACGCTGTCGTTCCAGGCCGGTGTCGCCACCCTGCTCGGGGCGGCCGGCGTCCTCCTCGCCATCGCGACGGGGACGACGCTCGGCGAGATCGTCGCCTCGCGGTGGGACAGCCGCGTCGGCCGGGCGCGCCGCCGCGCCCGCGTCTGAGCCGCTGTCCGCCCTCGCCGTGGGGGAGGTGGCGGACGGAGGTGGGCGCATGGCGAGGGCGGACGGCATACGGGACACGCCGTAGGCGTGCGGTTGCACCAGCGTGGTACGTGAGTTACATTTGTGTAGTTCTGTGACTTGATTGAATTATGTGACAGAAGTGACGTAATGTCCTTTGCCGTCCCCTGACGCAAAGGACCACCCGCATGCTCTTCGCACCCGAGTTCCCCGCCACGCCGACCAGGCGTCGACCCGTGCGGCGCGCGATCGTCGGCACCACGCTTCTCGCCGTCACGGCCTCCGCGGCCGTCGTCGGCCTCGCGACCGGAGCCGGCGCCACGCCGACCGTGTGGGACCGCGTCGCCGCCTGCGAGAGCGGGGGCAACTGGTCGATCAACACCGGCAACGGCTACTACGGCGGGCTGCAGTTCTCCTACTCCACGTGGAAGGCGTTCGGAGGACAGCGCTACGCGACGACCGCCAACCTCGCGACGAAGGCTCAGCAGATCCTCATCGCGCAGGAGGTCCTCAAGGTGCAGGGGCCCGGTGCCTGGCCGACCTGCGGGGCGAGGGCCGGGCTCACGGTGGCCAACGGCCTGGCCACCACGGTCTCGCGCGACACGACCCGGTCGATCTTCCCGCTGACCGTCGACGGCCAGAAGGGCCCGAAGACGCGCATGGGTGTCGAGAAGTGGGTCGGGGGGAGCGTGGACGCCTCGTGGTCGCGCTCCGACATCAAGAAGCTGCAGACCAAGGTCGGCTCCTACCCCGACGGCAGCATCGGTCCGAAGACCACGAAGGCGCTGCAGGCCAAGGTCGGTGCCACGCAGGACGGCTCGTGGGGACCGAAGACGACGGCCGCCCTCCAGCGCTACCTCAACCGCCTCTTCGGCTGAGCGAGGGAGCATCCGCCGCTGCGCGCCTCCGCGCCGGTGAGCCCTGAAACGAGTCAGGCGCCGGTGAGACGGCCCGCTTCGGCGACGTAGTCGGCCTCCGCCTGCTCGGTCGACGTGCCGGCCAGCGCAGCCCACGCGTCGTACTTCGCCCGGCCCACCGGGTTGGTGAAGCCGGGGCGCTTGCCGTCGACGTCGCCGACCGTGGCCTGCTTGTAGAGCGCGTAGAGGCGCAGCTTGGTGTCGCTGCCGGGGTCCTCGTCGAGGGCGTCCACGGCCTTGACGGCCTTGTCGAACTCGGTGCCTGCCATGGGTCCGAGGCTACTGCCCGGTGGCCGGCGAGCAGAGCCTCGCTCCTTCTGGAAAAATGAACGGGAACCGGAGGGAGTGAGGTGTGCAGAGGGCGACCATGACGTCCGTGAGCGATTCCGAGATCCAGCGCTACGGCGTGCTCAGTGAACCCGCCGGTCGTGACCTGCAGGCCCTCGTCGAGCTCGCCGCTGACTTCTTCGGCGTCGAGACCGCGGCCATCAACCTCATCACGAGCGACGAGCAGCACCAGGTCGCGACAGCCGGGTTCGAGCCGTCGATCTGCTCGCGCGAGGACTCGATGTGCGCGGCCGTCGTCGACCATCCGGGCGCCGTCGTCGTGTCCGATGCGAGCCGCGACGACCGCTTCGCCGACAACCCCTTCGTCACCGGTGAGATCGGGTCGGTCCGGTTCTATGCGTCCGCGCCCCTCGTCACCCCCGGTGGCATCACGCTCGGCCGGCTCTGTGTCTTCGACGAGCAGCCGCGCGAGTCCACGCCGGAGCAGCAGCGGGCCCTCGTCGTCCTCGCCCAGCGCGTCATGGACGTCATCGAGCTGCGCCTGCGCAACCGCGAGGTCGCGCACTCCGTCGACGAGCTCACCCGAACCCGCGACGAGCTGCGCCGCTCCAACGAGGCGCTCGTGCACTTCGCCGGCCAGGTGAGCCACGACCTGCGCAACCCCCTCATGGTCATCAGCGCCAACGCCGAGATGCTCTCGATGGAGCCGGCGGTCGCCGACAACCCCGACCTCGCGGAGATGGTCGGCGAGATCAGCGACGCCGGCCTGCGGATGAACCGTCTCATCCGCAGCGTCCTCAGCCACGCACGCGGCAACGGCGCCGCCGCGTTCGACCCCGTGCCGCTCGGTCGCGTCTTCGGCCAGGCCGTCGCGGACCTCCGCACGGTCGTCGGCAGCTCTGGCGCGAACGTGACCGTCGGCGACCTTCCGTCCGTCTCGGGGGACCCGGACCTCCTGTATGCCGTCGCGCTCAACCTCGTGGGCAACGCCCTGAAGTTCACCCGGCCGGGGACGAGCCCGACCGTCGAGGTGAGCGCGATCCGGCACGACGGCTGGTGGCGTGTGCTCGTGCGCGACGAGGGGATCGGCATCCCCGACGAGCACAGGGAGGACGTCTTCCGCCCCTACGTCCGGCTCGCCGGCGAGGAGTCCGAGGACGAGGTCGACGGGCACGGCGTGGGGCTGGCGACGGTGAGCCGGATCGTCGAGGCACACGGTGGGCGCGTCGGCGTCGACAGCACGCAGGACGTCGGGACGACCGTGTGGTTCGAGCTGCCCGAGCGTCCTGAGGACCTCACGCGGCCGGAGTCGACCGCACGCTGAGCGTGTCGGTGCGTTCCGCATCGGGGCGGAACTGGGGAACTCGCGGGTAACTCGTGTGGAGAAGCCGTGGAAGGGCGCTCCCTAACGTTCTTGGTATCCCCTCCGGTCAGCCGGAACACCACAAGCCAGGAGCAGAAACGCCATGAGCATCGCCGCCAAGAAGGTCCTCGTCCCCCTCACCGTCCTCCTCGCCGCCGGCGCCCTCGCCGTCGGGTCGGGTGCGACCTTCAGCTCCGAGACGAGCAACACGATCAGCACCGTCACCTCGGGCACGCTGCTCCACACAAACTCCAAGAACGGTGCGCAGATCTTCAACCTCACCAACCTCAAGCCGGGTGACACCCTCACCGGCGCCGTGAAGATCACGAACACGGGCTCCCTCCCGGCGACGTTCTCCCTGACGGAGACCTCGTCCACGAACGCCTTCACCGGCAGCAACCTCAAGCTCGCCATCAAGGACGTCACCAACGGGAAGACGATCTTCGACGGCACCTTCGGTGGCCTCGTCGACGGGACCAAGACCGACCTCGGCCAGATCGGGGCCGGCGCTGCTGTCGACTACTCCTTCACGGTCACGCTGGCTCAGGAGACCACCAACGACGACCAGAACAAGACCGCCACCGCGACCTACACCTGGAACTCGGTCCAGCTCGCGGGCGAGACGTTCGCACAGTGACCCCGTGACGGGGGCGCCACCACCACCGGCGCCCCCGGTCACCGTCCTTTCCACCCGCACCTCCCCGCAGTCCCTGGCGCCGGCCTCCCTGAGCCGGCGCCGGCCCATCCCGACCGCACCGAGCAGGAGCCCTCCCATGAAGCATCTCGCCTCCTCGCTGTCGCGTCTCGCGCGAACCCTGACGAATGTGGCCCTGGTGGCACTCACGCTCGCGTGCACGGCATACCTGCTTCCGTCCCTCTTCGGCTACGAGCGCTACGTCATCACGGGCGGCTCGATGACCGGGTCGATCTCGAAGGGGTCGATCGCCTTCGAGAAGCCGGTCGCGGTCGAGGACCTCGCGGTCGGTGACGTCATCACCTACCTGCCGCCGCCGGACAGCGGGGTCGCCAACCTCGTCACCCACCGCATCGTCGAGATGGGCACCGACGCCACGGGCGCGACCCGGCTGCGCACCCAGGGCGACGCGAACGACAACGTCGACCCGTGGACCTTCTCGCTCGTCGCGGACGAGCAGCCGGTCGTGCAGTTCTCGGTGCCGCGAGCCGGCTACGTCTTCATCGCCCTCGCCGACCGGGAGACCCGGATGCTCGTCATCGGCGTGCCGGCCGCCATCATCGCGCTGCTCGCCCTCGTCGAGCTCGTGAAGAACATCGGGTCGTCCGTGACGGCGCGACGGAGGGGTCGCCCGGTCGCGACGACCTGACCTCGTCGTGACCTCGTCACCTCTCCGGCCCAGCGGTCGCGGAACCACCCGTATGCCGTCCACCACGCACCGGGCGTCCCCCGCGTAGCAAACCGGGGAACCGCAGGGGACGTTCTGTGGACTCCCCGTCGAGCGCCTCTCCGTAACGTCGTTCCCAGCACGCAGCACGCGTGCTCCCCACCCGTCCCGAACCGTCCGAGCCGCCCAAGCACCCGAAGGAGGAGCCGTGTTCGACCGCCGTGCAGCCTCGCTCCTCGTGGTGGCGCTCGCGGTCGTGCTCGGTCTCGCGGCTCCCGGCTTCTCCTCGGCGACATTCACGTCGGCGAGCTCGAGCCAGGTGACGATCACGGCGGCGTCCGACTGGACGCCGCCGTCCGTCGCGATGGCGAGCATCGCCACCCCTGCCAAAGACACCGTGACCCTCACGGCCAACGCCACCGACGGTGAGAGCGGCGTCAAGGACGTCGTCATCGAGGCGCAGCCCGCCGCCGGTGGCTCGTGGGTCACGGTCTGCACCGCCACGGCCGCCCCCTGGTCGTGCTCGTGGAACACCAAGCTCGTCGCCGACGGCCCCTACGACGTCCGTGCCCGCGCGACCGACCGCGCCGGCTACGCGACGACGTCGGAGCCGGTCCGGGTCACCGTCGCCAACACGACGATGGTCGTGCTGGGCGACCCGGGCGACCTCGTCCGCGCCACCGTGCCGCTGTCGGCGACGGTCTACAACCCGGGCGCCCTCACGTGGAGCGTCAGGATCGAGTACGCGCCGGCCGGCACGACCCAGTGGAAGACCCTCTGCTCCGGCCTCTCGGCGCCCTACTCCTGCTCGTGGGCCACGACGACCTACGCCAACGCCGACTACGACCTGCGCGCCGTGGCGACCTCGGGCGGCTCGACGCTCATCTCGACCGTGCTGCCGGACATCTCCGTCGACAACCTCGCCCCTGTCGTCACCATGACCGACCCCGGCACCCCGCTGCAGGGCGTGCGCACCTTCGCCGCGACGGCGACCGACGCCCACTCGGGTGTCGCGCAGGTCGTCCTCCAGTACGCGCTCACCGGCAGCTCGACGTGGAAGGTCCTCTGCACGGCGACGGTCGACCCCTGGTCGTGCCGCTTCGACACGACGACGATCCCCGACGGCAGCTACGGCTTCCGGGCCGTCGCGACCGACAACGCCGGCAACACGACGACGTCCGCCGTGGTCACGAGCCGCCAGGTCGACAACACCGTCTCCTCGGTCTCGATGGAGGACCCGGGCGCGTTCCTCACGGGCACGGTCAGCCTCACCGCCAGCGCAACGTCGACGTCGGGCGTCTCCTCGGTCCGCATCCAGTACGCGCCGAGTGGCTCGTCGTCCTGGACCGACGTGTGCACCGACACGAGCTCGCCCTTCACCTGCTCCTGGGACACGACGAAGGTCGCCGACGGCACCTACTCCTTCCGCGCGGTCCTCGTCGACGGCGCGGGCGGCACGACGACCTCCGCGACGATCACGGGTGCGAAGGTCGACAACACCCCGCTGCGTGGAGCCGACGTCCAGTCGACGAACGGCGGTGCGTATGCCGGCCGGCTCGAGAACGGTGACTCGCTCACCTTCACGTGGACGGACCAGATCAACCTCGCCTCGGTGACGAGCGGCTGGAACGGCGCGGCCCAGGCGGTCACCGTCCGGGTGCGCGACGGCAACCTCGTCGGCACCGGCAACCGGGGTGACACCCTCGACGTCCAGCGCAGCGGCTCGACCGTCAACCTCGGCTCGGTCAACCTCAAGGAGGAGTTCGTCAAGACGAACAAGACCGTGACCTTCAACGCGACGATGACCGCGGGCACCGTGACGGTCGGCGGCGTGCAGCGGACGACGGTCACCCTGCGCCTGGGCACGGTCGCCTCGGGGCAGACCGCCAGCCTGCGGACGACCACCGTCGCCGGCGCCATGGTCTGGTCGCCCTCGGGAGCCGTCACCGACGCCACGGGCCGGACCTGTTCCACGGCACCGGTCACCGAGACCGGCACGCTCGACCGGGACCTCTGATGCGAGCTCGACCGGCCGCCGCGCTCCTCCGCGTCGCGGTCGCGGTCGGCCTCCTCGGGGTCGTCCTCGTCGACGTGGCCCGCACGGCGACGAGCTCGATCGCGGTCATCGCCGGGATCGGCTGTGCGGCGGTCGTCCTCGCCGTCGTCGGCCTCGTGAGGGGAGGCGGCTTCGAAGCCCGCCTGGTGGCCGCCGTCGTCTCGGCGGTCAGCCTCGTCCTCGCCGTCGTCGGGATGGTGTTCGGCGCACCGGGGTCGGGCGCGGGAGGGGTGACGGTGAGGGAGCTGCTCGTCGTCGTCCTCAGCGTTGCCACGCTCGTCCTGCTGCGGCTGGCCGCGCCCACGAGATCCGTGCGGGACGCCTCGTCCGGCACCTATGCTCGGTGACCATGCCCCACGTGCTGGTCGTCGAGGACGACGACAAGATCGCAGCCCCGCTCGTGCGCACCCTCGAGCGCGAGGGCTACACCGTGGAGCGCGTCGCCGAGGGGATGCCCGCGATCGACAGGGTCCGCGAGCAGGACGTGGACCTCGTCCTCCTCGACCTCGGCCTGCCCGACATGGACGGTCTCGACGTCTGTCGGCAGGTCCGTGACAACGGCTACCGGGGCGGCATCATCATCCTCACCGCCCGCGACGGCGAGCTCGACCTCGTCGTCGGCCTCGACGTCGGTGCCGACGACTACCTCGCGAAGCCGTTCGGCCTCTCGGTCCTCCTGGCCCGGGTCCGCGCCCTCTTCAGGCGCCACGGCATCGACGCCGGGCCGGCTGCTGCCCCGGCCACTCCCGCCCCGGCGCCGACGACGGGTGTGCGGGTCGACGTCGACGCGCGCCGGGTCTGGGTCGCCGACACCGAGCTGCCGGTGACGTCGAAGGAGTTCGACGTCATGGCGCTGCTCGACTCCAAACGCGGCGCCGTCATCAGCCGCGAGCAGCTCATCAACGACATCTGGGACGAGAACTGGTTCGGGTCGACCAAGACCCTCGACGCGACGATCGGTCGCCTGCGCCAGAAGCTCGAGGAGGTCGACGCTCCCGCGCGCATCACGACGGTGCGCGGTGTGGGCTTCCGCCTCGAGGACGTCCCGGATGCGTGAGCGTCTCGTCGCCGTCCTCGTGGGCCTCACGGTCGCCGTCATCGCGCTCTACGGCATCCCACGCGCCTACTTCGTCGGTGACCTCGTCCGCGACAGCGAGGTGCGCAGTGTCGAGCGGTCCGCCGACCTCATCTCGCAGCTGCTCGCCGAACGCCAGAACTCCACCGCCCCGGGTGCCGTGACCGAGGGTTCGCTCGAGCCGCTCATCGGTCCGGACGAGGCGGTCGAGTACGTCTCGCCCAGCGGTGCGACGACGGTGGCCGGCGACAGCGGAAGCACCGGTCCCAGCGACCTGTCCGCCACCCGCCCACTCGCGGGTGGCGGTCGGCTCACCGTGTGGCGGTCGGGCGCCGTCGTCGAGGACCGGATCTCCGACGCCGTCCTGCCCCTCGTCCTGCTCGGCGTCGGCCTCCTCGTTGCGGCCGCCGTCGTGGGCGCCTGGCTTGCGCGGCGCCTGTCGCGGCCGTTCACCGAGCTGGCGACCGTCGCCGAGGAGATCGGCCGCGGTCGGTTCGACGTCGAGGTACCGCACTACTCCGTGCCCGAGGCCGAGGCGATCGGCGACGCCCTGCGCCGTGGTGGGGCGCAGCTCGACATGCTCCTCCAGCGCGAGCGAGACCTCGCCGTCAACGCCTCCCACGAGCTGCGCACGCCCATCGCGGCGCTGCGCCTCGAGCTCGAGGACCTCTCGATGTGGCCCGAGACCCCGCCCGCGGTGGCTGACGAGCTCCGCCGCTACATCCCCGAGCTCAAGCGGCTCAGCGCCGCGGTGACGCAGTACCTCGACACAGCGCGCGAGCAGCGCCGGTCCGACGTCGGTCTCGACGGCTGAGGGCCGATGCGCCGCCGGGTGGTCGCCGGGCTCGCTGTCCTTCTCGTCGTCGTGGCGGCCACCGTCTGGTGGCGCGTCGTCAGGGCCCCGGAACGGCCCGGCGTGCCCGCCGATGCCCTCTCGCCGGCAGGCACCTCCCTCCCCGACGGTCTCGTGGTGCCCGTCGGCAGCCGTCTCGTCGGGCAGCCCGCCGCAACCGTGACGGCGGAAGGGGTTCCCGGCTGGCGGGCGGTCCTGCTCGTGGACGACGATCCGCTGCGCGCGTGGCGGAGCTTGGTCGGAACCCTCGACGACACCCTCGGTCTGTCCCTCGACACCAGCTCGGTCCCCGGCTGCACGCGCGAGGACGGCCTCACCTGCGCCCTCGACGTGGCCGGGTCCTCCAGCAGCGGACGGACCTCCCTCGTGGGGGCGAGGATCGAGCGGGTCGAGGGTGACGTGACGGGGCGGTGGACGATCGTCCTCACCGGCGAGGACGGGGGCACGACCCCGCCCGGAGACCTCCCCTCGTGGCCCGGCGGGGACGTCCCGGAGGCACCTGGGGCTCGACCCCGGCCCGGGACGGGGGAGCCGTTGGCGACCGAGACCCTGGCGGACCGCAAGGACTGTGGCCGCTACGTCCTGCTCGCGGGCAGCGAGCTGCTCGTCCAGTACTCCCGGGGCTCCCAGACCGGCGGGTTCGGCGTGCTGCTGCGGGTCTCGTCGGAGGCGGACGTGGCGGAGGTCGCGGCGGCCTACGCAGAGCAGGCGCGCCAGCACGACGGACCCGTCGAGACGACGACCAGGAGGACCTCCACCGCCACGGTGACGAGGCTCGTCCCGCCCGGCGGAGCCGGTGGCCATCAGGCCACCATTCTCGCGGTCGACGTCGCGTCGGGCGACGACCTCATCTATTACGACCTGCTCAACGACTGAGCGTCAGTCACCCTTCGGTGGGTACGGTCGGGGGATGGGACGTGAGACCGAGGGCGACGACGACGACAAGGTGGGCAGCCGGGCCGAGCTCCTGCCGGAGGAGCAGGCGGTCGGCAGCGACGACCCCGACGCACAGGCGAGGGCGATCCTCGCCGAGTCGGAGGAGCGCACCGAGCACCCCGAGGAGACACGCCGCGAGTCCACCCAGACCCCTGACCCGGACCCGGCGGGCGACGGGTCGCACTCGGGCTGAGAGCTGGCAAGGGGACTGGAACCCCTGACCACTTGGTTAGGAGACAAGCGAGGTTCAGGCCGTTAGCCTTTCCGAACCGCGAGAGGAGAGCAACTCCTACGCGCCCGATTGTGAGAGATGGCGGCACGTGAACCTGTGGCAAGGGCGGAAGCGCGTAACAGATCGGGCGCGAGTGCGAAACATCGTCGATCTGTCCGGGCGACTGGCAGACCTAGACCTAAAGGAAGCAGAGGCTCGACGGAAACTCGGCACGCTGGAGGCGGTGGCTTCGGAGAACGCCCAGCCTCAGGGCACGACTGTTTTGCGCAAGTGGCTGGCTGACGATCAGCAAGCGGTCAAGGATCAACGACGGCTGATCGAGGCTATCCAAGAGGAGCGCGAGGACCTGTGGCGTGTGTTGGGCCAGCTGGCTGCCAGCGTCGTCCCTGCCCTACAAGTGCGCGCAGCACTTGCGACAGCACGAGCAACCTGGGCCCTCGTCGTTTTCACCGCAGCGCTCATCGGTGCCACTATCGTGGCCGCCCTTATAGCGCGGAATTGATGGCGCGTACCGCTCGTGGGCCGTGGCCATTCAGCCCTCGGCCGCACGCTTGGGTTTGATCTGAACGTCGATGTCATCGGGTACGTCCAAAGCGGCTACTTTCAGCCCGATGAACTGAACTAAGGTCGCCAAGCACGGAAGAATGCTGGCGAGGGCCCATACGGTGAGAAGTCCCGTGATGCCTCCGATGGTGGCAAGGACCGCTGGGATCGTCGTCGGGGTCAGGGCCGACAGAACCAACATGCCGATCATTGCGGCCACACCGAGCACGGCCGTGAACAGGAACGGGGCGAGGTAGGAGACCGGATCACGACTGATGGCGCGCAACTTGCGTAAGAACGCCTGGTCGAAGAACGCCGCCTGTATCGATACACCCGCGATGACTGCCCCGACAACGATGCCCATGACCTGCGAGGCGACTCCGAGGGTGTTCAGGAGTGCCGAAGGCGCCACCAGCGCCGCCGCAACGGCACCCGCGCCACCGGCAACGCCCACCCATAGGTCGAACTGCAGGATCTCGCTCAACTTGAGGTCGATGGCACGCCATAGGTGCCGTGTCACTGATGCCATCGCCAGTCGCCCTTCCCTCGTTGCTTCTCCACGCTAGGTGCGAGGGCTGACACTCCACCTTAGTGGTCGGGGCCCTCGTCGTCAGCGGCCGAAAGCCGTGATTGTCCCAGCCCACGAACCTTGTCAACGTACTCGCGCAGTGCCCTCAACACAGTTTCGATGCCTTGCTCAAGGTTCGTTCCGAAGTCGTCCACGTAGGTGTAGTCGGCAGAGTTCCGACTGTTGAAAACCTGCTTGGACTGCCCGCGGAGGCTTCGGGCCTTGAGGATGATGTCAAGATTCCCGCGCCCGGTGCCCTCGATTTTCTCGCGGAAGTCATCGACTTCTGTGTTCAAGGTTTGCCCACGAGGCGCGGCGAACTCCTCAGTCTTGCGGTTTGCTGCGAGCGCGCGCATCTCGGCCTCGTCGTCACTAAGGTCTTTGCCGGGGTTGCTGAACTTGATGGTGCGCCTCATCCAGAACACTCGCGGGTGGTCATGGAGCCAGGCCTCGATTCGGCCCTCCGATGTCACCAAGTCCACTTCCCAATCGACGGGGAGGAGTCCGGCCTCGACAACGGCTTCGTTAAGGACCCTCTGGAACCCGCTGACGAACTGTCTCGGTTGCATACGGCCGGTAGGGGCAAAGGCCACCCAGCGCTCGCTCTCGCGGAGGTCAATGGCGAAGGGAACCACGGTCTGTTCCGAGCCGGTGTCGTCGGATCGGGTTGCGCCCTTGATCCAACTCCAGGCGTCGGGGTCGAACTCAACCTGAGTCAACTGCTCTGCGTAGCCCAGCGTGCCCATCATGAAGTCTCCGGAAGGGATGATCGTCATGTCGGCGGCGAACCACTGCCGCTGTGGATGCGTGGATGTCTTCCGCTGGACGTGGGTCATCTTGCGACTTTCCGCGAGTCGTGCCAAGTCCTCCGCAAAAGGTCGAACCTGAAGAGCGCCCTGTTCGGGTTGGCGGCGATTGATCCTCGCAAACACGACTCGGCGATCTTTGGTGGCCACGGCTTGAACTCCCCCTTCAGCGCTGAATGCGTCGCATCATGCCTTGGGCCGACCCGGTCCGACGGTCGGCGCGCCGACTCATGTCGATCGTTTCGACGTACCGGCCTTGAAACGGCCCTGCAAACGCCTCGATTGATTCGAATTCTCGAGCCCGAAACATACCCCGACCTGCGCATTCGTGTGAGAGCTGGCGAGGGGACTTGAACCCCTAACCACCTGTTTACAAGACTTGCGGCCTGCTGAACCATAAAACCGTCGGTGATCTGCATAGACGTCGGTGGCCTTTCGGTGCGATCCCTGGCTCGTGCGATACACATGCGATTAGCCATGACCATCCCTGTCCACTGCTGTGCCTGACTCCACGTTCCCCGACCTGCGTCCGGAGGCGCCCCAACCGCGCGAGTGCGTCGCAGGCCACCTGACGTTTGACAACGCTCGCACATGCCGAAAGTCGGGCCTTCGAATCAAAGGCATGATGCCGCGATACAAGCCGCGGACTACTCCGGTCGGAGTCAGACTCGTATGAGTTCCGCGTGCCACGAAGTCAGACGGATCCTACAATTTGGGCAGTTGTGTTGTCGGTCCGAAGTAGCGTTAGCACCGTGCCATATGAGGCGACAGGCGCAGGCTCGATGGAGTGGCGCGGGTCGCTGCCTCCAGTAGCTCCCTGCAGGCGCCCGGGGTGCGGCGGGTCGGTCTATTGGAAAGGCGTCGACGCGTTCGCTCGGGGATCCGAGCGCGAGACGCAGGACCTTTTCTGTACCGCGGAGTGTGAGGAAGAGTTCTGGGCTACTCGCGAGGGGCGCCGCGAGGAGATCCAGCGGCTGCTGCGGCAGCGCCAAGAGTCCACTGATTTGCGCGGGGCTGCGGATGGCTGGGATGAACAGTTCAATCTGGTGTGGTGGCATCAGGCTCGGTACATGGGCGTGCGCAGGTTCGCGACCAGCCCTCAGGAGGCTGCATGGCACGAGCACTATTACGCGCTGGGTTAGATGATCAGCCGCGCCGCGGAATGGGAGGCCTCCCTTAGCGGAGCGTTCGCCATCCTCATGCATGAGCCACCGGCGAAACGCAGGAAGACTCCCCCGGCGGACCTCATCAAACTCTTCAAGAATAACGCCTATCGATGGCCACATCTTGAGGCACGAATCCTCAAGATGTGCGCCGCCGCAGGCGGTGAGGACGGAGCCATCGAGTGGCGCAACTGGATGGTGCACGCCACGGCTACGCCAGCGTGGTCCGGCGAGCGAGCCTTCCTACACAAGGCGGAAAAGAAGCAGGAAGGAACGGCGCAGCGCATCATCACCGTCGATCAGACCCAGCGCCTTGCGGCCATGTTTCGATGGTTAACGGACATCCTGGCGAGAATCCTGAGCGACATGCATCCCGACGGGCGCCCCGTGGTTTGCGCCGACCCTCTAGGCCCGCCGCCTCCATCGGCCCGAAATTAACCCACGACGACGTCGCCAATCGGTTAGTAGCGCAGCGCTACCGTGACAGCGTTATGGCGATGAGCGGTGAACACAGCGCGGAGACACTCCTAACGCTGGCCGAGCTGCGACCCAGCGCCGTGAAACTACTGACCCGTACGGACGGCGGCAAGCCGGATGGGGAGCCTCTAACTGAGTTCACCAGCCAAGTTCTGTCGCTTGGGACGCCGGGACTCGTGGCGGCCGGCGTGCTTAACGCGTCTGCATGTGCATTGCTCGCAGAGGAGATGGGGCGGCAGGGACGGACCGTCGTAGCCGTCCTGTCGCGCGTAGTTCCGTGGCGCCACGAAGGAGGCGTTGCTATCAACGCGATCCTGAGCGCGTACGTAGCTCACAATCCGCGTCAGGCGCTGACCTGGATCGAACGCGAGGTGACCGAAGGCCGCGCCGAGGGCTTGGCCAGAGGGTTCGGCGAGCGGCTGATCTTCTGTGTCGAGTCAGCGGGTCTGCTGGGGGGCCGCTCAAGCGACGAAGTGGTTGCCGCCTACCTCGAAGCCTTCTTCGATGGTCTGGGCGCCTAGCGGATGCATCGGGGTGCTGCCGCGGCGGTAGTCCGCAAACTCTCAGGAGCCAGGGCGACGGAGACGGTCCCGTCTATTGGCCTCGTCGGTTCTTCGCGAGGACGTGCGTGCTCATGTGCGCTGGGGTTCACGACCAATTGGTCGTGAACCCCAGCGAGTGGTGGCGGTGGGATCTGAACCACGACAGGGCGTTCGCGACAGGTCTGGCGACATCGGCCCTGCACACGAGGCTGCCGGGTGAAGGTCGCGAACCCAGAGCCACCGGCGCGAATGAGACTACGAATGAGACCGCGCGGTCATCAACGGAACCATCAGATCCCTGACTTCGACGAACTCCACCGCTGATTGCGAGAACTCAGTCGTACTTGATACCGCAGACCGGACACTTGCGGTAGGCGTTCTTGTTCACGATCTCGGTGCCACAGCCGCGGCATACGTAGGCTGACAGCGGCCCGAAGTGCGGCCACAGGCGGAAGAGGTTGTGGATGACGGTGCTGTGCATGGTGGGTCCTTGGGGGTTGGGGTGAGCGAGCCAATCGGTCCGTTCAGTGAGGGGTACCGGCGGTTCAACTGCCGATGTGTCAGGTAGACGCGGTGTGTCTAAGGGATGCCGTTGTGCGCGCTGCCATCACCATCAGCTGAGTCCCCGGTCGGCTGGGTGGCTTCGCGGTCGTCGGGCCGAGGCAGGGACAGTCCTCGGGCCAGCAGTCGTACGCGATCGCAGGCGGCGAGGGTCGAGGACCCAACCCGGCTGGAGCAACCGCACGTGGACGGCACGAAAGTGCCGACGCTTCAACAGCTCCAATTCGGCACGGCGGCAATTTTGGGGCTGCCTCCCATGCCGATAAAGTCATCGCGGCAGTTCGCTGTGGGAAATCCGAACGCTGCCTCCCAGGCGCTGCCGGTCCACTTGGCCATCAGCCAGGACTGTGGCAGATAGCCCGTCTGAAAAATGGCCCAAGCTCCGTCGCATGCCACGACAGTTGGCCGCGCATCGCCACGTTCAGCACTCTCATCACCCAGGTCCTGCGCGACTGTTTCGACGTTACACCGCCCAGTCTCCGGTGGAGTCTCCCCGCTCGAGACACCGTCGACCGGTTCACCGCCGGTTCCCACCCCTGTATTCGTTGCACCGGAGGCTTTCGTGGGGGACGGGGAGGCTGATTGTCCAAGCGTCGCATCCGACCGGGTACCACACGAGCTTATAAGGACCGCGCACAGAAGCGCTCCAATAGTTGTCGTCCATGCTTGGCTCGCCGTCATGGCCTGTTCCCAACTGTCGGGGGACGTTCTCTCGATGCGGCACAGGGGAAACGCGACTGGATCACGGGAAGGCCTCCACTACCTCATTGACTGCGCCGACCTTCGGGACAACTCTCAGGAGGAGGGGTTTTGACTTCCGAAGCGGCGAAGTGACGAGAGTGCAGTAGCGGCTCGCACCTGTCGCCTTACCAGTTCCGACCCGTGCACGGAGGTCTTTGGGAAGGTCCGCGAATTCTTCACACGTGCCGACCTCCACGCCGATGTTGTCGGTCAAGAAGCCCCGAATGGCGTTCGTGACGCGGGGATCGGCTGCGGCCTCCAGCCCGGTCGGATAGCGAAGCTCCTCGAAGAGGGTGGTGGTGGCCGCCAAGTCGAATCGCGCGTCCACTTGGTCAACCGTAAAGGCGCCCGAGTCGGTGTCGAGGTCTAGAATAGCCTCCAGGGGCAGTCTCGGGTTTGCGTTCGAGTCCGAGGGCAGCCCTGCTCTCAGGCTCACTTTCACCCGCCCCCCCTGAATAGTGACATCGGTGACACTGGGCCGCAGCCCCCCTTCGGGGGACAGGCGCATCAGTTCTTTGTCGCTTGACTCGATCATCGCCAGAATCTGCGGGTCTCCCGCGTCGTTGAGAGTCCACGCGATTATCCAAGGCGCCCAACTGGCACCGCCGGCCGAGCACCCCACTGTTCCAATAGCCTCCGGAGTACCGTCACCGTTGAGATCACCTCTCGTCACATCCTGCAACCAGACGTTGCCGCCGTTCGGAGGTGGGCTCGCCATCTGCCCTAGAACCATCGCTTGTGCCGGGTGCCCACACATTTCCGGTATCGGTGCTCCGGCCATGAGCACGTCACGCGTCACCCCACCCGCCTCGTCGGAATTGACGGGCCGTGTCGAGCGGTCATCGGTCGGGCGGGTGCTTCCGCTTTGGGCAGCTGTGGCGGACGAACCTGCCCCCCTGGGCTCACCGGCGTTCGCGCATGAGTCTGGGCGGTCCAGTCCAGAGGCTGAGGCGGTTTTCCACTCCTCTGCGGAGAAGGGTCGGGAGGCTATGGAGCATAATTGCTTACGCCACGTCAGCATCCCCGCATCGATGACTCTGGTGGTATTTGTCTTGGCCACTTCCCCGGAATAGACCATCGTCGCCACGACAAGTGATCTTCCGTCCGGAGCCCAAGAGAGACCCATGGGGTGCTGACCGTCCGGCACAGCCCACTTCGGACCGACCGGTTCCAGGGTGCGGGCGTCGAGCAATTGGACTTTCCTGGCAACCGTCTCCGCGATGGCGAGGTGGGTGCCCGCGGGGTCATAGGCCAGGTCGCGGACGACCGACTTGAGGTCTCGTCGATCAAGAACCACGGTGGCCCCTCCCTTGTCGGGCTTCGTTTTGACGCGGAGCAGGGTTGTGAAGTTGTCAATGAGAGCCAACTCGGATCCATCACGGTTGAGTGCGAGGTTCGTGAGAGATACATCCGAGAGATTCAAGGTATGCGTCACCTTGTGTGTCGCAACGTCCACCACCATTATCGTCTTTGGTGCGGTCTTGACCGCAACGGTCTTGCCGTCGGCAGACGTCACCATAATTACCGAGCCGGATTCGCTGAAGGTGTTGTAGCGGGGTACGGCTACTGTGCCGAGTTCCTCGAGGGTCGTCACGTCCCAGAAGCCCAGCCGACCAAACGCAGAATTCAGGGCGACAATCTCCTTGCCAGCCGCGACGAAATAGACATTCTGGACGATGTCGGGCACGTCGTCCGCGGTCGACTCACCGTATCCGAAACTAACCTCACGAGGTGCCCCGAATCCGCTGATGGGCCACACCCAGAAGGCGCCATGACCATCTGCGCGACGACCTGATCCGACAACCCAATCCTGGGTCGCTTCCCCGTAATTCACGTAGGGGTAATGGCCTCCCCGCTGGGGAAGAGAGTAGGTGATTGCGTAGGGGTCCACCACGCCGCTTTCAGGCGAAGGAGGGAGGGGATTGCGAGCGGTCAGGGAGCTCGAAGCGTTCGCGCTGTATGGGGGAGCGCCCAGCACGTGCCCGGAAGGAGTGAATGAGGCAAAGACTAACCCTGGTATGGGGCGTGGGCCGAACCGCGAATCCGTGGGGTCGACGATGGTCATCGTCCCGTTTTCCTGAGCAACAAAGACCTGAGGTCCTCCGGGCGATTCATGGGTGGCGATGGCGGTGATTGGAGAATCCGGGAAGGCCATGCGGGTTGGGGCCGGTCGCGGTTGGTCGTCGGTCGGCTCCGTGACGTAAGAGAGGCCGTCGACGGAGGCGATTGCATGATTGGAACTGTCAGAGTTGGCGATATCCAAAACCCTCTGAGACCAGCCAGCGTAGGGAAATTCCTTCTGTTTCCCTTCCTTTACGTCGACCCATTGCACTCCGCGATCTGTGCCGATGAGCAGGGTCTCGCCGGCCCCCGTGGCTAATGCGGTGGGCGCGGCGGGAACTAGGGAGCCGGTCATAATCACTTCGAGAGTAACTTTCGGTGCACCGGCGCCGACATAGTCGTGCACCACATCCAATGAAAGGATTTGCCTTGCTGTTGTCGCGAGGAAAACATCATTGTTGCCGAAGCCGGGGGTCGCGGCTCGCACCGAGATTCCCCTACGAGCCGGGTCTCGCTCGAGGCGTGGGTCGTCTCCGAAGTCGAATTTGATGGGGGCGTCCAAAGAGCCGTCGTGGTAGACGCCCTCGAATGCGGCATTTAGGACAAGAACCCCTTCCCCCGACTGGAAGATCCCACCCATAAGAATGCTATTTGTCAGACCGGTCTCAATGGTCTCAACCTCGACGGGTCGGTAACCGGTCGCCGTCAGATAGCGATGCAGGGTCCTCTCCACGAGGATGACCGCCCCGGAGTAGCCGTAAGGACCGATGGCCCCAGCACCAGACTTGACGAGGGTGCCCAAGCTGGTCCGAGTCCTGAGGTCCCAAGCAGTCACCCGGCCACGAACGTCGAGCACGAGGAGGGTGTCACCGATGACCTGAAGGTCCCGGACTACAGGATCGCCAAGGTCGATGACACCTGCAATGCTCTGATTCGCTTCGAGAACCTCCGCCATCACCTCCTGAGTGCGGAGGGACGGGTCGAAGTCATCCGCAGCCAGAGCTGACAAAGCTGCGATACGCGGGTCGGTGTTCAGGGTGGAGCGTGCGTATTGCATAAGCGTGGTGGCGGTGTCACGTTTTGCCGCGGCGAGCTGCGTGGCTCGGACCCACGCCCCCGCACCGGCCACAGTGCCAAGGGCCACCACCACCGCCAGAAGCGCTGCGACGAAACCCCGGTTGAGGGTTCGAGTCGCAGAAACAGCGGCACCCAGCGTGTCGAGCACGCGGACCTCGACGCCGTGGGCAACGCCCATCTGACCGGTCTCGGGCGCCGCCGTAATGACCTTCAGGGGCCTAGTGAGCTGCGCCACCGCCTTGATTTTGCTGTCGTAGTGCTTGACTGTGGTGAGTCGGTCTTCGTCGAGACCTGCAGTGATGCACCACGAGCGGTCCAGACGCTGAGGACGAACCCGCCAAGCGACGTGGGCCAACGTCGCCTGCCGCGTCGTGAGCTCCCGGAGCAGGAGACCAACTGCAGCTGCGAGCGAATCCCCCCGGATTGCGCGCAGGGGAGCCCCGCCCTCGTCTCGCACCGACCAGGTTAGGCACGTGCCAGCAACAGGGTGCTCGGAAGCAGCGAACGCTCGGTCGAAGCCCTGCCGTGCATCGGCTTCGACCGTCGAGAAAGTCATGACGCGAGGGTCGGGATGGAGCCCCGGTGGACCGCCCGGCCACAGGGACACGGATAGCGTCCCAACGAGACCTCTGTTCTCTGCCTCATCGTGACCGCCTTCGCGGTAGAGGAGCACGGGCATGGACACGCTGAGTTGGCCACGGCCAGCGGCACTGTCCTCGGTGGCAAGGACCCTGAGTAGGAGGGCCCCGAAGGCGCCAGCCGGGTGTTGAGACATGTCTGCTGCCCACCGAGCCCCGGCTTCCACAGCCTGCGGTAATTGAACGCCATGGCGGGCCCCCTGCTTGGGTTCATTTCGCTCGGCGTTCTGCGCGGAGACGAGACCGTGAGCCGCAAACAGATCGAGTAGATCGGGAAGATGTCTTGACCCGATTACGTCACTCCCCCTACGAAGATCCACGATCACTTGGTCGAGCCCGCCCGCGACTGCTCGCGCGACCAATGGCCAGCGCATGCTGTCCTGCCCGATCCGGTTGCGGTGGGTGTCGCGCGCGAGCGCCGTCTTCACTTCGTCGGTGAGGAAGTTGCCGGTTCCAGCGAGACCTGCACGCGCATACCCCAGCCACGCCACTTCGGACCCGAGGAGTCTTCTCTCTAACGGGGAGGTTGGCAGGTGCTCCACCCCTTCGGACTCTCTGTTAGTCGATCGTCGCTCAGAGGTCATCGGAGGCCGTCTGCGACTGCTGTGTAAAGAATGCTGCCTGCGCCCGCCGCCATTGCTAGATCTCGCCACACCTCCTGTGTGGTGCCGTCGGAGGCGCGAACGCTGTGGGCGATAATCTCCCCAAAAGCCTTCTCCGCGAGCACCGAAGCGAGGTCAGGGAGTACTGCGAGACGGATGCCACCCTTGATTGAAGTCAGCGCGAGTGTGACTCGGGCGCCGTCGCCAAGCGGCAGGACGAAGGTCGCACGGGAATGATTCCCAACCTGGAGGATGCCGAAGCGGCCACCCCGACCGTCAGCCGTCACGGTGACTGTGAAGTCGCCGGCGCGCCCGCGAACCTGCGCCGTGAGGTCAATATCGCCCTCGCGGATCTGTTCGAGGAGGGGTAGGTCGTCACTCGCCGCCGCATGTGAGAGCGGCACCGCGATGTGGTGGGTTGACCGCTTGGAAAGTAGGAGAGTTAGGAAATCGTCAGGGCCAGGGATGGAGTCTGCGACCAGGGTGTCCCCGACTTCTTGTTGGGCGTCTAGGGCTCGGGAATGCCCGGTAGCGGTGAGGAGCGTGCTCCCTTGAGGGGTGGCCCTGCAAACGGCGATGGCTTCGAGGCTTGGTGGCGTTTCGTACCAGAGTTCGGTGAGCAACGTGAGCAGGTGGGGGGTATTGAGGATGTGGGTGGCTTCTTCAGGCGTTCGGGGTCCGTTGCTGGCGGCCCAGTAGGCGGGTTCCTCGTCGAGGTAGGTGAGTGGGTGGGGAAGCGTGGTGTCGTGGCTGGTGATGTAGCTGTAGAGGAGCGTTTCGTAGGCGGTGACGTCTCTGGGGAGTGGCTCTAGCGGGTTCATCGGGGGCCTACTTCGGTGTCATTCTTTTCGTCATGGGTGGTAGCGATGGTGATGCGGTCGCCGTTGATGTGGTGGAGCAGGTGTTGGAGCGCGGATCGTTGGCGATCGGTGAGGGTGTTGTTTCGATCTTCGATGAGCGCTGAGCAGGCGGGGGTCAGGACCTCGGTGCGGGTGCGACGGACTTGGCTTTGCAAGCGGTTGATGTCCCGTTGCGTGGCCTTACTTTCGGGGTTCAGCACCTTGAGGCGATCGGTGACGATGCTGCGTTCGGATTTCCAGGGGCTGCCGTCGACGCGCCGACATTGCTCCACGATGTTGGCGATGTAGGTGAGCATGAGCTCTCGGGGTGTGGGGCTGTCTCCTCGTGGTTCGAGTCCGGTGAGTTCGCGCAGCAGGACGTCTACCAGTCCGGTGAGTTCTCCGCTGAGGAGTTCGTTGTATTCCTTGATCAAGGCGGCCTGCTCCGGCCCCCGGAAGGGCGAAGTAGTGCCGGGCATCAAACTTGGTTGGCCACGGCGACCTGTGGGAGGGCCGAGCACGTCGATGCCTCCGCTCTGATCTTCGAGGTAGGTCGGTGAACCTGAGGCGGATCTGTTGGATGGGTACGATCTATTGGGACGGAGGGTCGAGGGATTCGGTCCCCCGCTTGGGGTGCCCTCGCCACTGATGGGGTTTGTAACGGGGTCGGGGTCGTGATCGCCGCCCGTGCTGGGGTCGTCAAGGTCGTCGTCACTGTTGATGCCGAACTTTCTCTCCAGCTCGGTCTTGATGTCCCGTTGGACCCAGCCGGCGAACCAGTTGACCAAACTGCTGGGCGGGGTTGGCCACCTGTCGGGGTCTCCGGAGTTGCCTGTCACTCGTGACTTCGCTCTGCGGTGGGCCACGTGGGTCGCCCAGTCTTCCTCTTCGCTGCTCCATGCCCGGCCGTACTTGCCTCGCGTGATGTTGAGGGCATAGACGGCGGCGAGGTAGGCGTAACTCATGGCTTCAGCGGCGGCGTTCGAGCAACCCGCCCGGTAGCAGCGCATGAGGGTGGATTGGCAGATCGGACACCAGTTGCTGGTCCCAGCGTCGAGTTGGTCGAATCCGCGCCGCTGTGCTGCGGGGTGGACCGTGCGTGAGCCGAAACTGTGCCGCTCCTCTTCAGGGGGCAGTTGGTGGGTGTGCAGCATTGCGTCAGCTGTGCCGCGACAAGCCGACACGGTGGCCAGGCCGCAGGGGGTTGTCATGGGGTGATCTTTTCGGGTGGGCGGTGGGTGTCGCAGGGTTTTGTGGTTTTCCCTAGGTCCCGAGCCGGCGGGCCGGCGCCTACTTCGCGCAGGGTGGGTCGGCGTGCAGGGTGGCGGTGAGGGGTGAAGGGATGGGGGTGGGTTCGTGATTGATGGGTGCGGGGTGGGTGCCGGCGAGTTGGGTGGTGAGGTGGGCGTGTGCGGCTGCCGCTGTGGCGTGGGCGAGGCGGGTGGTGGCCAGGTCATGGCGGGCGAGTGCAAGGTAGTAGGTGGCGGTGGCGATGAGACCGTCGGCGGCGTGGCGACGGCGGTGGGCGACTGTTTCGATCGCGGCGTGCCATTGGGTGGTCCGGTGATCGATGAGAGCGTCGAGGTAGTGGTGGTTGCCCTCGTCGAGGATGCCGCTTTCGAGGGCGTGTGCGATTTCGGCGTCGATCCAAGCGAGTTCTTCGTCGCGGTGGGGTTCGCCGGTGGTGCCGAGATGACCGGTGGGGACGTAGTGGTGGGGGTATCCGGCGCTGGGGGTGCCTGCCGGGTCGTGGTGATCCGTGGTGTCGGTGCCGTGGAGCAGAACGGGTTCGTGGTCGGTCGAGCGGCGTTGGTCGCGGCGGGCGCGCAGGCGGGTGGTGAGGGTGATGATCAGGTTTCGCATGGGGTCTTTCCTTCCAGGGTGGGCGCACGTGACGGTGGGTACCGGTGCGCACGCTTGTTCTGTGTCGTGAGTGGCGCTGGGCAGTGGGGTCAGGCGGCGTGAGATTGGTGCTGTTCGGGGGCGGGGTCGTTGGTGTCGTCGGGTGCGTCGCTTCGGTTCAGGTGGTGCGGGTTGTTCCCGACGGTGGTGGCGGGGGGCCCTGGGACGCCGGTGGGGTCGGCGAGGGCGTGGGCGATGCGGATGCGGGTGTAGGCCTTGAGCTCGGCGGCGAGGGCGTCGGCTTGGTCGTGGGCGAGCCCGGCTTCGTCGTCGACACGGGCTTTGCTGTTGTGGTGTTGGGTGGTGAGGGCGCTGAGTTCGTGGAGGCGCGCCTCCGCGTGGCGCAGTTCGCCGGTCAGTCGGGTCAGGGTGGTGTGGGCTTGGCGTTGACGGGCGGCGACGGGGTTCCCGGCTTCCCAGCCGTGGAGGGTGGCCAGGACGCCGGGAAGCGCGTACAGCGCGATGAGGCACAGAGCCAAGAGGTGGTGGATTGCCGTCGCGCTGTCCGCGGCGGCGGTGCTGGCCCCTTCTGTCCGGATGGTGGTGCCGGTGAGGGCGCCGGCGTTCCACCGGAGCAGGAAGAGGGCTGCTCCCAGGCCTGCCCAAGTGAGGGCGGCCAAGGCGGCGCCGACGACGTGGGTGCGGTGTCGGTCGGTGAGCCCGACAGCGGCGAATCGGCCCGCCGTCCATGCCAGAGCGGAGGCGCCGAGCGCGGTCAGGATCGCCATGGTCCAGGAGATGATTTCGTTGTCTTTGAGGACGACGTTCCAGACGGTCTTGATGAGGATGGCGTCGACCGTCCCCAAGACGACGGTCGTGGTGAAGTAGAACGCGGAGGTCCGGGCGTGCTGGGCGGGGCTCTGGTCGGGGGTGCCGTGCGTGGCCGGTGGTGCGTACCGGCCCGGCGAGGGCGACGACGGGAGAACAGCCGCGCGCGCGGGGTCGGAGGAGGTGGTGGTGCGGTCCATGACAGGTCTGCTTTCGTGTTGGGGGGTGCTGGTTCGGACAATCGGGGTACCGGCGAACCGATGCCGTGTGTGTCGAACGATGGGCAATCAGGCGCTGTAGAGGGTCGCGGCCTCGATCTCGGTGAGGAGTTGCTGGTGGGCGTCGACCAGAAGGGCGAACCAGGAGGGCAGGAGCGCGGCGAGGAGATCGGGGCTGGGCAGGGTTCCGGGGGCGGCGAGATGGGCGTGAATGATGTAGAGACAGCCGGTTGGGCTGGTCGGGGCGACTTTGACCAGGTCGGTGGCGGTGTTGAGGCGGATTCCGATGCTGCCCATGAGACGGGGTTGGGTGTCCAGGACGTCGAAGCCGCCGTAGCTGACGGGGAAACTGATCTGGAGGTGGTGGGGGGTGGTGTCGGGGTCTGTGGCGAGGAGGTAGTGCCAGTCGCTGCCGTCGGTGACGTGGAGGTGGCCCGGTTCGGCGACGGCGTTCAGTCCAAGGCGGTGGTGGAGCACGTCCATGTACAGCTGGGTCCAGGCGGTGCGGGTGGCCATTGGCGGGGTGTCCCTTCCACGTGTGGGCGGTGGGTTGTGGTGTGTCTGGTGTCACGGTGAGAACCGGCGGAAGCGTCCCGGCTGTGTCAACCGTTCGAGTGGCCTCGGGGGAGTGGCCCCAGCTGGCGGCGCCCGAAGGTGTCAGGGCGCCGCCATTTCAATCGGTGGTGGCCATGGCTAGGACGTGGCGGTTCATTGCTGCGGGGATTGGGTCGAGCGAGCCGTCGGGGCGGGTGTCGGGCAGGGCCCCTTTGAAGGATTCACCGTCAGCGAACGTGCTGATCTGGCTGGGGCTGATCCTCGGGTCGGCGGTCAGGATCAACGCTTTGACGGACGTCGCGCGACGACCGGCCAGATCCTCGTTGTGGCCGGGAGTGCCCGAGGAATCGGTGCGTCCGCGCAGCTGGACTCGGTGGGTGGGGTCGTCAGCGAGCCACGCCGTCAACTGCGCCAGCTTGGCAGTGGCGGCGCCTGGGTCGGTGATGGTGGCGGAGTCGAAGGCGAAGTGGATGTCCTCCTCGCCGAACTTGGCCCTCGTCGGGTTCCCGGGGGTCGGCGGTTCGAATGTGGACACGTCCGCGGGCGGGATGACAGTGGTGATGTACCGGGTTTGGGGCCCGGGGCCGGTGCGCGGCGTGGGGACTGCCGTGACGGAGTCGGCACCAGCGTTCTTGGCGATCTCGACCCACAGTTTGGCGATGACCTGGGCTTCGGCAGGCGAGAGTGAGGGTTGTGGCGCGGCGGTCGCGGCCAGGCCATGGAAGGCAACAGTGACGCCCTTGAGGTCCAGAGGCTGGTTTGTCGTGGCGAAGTCGGCGGCGGCGGTGATCTGGTCGTCGTTGAGGCTTGTCATCCCGGGCTGGGCGAAGTTGATCGGGGAATTGGGGCGCTCGGCCAGGCCTGAGTCGATGACCAGGATCGTGGCGTTGGACCAGCCGCCGGCGGCGATGGTGCGCCCAGCCATGTCCATGGCGGCGAACAGGTTGTCCCCGTCACTGTCGGCGGTCGCAGCCGTGATCGTGTCGATTACGGCGTTGGTCGCGACCGCGAGGTCGGTGTCGAAGGTGTCGCAGGTACTTCGTGCGACGGTCATTGTCGCTGAGATCGGCAATGTGCTGGGGGTGCCGTCGACCGCGACAACCTTGACCGGGTTCCCGGCGGCAAGGGTTGCCTGCAGTATCGGCGCGGCGGGGGCCGGCAAGGCCGGGGCGGGGGTGTTCGCGTGAACACCCACGAGCACGATTAGGGCGCCTGGAGCAGGTGGCAGCGGCTGGGTAAGGCAGTCACGGGCAGGGTTGGCCGGGGCCGAGCAGCCCGCGCCCCAGATGGCCATGGCTACTGCGGCCAGAAGCGAGGCGATGCGGGTTGTGGCGACGGTAGTGGGGGAGTGGGTGGTGTTGCGGTTCATGGCGGGCTCCAGTCGTGGTGCAGGTCGGTGTGGGGTGGTGGTGCCGGCGTATACCGGGTGCGTTGGGCTGACCGTGTCACCAGGTGGGTTCTCCTCGGGGTGGGCGGTGGTCGGGCACGCAGGCTGCGCCTCGCCGGGGCGGGTCAGGCGACTGTGGCCGTGGTTGTGGGGTCGTTGTGGGTGCCGGCGAGGCGGCGAAGGTATGCGCGCTCGTATGCGTGTGCGCGTCGGGCGTGGAACTCGGTGAGGCGGCCGGTGCGTTGGGCGTGAACCTGGGCTAGGGCCGTCAGGGTCGCGATGATGTCGCGGCGTCGGGTTCGGAGCTCGGACAGTGCGTGTTCTGCATTGGCGACTCGGGCGCGGGCAGGGGCCAAGACCGTGTCGTGGTGTTCGCGGGCGCGGCGGGCCGTAACGACGGTCGCGTCGGTGTGAGCTTCGGTGGCGCGGCGCGCGGTCGGATTGCTGGGGGTGGGAGGCAGCTCGGCGAGGGCTGCGTGGGCGGCTCGTAGTTCCCGTTTGGTGTCCTTGATCTGTCCCGGGAGGGCAGCGGCTTCTTGGTGGAGGCTCAGGGCCAGTGCGTCGTGACGAACGGTCTCGGAGTGGACGCGTTCGGTGAGGCGGTGCTGGTTGTGCCTCAGCCAGGTCGTCGCGTCGTCGGCCAGGCAGTACGCGACCAAGTCACCGGCTAGGCCGCTGCGGCCATCGCGGCGTCCCGCCAGGACGTCGGCGATGCGCAGGAGCAGTGGGTACGGCAGGGGCCGGTCGGGTTGGCGAAGGAGCAGGGCCGCGTCGGTGGCAGGGTGTGAAGTCGTGGTGGTGCGAGACATGAGGTTCTCCTGGGTCTGGTGACGCTGGTGATGTGGGTCAATGGCGAGTACCTGAACTGGGAAGCACGGTGTGTCACCGAGACCGGCCGGATGGGCTGTCCGCCGGTCCCGGACATGGATCAGTGGAGGGTGAGGCAATACCGCAGCTGGTGCTGCGTGTGGGTGGCCAACCGCAGGGCGGCCGCGCACGGGGTGAGGTGCGCGGCCGACACGGTGCAGCCCGCGCGGGTCAACGCGCCGGCAAGGGGGGCGAAGATGTGGTCGGCGGAAGCGATGACGACATGGCCCCACCGGCGTGCGGTGTAGTCGATGTCGACTGACTCGATCAGGGCCAGGTCAGCGGCGTTGGGGCCGTGGCCAGCAAGCAGGAGTTGCCGCCCGGTCGAGATGGAGAACGCGACCGCGGCCGCGGCCGCGTCAGCGCAGGCGATCCGGACCTGGTCGCCAGCAGAGACGCCCACGATGCGCTGATACGCGGCCCAAGCGCGCTGCACGTTCGCGGGGGTAGGCCGGCCCAGGACAAGATTTTCGATGTCGACCAGATGCAACGTGCGCCCCCGCGCGGCCGGGAGTGCCGCGTCGGATCGAGCGGTCGGGGCGGGGGTAGGGGTGGTCGGGTGGGTCGTCATGGCGGGTACCTCCGGGACGAGCGGATGGTGCGGACACAGGCACATACCGGCCACAACCCCGCTCCCGTGTCACCCACCCACCCACCCAGACCCGGACGGAACAGCCGCCGCGGCGAAGGACGCCAAGGAGTCGCTGCGGCACCTCCACAGCCACCGGCATCGCCCGTTCAAACGGACGGGAGAAGCCAGGACAAACCTTCGACTCCCGGCCGGTCGGCGGGACAAGTGTCGTAAGGGAGCCCGCGCCCGGGGGGGCACGACTGAAAAACCGCGAACACCAGCGAGCGGTGGCGGTCGTCTTCAGCCTTCACCAGGATCATCGGCGGACGTCCCTCGATATCCACCGTTTCGGGCCGTCAGGACGGGTGCGACATCACTCGGGGTGATGCAACGGGTCTGGCCTCGTCACCGTTCTTGGGCCCGGGTGTCGTCAGGTCCTGGCGTGCATCCAGAGGATGGCGTCGAGGTGTCGAAGCCGCCGGTTGGGATGGCCGATTGCTGCGCCCTTGGCCGCTGCGGCGTCGATGCGCTCGTCGATCGCAGTTCGGATGCTTGTCTCCTGAACGATCCTGCGGAAGACCTGCCAGTCGACCTGGTAGTTGTTGCCGAGTCCTAAGTAGCCACACACCACACTGTCCCGAACTGGAAACAGGTCAGGTCGTTTCCTGGCACACAGTTTTGACGCGGTCACCCAAGAGTTCTTCGTCTTGACGTGGGCGGGTGAGAGGCAGGCCTTGATCGCCTCGTGCAGGTCTGCCATTGCCGTCATTGTCGCGGGGTCTGCCGTCGCCAAGTCGGCGTCCAAGGGGAGCGAGTCCTCGGACAGGAGACGTAGCACTAGGTTGCGGTCGGGTGATGGCTCGAGCAGGCGTCGAACAGAGTACGGCGGCGCTTGGACCGACAGAAGGTTCAGGGCTAGCAAGTCCGACGAATTCAGGTCCCACGGACTGACGGGGTCCAGATCGAGGAAGGTGGCTCCCGCGAAATTGCGGTCTCGGGCGTAGTAGGCCACCAGATTGTCGACTACGGCGGGAGCAGTTAGGGCGGCGCCAACCGCTTCGAGGCTTTTGCTCACCGTTGTCTCGTCGGCGACTGTCCAGCTTTCCGGTAGGGCCGTGAATCGATCCTTGATCATCCTGATTACCTCGCTAGGGCCTGATAACGGCTGATTCTGGCTGGCCGGCCTGCTCTATGCGGGCCACTCGACGAGATCCAGCGGACCGCACCGGGTCACTCCGCAGAGCCCTCTCGGGTCCGCGGCTTGAGCCGTCTATCGCGCAGCCACGTCTTGGAGTACGCCTCAAAAGAGACTCCTTCGCCGTGTCACCGAGCCTGAACTTCGGCGGCGTCCAGTTGCCTGCCTGGATCATGGCCCCCTCAACCGCCAGCCACCCTCCGCATCTCCCGGTGTTCAGGATGAAGCTCAGAAGACTGGATGGCGAAGCGAATGAGCGCGGCTGAACTGAGTAATCGTCGCTGAACCTCCAGTTCGTCCTCAGGCCACAATTCCGCTTGGCGGGTCGTCCTCATCGCGTGTCCGTCCCCATGGACAGAACCTGTGACACCAGGGCCGGCATGCGTCGCCCACCTTTCGTATACGCGACCAAGAGATTCGACCTGCGACCCGCCAAGGACCACACATCCCCCGTGTTCACGTCGAATGCGACTTCGAAGTCGCGGGCACCTGCGTGCCAATAGGCGAACCGTGGTTCTTCACCGCGCCTTTGGTCGCGCTTCACAATTGCGGCGATCTCGGGAAACCGCACAAGCCATTCGGCGGGGCCCCCGAAGGAACCGGACGTGTCGATGGCACCCATCGTGATCTCGACCCTTGGGCGCAGTATGTGGAGCCCGGCTATGGCCGCCAGGACTCTATAGACCAGCACACGTTGAGTCGACTGGGGCGTTGCCGACACACTCCGCAACCCTGCGGCCGACTCCAGTTGGCGGCACAGGTCCTTCTGGTCAAGCTCGAGCGCCGACGCCCATGACAACGGTTCCCAGTCCGGTTCGCGACCGTCATCGCGCTTGTGCACCTGGATCGTTCCGGTGCGGTTCAACATCACCGCGCAGCCCTGAAGACTGCGAACAGCCAACACGTCGTACTGACCGCCTCCGGGGTGCTCGCGTCGCACAACAAGTTCAGGATGACGTCTCGCCAGTGCAGCCGCGAGCCCCCAAGATGCCGCCTCAGCCACCGTCGGTTCGAGCATGTCATCACGCTAGCCAGCCATGCGGGCCGGCGCAGGGAATCCCGTTGTCCCATTCAGCGAGCGCCACATCTGAAGCACGAGGCGGCCAGTGACGCCACTCCGCCACGTGCCGGCTAGCAACCGGATGGCGGACCAATCGGGTGTCCGAGAATGGATAATGTGCTGGCGAGCCGCGACTTGGACGTGAAAACTTGCGGCACTTCAGCCCGTCGTGCGTTGACGTTCGGGTTCATCGGCCTCGAGCCATGATGAAGCTGCGTTACCCGCCATCGGAACCGAAGCTAACGGCGCAGGTAACGAGAACCTGCCGAAGCAGCAGGATCCCTGAGAGCATGTCGCTATGCCTCCGGCCGAGCCTGATTTCGATGATGGGTTCAACTTCGAGACGGACCAACCGCGAGCGACAAGGCCCGATGCCGACAGTGACAGCCCGACGCTGCGCCGATATCACCAGCTGTTGTGGTCCAAGCCTTTGAGGTCGGGGAACGTGTTCGCTCTGGAGGCGCCCGCGACCCGGCGCGAGGGATACCTCATCTACACGGATGCCTCAGGTGATCAGCATTGGTTCGGCAGTGATGCGATCACCAATTCCTACACGGGTTGGTTGCGACCGAAGGCGCTTGTGGACTCGATCGCGGCATTGAGCTCGGAGCAGAAGACTCGCTACTTGAATCCGCCGTACACAGTCGGAAGCACCATGATCTGGCTAGTGAGGCCGAAGGACCGGCCAACCATCAATCAGGCAAGAGGAACCCGCTCAGCCATCGCCGATCGCATGGACCTCACCCTCGAGTGCATTCGGCGCCACTATCAGGGGCAGGAAGACAGCCCTCTCGCGGATGTTCTGGCCGCGTACGAGGACTTCTTCGCGTTGTTCGAGGGCTTCGACGAATTCGTGACCTTCTTCCACTTCCAGGACCTGGTCACCCCCGACTACGAAAAGGTCCGGTTCTATGTGCCGCTCGAGGACTTCGCCCGGACAGGCACACCGCGGACCGTCGACGAGTATGTGACCTGTATGGAAGCCACGCTGTCACTCATCAAGCAGCGCCAACGCCGCATGAGGGCGTGGATCGCCAATACCGCGAGCTGAGCTGGCAGCTTCTGTCGGCTTCGGGCCAACGGGTTCTCCGCGGAGCCTGAGAAGGTAGGAAGGGGCCGCGTGCCGGTGAGCGTCAATGTCCGAGCTCAGGTACATGATCGCTCCATGACTTGGGCGGAGGTGGCGTGGGGTCTGCTCACGATGGCGTTGTCCTGGATCGGGGCATGGACACTGGCGAAGAGCTCGGGACGGGCCAAGCGTGCGTCCGACGCTCACGTCCAAGCTGTTGACCGTCTTCTTCCAGCCATGGCACAGCTCCGAGCACTCGTCCATGAGTCCACTGCCACGCCTCCGACGCCCAATGCGGTGTCTCTCGCCGTCTACGCATTCGAAGAGGTATGCATGCAGCACGCGGCGGCTCTCCCTCGAGAACTCTCAAGTCTCCAGCGTGACGTTAGAGCGGCGATTGGAAACTACTTCGGTAGCTCTGCACTTGCCGCCATCGATGCCGAGATGCGCGGCTACCCGCTCAGCAAACCTGATCCATACTGGCAAGACATATCCGCGACGTATCTGGAGTACGCCATGCGGCATCTACAGCAAAGCCTGGTGACGGCGAAGGTGACCAAACTGGTCCATTTCGCCCAGTGGCGACGAGAAGAAGACCCACATCACCGGACACAGAATTAGAGGCGATGGGGGTCTTTCACCGCGCTCCGCTTCACCCAGACCGTCCATCCGCCTTTGGCGAGGGGGCCGCCCGTTCAAGCCGGGCAACGTTGGGTTCATCCATACGCTCACACCGTGGATCTCGGAGATCTCGCCAGGCGCCAGTGATCTCGTTGCGCCGCTAGAGGCGCCTGAGGAGCTCGGCCTTCTTGTCGGCGAACTCCGTGTCCGTGAGGATGCCTTGGGCATGGAGCGCCGCCAGCTTCGCGATCTGGTCGGCGGGATCTGGCGCGGTGGCAGTGTCTGCTGTGGCGATGGGTGCGCGGGACCTCCCGAGTACCGATGCCGCGAGGTCAGCAAACTTTCCGCCCACGCCGGGCTGTGATTCAGGGACTTCCTGGACTGGAAGGTCAGCAACTATCTGGAGGTCCTTCAGGATCACGGACATGACCATGAACTGCTTCTCGGGGAGTTCGATGATCGACTGCTTGCCATCAGCCCAGATGACGCGCACGGTATGTCCAGAACTGACTGCTGCGCCAAGGCCTGCCCCGACCGCCTTGCCGATTCGACCGGGAATGGCGGCACCGGCCGCGGCTCGACCCACTGCCCCTGCGAGGCCCTCTTTCGTCTGGATCTCTTCCCACTCCGTGATGGTGTCGGCGTTGATCCTGTGGCGTTTGAACGGATTGGAGGCGTGCTGAATGGAGAGGTCGTTGTTCTTGGAGAACGGGCCTGCCCCGCCTGCCACGACTGTGCCCGTTGCCAGATGCCCGCCGACCACCCGACCCTGGCCTGTGAGTTCCTGAAAGATTGCCACGCCGGAACTGTAGGACACGTTCAGCGTGGCCCACTGAGGTTTGTCTGAGAGAGCGTTCCAAGCGGTCTAAGGAAGCGTGGCCGCTTGTACAGGTGGGACTGCTGAAGGTTCGGTTGACACCTGGACTGTGGGGACATGCGGTCGCCGCTGGAAGGATGTCGACATGCCAGCAGCCCACCCCAAGGAGTTCCGTGATGACGTGGTCGCAGTCGCGCGTCGTCGCGAGGCTCCGATCGCCCAGCTCGCGAAGGACTTCGGGATCTCCGAGTCGTGTCTGCGGAACTGGCTCCGCTAGGCCGATGTCGAAGACGGTCACCGTCCCGGCGTGACCAAGGCCGAGTCCGAAGACCTGCGCGAGGCGAAGAAGAAGATTCGCCTGCTGGAGCAGGAGAACGAGGTCCTGCGCCGTGCGGCGGCGTACCTGTCGCAGGCGAACCTGAGGCTGGGCCAGTCCCCAAAATGACGTACCCGCTGGTCCGTGACCTTGCCGCCGACGGGATCCCTGTCGTGGTGACCTGCCGGGTGCTGAAGTTCTCGCCGCAAGCGTTCTACGCCTGGCAGGCCGATCCGGTCAGTGACCGGGACCTGGTCGACGCGTACGCCACGCATGCCGCGTTCGAGGTGCACGCCGACGACCCGGGCTTCGGATACCGGTTCATCGCCGACGAGCTCGCCGCCGCCGGCCATCAGCTGTCGGAACGGCGAGTGTGGAAGATCTGCTCGCAGGCCCGAATCGTGTCCGCGCACGCCCGTAGCCGGGGCCGGTGGAAGAAGCCGGGCCCGCCGGTGCACGACGACCTCGTCGAACGCGACTTCACCGCCGAGGGCCCGAACCGGTTGTGGCTGACCGACATCACCGAGCACCCCACCGCCGAGGGGAAGCTGTACCTGTGCGCGGTCAAGGACGTCTGGTCCCGGCGGATCGTCGGTTACTCCATCGGGGACCGGATGCCCGCCGCGCTGGCCGTGAACGCCCTCGAGATGGCCGTCGCCCGCCGCGGACCTCACACGGTCACCGGCTGCGTGATCCACGCCGACCGCGGCAGCCAGTTCCGCTCCCGGCCCTACGTCGCCGCGTTGCACCACCACGGCCTGCTCGGGTCCATGGGCCGGGTCGCCTCCAGCGCCGACAACGCCGCGATGGAGTCCTTCTTCGCGCTCCTGCAGAAGAACGTCCTCAACAGCCGCCGCTGGGACACCCGCGACCAGCTGCGCCTGGCGATCGTCACCTGGATCGAACGGACCTACCACCGCCGACGCCGGCAGCGCTCCCTCGGCAAGACCACCCCGGTCGAGTTTGAGACCATCTACTGGCCGACACACGCGGCCTGAATCACCACACCCGAAGTGTCAATCAAATCGTCAGCAGTCCCGCTCGTTTTGTGCTATCCCTGTGCGATCCCAGAGTGGAGTCCTGCCCTGTGCCCACTCGTGTCCGCGCCTCGACTCACCACTCATAGAGGCAAGACCACAGGTCAGGGGCACTATCCGGGGCCTCAAGCACAGAGCTGGCGAAGAGACTCGAACTCTCAACCACCTGTTTACAAGACAGGTGCGCTACCGATTGCGCCACGCCAGCGCGCGTCGGCGAGCGATGCCCCCGACGGCGTCCTGCACTCTACCTGCCGACTCCGGTGTGGGGAGTCGTCACTGCCGCGCCCCCGAGTGCAGGCCCGCTTCGGCGGGACGAACGTCCCTGACGTCGCGAGGGCGGCGGGGCCACGGTGGAGCCATGACGGAGCCGAGGATCGTGGAGCTCGAGCAACAGGCGGTCGCCGTGGTGGCGGACGTGGTGCCGATGACCGAGATCGCCGACTTCGTCGGCGAAGCCTTCTCTTCGGTGATGGCCACGACTGCCCGCCAGGGCGTGAAGGTCACCGGGCCGCCCTTCACCCGCTACCTCGGCGCACCCACCACGACGGTCGAGGTGGAGGCCGGGTTCCCCACGTCCGCGTTCGTCCGGGCCGAGGACGACGTCCGGGCGGGCGCACTGCCGGCCTGCCGAGCCGTCGAGGCCATGCACGTCGGTCCCTACGAGACCCTCGGCCGTACCTACGACGAGGCCCTGCGCTGGGCGGGGGAGCACGGCCTGAGCAGCGGGGGCGACATGTGGGAGGAGTACCTCACCGACCCGACCACTGCGCCCGACCCGGCGACGTGGCGCACGCGGGTCCTCATCCCCGTGGGCTGACCACCCGGGGCGAGCCGCGGCGTGGACGGCGCGGACGGCATACGAGGGTCGTCCATAGAATCGAGCGGTGACGCGACCCCTGCGACGGCAGATCCACGACATCGGGCGTCGCCGGGCCTGGGTCATCTGGGTCGTCGCGCTCTCGGTCTACACCGTCGCCGTCTTCCACCGCACGTCGCTCGGTGTCGCCGGTCTCGTTGCGGCACAGCGGTTCGACATCACGGCGTCGCAGCTCGCGACCTTCACGGTCGTCCAGCTCGTCGTGTATGCCGGCATGCAGATCCCCGTGGGTGTGCTCCTCGACCGCTTCGGCTCGCGCCGGCTCCTCCTCGTCGGGCTGGCGCTCATCTCCATCGGGCAGCTGTGGTTCGCCTTCGCGGGCAGCTTCGGGGTCGGGCTCGCGGCGCGCGTGCTGCTCGGCATGGGAGACGCGATGATCTTCACGAGCATGCTCCGGCTCGTCGCGTTGTGGTTCCGGGTCAAGCAGGCGCCGGTCATCACGCAGCTGAGCGGCATGGTCGGCCAGCTCGGAGCGGTCGCGGCCGCCACCCCGCTCGCGGCGGCCCTCGACCGCTACGGGTGGGAGCGGTCGTTCGGCATCGCGGCGGGTGCGGGTGCACTGCTCTCGGTCGCGCTCTTCCTCGTCGTCAAGGACTCGCCCTACGCGGGCGTCGCCGTCGAGAAGATCAAGGTGCGCGCGCTGGCCCGCACGCTCGGCGAGGTCTGGGGCAACCCCGGGACCCGGCTCGGGATGTGGATCCACTTCACCGGGCAGTTCGGCGCGACCGTCTTCACGATGCTCTGGGGCTACCCGTTCCTCGTCGAGGGCCAGGGCCTCAGCCCGACGACGGCGGGCAGCCTGCTCATCACGCTCACCCTCGCGTCGATGGTGGCGGGTCCGGTCGTCGGCCACCTCACCGGGCGGCTGCCCTACCGGCGCTCGCAGATCGTCCTCACCATCGTCGCGGCGATCGCGAGCACGTGGGCCCTCGTCCTGCTCTGGCCGGGGCGGGCACCGCTGCCCCTGCTCGTCCTGCTCGTCTGCGTCACCGGGTGCGGCGGGCCCGGGTCGATGGTCGGCTTCGACCTCGCCCGCAGCTTCCACCCCTCCGACCGGCTCGGCCGCGCGTCCGGCGTCATCAACATCGGTGGCTTCTTCGCCTCGCTCGTGACGATGGCGCTCATCGGCTTCATCCTCGACCACCGCGTGCCGGAGGGGCCGGGCTCCTACGAGCTCGACGACTTCAAGGTCGCGATGTCGGTCCAGTTCCTGCTGTGGTCCCTCGGCGCGTTCCAGATATGGCGCTACCGCCACAAGGGTCTCGAGTTCATCGGCGACCACCCCGGCGCGCTGGACGCGCTGCGCGCCGGGGACACCCTGCTGCCCGGGATCTCGCGCGACCCCGACTGACCCCGGCGTCCGGTGGGAGGGCGACAGTCGACGACGGCCACAGCGGGCTCTTCCGGCTGAGACATCCATCCCGCCACCGCGGTGCCGTCTTGCTGCTCAGGTGGGTGAGGCCGAGAACCACGTGACGCCGACGGCGATGCAGAACAGGACGAGCGAGAGCCCCCAGGCGAGCTGGCCGCGTCTCATGTCCTGTCGAGCTCCGGCCACCCGGTGCAGGTAGCGCTCGGGGGTTGCATCCGGACCTACGAGCTCGGTGAGCCACGAGGGCCCGTTGGCGGCGCGCACGAGCAGGAGGAGGCCCGCCAGAGCGCTGGCGATCGACAGCCCGAGGACGGCCATCAGGGCCGTCCGGGTGTCGCCGGTGTACTTCATGAAGCCTTCGCCGGGCTTGATCGCCAGGCTGGCCAGGATGAGGGTGAAGGTCGCGCCGATCCCGTTGCGCCATCCGTCCGCGCGCTTCCTGACGGCCTCGAGCATCGTCTTGGCCTCGTCGGCGGTGGGCTCGTAGGTACCCTCGGCCGTCAGCTCGTCCTGCGCCTGCGGCCCGCGTTCCTTGATGTCGCTGCCGAGATCCGACTTGAGCTGCGCGACCGCGTCCGAGCCACGCGTGGACCTTGGACTCACCCCAACCACCCCACACTCCCCGATGGTGTCCTCGGCCGGACACCGAATGTTTCAGGCTAGCGCCGTCGCCCGGCCCGGGAGAAGAGGTTGCCAACGCGTCATCCCGCAGACGCGTGTCGGTCACCTGCCCGGGCACTCGCGCGACCTATAAAGAAGTGACCGGGCCGTGTATGAGACGGCCCGGTCTGACGTTGCCGGGGGTCGGTCGGGGCCTCAGCGCAGGACGTGGCGGCTGATGACGAGCCGCTGGATCTGGTTGGTCCCCTCGAAGATCTGGGTCACCTTCGCCTCGCGGAACATCCGCTCGACGGGGAAGTCGGCGGTGTAGCCGGCCCCGCCGAGCACCTGGATCGCGTCGGTCGTCACCTTCATCGCGGCGTCGGTGGCGAGCAGCTTGGCGACCGCCGCCTCCTTGGCGAAGGGCCGGCCTGCGTCCTTGAGCCGCGCGGCGTGAAGGTAGGCCGAGCGAGCCCCCGAGACCGCGGCCTCCATGTCGGCGATGAGGAACGCGAGGCCCTGGTTCGACGCGATCGGCCGCCCGAACTGCTCGCGCTCCTTCGCGTAGGTCGCGGCGACGTCGAGCGCTGACTGGGCGAGACCCGTTGCGGCAGAAGCGATGCCGAGACGACCTGCGTCGAGCGCTGACAGGGCGATGGCCATTCCCTGCCCCTCGTCGCCGATGCGGTGGGCCTCGTCGACGGGCACACCGTCGAAGATCACCTCCCGCACGGTGTCGCAGTGCAGGCCCATCTTCTTCTCGGGCGCGCCGAACGTCATCGCGTCGGAGCCGGCCGGGACGATGAAGCACGAGATGCCGCGCCCGCCGTCGTCGGAGGTGCGCGCGAACGTCGTGTAGTAGTCGGCATGACCGGCGTGGCTGATCCACGCCTTGCGTCCCTTGATCCCGTATGCCGGCCCGTCACCGCTGTCGGTCCGCGTCGCCTTCGTCGTCATCGACCCGACGTCGGACCCGGCGAGCGGCTCGGAGAGGCAGTAGGCGCCGAGCTGCTCGCCGGAGAGCATCCCGGGCAGGAGCGCCGCCTGCTGCTCGGCCGTGCCGAACGTCGTCACGGGGTAGGCGGTGAGCGAGTGCACCGAGACGCCGACGGCGACGCTCATCCACGCCGCGGCGATCTCCTCGACGACCTGGAGGTAGACCTCGTAGGGCTGCCCGCCGCCGCCGTGCTCCTCGGGGTGCGGCAGCGACAGCAGGCCCGCCCGCCCCAGAGTCCGGAAGACCTCGGTCGGGAAGGACTCGCCCTCCGCCGCCTCGCGCTCGGCGTCGTCGACGCGCGGGCGCAGCTCCTTGTCGCAGATCTCGCGGGTGAGGGCGATGAGGTCGTCACCGTCGGTGGTGGGCATGAGGCGGGTGACCGGCATACCCGCGACTGTAACGCCAGTGCGAGCGGCACCGGACGGGCCTCAGGGACCGTCGACGAAGGGACGCATCGGGGACAGCTCGGGACGCTTGGGGTCGAGGTGGTCCCCGCTCGACTGGCCCTTCATCCGTCGCTGCACCCATGGCGCAAGGTGCTCGCGGGCCCACGCGGCGTGGGCGCGCAGCTCCTGGCGGCGGGTCGTCGCGTCGCCGACGGGCAGCGGTGTGCGCCAGTCCTCCTCGTCGGTGGCGTGACCGAGGGCGGCGAGCGCGGCGAGCGCGACCCGGCGGTGCCCCTCGGTCGTGAGGTGGATGCGGTCGCCGGCCCACAGGCGCCAGTCGCGCAGTGCCGGCATGCCCCAGAGGTTGAGGACGTAGCAGCCGTGGCGCTGGGCGATCGTGAAGATGTTGGCCGCGTGGACCGCGTGACGACCGCGCAGCGGCTTGAGCAGCCCGGCCTCCTGCGGGTCGACCGGCGTCGCGAGGAGGACGTCGGAACCGTTCTGCCGCAACCGGACCACGGCCGCCTCGAGCCGTTCCATGAGTGCGTTGGTGTCGACACCGGGGCGCAGCAGGTCGTTGCCACCACCGACCATCGAGACGAGGTCGGGGGCCATCTGCAGCGCGCGGTCGAGCTGGGAGCCGACGACGTCGTCGAGCAGCCGGCCGCGGACGGCGAGGTTGGCGTAGCTGAAGGGCAGGTGCTCGAGCTCGGCGAGGTCGTGGAGCGACTCGGCGAGGCGGTCGGCCCACCCGATCCAGGAGTCGTCCTTCTCGGGGTCGGGGTCCGACATCCCCTCGGTGAACGAGTCGCCGATGGCGACGTAGCTGCTCCAGACGCGGGTGGGTGTGGACGGTGCGGGGATCACGGCAGACTCCAGTCGAGCGGTGTGGCTCCCTGCTGCTCAAGGAGGTGGTTGACCCTGCTGAACGGGCGCGACCCGAAGAAGCCGCTGCGCGCCGACAGGGGAGAGGGGTGTGGGCTCTCCACACACGGTATGCCGTCCAGCCGGCTCCGCAGCGAGCGCGCGTCCCTGCCCCACAGGATCGCGACGAGCGGTCCACCGCGAGTGACGAGGGCGTCGATGGCGCAGTCGGTGACCTGCTCCCAGCCCTTGCCGCGGTGGCTCGCCGGTGTGCCGGGCCGGACGGTGAGGACCCGGTTGAGGAGGAGGACGCCCCGCTCGGCCCACGGCGTGAGGTCGCCACTCGTGGGTGGGGGGACGCCGAGGTCGCTCTGGAGCTCGGTGTAGATGTTGACGAGGCTTCGGGGGATGGGCCGGACGTCGGGGGCGACCGCGAAGCTCAGCCCGATCGGGTGCCCCGGAGTCGGGTAGGGGTCCTGGCCGACGACGAGGACGCGCACGTCGTCGAGCGGTTGCTCGAACGCCCGCAGGACGTGGGCCCCGCCCGGCAGGTAGCCGCGGCCGGCGGCAATCTCCTCGCGCAGGAAGGCCCCGAGCTCGGTGAGCGTCTCCTCGACCGGCGCCAGGGCCCGAGCCCATGACGGGTGGACGATCTCGGCGAGGGGGCGGCTGGTCACGCGTCCCACCGTATCCACGCCGGGAGGTCCTCCACGTGGAGGGGTTGACAATCTACAACCTAACGGTTGTAGGTTGTCGCCATGACCACCGAGGAGGTGCACGAGGACCGGGCGGACGCCCTCTTCCACGCGCTCGCCGACCGGACCCGGCGCGACATCCTCCGTCGCGTCCTCGTCGGGGAGCACTCGGTCTCCGCTCTCGCCCGCGGCTACGACATGAGCTTCGCCGCGGTGCAGAAGCACGTCGCCGTGCTCGAGCGGGCAGGGCTCGTCAGCAAGCGCCGCAGCGGACGCGAGGCGCTCGCCAGCGGCGAGGTCGAGGCGCTGCGTTCGGTCGCCTCGATGCTGTCCGAGCTCGAGGCCGTGTGGCGCGGTCGCATCGGGCGGATCGACGACCTCCTCGCCGGCCTCCACGACGCCACCAACGACCAGAGAGGCCGTCAGGACCCGGAGGAACGTCAGCACACCCACCAGGAGAAGGAGTAGGACCCATGCCCGTCACCGACATCACGACCGACAGCGACGAGCGCTCGATCGTCGTCACGTGCGACTTCGCGGCTCCCGTCGACCGCATCTGGGACTTCTGGACCGACCCGCGCCAGCTCGAGCGCTGGTTCGGCCCGCCCGGCTACCCGCTCACGGTCACCTCGCACGACCTGCGCGAGGGCGGCCGGATGACCTACTACATGACCTCGCCGGAGGGTGAGAAGTTCGGCGGCTACTGGGACGTCACGGCCGTCGAGCCGACGAGCCGGCTCGCCTACGTCGACGGCTTCGCCGACGCCGAGGGCAACCCCGCCGAGGGGATGCCGGCCGGTGACACCGTCGTCGAGTTCACCGAGCATGACGGCGGGACGCGGGTCTCGTCGACGACGGTCTACGGCTCGGCCGACGATCTCCAGAAGGTCCTCGACATGGGCATGGAGGAGGGGCTGACCCAGGCCGTCGGACAGCTCGACGAAGCGCTGCGGGCCGACGCCGCCTGACCGAGCCGCGAGGCGCCGTCGCCGACCGCGTCGAGAGTCGGAAGTCCGGGCTCATCCCAGCGGGGGAGGGCCCGGAGTCCCGACACTCGGTCGTGCTTCAGGCGAAGATCGAGCGCACGTCCTCGAGCCGGCTCGGCACGACCCGGAACCACGCCCAGGTGCCGCGCTTCTCGCGCTCGATGAGCCCGGCCTCGGTGAGGACCTTGAGATGGTGGCTCACCGTCGGCTGGGCGAGCCCGACCGCCGGAGTGAGGTCGCAGACGCACGCCTCGCCGCCCTCGCTGTCACGGATGATGCTGAGCAGCCGCAGGCGGACCGGGTCGGCGACTGCCTTGAGGAGGGTGGCGTTGGTCTCGGCCTGCTCCCGCGTCAGCCCGCCCGGCGTCGTGATGCCGCAGCACGCGGTCGTCGTGGTCGCGCTCGGTGCGCTCGCGCTCGGCGCGTTCGGCGCGGTCGTCGTCGTCATGCGGGCCCTTCCCCTCGGCTGTGCGACATGGTGCCACCATAGATATTGACGAACATCGATATTTGCGGTTTGCTCTTCATATCGACGTCCGTCAATCTATCCGAAGGGACCCGCCGATGACCACCACGTCCAGCTCTCGCGTCCAGCTCGCCCTCAACGTCACCGACCTCGAGGCGTCGATCGCGTTCTACTCGGCGATGTTCGGCGTCGAGCCGGCCAAGCGCCGCCCGGGCTACGCGAACTTCGCCGTCGCCGAGCCGCCGCTCAAGCTCGTCCTCATCGAGACCACCGACGACGTGCGCGGGTCCGGCACGGCCGGTGCGCTCAACCACCTCGGCGTCGAGGTCCCATCCGTCGAGGGCGTGGCCGCCTCGCGCGAGCGGTTCGCCCAGGCCGGTCTCGCCGCCTTCGACGAGAACGACACGACCTGCTGCTACGCCCTGCAGGACAAGGTCTGGGTCCACGACCCGGCCGGCGCGCCGTGGGAGGTCTACACCGTCAAGGACGAGAACCCCGCAGGTGCGCGCCCCGCGACGGCGAGCCTCGAGGTCCTCGACGTCTCCGGGCGCCAGCCCGACGGCGCCGCCTGCTGCACCGCGAGCGCATGAGCGTGACCGACACCCGCCCTGCGCCCGACGTCGCTTCCCCGCGGCTCTCGACCCTCGACCGCTTCCTCCCCGTCTGGATCGGCATCGCCATGGCCGTCGGTCTCGGGCTGGGGAGGGCGGTACCGGGTCTCGGCGACGCCCTCGGCGCCGTCGAGGTCGACGGGGTGAGCCTGCCCATCGCGATCGGCCTTCTCGTCATGATGTACCCGGTGCTGGCCAAGGTCCGCTACGACCGGCTCGACTCGGTCACCGGCGACCGGCGGATGCTCGCCGCCTCGCTCGTCCTCAACTGGGTCGTCGGCCCGGCGCTCATGTTCGCCCTGGCGTGGCTGCTCCTGCCCGACCTCCCGGAGTACCGCACCGGCCTCGTCGTCGTCGGCCTCGCCCGTTGCATCGCCATGGTCATCATCTGGAACGACCTCGCCTGCGGCGACCGCGAGGCGGCCGCGGTGCTCGTCGCCCTCAACTCGCTCTTCCAGGTCGTCGCCTTCGCGGGACTCGGCTGGTTCTACCTGTCGTGGCTGCCGGGTCGTCTCGGGCTCGAGCAGGACTCGCTCGACGTCTCGACGTGGCAGATCGCCTCGAGCGTCCTCGTCTTCCTCGGTGTCCCGCTCGTCCTGGGCTACCTCTCGCGACGGGTGGGGGAGAAGCGCTGGGGGCGGACGGCATACGAGACGTCGTTCCTGCCGCGCGTCGGGCCGTGGGCGCTCTACGGGCTGCTCTTCACGATCGTCGTGCTCTTCGCGCTCCAGGGAGACCAGGTCACGTCGCGGCCCCTCGACGTCGCGCGGATCGCGCTGCCGCTGCTCGCCTACTTCGCCCTCATGTGGGGTGGCGGCCTCCTGCTCGGGCGCGCGCTCGGGCTGGGCTACGAGCGCACGACGACGCTCGCCTTCACCGCCGCCGGCAACAACTTCGAGCTCGCGATCGCCGTCGCCATCGCGACCTTCGGCGTCACCTCGGGCCAGGCGCTCGCGGGCGTCGTCGGCCCGCTCATCGAGGTGCCGGTGCTCGTCGCCCTCGTCTACGTCTCGCTCCACCTGAGAAGCCGTCTCTTCCCGAAGGATCCCGCATGACCGGCCAAGCCGCCACCGACCGACCCTCCGTGCTCTTCGTCTGCGTCCACAACGCCGGCCGATCGCAGATGGCCGCGGGCTGGCTCGAGGCTCTCGGCGGAGGCCGGGTCGAGGTTCGCTCCGCCGGCAGTGCGCCCGCCGACACTGTCAACCCGGCCGCGGTCGAGGCGATGGCGGAGGTGGGCATCGACCTCACCGCCGCCTCGCCCAAGGTCCTCACGTCGGAGGCCGTGCAGGCCTCCGACGTCGTCGTCACCATGGGGTGCGGCGACGCCTGCCCGTTCTTCCCGGGCAAGCGCTACGAGGACTGGGCGCTCGAGGACCCGGCCGGCAAGGGGGTCGACTCCGTCCGCCCGATCCGCGACGAGATCCGCGCCCGGGTCCTCGACCTGCTCGACAGCCTCGGCGTCGAGCCGGTCGCCGACGCGACACCGTTGGAGGAGCCGTCGCCCCCTCGGGAATGATGGCCGGGTGACCGCACCCCGCTGGCAGACCATCTTCTTCGACCTCGACGGCACGCTCGCCAACACGATCCCGCTCATCGTGGCGAGCTACCAGCACGCCTTCCGCGAGGTGCGCGGCGAGGAGATCGACGAGCCGCGCGCCCGCGCCTGGATCGGCCGCCCCCTCCTCGCGGCCCTGCTCGAGGAGGACCCCGAGCGCGGTCACGACCTCGACCGGACCTACCGCGAGTGGAACCTCGCCAACACCGAGCGCCTCATCCAGCGGTATGCCGGCGTCCCCGAGATGCTGGAAGCGCTCACCTCCGCGGGGGCGAAGGTCCACGTCGTCACGAGCAAGCGGCGCGAGACGGCCCGGCTCGCGCTCGCCGGAGTCGGCATCGACCACCTCATCGACGTCGTCGGGGCGCTCGAGGACACGACCCGGCACAAGCCCGACGCCGAGCCGCTGCTCGCCGCCTCTCGCGTCGTCGGGGTCGACCCGAGCACCGCGGTCTACGTCGGTGACGCGACCGTCGACATCCTCGCCGCCCGGGCCGCCGGGATGCCTGGCATTGCGGTCACGTGGGGTGCGGGGGAGCGAGCCGACCTCGAGGCGACCCTCCCGGAAGCGGTGTTCGACGACGTCGACGCGCTCACGGCATACCTGCTCGGCGGGACGGATGTGACTGCTGGGACGCCTGAGTAGGCCACTGTCAAGGGTGTCCAGCGGACACGCCGACCCTAATGACAGTCGTGTCATTCGACCGTTAGGGTGGGTGTCGCAGCCGCCGCTCCATGAAGGGTCGAACCGTGAACGCCGTGCACGATGAGCAGTCCGCCACGCCCGATGCCCCGGGCCTGAGCGAGCGCGACCGCCGGATCATCGACTTCGAGCGGCAGTGGTGGAAGTACGCCGGGTCCAAGGAGTCGGCGATCAAGGAGCTCTTCGACATGAGCCCGACCCGCTACTACCAGGTGCTCAACGCGCTCATCGACAGCCCCGTCGCGCTCGAGCACGACCCGATGCTCGTCAAGCGCCTGCGCCGCCAGCGCGCCACCCGCCAGCGCGCCCGCTCCGCCCGTCGCCTCGGGCTGCAGCCCCAGGGCTGAGCCGTGGCCGAGCTCGACTGGAGCACGCCCGAGGGTCTCGCGGCCATCAAGGACCACCTCGCCTCGCAGATCGAGGGCTGGCGCCCTCCGGTCGCGTATGCCGTCGGGCTGAGTCCCGCGTCGAGCTCGGTCGAGTGGGAGTTCGCCCACGTCAATGTCCCCGGCGGTCGGCACGGCCTGCCCGCCGTCGTGCTCGCCACCGTCCTGCGTCACGACGGGTCGACCGCGACGCTCGACCTCACGACCGCCCAGCTCCGGGCCGCCGTCGAGTCGCTCGAGCCGGCCGAGGCGTGCACGTCGCTCGACCACCCCAACCTCGCCGCGTGGCGGCAGGCGCTCGCCGAGGCCGCGTCGAACCCGGCACGCACACTCGTCGCGGTCTTCGTCGCCGACCTCGACGACCCGGTGTCGAGCGAGGCCGACGGTGCGATGCGCGCGACCTTCGAGGGCCACGCCCCGACCCTTTGACCCGCCCCGTCGCAACGTCAGCGACAAGGGTTGCTCTGGCGACCGTTCCCGCTGACGTTGCAATGCAGCCGTCCGCAACGTCAGCGACAAGGGTTGCTCTTGCGACCGTTCCCGCTGACGTTGCGGGAGGGGCGCGGGGGCGACGGGTCGGACGAAGGTGGGCGGACGGCATACGACAGTCGTTTGCACTCTCCACGTGAGAGTGCCAATAATGGCGTTAGCACTCTCGGCATGAGAGTGACAATCCTGGCCAGACCGGTGAGGGTCGGCACGCGCGCATGACATGAGGCACGCGGGTTCGGCTCGTCCGTCGCGGGCACCACCTGGCCGACACCTTCGATTCGCGTGGGAGGAACCACCCGAATGGCCAAGATCATCGCTTTCGATGAAGAGGCTCGCCGCGGTCTCGAGCGGGGCATGAACACCCTCGCCGACGCCGTCAAGGTCACCCTGGGTCCGAAGGGCCGCAACGTCGTGCTGGAGAAGAAGTGGGGCGCCCCCACGATCACCAACGACGGTGTGTCCATCGCCAAGGAGATCGAGCTCGACGACCCCTACGAGAAGATCGGCGCCGAGCTGGTCAAGGAGGTCGCCAAGAAGACCGACGACGTCGCCGGTGACGGCACGACGACGGCGACCGTCCTCGCCCAGGCACTCGTCAAGGAGGGCCTGCGCAACGTTGCCGCCGGCGCCAACCCGATGGCGCTCAAGCGCGGCATCGAGAAGGCCGTCGCGGCCGTCTCCGACGAGCTGCTCGCCAACGCCAAGGACGTCGAGACCAAGGAGCAGATCGCTGCCACGGCCTCGATCTCCGCTGCTGACCCCCAGATCGGCGAGATGATCGCCGAGGCCATGGACAAGGTCGGCAAGGAGGGCGTCATCACCGTCGAGGAGAGCAACACCTTCGGCCTCGAGCTCGAGCTCACCGAGGGCATGCGCTTCGACAAGGGCTACATCAGCCACTACTTCGTCACCGACGCCGAGCGCATGGAGACCGTCCTCGACGACCCCTACGTGCTCGTCGTCAACTCCAAGATCGGCTCGATCAAGGACCTGCTGCCCCTCCTCGAGAAGGTCATGCAGTCCGGCAAGCCGCTCCTCATCATCGCCGAGGACGTCGAGGGCGAGGCCCTGTCGACGCTCGTCGTCAACAAGATCCGCGGCACCTTCAAGTCCGTCGCCGTCAAGGCCCCGGGCTTCGGTGACCGTCGCAAGGCCATGCTCGCCGACATCGCCATCCTCACCGGTGGCCAGGTCATCTCCGAGGAGGTCGGCCTCAAGCTCGACACCGCGGAGCTCGACCTGCTCGGCAAGGCCCGCAAGGTCGTCGTCACCAAGGACGAGACGACCATCGTCGAGGGCTCGGGCGACGCCGACCAGATCCAGGGTCGCGTCAACCAGATCCGCGCCGAGATCGAGAAGTCGGACTCCGACTACGACCGCGAGAAGCTCCAGGAGCGCCTCGCCAAGCTCGCCGGCGGCGTCGCCGTCATCAAGGCGGGCGCGGCCACCGAGGTCGAGCTCAAGGAGCGCAAGCACCGCATCGAGGACGCCGTGCGCAACGCCAAGGCTGCCGTCGAGGAGGGGATCGTCGCCGGTGGTGGCGTGGCCCTGCTCCAGGCGGGCAAGGCTGCCTTCGAGAAGCTTCAGCTCGAGGGTGACGAGGCCACCGGCGCCAACATCGTGCGTGTCGCGATCGAGGCCCCGCTCAAGCAGATCGCCATCAACGGTGGTCTCGAGGGTGGCGTCGTCGCGGAGAAGGTCGCCAACCTCGACTCGGGTCACGGCCTCAACGCCGCGACCGGCGAGTACGTCGACCTCATCAAGGCCGGCATCATCGACCCGGCCAAGGTGACGCGCTCCGCGCTCCAGAACGCCGCGTCGATCGCCGCGCTCTTCCTCACGACCGAGGCCGTCATCGCCGACAAGCCCGAGAAGGCCGCTCCGGCCATGCCGGGTGGCGGCGACGACATGGGCGGCATGGGCTTCTGATCCCGTCCCGCTGAGCGGCCTCGGCCGTTCGCGCCGCAGGAGGGCGGTCTCCCCACGGGGAGGCCGCCCTTCGGCGTGGGTGGGGCGTTCAGGGTTTCCTCAGGGTTCCCTCGGGGAGAAACCCCCTGCCCGTATGCCGTCCGCCCTCCTACCGTTGTCGGCATGACCACTGACCTCGCCCCCGACCGCCGTGGCACCATGGCGCCCCCCGAGGTGGCCGCCCGCGTCGCCGACCTCGTCAAGACCTACGGCTCCGGCGACACCGCCGTCACCGCCCTCAAGGGCGTCAGTCTCGACATCGTCGCCGGTGAGTTCACCGCGATCATGGGCCCGTCCGGCTCGGGCAAGTCCACCCTCATGCACTGCGCGGCGGGGCTCGACTCGGTGACGCGCGGCTCGGTGCGCCTCGGCGACATCGAGCTCACCTCGCTCAAGGAGAAGGACCTCACCCGTGTCCGCCGCGACCACATCGGGTTCGTCTTCCAGTCCTTCAACCTCATCCCGACGCTCAACGCCGAGGAGAACATCCTCCTGCCGCTCTCGATCGCCGGTCGCAAGCCGGACCGCGAGTGGTACGACCTCGTCATCTCGACGGTCGGGCTCCGGGACCGCCTGGGTCACCGGCCGGGCGAGCTCTCCGGCGGCCAGCAGCAGCGCGTCGCCTGCGCCCGCGCCCTCGTGAGCCGGCCCGAGATCATCTTCGCCGACGAGCCGACCGGCAACCTCGACTCGACCTCGGGCGCCGAGGTGCTCGGCTTCCTGCGCCGCTCGGTCGACGACTTCGGCCAGACCATCGTCATGGTGACCCACGACCCCGGCGCCGCGAGCTGGACCGACCGCGTCGTCTTCCTCGCCGACGGTCGCATCGTCACCGAGCTGCGCGAGCCCACCCCCGAGCGGATCCTCGAGACGATGAAGAGCCTCGACGCGAAGGTGCAGGGCTGACCGATGCTCCGCGCCAGCTGGAAGAGCCTCATGGCCCGCAAGCTGCGGCTGTTCATGAGCGCCTTCGCGATCATCCTGGGAGTCGCGTTCGTCGCCGGCTCCTTCGTCTTCACCGACACCCTCGGCCGCAGCTTCGACTCGATCATGAACAGCACGGTCGGCGACGTCGTCGTGCGGCCCGTCGCGGGTGACGTCGACATCGAGTCGCAGCCGTCGTCCGAGACGCTGCCGGGCTCGCTCGTCAAGGACCTCGCCTCCACGCCCGGCGCCGCCCGCGCCGACGGCAACATCACGAACTTCGGCACGTTCGTCGTCGGCAAGGACGGCAAGCTCATCGGTGGGTTCGGCCCGCCCGGCATCGGCGCCAACTACACCGACGGTCCCGCCGCCAAGGGCCTCCAGCCGCTGTCTCTCGACGCCGGACGCTGGCCGAAGGCGACCGGCGAGGTCGTGCTCGACGAGCGGACGGCCGACAAGGCGGGCTACCTCATCGGCGAGAAGGTCAACATCGTCAGCTCGGGCAGCCAGCCGCGCATCTCGGCCAAGCTCGTCGGCATCGCGGTGATGGAGGGCGGGACCGCCGGCGCGAGCCTGTCGATCTTCGACACCGCCCAGGCGCGCGACCTCTTCATGGAGGGCAAGGACACCTACAACGACATCTGGGTGACCGCAGCGCCCGGCACCTCGCAGGAGGAGCTGCGCGACGCGGTCGCCGCGAAGCTGCCCGCCGGGGTCGAGGCCGTCACCGGCGACTCGGCCGCCAAGGCCGCGGCGTCCGACATCCAGGAGGCGCTCGGCTTCATCACGACCTTCCTGCTCATCTTCGCCGGCGTCGCACTCGTCGTCGGGTCGTTCCTCATCATCAACACCTTCAGCATCCTCGTCGCGCAGCGGTCGCGTGAGCTCGCCCTCTTCCGTGCCCTCGGCTCGACGCGACGACAGGTGGCGCGCTCCGTCCTCTTCGAGGCGACCGTCGTCGGGGCCATCGGCTCGCTCGTCGGCCTCGGGCTCGGCGTCGTCATCGCCATGGGCATCCGGACGCTCTTCGGGACCTTCGGGCTCGACCTCAGCGGGCAGTCGCTCATCATCTCGCCGCGCACCGTCCTCGTCTCGCTCGTCGTCGGGCTCGTCGTCACGCTCGTCGCGGCCTACCTGCCGGCGCGCAAGGCCGGCAAGGTCCCGCCCGTCGCGGCGATGCGTGACGACGCCGTCCTCGCCGAGAGCGGGATGCGGGGGCGGGTCATCGTCGGCACCACCCTCACCGTCGTCGGTGCGGTGCTGCTCGGCACAGGGCTCTTCGCGGACGTGCCGAAGCCGACCTACTGGGTCGGCGGCGGCATCCTCGGCGTCGTCCTCGGCATGGCCCTCATCAGCCCGCTCGTGGGGCGACCGGTCATCGCCGGCATCGGCTGGATCTATCGCCGGACCTTCGGCGCCGTCGGCCTCATGGCCCAGCAGAACGCCCAGCGCAACCCCCGCCGCACCGGGGCCACCGCCTCGGCGCTCATGATCGGCGTGACCCTCGTGTCGATGATGGCCGTCTTCGGGGCGAGCGCGAAGGCGAGCATCGACGCCGCCATCGAGAAGGAGTTCGTCGCCGACTACGTCGTGTCGAGCGCGGTGGGCATCCCGTTCTCGGCCCAGGTCACCAGGGAGCTGGAGTCGGTCAGGGGCGTTGCCGAGGTCGCCGCCTTCCGCTGGGACGCGGTCGATGTCGACGGCGAGCGTGGCTCGGCCACAGGCATCGACCCGCAGCACGTCGACGTCATCGGCGACGCGCCCATGGCATCCGGGCGGCTCGACGCGCTCACGCCGACGTCGGTGTCGGTGTCGGAGGAGGTGGCCACGGCCCGGGGCATCACGGTCGGCCGCACCCTCGAGCTCACCCGTGGCGGTGTCACGAAGCCGTTCACCGTGTCGGCGATCCACAAGGAGTCGACACTGCTGTCCTCGGACTACCTGCTCAGCCTGCCCGGGCTCGAGTCGCTCGGGAGCCCGCGCACCGACGCCTACGTCTTCATCACCCGTGAGGCCGGCACGTCGGCGGCGCAGGTGGGCCGGGACCTCGACACGGCGCTCGCGGACCTGCCCGTCGTCACGGTGAAGGACCAGGGCGAGTTCGCCGAGGAGCAGCGGAGCCAGATCAACCAGATGCTCTACCTCATCTATGCGCTGCTCGGTCTGGCGGTCATCATCGCGATCCTCGGCATCATCAACACCCTGGCGCTGTCGGTCATCGAGCGAACCCGTGAGATCGGGCTGCTGCGTGCCGTGGGGCTGAGCCGCCGCCAGCTCAAGCGCATGTTGAGGCTCGAGTCGATCGTCATCGCCCTGCTCGGCGCGACCCTCGGTGTCGGCCTCGGAGTGGCGTTCGGCATGGCGTTGCAGCGTTCGCTCGCCGACGACGGCATCGACGTCCTCGCCGTGCCGTGGCCTCAGCTCGCCTTCTTCGTCGGCCTCGCCGGGCTCGTCGGCATCCTCGCCGCGTGGTGGCCGGGGTGGCGGGCCTCGCGGCTCGACATCCTCCGGGCGGTCACGACCGAGTGACCCCGACTTCTTGCCCGGTTGCGACATCGAGCGCCAGCGAGATGTCGCAACCGGGCAAGAAGTCGAGGTGTGCGGCGGACGAGACGGCCGATGGCGGGAGCGGCCTCAGGGGTGTCGCTCCCGCCACCGGTGTCTCGGGGGCTCTCAGCAGTGTCAGGTGAACATCCGCATGTTCTGCGCCTCGGTCTCGGCGTACTGCGCACCGGCGGCAGCGAGCACCCGACCGATCGAGTCGAGCGAGGCCTGCACCTGGCGCTGGGTGCCCTGCCACTGCGTGACGACACCGTGGAACTGCGTCGCCGCGCCGCCCTTCCACGCGTCCTGGAGCGCCGTGAGCCGGGCGAGCATCTGCCCGACCTGGGCCTCGATCTCGCCCGAGATGCGGCTGATGTCGCCCGAGGCCGCGGAAATGCGGTCGGTGTCGACCTGGAACTGCGTTGCCATGGTGGTCCCCTCTGTTCCTGCCGCACCCGGTGGCGCGACCTCTCCCGACGACGGTAAGGACATCGGCCGCGACCGCCGCGGAGTTGTCCACAGCCCCACGTGAGCGGCCCGGCATACGATCGCGGGGTGCTGCTCATCGACCCGCCTGCCTGGCCGGCCCACGGACGGCTGTGGTCGCACCTCGTGAGCGACACGTCGTTCGAGGAGCTGCACGAGTTCGCGCAGCGCGCCGGCATCCCGCGTCGTGGGTTCGAGGGCGACCACTACGACGTGCCGCAGGAGCGCTACGACGACGTCGTCACGGCAGGGGCGGTGCCGATCGACGGTCGTGAGCTGTTGAGGCGCCTGCAGCACAGCGGACTTCGCATCCCCAAGCGCAAGCACGAGCGCGTCGTCCTCAGCACTCCCGACGCCCCTTGGCTGCCGCCGGGTGGCCGCGCCGACGTCATCGCCTCGCGCCAGGACGACGCGCCGCCGCGCACGGTCGTCGTGCGCGCGGTGCTGCGCGACGCACGGGGGATCCACGTCGTCGCGCGGGCGGACGGGCGCGGGCTCGACCTGCCCATGCGCCACGTCGCCGTCGGCGAGAGCCCGTCCGACGCCCTGCGCGCACTGGGTGACGAGCTCGGGCTGGGGTCGGACCGGGCGCCGCTCATCGGCTACGTGCGCAACGTCGTCCGCGAGCCCGACGCCGGCTACCCGTGGCCCGTCCCGACCGCCTGCTTCGCGCTCTTCGCACTCCCCGCCGGTGGTCTCACCGGCGGCCGGTGGCTGCCCACCGCGCAGCAGGAGGTCGAGCTGGGGGAGCGGCACTGGTGGCCGCTCGTCGCCCCCGGCGCCGACGGTCTCGTCGGCCACGGCCACTGACCCCACGGCCACCGCGGGACGCTCCGCGGCCCTCGTCAGCTCCGCCCCTGAGCCCGCCTCGCCGCTCTCAGGGTGCAGCGGGTGGCGCACCCCATGGTCGGCCGCGCAGCTGCCGTCCACGATGGAGGTGCAGGAGCGCTCGCCGACCGTCGTCGGGCCCGGAACGCCTGTGCCAAGGGGAGATTCGCGTGTTGGAGGCCGTCAACACCCTCATCGAGCAGAACGCCGCGGCACTGTGGGTCCTCCCGGCGCTCTTCCTCCTGGCGACCTTCGACGCGCTTCTGCCGCCGGTGCCGAGCGAGTCGGTCGTCATCACCCTCGCGGCGTTCGGCGCGGCCTCGGGGTCGCCGCACCTGCTCGCCCTCGGTGCGGTGGCAGCAGCGGGTGCCTTCGTCGGTGACAACCTCACGTTCGCAGTGGCCCGTCGCTCCGGCCTGACTCGCCTGCGCACGAGTCCACGACCGAGGGTGCGCAACACCTTCCTTCGCGCCGAGGCCGAGCTCGACCGTCGCGGCGGTCTCGCCATCGTCGTTGCGCGCTACATCCCCGTCGGCCGGGTCGGTGTCAACGTCACGGCCGGCGCGGGCACGTTCTCCCCGAGGCGATTCGTCCTCCTGTCGGCGATGGCTGCGGTCAGCTGGGCGGCCTGGTCCGTCGGTATCGGCGCCCTGGCCGGGCACTGGGTCGAGCAGAACCCGCTGCTCGGGGCCATCGGTGGGATCGCCCTCGCCGGCGCCCTCGGGCTCGTCGTCGACCGAGTGCTCCAGCGCCCGGCGCGCGTCCTGCGTTCCTGAGGTCAGCCGACGTCGGCGAGCCGGTCGAGCTCCCTGCGCAGGTTCCGCCGCGCTGCCGCCTCCCAGTGCAGCCGCGCGTGGTCGGTCCGGTAGACCGACGCCCGCTCGACGAACGGTCGCAGGATCGCCGTCCGGCCGGTCACGTAGTCGGCGTCGGGCACAGCGGAATACTCCCGCCGCACGTCGGCGCAGTAGCCGTCGAACCGGTCCTGCGGGGCGCTGAGGATCCAGAGGTCCGCGTCGTGGAAGGCCGCCTGCGGACCACGCCGTTCCGTGACGTCGTGGGCGGCCGACGCCTCGACGAGCGCGCAGGTCGCGTCGAGGATCTCGCTCTGGATCCCGCTGCGCGACAGGGTGGTTCGGGCGAGGTCGGCGCTGAGCCGTTCGTTGTCGCCCGGGCTCTCCACGTCGTAGACCGCGTCGTGGAACCACGCCGCGAGGACCACCGACGCCCACTCGGTGTCGGTGTCGATGGCCGCCGGTCGCAGCACGACGAGCGCAGCCATGACCTCGTCGAGGTGGCGCAGGTCGTGGTAGCCCCGGTGTGGCTCGGCCCACCTGCGCACGAGGTCGTCACGCAGGAAGAGGAGGCCGCGCACGTCACCCCTGACGACTCGCGCGGCCTCCTCCCACATCTCGTCCCGCAGCATGCAGGAAGCCTCTCAGGCGGTCGCCTCCGGGACGCGCGTGCGCTCCAGTGCCTTCGCGTATGCCGTCCCGCTCGCCAGCAGGAGCAGTCCCGTGACGATGAACGCCACGACCCGCCACAGCCCGTCGAGGGTCGCGAGGTCGAAGAGGAAGAGCTTCGCGACGCTCACCGCCGCCAGCCCGAGCCCGAGGCGGACCGACAGCGCCCGCCGCGACTCGGCCCGCAGCCCGTGGAGCAGCAGCCAGGCCGACGTGACCATCCAGAGCACCGTCGCGAGGGCGTGCCCGGCGAGGTAGCCCGCGGTCGTGGCGCCGACCGCGTCGCCGAGCAGCAGCCCGACGGAGACGACGGCGACGGCCGAGATGGCGAGCCCCGCGATGAGCGCGGCGACCCGGGTGAGCCGCCGGACCCGTGCGGGGACGCCGCGGACCACGTCGACACCCCACGCGCCGAGCGCGGCGACTCCTCCGGCCAGCACGCTGTCGAGCAGTGCGACGGCCGCGTCGTGGTTGCCCGCGCTCCAGACGTCGACGTATGCCGCCGGGTGGACGAGGTAGGCGACCGAGGCGACCGCGGTGGTTCCGGCGGCGACCCACAGCGTGACGCGGGAGCGGGTCGTGACGGCCGCCGCGGCATACCCGAGGGCGGTCGCGACGATGCCGGAGACGACGAAGCGGTCGGGGGCGCCGCTCGTCACCGCGAGCAGTGCGGCGACACCGCTGACTGCGCCGAAGGTGGTCGCGAGCGCCGTGGGGACCGGGCCGACGGGGCGCCGCGACGTCACGGCGAGGAGGACCGCGAAGGCCAGGGCGACGAGCGCGAACCCGGTGGTCCGCAAGGTCTCGCCGTGGACACCGAAGGTCCCGAGCAGCGTGACGGCCGACACGGCGACGGTGGCGCAGCCGATGAGGTCGGTGCGGTCATGGCGGGCCTCCGAGACGGCACCCACGACGGCGAAGAGGGCGAGTGCGCCGGCGGCGAGGATCGGCAGGCGGCCGGGCGAGGTGAAGTCGGTGTCCTCCGCCACCATGCCGAGGAGCACGAGGCCGGTCGCGGGGACGGTCCGGGCCAGGGCGAGCGCCGGCCACCCACGGTCACCGCGGGCGAGGAGGGCAGCGCCGGACAGGACGACGACGAAGAGCGACACCTCGTCGCCCACACCGTCGGTGACGACAGGAGCGAGCAGGGTGGCGCCGAGGACAGTGATGACGGCGAGCAGCTGGCGGTCCCAGCGGCGCGCGAGCAGGAGCCCGGAGACGGCGACGACGGCGGCGATGGCGAGACCGGCGGTGCGGGGGACCCAGCCGTAGACCGCGGTGACGGCGACGACGTCGAGGTAGCCGGCGGCATACCCGGTCGCGGCGATGGCGACGGGAGCGGCGCTGGAGCGTCCTCGTGCGATCTCGCGGGCCCGTACGACGTGAGCGGCCCCGACGAGCCCGAGGGCGAGCGCCACCCCGAGGGCGACGCGCAGCTCGGGGACGAACCAGCCCTGCTGCATCGCCAGGGCGAGGAGGAGGGCGACACCGATGAGGGTGACGACGGCACCGGCGAGGGCGAGGACGCGCGTCACGGCACCCTCGCGCTGCCACCAGGACGGTTGCGGGGCAAAGACCGTGGCCGGGACGGCCTGCGCAGCGGTGGGTGCGGCAGGCGCCGGACGAGGTGCTGCCGTCTCTGGCGCCGGCGCCGGCGCCGTCGTGGTGGGGCCGGGAGCCGGGACGGGCTGGGCGTGCGGCGACACCCACGTCTCGGGAGCGGCGGACGTCTGGACCTCGAGGGAGGCGCGCAGGCGGGCGAGCCCGTTGCCGACGGCATACATGCGGTTCATCGCGTCGGCGAACTCGTTCTCGAGGCGCCGCACGTCCTGCAGCTGATCGTTCATGGGTCGAGTCTGGAACGACGAGTACCCCGACTCCATGAGTCGGGGTACTCACCGTGGGCACCCGGGTGGGTGGTGCGTGCGTCAGCTGGTCGGTGCGGCGACGAGGGTCGCCGAGATCTCCTGGCTCTTGCCGTCGCGGAGAACCGTGAGCTTGACCGTGTCGCCGACGGAGTACTCGCGGATGTGGGCGACGAGCGACTCGGCGGAGTCGACGCGCTCGCCGTTGACCTCGGTGATGACGTCGCCCGTCTCGAGCCCGGCCTTCTGCGCCGGGGTGCCGGGCTGGACGGTGCGGACCTGGGCGCCGGCGCGGGTGGCACTGCCGTCGGAGGCGGTGCCGTCGGCCGGACCGATGCCGAGGTAGGCGTGCTCGGCGGTGCCGTCGGCGATGAGCTGCTCGGCGATGTTGGCTGCCTCCTTGACCGGGATGGCGAAGCCGATGCCGATGTTGCCGCCCTGCGAGGAGCCGGACGAGCCGAGCGAGGCGATCGACGAGTTGATGCCGACGAGCTGGCCGTTGGCGTTGACGAGCGCGCCACCGCTGTTGCCCGGGTTGATCGCGGCGGAGGTCTGGATGGCGTTGGTGACCACCGGTTCGCTGCTCGACTGCTGCTGTTGCTGCTGGCCGAACGGGTTCTGCTGCTGCGGCTGCTGCTCGGCGGCCTCGGTGGTCACGGGGCGGTTGAGTGCGCTCACGATGCCCGTCGTCACCGTGCCGGCGAGCCCGAGCGGGTTGCCGACGGCCATGACGGGGTCGCCGACCTTGAGGGCGTCGGAGTCGCCGATCGCGATGGGCTGCAGGTCGTCGGGGGCGCCCTCGATCGTCACGACCGCGAGGTCGGTCGAGGGGTCGGTCCCCTGGATCCTGCCCTTGAACGTGCGCCCGTCGGCGAGCGTCACGGTGAGCTCCTCGGCACCGGCCACGACGTGGTTGTTGGTGAGGACGTGCGCGTTGTCGTCGATGATGACGCCGGACCCCTCGCCGCTGTCGGTCTTGATCGCGACGACGCTCGGCGACACGGCCGAGGCGGTGGCCGTCCAGTTCGGCGACTGCGGGTTGCTCTGCGAGACCGGCGCGGTCTGGGTGCCGCGACCCAGGCTGGAGGAGGAGGACGCAGTGGAGGGGGACTGCGCATCCTGCGACCCCAGCTGGGTCGCGGCGTAGGTGCCGCCCGACGCGAGTGCGGCGGTCAGCGCAGCCACCGCGACGAGCTCACCCATCCGCCGCCGTCGCTGCGGCGTGGGGGGTTGGCTCTGCGGCGCTGCTCCCGGGGCCGGCGGTGGGGGGAACACCGGGCCGGCGGGCTCGTGGGCGCCGTACCACGTGGTCGGCGCGGGCTGAGAGTGCTGCGACGAGGAGGCGTCGTGCGAGGGCGTGCCGTGGTCCTGCGGGCGCTGGTCGTGCGGGGTGACCGGCGCGTGCTCGCGGGTCGCCTGCTGCGGGAGCGTCTGGGTCGGGGCGGAGGCCTCTCGACCCTGGGAAGCCTCGGGGGTCGGTCCGGTCGGGTGTCCGGTCGGTCCGGGCTGCTGGTCGCTCATCGTCTCTCCTTCGTCGGTGTGGCACGTCCCACTCAAGTGCGTCGACCTCAAGAGCCGCTGGGCCGTCCCTGTGAGGGCGCTGTGGGAATCCGGACGACGAACGTCGCGCCTCCACCCGGCGTCTCCTGAACCCCCACCCGCCCCCGGTGGGCACTGACGATGGCGGCCACGATGGCGAGCCCGAGGCCGTTGCCGCCACCGGTCGTGCGGCCACGTGAGGGGTCGGCACGGTAGAACCGCTCGAAGACGCGATGCGCTGTGCCAGAAGGGATTCCGTCACCATGGTCGCGCACCTCGAGGACCCCGTCGGGTCCGTCCACGCCCACCGCGAGCTCGACCGGTGTGCCGGGCGGCGTGTGGCGGAGCGCGTTGGCGACGAGGTTGGTGACGACCTGCCGGAGCCGTGACTCGGACCCCCAGACGACGGTCGCGTCGAGGGGGCCGCCGAGGCCGGCGAGCGAGATGCGGCGTGCGGGTTCACGGGCACGGGCATCCGCCGTCGCGTCGGCCGCGAGGACCGTGAGGTCGACCTCGCCCATCGACGCGGTCGGCTCCTCGTCGAGCCGGGCGAGGGTGAGGAGATCCTCGACGAGACCGCTCATCCGACCGGACTCGGACTCGATGCGCTCCATGGCGGCACGGGTGTCCTCCGGCTTCGAGATCGCTCCCTGGCGGTGCAGCTCGGCGTAGCCGCGCACCGTGGCCAGCGGCGTGCGCAGCTCGTGGCTCGCGTCGGCGACGAACTGGCGCATGCGGTCCTCGGACGCCTCGCGCACGGCGAAGGACGACTCGATCTGCGCGAGCATCGCATTGAGGCTGCGGGACAGCGAGGTCACCTCGTCGTCGGCCGCCCGCACGGGGATCCGCCGGGTGAGGTCCCCGCCGGCGATCGCGGCGGCGGTGTCCTCGATCTGGGTGAGCGGGCGGAAGGCGCGGCGCACGGCATACCAACCGAGCAGGGCCGAGCCGGCGAGGACGACAGCGCTGAGGACACCGGTGGTGACGAGGAGCCGCGTCACGGTCTGCTTCACCGACCGGAGCGGGACGCCGACCGCGAAGGTGCCCTCCCTCCTGTTGACGGTGCCGGCGATGAACCGCCACTCCAGGTCGCCGTCGACGGACCCCACGGTGAAGGGTCGGCCCTTCGTCACCAACGGGTCGTCGAGCTCGAGCCGGGGGACGTCGGGGTGGCGCTGCTCTGTCGTGGGGTTGACGCTCATCGTGTCGCCGTCGACGGGGAAGAGGACGAACGCGTAGTTCGTCGGCTTGGCGTTGTTGCCTCGGCGAAGGTCCTCGAGCGCCTGTGTCGCAACGGGTTTGGCGACGCCGCGGAGCTCGGTGTCGACGCGACCAAGGAGGTCGCGCTGGATGAGGTAGGCGGTGGCGAGGTTCGAGAAGAGCAGCGCGGCAGCGAGGACGACGAGGACGATCGCGACGAGGCGCACCCTCAGCGGCATTGCCTCGAGCCGCCGGACGACGGCCTGGGATGCCGGAGCCGAGGCCATCAGGTCTGCGGCGGCAGGCGCAGGACGTAGCCGACACCGCGCTTGGTGTGGATGAGCGGCGGCAGGCCCTCGGTGTCGATCTTGCGGCGCAGGTAGGAGATGTAGGACTCGACGATGCCGCTCTCGCCGCGGAAGTCGTACTCCCACACGTGGTCGAGGATCTGGGCCTTCGACAGCACGCGGTTGGGGTTGAGCATGAGGTAGCGGAGCAGCTTGAACTCGGTCGGGCTCGTCTCGATGACCCTGCCGGCGCGGCGGACCTCGTGGCTGTCCTCGTCGAGCTCGAGGTCCTCGAAGCGCAGCGAGGCGCCGTCGTCGAGCTCGCCGCGAGTGCGTCGCAGGACCGCACGGATGCGGGCGACGACCTCCTCGAGGCTGAACGGCTTGGTGACGTAGTCGTCGCCGCCGACGGTGAGGCCCTTGATCTTGTCGTCGACCGAGTCGCGCGCGGTGACGAAGACGATCGGCACGTGCCGGCCGGACTCGCGCAGCCTGCGCGTCACGTCGAAGCCGTCCATGTCGGGCAGCATGACGTCGAGGACGCAGAGGTCGGGGTGCCGGTCGTCGGCGAGCCGCACGGCGTCGGCGCCGGTGGCCGCGGTGACGACCTCGAACCCCGCGAACCTCAGGGAGGTCGCGAGGAGCTCACGGATGTTGGGCTCGTCCTCGACGACGAGGAGCGTGGCCTCGGGGGTTGCTGGGTTCGCGCTCACGGGCCCAGTCTGGCGGCCGAGTCTGGGAGTTGTCTGGACGTATGCCGTGTGTTGGCCCGCGCTGCACGATCCGGTTCGCGAACCGCATCGTCGCTCGTGAGCCCGTCCGAACGGGTTCGCGAGCGACCCGACGGTTCGCGAACCGTCGAGGGGTCCTCGGTCAGCGGGACTGGAGGGCGTCGAGGGCGACGGCCATGGCCGCACCGACGCGCCAGTCGAGCGCATGGCCGTCGACGGGCGGCAGCTCGACCTCGTAGACGTCGCGCAGCGCCGCCTTCTTCGTGCTGCTGAGGACGACCTGTCCGTCGGGCAGCGTGAAGTCGAAGTGGAAGAGGAAGGGGACCGGGATGTCACCGATCACCGGGACGAGGTCCCAGACGCGGCGCAGGATGGCGATGCCGTGGTTGCGCTCCTGGCCCAGCGAGGTGCGGCCGGCTCCGTCGGTGAGGTGCCACGTCGAGCGGAGCAGCGACTTGCCGAAGTCCTTGCGGAACTGGCCGATCGGCGCGCCCGACGCGTCGGTGACGTCGTAGGTCGCGCCGAGGTCCATCCGCGAGCGCGCCTTGAACCCGAAGACCGGCTGGCTCTTGCCCGCGTCGGCGAAGAACGTCACCTGCTCCTTGAAGGCGAGCCGCTTCTGCTCGGCGAACGCCCAGAGGCCGACCTCGTTGCCGTCGGGACCCACGCCGTGGATCTCGTAGCGGTTGACCATCATCGTGAGCTTCTGGCGGACCCGGAAACGGGTCGGGGAGGCGGTGGGCTCGATCGGGGTGCCCTGCGGCGGCTGCGTCATGCGCGCCACTCTCACACACGCTGCGCGCTCCACCTCGTATGCCGTCCGCTCACCTTCTCGGCGGCGTGTTGGTCGCGCACGACGTCCGGTGCGCCGCCATCCATCCGACCTCCGCGCGCTGGGCGCGCTCCGGTCTCCCGCCAGACCCAGCCAGCGCCGCACCGGACGTCGTGCGCTCCCGCGCGGTGGGCTGACCGTTCCGTTCGGATCTCGGGCTGCGCGTAGGGCCGTTCTGGTCAGAGGTCGGTGGCGTCGATGATGCGGTAGGCGTAGCCCTGCTCGGCGAGGAAGCGCTGGCGGTGCGCAGCGAAGTCGGCGTCGACGGTGTCGCGGGCGACGACGGTGTAGAAGTGCGCCGTGCGGCCGTCGCCCTTGGGCCGGAGCACCCGACCGAGCCGCTGAGCCTCCTCCTGGCGCGAGCCGAACGTCCCGGACACCTGGATGGCGACGCTCGCCTCCGGCAGGTCGATCGAGAAGTTCGCGACCTTGGAGACGACGAGCAGGCTGATGTCGCCGTCGCGGAAGGCGCCGTAGAGCCGCTGGCGCTCGGCCACCGACGTCTCGCCCGTGATGACGTCGGCCCCGAGGCGGTGCGCGAGCTCATCGAGCTGGTCGAGGTACTGGCCGATGACGAGGGTCGGCTCGCCGCGGTGACGTTCGACGAGCCTCTCGACGACGGGCAGCTTGGCGTCCGAGCAGGAGGCGAGGCGGTAGCGGTCGTCCGGCTCCGCGACGGCATACGCCATCCGTTGTCCGTCGGGGAGCGTGACCCGCACCTCGACGCAGTCCGCGGGAGCGATGTAGCCCTGCGCCTCGATGTCCTTCCACGGCGCGTCGAAGCGCTTCGGGCCGATGAGCGAGAAGACGTCGGACTCGAGGCCGTCCTCGCGCACGAGGGTCGCGGTGAGCCCGAGCCGCCGGCGGGCCTGGAGGTCGGCGGTCATCCGGAAGATCGGTGCGGGCAGCAGGTGGACCTCGTCGTAGACGATGAGGCCCCAGTCGCGGGCGTCGAGCAGGTCGAGGTGGGTGTAGGCGCCCTTCCGGCGCGTCGTGAGCACCTGGTAGGTCGCGATCGTGACCGGGCGGATCTCCTTGCGCGCACCCGAGTACTCGCCGATCTCGTCCTCGGTGAGGCTCGTGCGGCGGAGGAGCTCGTCCTTCCACTGCCGCGCCGACACGGTGTTGGTGACGAGGATGAGCGTCGTCGCCGAGGCCTTGGCCATCGCACCCGCGCCGACGAGGGTCTTGCCCGCGCCGCACGGCAGCACGACGACACCGGAGCCGCCGTCCCAGAAGCCGTCCACGGCCTGCTCCTGGTAGGGCCGCATGGACCAGCCGCCGGTGCGGTCGAGGTCGATCGGGTGCGCCTCGCCGTCGACGTAGCCGGCCTCGTCCTCCGCGGGCCAGCCGACCTTGAGCAGCTCCTGCTTGAGGTGACCGCGCTCGCTCGGGTGGACGACGACGATGTCGTCGTCGATGCGCTCGCCGATGAGCGGCTTGATCCGCCTGTGCCGCAGCACTTCCGTGAGCACGGCGCGGTCGGTGGTGCGCAGGACGAGCCGCCCGTCGTCGTCCTTGAGGAGGGTGAGCCGGCCGTAGCGTGCCATCGTGTCGGCGACGTCGACGAGCAGCGCGTGCGGCACGGGGTATCGGCTGTGCGTCACCAGCGCGTCGACGACCTGCTCGGCATCGTGGCCGGCCGCCCGGGCGTTCCACAGACCCAGCGGGGTGATCCGGTAGGTGTGGATGTGCTCGGGCGCTCGCTCGAGCTCGGCGAACGGTGCGATCGCCCGCCGCGCCTCCGCCGACCGAGGATGGTCGACCTCGAGGAGGAGCGTCTTGTCGCTCTGGACGATGAGTGCGCCGTCAGTCAAGGGGCCTCAGTAGGAGTAGTCGGAGTCGTAGGTCCCGCCGTCGAACCCACCCGAGGCGCCGATCGCGAAGAAGACGATGACGCCGATGACCGCGAGCGCGATGCCGATGGCGAACGCGATCCAGCCCCACTTCGTGAGGCGGCGGGAGCCCTCGGGGTCGGTCGAGTTCTTCGTCAGGGCCATGATGCCGAGGATGAGCGGCACGATGCCGGGGATGCAGCAGCTCACCGTGACGATGCCCGAGAGAATCGTCAGGACGATGGCGCTCGTGTTCTGCGCCGGGGGAGCGCCGTAGGCGACCGGCGGGGCCTGCCACTGCCCGGGCGGCTGGTAGGGCGGGTAGCCGCCCGGCTGCGCCTGGGCGCCGCTCGCGGCATACGGGTCGTATGCCGGCTGCTGACCGGCGTAGGGGTCCTGCGCCTGGGGTGCCCCGTAGGCGGGGGGCGGTGGCGGTGCGCCGTAGGGCGACGGCGGCGGGGAGCCGTAGGGGGACTGCGGCGGCGGGGGAGGCGTGGCGGCATAGGGGTTCGCGGGCTGGCCACCGGCATACGGGTCGGTCTCGCCGGCCGGCTGCGTGTAGGGCGCGTCGTGGCCCGGCGTCGCAGGTGCGGGCGGCACCGGCGGCACGAAGGGCTCGCTCGACGACGTGCCCCTGTCGGCGTCGGAGCCCTGCGGGATCTGCTCGGTGGGTGCGGACGAAGGGGTGTCCTGGGACCCGGTGTCCGGCGAGGACGAGGGCACCGTCCAGTCGGGACTGGCCGTCGGATCCGAGTACTCCCCCTGCTGCGGGTCCTTGTCGTTCTCGCTCATGGGCGACAACGTACCTGCCGTGGCCGCCACCGCTCCCACGGTCCGCAGGACTCGCCCACGCTGCGTGTCAGGATGAGGCATGAGCATGCGCACCCCGCAGGTCGAGCCGGACCCGACCCTCCCCGCGGAGATCACGATCTACGAGGTCGGCGCTCGCGACGGGCTGCAGAACGAGAAGGCGGTCGTGCCGGCCGAGGTCAAGGCCGAGTTCGTCCGCCGCCTCGCGTCCGCCGGCCTCGGCACCATCGAGACGACGTCCTTCGTCAACCCGCAGTGGGTGCCCCAGCTCGCCGACGCCACGGAGGTGCTCGACATGCTCGGCGACGAGGGTCGCGGCCCTCGCCGCCCTGTGCTCGTCCCCAACGAGCGCGGGCTCGACCGCGCTCTCGATGCCGGTGTCGGCGCCGTCGCGATCTTCGGCAGCGCCACCGAGACCTTCGCGCGCAAGAACCTCAACCGCACCGTCGACGAGTCCATCGAGATGTTCCGGCCCGTCGTCGCCCGCTCGCACGAGGCCGGACTCTGGGTGCGCGGCTACGTGTCGATGTGCTTCGGCGACCCGTGGGAGGGGCCCGTGCCCGTGCCGCAGGTCGTCGACGTCGCCCAGCGCCTCATGGACCTCGGCTGCGACCAGCTGTCGCTCGGCGACACCATCGGCGTCGCCACCTCCGGCCACGTTGCGCGCCTGCTCGATGCGTTGCAGGACAGGGGAATCGGAGTCGACCGCATCGGCGTGCACTTCCACGACACCTACGGCCAGGCGCTGAGCAACACCCTCGTCGCCCTGCGCCACGGCGTCACCGTCGTCGACTCCTCCGCCGGCGGGCTCGGTGGCTGCCCCTACGCCGAGAGCGCCACCGGCAACCTCGCCACCGAGGACCTCGTCTGGGCGATGGAGGGCGCGGGCGTGCGCACCGGTGTCGATCTCGAGGCACTGCTCGCGACCAGCGCGTGGATGGCGCGGCAGCTCGGGCGTCCCTCGCCCTCCGCCGTGGTCCGCGCCCTCACCCCCGCCGCGGACTGACCCGGCACCGCCCGGGGGCGCTGCGCGGCACCGGGAGCGCCGGGCCACTGCCGATTCGCCGCTGGCTGGGCCTGGCGGGAGCGCGAAGCGCGCTCTGCGCGCGAGTGCGGATGGACTGCGGCGAATCGGTAGTGGTCCGGTGCGACCCACCAGGGTGCGCCGCGTACCGGTCCCAGACCGCCGGTCAGTCGGCGACGACGCCGGTGATGCGGTGGACGGAGAGGGTGCGGGTCACGCCCTCGCTGACGCCGGTGACGCGGCCGCCGTCGAGGCGCTCGGGATAGAAGAGCATGCGCTGGGTGCGCCCGACGCCGTCGGAGTAGCCGAGCCAGACCGGGCGACCGTCGGCGATGGCTTCGCGGAGGACGGCCACGGAGGTTGTCGGGTCGTTGGCCGGGATCGGTGGGCCGGTGCGACCGGCGGGGGCTGCGGCGGCCCGGGCGCGAGCCTCGGACTCGGCGGCACGAAGGCCGGCGACGAGCGAGGCCACCTGCGCCTCGTCCATGGCCTGGACGAGGGCGGGGTCGACGGCTGTGCGGCGGACGACGCGGCGCACGGGCCGGGTCGGCACGGTGACCATGCCCGCGGCAGACTCGGCGACGGGGGTGAAACCCTCCTCGCGCAGCACCTCGAGGACGACGTCGGGTCGCACCGGGGAGGTGAGGACGGTCGGGGCGATGCGGCGCAGCTGGAGCGAGGAGAGGCCGCGGTGGGCGAGCATGACGTCGAGCCCGGCCTCGTCCTCGCTGCGGATGACCGCGCTCACTCCACGCACGCGCACGGTCCCGTGGCGTCGGGCGACGTCGCGGACGAGGTAGTCGAGGGGCTGCGGCACCGGTGTGCGGCTGGCGTCGCGGAGGCCGGCGAGGATGTCGTCGCCGGTCCACCCGGTGTCGAGGCAGCGCCGGATCGAGTCCTCGCTGAAGCGGTGGACCGTCGCGCCACCGCGGGACTCGACGTCGGCGACGAGCCGCAGGAAGGCGGCGAGCGACCCGGTGACCGGTCCGGGCGCGATGGCGGTGAGGTCCGCCTGGAGCAGCACGGCCTCGACGGGCGCGGGCAGGTGGGGGTGGATCGACTCGGCGACCGGCGCGATGTCCCCGTCCGCGGCGAGCAGGGCGCGACCGGCGACGCTGAGGGCGCCGTGTCCGGTGACCCCGAGCCACGCGGCCTCGCGCAGGACGGCCTCGACGACCGCCTCCAGCGTCCGGGGGACGCGTCGCGGACGGCGCCAGCGGACGGCCGCAGCGAGGTCGTGCGCCGTGGGAGCGACGCCGGAGGGCGCGGCGGCGAGGAGCTCGAGCACCTCGCGGCGCAGCGCCCGGATCGGCGGCCACTGGGCGTCGGCCCCGAGGGCGTTGACGACCGAGGACGCGTCCGTGCGCGACCCGACGCGGTGTGGCGCGCGGGTCGTCGTGAGCCACGACTGCGCGAGCCGAGCCCACCGCTCGCCACCGGGCTCGGTCTGCCACACGTCGTACTCCGCCGTCGGCACCCAGTGCGGGTCCACCTCGCCGTCGTCGGCGACGAGGTCCGCGACGAGCGCCAGCTCCACGAGGTATGCCGTGTGCTCCGCTCCCGTGTCGAGGCGCGTCGCCGCGGACTTGAGGTCACGGACGGCGAGGCCACCGGTGCGCAGGACGCGCGGGGGAGCCTGCGACCAGGTGTCGAGGAGCTCGTCGAGCAGTGCCAGCACCTCCGAGGCGGCGGCCCCGGCCGCGGCGTCGACGGCCTCGACCCGGCGCGCCGGGCCGGTCACCTCCGGGGGCTCGAGCTGGGGCGCGCGGTGGGTCCGCCCCTGGCGCAGGACCATCGCGACCT